>NZ_JBEZVN010000001.1:0-710099 GCF_040636995.1 Streptomyces sp. NPDC032161 | reverse complement strand
CGCCGCCTCGGCCACCTTCGTCACCGCCGCGACCGCCCTCGTCGCCGCCCCGGCCACCCTCGTCGCCGCCGCGACCGCCCCCGTCCTCGGTGGTCACCCCGGCCATGAAGCCGCCACCGGTGTTGACGCCGCCCTGCGGACGGCCCTCGTCGCCGCCTCGGCCACCCTCGTCGCCGCCTCGGCCACCTTCGTCGCCGCCGCGACCGCCTTCGTCGCCGCCGCGACCGCCTTCGTCGCCCCCGCGGCCACCTTCGTCGCCTCCTCGACCGCCTTCGTCACCTCCGCGACCACCGCGGTCGCCGTTGTCGTCGCCCCCGCGACCGCCATGGTCGGAGCCGTGTCCTCCGTGCTCGTCGCCGCGCGAGGACGAGGAGCCGGGCGCCTGTGCCGTGTCCCCCGCCGTGGTCACGGCGTAGGCGGAGGGACCGGTGATGGCGAAGGCCGCCGTGACAGCGGCCGTAGCGAACAGTGTGCGGGCAGAGCGCATCTGAACACATTCCTTCCAGTCGCGACTGCGAAGAGTGACAGGGTGTCGACTCGGTGTGGAGCAGTGGCGACGTGATCCACCGTCAGCCCGAATGCGGTCGCGCGCCAGCGGGGAGCGCCGCATTCGAGCGACGCCATGGGCTCATCGGGTGGCGAAGCGCCGATAATCACCCGTTGGACCGCATGCGGTGCGTCGCGAGGTTTGAGCGGCGGCCTTCCACCCGTTTGCCGAGGTCCGGCGCGTCCCGCCGGTGGTCGCGGCCGTGTCGAATGACCTGGTGTCAGGTGTCGACTCCGGGGACGGCAGCGGCTGTTGGGGGCTGCCCATCGGCTTGGTGGGCGGCCGGCGAGGGCGCGGGGCGGGCGGTGTTCCGGTGGGTTTCGTCGTGAGGCCCGTCCGTGGTTCCACCTGGCGGCGTACGCGGACCGGGGAGGCGTGCCGAATCCGGGGCGCTCGTCCTCCGTCGCCTCTGCGCGGCCGAGCCCCTCCGCGAGCGAGGGCAGCGGGTCCACGCCGGCCCGGGGGAAGGGTGGGCCCCTCTTGGAAGGCCGAATTCCGTTTGAGTCGGGTCAGGCATGCCTAAGCGGCTTGTTTCGGAGGTGGACCATGTCCGCTGCCTTCCAGGTGCCCTCGGCGCCGTCCCGGCGCACCGCCCTGCACGGCATCGGCGCCGGCGCCTTCGCGCCGGCCGGGCCGGGTGCCCTGGGCGCCTGCTCCTCCCGCGAGGTCACGGCCGGCAAGGCAGGCGCCGCCGCCCGGGCCGGTGAAGCGGATCGCCACCGCGATCATCCCGTCGCCGTCGATGATCGCCGCCGTGGACGGCTCGTACGACCGCATCGTCGGCATCAACGAGTCCACGCTCCAGGCCCCGAGCCGGGCGCCACGCAACTCCTGTTCGGCCTGCTCCGCTGGACCGGCACCACGACCCCGGCGCACCGGACCTGACCACCCGGCCCGCCCCGCTCCGCCCCGGCGCGCCCCCAGTGGTCCGGGGCGAGCGGTGAGGCGGGCGGGTCGGCGTGCAGGGCGGTGTGCGGTCCGACGACCCGGTCGGGAGAAGGCGGCACGGCGGGCGCGGGCGGGACAGACCTCAGTTCAGCAACGCCCGTGCCGCCCGCGCCCGTTGGCGGATCGCCTCGGCCGCCTCGGGCTCGATCCCGGCGACCACGTCCGCGTACTCCTCCATCTCCGCCGCCCCGCGCAGGAACTGCCCGCTCTGCACGAGCAGTTGCGCGCGCTCGTAACGCAGCCGGGCCGGATGCGAGGGCAGCAGCAGGGAGAGGTCCACCGCCCACAGCGCCGCGTCCGTGTGCTCCGGGCGGGCCGCCGCCCATGCCCTGATGTTGTTCAGGATCCGCAGCACGATCTCCAGCGGCCGGGCCGGGGCCAGCATCGACTCCTCCAACGGCGCCCCCGTCGTCCCGGCCACCAGAAGCTCCGCGTCCTGGCCGGTCAGCGGACGGCCGCCCTCGAAGGGGTCGGCCAGCACGCGCTGCGACGGATCGCCGAACCCGACCACGAAATGACCCGGCAGCGCCACTCCGTACACCGGGCCGCCCGCCCGCCGGGCCACCTCGATCCACACCACCGACAGCAGGATCGGCAGCCCACGCCGCCGTCGCAGCACCTCGTGGAGCAGCGACGACTCCAGCCGCCGGTAGTCCGCCGACGAGCCCGCGAAGCCGCACCGCTCGCCGAGCAGTTCCGCCAGTGCCGAGGCCCATGCCCTGGCGTCGCGCAGCCCGTACGGAAGCCGCCCCGCCAGCTCGTCCAGCTCGATCTGCGCCATGTCGATCCCGGTCGCGTCCAGGGCGGGGTCGGCCACGGCGGCCAGCAGCAGGCAGAGTTCGGCCAGGTCCGGCCGTTCGGCGCGCGCCTCGGCGGCGAACCGCCGGAACAGCTCGTCCCTGCGGTCCGGGTCGTCGGGCCGCCCGTGCGGACCGGGCCGGTGAGCGTTCATCGGACTCCTCGCCCCGTCATGCCGACCGGAAGTGGTGATACCGGTGGTGCACCGCGAACCCCATGCCGTCGTACAGCGCCCGGGCGGCCTCGTTGTCCGACTCCACCTGGAGCCACGCCGCCGAGGCGCCCTCGTCCAGCGCCCGGCGGGCCAGCGCGGTCATCACGGCGGTGGCGAGCCCCCGGCGCCGGTGCGCGGTGTCCACCTCCACGGCCATGAATCCGGCCCACCGCCCGTCCACCACGCACCGCCCGATCGCCGCAGGAGCTCCGGCTGCCCCGGCCGCCCTCCCTGCCCCGGCTTCGGCACCTCCGCCCGCCTCATCGCCCGTGTCGTGGGCCGGTACGGACGCGAACCACACCGAGGGGCCGCCGCGCAGCACCTCCAGGACATGCGGTCCCGGGCGTCCCGGGGTCTCGAAGCGCTGGTAGCGGGAGAGCCACGCCTCGTCGAGGTCCCGGCTCAGCCGCACCCCCGTCACGTCCGCGTCCAGATCGGCGACCGGCGCCAGCGCGCCGACCCGTACCTCCGTCGTGACCTCGCGCCGCCAGCCGCGCTCCTCCAGGGCCGCGCCGAGCCGTTCCTGGGTGCCCTCGGCACCCGTCGCGACCTGGACGTACGCGGGCAGTCCGCGCTCGCCGTACCACCGCTCGACGTACCGGAGAGCCTCGTCGAGCGGAACGCCGGGGTCGCCGAGCGGCAGCACGGAGTTGGCGCGCCGGGTGAACCCCTGCGCGGCCCGCAGCCGCCAGTCGCCCAGGGCCTCGCTCTCCACCGGGGGCCAGGCCCGGGCACAGACCCGCGCCAGTTCCTCGAAGGAGGCCGCGGGGACACCGCGCCGCCGTGCCGGGGCGGCGGGGACGACCTTGCCCGCGACGAGATCCGATTCCGCGATGCGGACGGACTCACCGTTCTTCGTTGTGATCGACAGCACACCGTGTTCCCATGATGTGAGAACACCTACCGTGTCCGTGAACTTCGGGCTCTGCGCCCCCTGCGCCGAAGTGCGCCGGACTGATACCCGTTTGCCCACGTCAATCGGCGCAATTCGGACTTCGAGTCGTCCGCCGACGGTGAATTCCACAGCTCTGTCCGCCCCTCCTGTTCGGTTCGTGCCCGGGAACGGAGATACTAGGGGTGGGCATCGACGACGCCGCGCTCCCGCGCGAGAGCCAACGCCCTACCGAGGAGGAACGACAGCGTGACCTACGTCATCGCGCAGCCTTGTGTCGACGTGAAGGACAAGGCCTGCATCGAAGAGTGCCCCGTCGACTGCATCTACGAGGGCCAGCGGTCCTTGTACATCCACCCGGACGAATGTGTCGACTGCGGAGCCTGTGAGCCGGTGTGCCCGGTCGAGGCGATCTTCTACGAGGACGACACCCCGGAGGAGTGGAAGGACTACTACAAGGCGAACGTCGAGTTCTTCGACGACCTCGGGTCGCCGGGTGGTGCCTCCAAGCTGGGCCTGATCGAGCGCGACCACGCGTTCATCGCCGCGCTGCCGCCGCAGAACCAGTAATCGGCGGGCCGCACGTGCGTCGCCCGGTCCCGTACGGCTCGTCCCCGTACGGGACCGAGGCGTTTTCGCGCCCCGGCGGTCGCAGTGGTTCCCGTGGGCTTCAGCGGCCCCCGTACGAGAAAGCAGAGATCGTGTCCGCAGGCTCCTCCCGCACCCCCCGTTCCTCCCTCTCCTCCCGTCTCCCGGTCTTTCCCTGGGACAAGCTCGCGCCCTGCAAGTCGACGGCCTCCGCGCACCCGGACGGCATCGTGGACCTGTCGGTCGGCACGCCCGTCGACCCGGTGCCCGAGCTGATCCGGCGAGCGCTCGTCGACGCCGCGGACAGCCCCGGCTATCCGACGGTGTGGGGGACCACCGAACTGCGTGACGCGATCACCGGCTGGGTGGGGCGGCGACTCGGCGCGGTCGGGGTGACGCACGAGAACGTGCTGCCGGTCGTCGGTTCCAAGGAACTGGTGGCCTGGCTGCCCACCCAGCTCGGACTCGGCGCGGGCGACAAGGTCGCCTACCCGCGCCTGGCCTACCCGACGTACGAGGTGGGCGCCCGGCTCTGCGGCGCCGAGCCCGTCGTCTACGACGACCCCACGGAGCTGGACCCGGCCGGGCTGAGGCTGCTCTGGCTCAACTCGCCGTCCAACCCGACCGGCCGCGTCCTGGCCAAGGACGAGCTGACCCGGATCGTCGCGTGGGCGCGCGAGCACGACGTCCTGGTCTTCAGCGACGAGTGCTACCTGGAACTGGGCTGGGAGGCCGAGCCCGTCTCCGTGCTGCACCCGGACGTGTGCGGCGGTACGTACGAGGGCGTCGTCGCCGTCCACTCGCTCTCCAAGCGCTCCAACCTGGCCGGGTACCGCGCGGCGTTCGTCGCGGGCGACGCGTCCGTGCTCGGCGAGCTGCTGCTGATCCGCAAGCACGGCGGAATGATGACCCCGGCCCCCGTCCAGGCGGCGGAGGCCGTGGCCCTCGGCGACGACGAGCACGTCACCGAGCAGCGCGCCCGGTACGCGGAGCGGCGCGCCGCCCTGCGCACCGCGCTGGAGGCCCACGGCTTCCGGATCGAGCACAGCGAGGCGAGCCTCTATCTGTGGGCGACGCGCGACGAACCCTGCTGGGACACCGTGGCGTACCTGGCGGAGCTCGGCATCCTGGTGGCGCCGGGGGACTTCTACGGGCCGGCCGGCGACCGCTTCGTGCGGGTGGCGTTCACGGCGACGGACGAGCGGGTGGCCGCCGCGGTCAAGCGGCTGACCCGCGGCTGACCCGCTACCGGGCCCGCCGGCCAGCCCGGCAGGGCTCGGGGCTCAGGGAGCGCGCGAGGGGCCGCGGGAGTGCACGTACGCCGTGACTCCCGCGGCCCCTCGCGTGTGAGGTGACGACGGACCGGATCGGTCGACGCGACTGGATCGGTCGACGCGGTCGGGTCAGCCGATCGGCAGGCCCGTGGTGGGCAGGCCGCCCTTGGTCGCGGCGCCCGCGGTGCCGCCGAGCACGTCGCCCGCGGCGCCCGCCGCGCCACCGGCGGTCTTCTGCACGGTCGGGACGGTCTCGGAGCCCGCCTTGTCGACGGTCTTGCCCGCGGCCGGGAGGGTCGTGCCGACGATCTTGCCGCCGGTCCCGTTCGCCGCCTTGGTGCCCTGCTTCGACGCGCCGTCGACCGTCTTGCCGAGGCCGGAGCCGTCGACGGAGGTCAGGCCGCCGAGGTCCGGCGTCTGCGGGAGCGGCGCGGCACCCGCGGCTCCGGCCGCGCCGATCACGGGGGCGGCGCCTGCGGCGAGCAGCAGAGCGGCACGGGTGATCCGGCGGGTCAGGGGGAGGGACATGATGCTCCTTCGACGGAGTGAGGAATCTGTCTGTCCGTTGATCGGACGCAATGACAACCGTCATGGGGGCGGGAGAGGTTGCGGTGCGCCGAGGTAAAGAGTCGGTAACGCGCCGTGGCCCCCATGCCGGTGAGACCCGGGTGGATGCCCGGTTCCCCGTCGGGGTGATGCGTCGTCACTTCCCTTTGGCTGGAAGGGAATCCGGGGTGTCACGGGCAATCGTGAGGGGGTGGGCGCGGGGTGCCGCCACGGGCCGGCCGGACGACACCTCCGGGGGACCGCCCGTACTAGCGTGCGAGCTTTATCCGGACCCTCTCTGTGTTCGATTCCCTGCCGCCGTCCTTGTCGCCGTCGGAGCCCCCGTGCTCCGTCCGCCAGCCCGCCCCGGCCTTCCACACCCGGTCCGCGTACGTGACCTCGTCCAGGCCGAGTGACGCGGACTGCGCGACCGCCCAGTGCGCCAGCTCCCAGCCGCGCCGTGTCGCGTCGTCCTCCCCGGCGTCGGGGGCCGTTCGCACCGGCACCGCGATCGTGCTCGTCGACGGCGCACCGCCCGCGCCCGGCGTGTCCTGCGCCGACGGCTGCGCCGAGGGCAGCACGTCCTTGCCGAAGGCGCGTACCAGCTCCGTCCGCACCTTCGTGGCGTCGGAGGCCGTGGCCGTCGTCCGCGGCGGATTGCAGTTCAGCGTGGCCGGCGCACGGCCGGTCAGGGCCGCCGACAGCAGCGCGGCGTCCGGCTCGTGCTTCGCGTACGCCTGCGGGAAGCCGCTGCGCTGGACCCGCTGCGCCGCGACCGTCAGCGGCAGCCGCGAATAGCCGGGAACCTCGGCCAGGTGCCGGTAGAACTCGCCCGCGGAGTAGACCGGGTCCATGATCTGCTGCTCGGTGCCCCAGCCCTGCGAGGGCCGTTGCTGGAAGAGCCCCAGCGAATCCCGGTCACCATGCTCGATGTTGCGCAGGGCGGACTCCTGCAACGCGGTCGCCAGCGCGATCGTCACCGCGCGCTCGGGCATGCCCCGCGAGGTGCCGACGGCGGAGATCGTCGCCGCGTTCGAAGCCTGCTCCGTGCTCAGCCGGTACGTGCGGCTCTCGCCGGTCGAGCCGTCGGTGGACTCCACGGTGCACCCTTGGGCGACCGTTCTGCCGGTGATGTACTGGATGAGCACGTAGCCGCCCAGGGCGGCGAGCACGACGAGAGCGGCCACGATACGGAAGAGACGGCCGAGGCCGGTGCGGCGGCGGGCTGGGGTGAGGGTGGGGGACACGGGGCCACCGTACTGGAGTACCTGTCCGGGACCGAGGGCCCCAGGGCTCGTTCGCCGAGCAGGCGGAAGAGACGCCGGGCCGCCCCACCGGACAAGCGGGACGGCCCGAACAAGCAGGACAGGAAGGGCAGGAGGGGCAGGAGGCCGGACAGGCCGAACGGGCCGAACGGGTGAGACAGGTCAAACAGGCCGAACGGGCAGGACGGCCCGGACGGGCACAGGGCCGGGGCGGCCGGGGCGTGGTCGCTATGGTCGGTGCCATGACCGAAAGCACCCTTGACCTCACTCTGGACGGCCCCGCGCTGACCGCACGGCTCGTCGACTTCCCGTCGGTCAGCGGACAGGAGAAGGAACTCGCCGACGCCATCGAGGCGGCACTGCGCACGCTGCCGCACCTGACCGTCGACCGGCACGGCAACAACGTCGTGGCCCGGACGCACCTGGGCCGTGCCGAGCGGGTCGTGCTCGCCGGACACATCGACACCGTGCCGATCGCCGACAACGTGCCGTCCCGGCTCGACGACGACGGCGTGCTCTGGGGCTGCGGCACCTCCGACATGAAGTCGGGCGTCGCCGTCCAGCTGAGGATCGCCGCGACCGTGCCCGAGCCCAACCGCGACCTCACGTTCGTCTTCTACGACAACGAGGAGGTCGCCGCGCACCTCAACGGTCTCGGACACGTCGCCGAGGCCCACCCCGACTGGCTGGCGGGCGACTTCGCGGTTCTCCTGGAGGGTTCCGACGCCGAGGTCGAGGGCGGCTGCCAGGGCACCCTGCGGGTCTTCCTGCGCACCGAGGGGGAGCGGTCGCACTCCGCGCGCAGCTGGATGGGGTCCAACGCCATCCACGCCGCCGCCCCGATCCTGGCCCGTCTCGCCGTGTACGAGCCGCGCCGCCCGGTCATCGACGGCCTCGAATACCACGAGGGCCTGAACGCGGTTCGGATCGAGGGCGGTGTCGCCAACAACGTCATCCCCGACGCCTGCACCGTCGTCGTCAACTACCGGTACGCTCCCGACCGCACCGCCGAGGAGGCGCTGGCGCATGTCCGCGAGGTCTTCGCGGACTGCGGCGTCGCCGAGTTCGTCGTCGACGACCACTCGGGCGCGGCCATGCCCGGCCTCCGCCACCCGGCGGCGAAGGCGTTCATGGCGGCGGTCGGCGGCACCGCCCGGCCCAAGTTCGGCTGGACCGACGTCTCCCGCTTCGGCTCACTCGGCGTCCCCGCGGTGAACTACGGACCCGGCGACCCGCTCCTCGCCCACAAGCGCGACGAGCACGTGCGGACCGACCGGATCACCCACTGCGAGGAGCGGCTTCGCTCCTGGCTGACCGGCTGACCTCGGGGATTCGCCCGCGCGTAACCTCCGTGGATCTAGGCTGACCTGACAGAGACGGTCATCACGGACGACGGATGGCTGTCGACCGTCGTCGGAGGGAGCAGGTCATGGGCAACCCCGAAGGAGCGCACGTCCCCGAGGAGCAGCGGCTCGGGCCGGTACTGCGCCGCAGAGAACAGGTGCAGCCCGGCACCACGGACCAGCGGCTGCTGGACACCGAGGGCGACTCCGAGTGGGTGCACACCGACCCGTGGCGGGTGATGCGCATCCAGTCGGAGTTCGTCGAGGGCTTCGGCGCCCTCGCCGAGCTCCCGAGCGCCATCAGCGTCTTCGGCTCGGCCCGGACCCGGCCCGGCGGACCGGACTACGAGGCGGGCGTGCGGATCGGCCGGGCCCTGGTCGAGGCCGGCTTCGCGGTGATCACCGGCGGCGGCCCCGGCGCCATGGAGGCCGCGAACAAGGGGGCGCGGGAGGCCAAGGGCATCTCCGTCGGGCTCGGCATCGAGCTGCCCTTCGAGTCCGGCCTCAACCCGCACGTCGACATCGGGGTCAACTTCCGCTACTTCTTCGTCCGCAAGACGATGTTCGTGAAGTACGCACAGGGCTTCGTCGTCCTGCCGGGCGGCCTCGGCACCCTCGACGAACTCTTCGAGGCGCTCACCCTCGTCCAGACCGGGAAGGTCACCCGCTTCCCGATCGTGCTGTTCGGCACCGCCTACTGGAGCGGGCTCGTGGACTGGCTGCGGGACACGGTGGTGGCGCAGGGCAAGGCGTCCGACCGGGATCTGCTGCTGTTCCACGTCACGGACGACGTGGACGAGGCCGTCGACCTGGTGACCAAGGAGGTCGGCCGGTAGGACGTGCCGGGTACGGCGCGACCGCGCCGGTGGGGCGTCCCGTGCCCGGCGGCCGCCGGGCAGGTCGCATCCACCGGGCAGGTCGCACCGCCGGGCAGGTCGTACCCGTCCGCCCGCGCACCAAGGAGCCGGTCCGTCGGGCCGGTCCGTCGGGCCGGTCCGTCAGGCCAGTCCCCGCCGAGCCACGGCGGGCTCCCGGTGTCCCGCGATCGACGCGACCATGTCCAGCACCTGCCGGGTCTCCGCCACCTCGTGCACCCGGTACACCCGCGCGCCCAGCCACGCCGACACGGCCGTCGTCGCCAGCGTCCCGATCACCCGCTCCTTGACCGGCCGGTCGAGCGTCTCGCCCACGAAGTCCTTGTTCGACAGCGAGACCAGGACCGGCCAGCCGGTCTCCGCCATCTCGCCGAGCCTGCGCGTCGCCTCCAGGGAGTGCCGGGTGTTCTTCCCGAAGTCGTGACCCGGGTCGATCATGATTCCGTCCGGCCGCACCCCGAGCTCCACCGCCCGCTCGGCCAGTCCCACCGTCACCCGCAGGATGTCCGCCATCACGTCGTCGTACGCGACCCGGTGCGGCCTGGTCCGGGGCTCGGCGCCGCCCGCGTGCGTGCACACCAGACCGGCGCCGTACCGCGCGGCGACCTCCGCGAGCTTCGGGTCGACGCCGCCCCACGCGTCGTTCAGCACGTCCGCGCCGGCCTCGCAGACGGCCTCGCCGACGTCGTGGCGCCAGGTGTCGACGCTGATCACCACGTCCGGGTGCCGGCGACGCACCTCCGCGACGAACCCGACCGTGCGGCGCGCCTCCTCCTCGGCCGTCACCTCCGCGCCGGGACCCGCCTTCACCCCGCCGATGTCGATGATCGCCGCCCCGTCCGCGACCGCCTGCTCGACCCGGGCCAGCGCGGGCTCGTCCCGGAACGTGGCGCCCTGGTCGTAGAAGGAGTCCGGGGTACGGTTCACGATCGCCATGATCACCGGCTCGTGCGCGTCGAACTCGCGCCGTCCCAGCCTGAGCGCACCGCTTCGCATCCCGCGTTTCTCCTCTGGTAGATCGCCCATGGTCGCCTGCGACCCTAGTGCCCCTCACCCGGTACGGGCCCGCCGGGCGAGGATGCGCCGGGCCGCCGGACGGGGACCGGCAGGGCCGTGCACGGGGAAGCGCGGGCCCGCCGCACGGGGAAGTACGCGGCACCGGTTGTCGGCGGGGCGTGGCACGATCGGACGCGGACAGGTTTCCGCTCCCGGGGAGATGCGCGTGTTCTGGTTCTTGCTGCTGACGATGGTGGTGGTCGTGGCCACGGTGACCCTCGCGGTGGTCGGTGGCGGAAAGGACGCCGTCCTCCAGGACGTCGCTCCCGAGCGGCTGACGGACCCGCTGCCCGCGACGCGCCCGGTCGACCGCGCCGACATCGAGGCGCTGCGGCTGCCGGTGGCCGTGCGGGGCTACCGCATGACGGACGTCGACGAGGCGCTCGACCGGCTCGGCGCCGAGCTCGCCGAGCGGGACGCGCGGATCGCGGAGCTGGAGTCGGCGCTGGCCGGCGCGCGGGCGGCCGCGGCCTCCGGCACCGGTCTCCTCGAACGGCCGGAGGCCGGTGCGCATCCGCTGCCGGAGCGGCCGGAGGACGTGACGAGGCAGCCTCCGGAGCGGCCCGAGGACCGTTCCGAGGCGCCGTGGGAGACCTCGCGGCAGGACACCGGGCCCGAGGGGGACCCGGAGCAGGACCCCTGGCACGACCCCCGCAGGCACGACCCGCAGCAGCACGATGTCCAGCAGAGCGACCCACGGCGCCACGAGCCCCGGGGGGCGGAACGACCCGGAGAGGAGCCCCGACGATGAGCGGCGGCACGATGACGGCACCGGACGGCGGCCCGCGCTGCCCGTGGGGGCTCTCCACCGAGGACTACCTCGCGTACCACGACACCGAATGGGGCCGCCCCGTCCACGGCGACGACGCCCTCTTCGAACGGCTCTGCCTGGAGGCGTTCCAGTCGGGCCTGTCCTGGCTGACGATCCTGCGCCGCCGGGAGGGCTTCCGCTCCGCCTTCGCCGGGTTCAAGATCTCCGCCGTGGCGGAGTTCACCGACGCGGACCAGGACCGTCTCCTCGCCGACGCCGGGATCATCCGCAACCGGGCGAAGATCGAGGCGACCCTCGCCAACGCCAAGGTGCTGGCCGGCTGGCGCGACGGCGAACTGGACGAGCTGATCTGGTCCCACGCCCCCGACCCGGCCGGCCGCCCGGCCCCGCGCACCGTCCAGGACGTCCCCGCGGTCACCCCGGAGTCCACGGCGCTCGCCAAGGACCTCAAGAAGCACGGCCTCCGATTCGTCGGACCGACGACGGCCTACGCCCTGATGCAGGCGTGCGGCCTGGTCGACGACCACCTGGCCGACTGCGTGGCGCGCGGCGGCGGGGCATCCGGCTCCGCATCCTGACCGGGGCCGGGGCCGGATGCCCTGGCGCCGCGCCGCGCCCCCGGCCGTGCGCGTATGCCCGCACGCCGGAGACGGCTCAGCCGGTCACCGGCCGAGGTACTTCGGCTTCTCCTTGTTCAGGAACGCCCGCACCGCGATCGTGTGGTCCTCGGACTCGCCCGCCCTCGTCTGGAGCTCGTCCTCCCTCTCCAGCGCCTCGCTCAGGCCGTGCGAGGCGCCGAAGGCCAGCGACTCCTTGAGCGAGGCGTACGCCACCGTCGGACCGGAGGCCAGGGCGCGGGCCACGGCGACCGCCTCGGCTGCCAGGTCGCCGGTGGGCACCAGCTTGTTCACGATGCCCAGCTCATGGGCTTCCCGCGCGGAGACCGAACGCGGGAAGAACAGCAGATCGGCGGCGCGGCTCCGCCCGATCAGCCGGGGCAGCGTCCAGGAGACGCCCGAGTCGGCGGTGAGCGCGACCCCGGCGAAGGACGTGTTGAAGGAAGCGGTGTCCGCGACCACCCGGTAGTCGCAGGCGAGCGCGAATCCGAAACCCGCACCGGCGGCCACACCGTTCACCCCGGCCACGACCGGCTTGGGCATTTCGGTGATGGCCCGGATGATCGGGTTGTAGTGCTCCCGCACGGTGCTCAGCGCGTTGCCGCCGCCGGACCCACGGGCCTCGTCGAGCTTCCCGACGTGCTCCTTCAGATCCTGGCCGACGCAGAAGGCGCGCCCCGTCGCGGTGAGCAGCACGGCCCGTACGGCGGTGTCGGCCGCCGCCGACCGCAGGGCGTCGCGCAGCGCGACCTTGACCGAGGTGTCCAGGGCGTTCATCGCGTCGGGGCGGTTGATCGTGATCGTCGCGAGTCCGTCGCTCACCTCGTAGAGCACGCTGTTCGCCGTCTCGTCGGCCATTTCGCTGTCTCCTTCTACGCCTCGGACGATGTGCTGTCCGGGAAAGCATGGCCGACCCGGACACCGGCGAACATGTGACCTGCGTCTAACAATCGTGCTTGCCCGTGCTCCGGTGAGGGGGCGAAGTGACGGAGTATCGCAGCCTGATCGTCGAATTGGGTGGTTTTGGGAGCGCGCGTTGCGCAAGCGATGCCTACCGATGTTGGTCATTGGGGTCTGTGATGCGGGATAATGGCCAGGAAGCAATGTGTTCGATGCCGGTGACACAGCGCCTGTCATGGGGCCGCCGGTTGCGATGAGCTGGTTTCAGGAAGGGGAACGAGCATGGCGGCCATGAAGCCGCGGACGGGCGACGGCCCGCTCGAGGTGACCAAGGAGGGGCGGGGCATCGTCATGCGCGTTCCGCTCGAAGGCGGCGGTCGGCTTGTCGTGGAGCTGACACCGGACGAGGCCGATGCGCTCGGTGACGCCCTCAAGAAGGTCGTCGGCTGAAGCAGAGGCGCCCACACTTCGTCACTGCCCCGGCACGGTCACCGTGCCGGGGCAGTGACGCTTCGTGACCGGTTTCCCGTCCTCCGTCACACGGCCGCCGTCACCATGCGGCCGCGCCGCCACCGTCCGGCCGCGGCGATACGCACCGTCCGCGGTCGCACGCTCCGGCGCCCTTGGCCGTACGCTCCGGCCGTGACCCGTCGCGCTCCGCGCGTACGCCGCGTCAGCCCCGCCGCACCGCGCACAGCAGTCCGTTGCCCACCGGCAGCAACGTCCCCATCAGCTCCTGGCTCTCGCGCACCGCCCGCAGCAACTCCCGCAGCCGCAGCACCTCCGTGGGCTGCGCCGCGGCGTCGACCGTGCGGCCGTCCGCGAAGACGCCCTCGAAGCAGACCAGACCGCCGGGGCGCAACAGGCGCAACGATTCGGCGAGGTAGTCCAGGCTCTCCAGCCGGTCCCCGTCGCAGAACACCAGGTCGTAGCCGCCGTCCGCGAGCCGCGGCAGCACGTCCAGGGCGCGCCCGGGGATGAAGCGGGCCCGATTGGCGGCGAAGCCCGCCGCGCGGAACGCCTCACGGGCGAACTGCTGGCGCTCGGGCTCCGGATCGACGGTGGTGAGCACCCCGTCGGGCCGCATCCCGTACAACAGATAGAGTCCGGAGACACCGGTCCCGGTGCCGATTTCGGCCACGGCTTTGGCGTCCGTCGTGGCAGCGAGCAAGCGCAGCGCGGCGCCGGTGCCTGGTGACACCGGGCGGAGCCCCGTCTCCCGGGCCCGGTCCCTGGCCCAGAGCATCGCTTCGTCCTCGGCGACAAAGGCGTCGGCGAACGCCCAGCTCGTCTGCCGGTTGGCGGTAATGACCCTCTCCTGTCCCCGTAGTTGGCGCAACGGTGACTGTATCCGCTGTGCCCGGGAACCCGCAGATGGGACCGGACGTTGTACGGGGGCGGGAGAGCCCGTGGAAAACGGCCCGGAGGACCGGGCCGGGGCCACGGGGTGTGCTTCCGGGGAGTTCCCCGGCCCCAGCAGAAAAAAAGGCTTATCCGGAGCTAACGGGCGAGGTGGTTATGGTAGGGGCTCCGCTGGACACCACCAGAGCCGATAGGGGAGGTGCGGCTGCGCCTGCGGATCGGGGAGGAGTGCTGAAGCGCTTTCTCAGGTCGGCGGGTGAGCCGAAATCCGTGACCGACATCGCTGACCGTTCTTCCGCCGCCTTCGCGCCGACCGCGACCTTCGCCTCAGATGCGGACTCCCAGGCGTGGACACCGCCCTCCTGGGAAGAGATCGTCAGCACGCACAGCGGCCGGGTCTACCGCCTCGCCTACCGTCTGACGGGCAACCAGCACGACGCGGAGGACCTCACGCAGGAGGTCTTCGTCCGCGTGTTCCGGTCGCTGTCGACCTATACGCCGGGCACGTTCGAGGGCTGGTTGCACCGCATCACGACCAACCTGTTCCTCGACATGGTCCGGCGCAAGCAGCGGATCCGTTTCGACTCCCTCGGCGACGACGCCGCCGAGCGGCTGCCGAGCCGTGAGCCGTCCCCGCAGCAGGTCTTCAACGACGCCCATTTCGACGCGGACGTGCAGCACGCGCTGGACACCCTCGCGCCCGAGTTCCGTGCCGCCGTGGTGCTCTGCGACATCGAGGGCCTTTCGTACGAGGAGATCGCCGCGACGCTGGGTGTGAAGCTCGGCACCGTGCGCAGCCGCATCCACCGCGGCCGTTCGCACCTGCGCAAGGCGTTGAAGCACCGTTCGCCCGGGGCCCGGCGCGTCGAGCAGCCGTCGCTGGCGGGCGCGATTCTGGCAGGGGAGGGCGGAACGGCGTGAGCGGCACGGGTCCGACCCCCGCGGAACAGCATCTGGGGGACCGGCTCGCCGCGCTTGTCGACGGCGAGCTGAAACACGACGCCCGCGAACGAGTGCTGGCCCACCTCGCGACCTGCGCCAAGTGCAAGGCCGAGGCGGCGGCCCAGCGCCGCCTGAAGAGTGTCTTCGCGCAGTCGGCCCCACCCTCGCCGTCCGAGGGGTTCCTCGCCCGGCTGCAGGGCCTTCCCGGGGGCCCGGGGAACGGCGACGACGGCCGGGGAGGTCCGTTCGGCGACTCCGGGCGGCTCGCCGACGGATTCCTGCCCGTGAGCCGCCGGCCCGGTAGCCGTACGGCCACCGGGGGCGGTCCGGGGCTCGGCGACTTCGGCCGCCTCCCGGACGACCGGCCCGGCTCCACCGCCGTCCTCCCGCGCGCAACCGCCCGCGCGGATTTCCGGCTGCCCCCCGGTTCCACGCGTGCGGGCTTCCGGCTGCCCGGCGGGTCCGCCCGCACGGGCTTCCGGATCCACGAGGTCGGCCGTGAGCCGGACCGGGCGGCGTCGCGCGGCCGGAGGTTCGCCTTCGCCGCCGCCGGCGCCGTGTCGCTGGCGGCCATCGCCCTCGGCGGCGCCCTCCAGACGGGAGCCGGCACCAGCACCCCGGCCAGGGCGGCCGGCGCCGGGAACACCGTGACCCCGCTCGACACCGCCCGCGGCGAGAGCGGCGGCTCGACCAGCCGTCGTGGCGGAGGCGGTCAGAGCGCCCCCGCCACGACGGAGACGTACGACCGCGCGGGCGCCCCCGCCGCCCCGCCGACCGTGCCGGAGACCACGCCGGCGCCCTACGCCGCTCCCGCGCTCTCCGCCTCCACCAACCGCCTCCCGGTTCTCTCGGACCTCTCCGGGGGCCCGGGGCTCCTGCACAACACCCTCGACGTCCAGGCCCTGCCCCAGGTGTCGGCGCCGCCGCTGATACGCCCGACCGGGACCACCCCGCTGTTCGCCCAGGTGCTGGGACGGCTCGCCCCGGTGCCGTCGGCGACGGCACCCGTGCCGTCCGTGCCGCCGTCCTGGACGCCTCCGCCGGCCACGGCTCTCCCGACCCCCGCGGACCAGGGGACGCCGCTCTCCTCCCGGCGGTGAACGCCACCCGGCGCTGAACGAGGTCTGCGCAGACAATCGCAAACCTGGTTGAATTCCGGGTGGAGTTCCGGGAGGGGCGCCCCGCCCGGGGCGCGGTGCCCGGTCGTGGCAGTTGCGGGGAGAACATGGAAGACGCGAAGTCCACCGGGCCGAAGGCGAAGTGGTGGAGCCGGCCCGCGCCGGGGCATGCCACCCGCCCTGAGCCGGACGGGCCGTCCTCCCCGCAGGACGCCACGCGGCCCGCCGACACGCCGGAGGCCGCGACCATTTCGCACCCGGTGCACATGGACCCTCCGGCCGACTCCGGGTCCCCGTCTCCCGAGGCGTTCCCGTCCCCCGAGGCCGGGCCCGGGGCGTCGCCCACCCAGACCGGGACCCCGTCCCCCGAGGCCGGGCCCGCGGCGCCCGTACCGGCGGCGCAGCCGATGCGGCCGCTGCACGAGCCCGACGAGTACAGCACCCCGCCGTACGGAGAACCCGGTCCCTGGGCGCCCGCGCCCCCCGTGCAACGGCCGGTCCCGACCCCGGCGCACGGCACCCCCGTGCCCCCGCCGTACGCGGGGACGAACGGCGCGGGCATCGGTACCGCGCCGACGCCCGGCTTCACGCCCCCGGCGCGCCCGCTCCCGCAGCCCGGTGCCCAGCCGACGCCGTCGGCGCCCCCGGCCCAGTCGACGCAGTGGCTCCAGTACGACCCCTGGGGCGCCCCGCGCCAGCCGCTGACCCACCCCGGCCCGCCGCTCGGCGCCGACGGCGGGAGCAGGAAGAAGCGCCGGGGTTCCGTCCTCGTCGGCGCGCTGCTGCTCGCGCTGGTGGCGGGCGGGATCGGCGGTGGGGTCGGCGCCTACGTCGAGCGCAACGGCGGCCTCACCCGCGTCGAACTCCCGCAGGCCGGCCGGAACGACGGCGGCCGGGCCCCCGACAGCGTCGCGGGCATCGCCGCCAGCGCCCTCCCCAGCGTGGTCACGCTTCACGTCAGCGGTACCAGCGAAGCGGGCACCGGCACCGGCTTCGTGCTCGACAAGTCCGGCCACATCCTCACCAACAACCACGTCGTGGCCCCCGCCGGTTCCGCCGGCCGGATCACCGTGACGTTCAGCGGCGGCGAGACCGCGCGCGCCGAGGTCGTCGGCAAGGACAGCGGCTACGACCTCGCGGTGGTCAAGGTCACCGGCGTGTCCGGCCTCAGGCCGCTGCCGCTGGGCAACTCCGACAACGTGCGGGTCGGTGACCCCGTGGTGGCCATCGGCGCCCCCTTCGAGCTGTCCAACACGGTGACCTCGGGCATCATCAGCGCCAAGGACCGCCCGATCACCGCGGGCGGCGAGAAGGGCGACGGCAGCGACATCAGCTACGTCGACGCGCTGCAGACCGACGCCCCGATCAACCCCGGCAACTCCGGCGGACCGCTCGTCGACACCGACGCACATGTCATAGGCATCAACAGCGCCATCCGCGCCGCCGACGGCGGCTCCGGCACCGACGGGGGACAGTCGGGGTCCATCGGGCTCGGCTTCGCCATACCGATCAACCAGGGCAAGCGCGTCGCCGAGGAGCTGATCAACACCGGCAGGGCCACGCACCCCGTGATCGGTGTCACGCTCGACATGAAGTACACCGGCGACGGCGCCAAGGTCGGGGCCGAGGGCGCGGAGGGCAAGCCCGCGGTGACGCCCGGCGGGCCCGGCGCCAAGGCCGGTATCAGGCCGGGGGACGTCATCACCGAGGTCGACGGCCGACGGGTGCACAGCGGTGAGGAACTGATCGTGAAGATCCGGGCGCACCGGCCCGGCGACCGTCTGGACCTCGGACTGACCCGCGGTGGTAAAGAGCTGTCCATCTCTGTGACGCTCGGGTCGGCAACCGGCGGCTGACGGCCGTGGGGCGCTACCGCGCGGGCAGTCACGGCGGGTACCGTGGAGCGGGTCCGGACCGCAACCGCCCTGGTC
Source organism: Streptomyces sp. NPDC032161 (assembly GCF_040636995.1). Taxonomy (NCBI): domain Bacteria; kingdom Bacillati; phylum Actinomycetota; class Actinomycetes; order Kitasatosporales; family Streptomycetaceae; genus Streptomyces; species Streptomyces sp. NPDC032161. The sequence continues at coordinate 692,111 of NZ_JBEZVN010000001.1, read as the reverse complement.
GCGGAGAACACGAGGAGCGACAAGGTGTTCAATGACATAGGCGTCATGGAGCTGCTGACGCTCGCGATCCTGGGCATGCTGATCTTCGGTCCGGACAAGCTGCCCAAGGTCATTCAGGACGCCTCGCGCTTCATCCGCAAGGTCCGCGAGTTCTCGGAGAGCGCCAAGCACGACATCCGCGCGGAGCTGGGGCCGGAGTTCAAGGACTTCGAGTTCGAGGACCTCAACCCCAAGACGTTCGTCCGCAAGCAGCTCATGGCGGGCGAGGACGAGCTCGGGCTGAAGGAGATCCGCGAGAGCTTCGACCTGCGCAAGGACCTGTCCGAGGTCACCGACGCGGTGAACGGCAGGGAGCCCGCGGCCGTGGAATCCGCCGACTCCCGCGGCGGCGCGTCGAGCGGTTCGGCGGTCGGCGGTGCGGGTGGGGCCGCCGGTACTCCGGACCTGCTCAAGAAGCGTCCGCAGCCCGTGAAGGACGATCACCCGCCGTTCGACGCCGACGCCACCTGACGGTGGTCAATCCCAGGTCGTCCGGACGCTATGGCTATTCTCCATCTGTCCGGTTGTGAGGACGCCCGCGGGGGGCGGGCCGCTCCGGACCCCATGGATCGAGGAGGCGGCCGGGCAGATGGAGACGACCAGTCGGGTGGGCGCGGAGGACGCGCCGGGCACAGTCACCGCCGAGGGGAAGTCGGCTGCCCGGCGCATGGTCGATGGTTTCCTGGCCGCTCCGTTTCCCTGGTACGGACTGGACGGCGCCTTCACCGGACCGCGCCGGCTGGTGCAGATCGGCGCCGCGGCGGACGGCCCGGTGCGGCACGGTTCCATCGGCCACGGCGACGAGCCGTCGGTACGCACCGACGCGGGTGGTGAACGGCAGCGGTTCGCGGTCGTCGTGACAGTGGCCGGCGGCCCCGAACAGCGCAGCGGCGACGGCACCGGACTGCTGGACGCGACGACGGTCGCCTCCGCTGCCTGGCTGGCCGGGTCCGGGCTGCTCGCCTGCACCTGGCCCGCCCATCTGGACCACGCGCTGCGCGACGACTGGCTGAGCCAGCAGACGGAGACGGCGTTCGAACTCGCCGACGATCTGGAGGGGCCCGCGTGGTCGACGCTGTCCCTGCCGGTGGACGGCGTCCCGGTGCCGTTCCACTACCGCGAGTCCGAGTTCGGCTGGGTGCTGGCGGGGTCGGCGCCCGGCGAGGTGCACATCGGCGCGTACGGGCGCGGGATGAGCGCGTACGGGCTGGGCTTCTCGGTCGTCGAGGACATCACGGCGTACACGTAACGGATGACGCGGGCCCGCTGCACACGCGCGAGCGCGTACAGCGGGCCCGCGTCCAGTGAGCGGTACAGCGGCCCGCGGCTCAGAACTTGTTGCGCGGAGTGATGCCCAGGGACATGCCGGACAGCCCGCGACGGCGGTTGCCGAGCTTGTCCGCGATGGTGCGCAGTGCCTTGCCCGCGGGGGAGTCGGGGTCGGACAGGACGACCGGTTCGCCCTCGTCGCCGCCCTCGCGCAGCCGCACGTCGATCGGGATGGAGCCGAGCACCGGCACCTCCGCGCCGACCGTCCGTGTCAGCCCCTCCGCGACCTTCGCGCCGCCGCCCGTACCGAACACGTCGACCATCTCGCCGCAGTGCGGGCACGGCATGCCCGACATGTTCTCGACGACGCCTGCGATCTTCTGGTGCGTCTGCACGGCGATCGCCCCGGCCCGCTCGGCGACCTCGGCCGCCGCCTGCTGCGGCGTCGTGACGACGAGGATCTCGGCGTTCGGCACGAGCTGCGCGACCGAGATCGCGATGTCGCCCGTCCCCGGCGGCAGGTCGAGCAGCAGGACGTCCAGGTCGCCCCAGTACACGTCGGCGAGGAACTGCTGCAGCGCGCGGTGCAGCATGGGCCCGCGCCACACCACCGGCGCGTTGCCCGGGGTGAACATGCCGATGGAGATGACCTTCACGCCGTGCGCCGACGGCGGCATGATCATGTTCTCGACCTGGGTCGGCTTCCCGTCGGCGCCGAGCATCCGGGGCACGCTGTGGCCGTAGATGTCGGCGTCCACGACACCGACCTTGAGGCCGTCGGCCGCCATCGAGGCCGCCAGGTTCACCGTGACCGACGACTTGCCGACGCCGCCCTTGCCGGACGCGACCGCGTAGACCCGGGTCAGCGAGCCCGGCTTGGCGAACGGCACCTCGCGCTCGGCCGTGCCGCCGCGCAGCGAGGCCGCCAGCTCCTTGCGTTGCTCGTCGCTCATCACGTCGAGTGTGACGTCGACCCGCGAGACGCCCTCCACGCGGGCGACCGCGTCGGTCACGCTCTTGGTGATCGTCTCGCGCATCGGGCAGCCCGAGACCGTGAGATAGACCGTGACAGCGACCGCACCGTCAGCGCCGACCTCGACCGATTTCACCATGCCGAGTTCGGTGATCGGGCGGTGGATCTCCGGGTCGTTCACCGTCGCCAGTGCCTCGCGCACCGCGTCTTCCGTAGCCATACCTCGATAGTACGGGTGCGCGCAGCGCTCGTTGAGGGTGGTGGTGGGCGACGGGTGGGAGGGTGCGCGCAGCGCTCGTTGAGGGTGGTGGTGGGCGACGGGTGGGAGGGTGCGCGCAGCGCTCGTTGAGGGTGGTGGTGGGCGACGGGCGGGCCCACGGCGCCTGTCGCTACGCGCGAGCAGCAGCACTCAGCGGTCTTCGTCACTCCCGTCCGCGTGAGCCGGGGGACGGCCGCGCCGGTCGTCCAGGTACCTGACGAGATCCTCCAGCTCGGAGCGGATCCAGTCCCGGGTGGCGACCTCGCCCAGCCCCATCCGCAGGGTCGCGATCTCCCGGGTGAGGAACTCGGTGTCCGCGATGGAGCGCTCGTTCTGCTTGCGGTCCTGCTCGTAGGTGACCCGTTCGCGGTCGGTCTGCCGGTTCTGCGCGAGCAGGATCAGCGGGGCCGCGTACGACGCCTGGAGCGACAGCATGAGCGTCAGGAAGATGAACGGGTACGGGTCGAACCGCCAGGCGGGCGGCGCGAAGACGTTCCACATCAGCCAGGCGAAGATGAACAGCGTCATCCAGGCGATGAAGCGCCAGGTGCCCAGGAAGCGGGCGATCCGCTCGGAGAGCCGGCCGAAACTCTCGGGGTCGTACTCGGGCAGCAGTCTCGGCCGCGGGGTCTTCGGCTGGTCCAGCCGGTAGCGGGGCGGGCGCACGATGCCCGAGGCACCGGTCGTCGCGGCCTTCGCGCGGTCCTCACCGGCCATGGGCGGCCTCCCCCTCGCCGCGGAAGTCGGCCTCCCGCCAGTCCTCGGGCAGCAGATGGTCGAGCACGTCGTCGACGGTCACCGCGCCGAGCAGCGAACCGCTCTCGTCCACGACCGGCACCGAGACCAGGTTGTACGCGGCCAGATAGCTCGTCACGGCCGGCAGCGGGGTGTCCGGGGTCAGCGGGACGAGATCGCTGTCGACGAGCGAACCCACCAGGGCGTACGGCGGGTCCCGCAGCAGCCGCTGGAAGTGCACGGTGCCCAGGTACTTGCCGGTCGGGGTCTCGTCCGGCGACCGGCACACGTACACCTGCGCGGCGAGCGCCGGGGACAGGTCCGCCTGCCGGACCCGGGCGAGCGCGTCGGCGACCGTCGCGTCCGGCCGCAGGATGATCGGCTCGGTCGTCATCAGGCCGCCCGCCGTCCGCTCCTCGTACGACATCAGGCGCCGCACGTCCGCCGCGTCGCCCGGGCGCATCAGTGCCAGCAGCCGCTCCTTGTCCTCCTCGGGCAGCTCGGACAGCAGGTCGGCCGCGTCGTCCGGGTCCATGGCCTCCAGGACGTCGGCCGCGCGCTCCTCCTGGAGCTTGCCGATGATCTCCACCTGGTCGTCCCCGGGCAGCTCCTCCAGGACGTCGGCGAGCCGCTCGTCGTCCAGCGCGGCGGCGACCTCGGCCCGCCGCTTCGGCGACAGGTGGTGCAGCGCGTTCGCCACGTCGGTCGGGCGCAGCCGCTCGAACGTGGCGACCAGGGACTCGGCGCCCTGCCCCTCCTCCTCCAGCGAGAACCCGCTGACCGCGGACCACTCGACCGTCAGCGTCTCTCCCTTGCGCCGCAGTGTCCCGCCCCGGCCCTTGCGCACGAAGTACTTGTCGATCTCCCAGTCGCGGCGGGCCGGCAGCTGCTGGATGGCGACGTCGAGGACGGTGACCTCCTCGCCGGTCTCCACGAGCCGGACGCGCCGGTCCAGGAACTCGCCGAGCACCAGCCGCTCGGTCGGGCGCTGCTCGAAGCGGCGCATGTTGACCACGCCGGTGGTGATGACCTGACCGGACTCGATCCCCGTGACACGGGTCATCGGAAGGAAGATCCGGCGTCTGGTCAGCACCTCGACGACGAGACCGAGCAGCCGGGGCGGCCGCCCGCCGACGCGCAGCATCGCGACCAGGTCGCGCACCCGGCCCACCTGGTCGCCGTTGGGGTCGAAGACCGGGACGCCGGCGAGATGCGAGACGAAGACCCTGGGGGCGCCTGCCGCCATGGTGCGTCTCCTTCTTCCGTCTCTTCCGGGGACGACTCCGACCGTGAACGGTTCCGGCCGGGTACGACTCCGGCGCGTACGGCATCGCGATCTCTTCCGTGTACGACTTCGTCGTCCAGCCTGTTTGGCCGTCAATCATCCGTTATGACGGGATCAGGCTAGCCCGTGCCGCTCCGTGCCGCTCCGGCGGAGCGGTCCGTACGACTCCCTGCCGGACGGTGTGATCGGCACGGGTACGCTGCGGTCTGCCACCCCACCACGCAGGTGAACCGCCGCACAGGTGAACCGCCACGCAGATGAGAGGCAGTGCGTCCAGTGACCGATTCCGTGCCGCCCGCCCGGGCCCGACGCCGGACCGCCCTCGGTGTCGTGCTCTGCGCGGGGCTGTCCGTCGCCCTCACGGCATGCGCGGGCGAGGACCCGGACAAGGGGACCAACGGCGTCGGCAAGCTCTCCGCCGAGCGGATCGAGAAGAAGGCGCAGACCGCCGCGGACGGCGCCGACGCGGTGCACCTCGCGGGGACGCTGGTCGGCAAGGACGGCACGTACAAGCTGGACATGCGGCTCAAGGACAAGGGCGGCACCGGCTCCGTCGCCTCGAAGGACAGCACCTTCGAGCTGCTGCGGATCGGTGACGAGCTCTACCTCAAGGCGAACGCCGCGTTCTGGAGCCACAAGGAGAAGCCCAGGGCGGACACCGCGGCGGGCGGGGACGCCGCCGACAAGCTCCAGAACAAGTACGTCAAGGTGCCGCAGGACGACCCCACGTACAAGCAGCTGCGCGGTTTCACGGACAAGAAGACCCTGCTCGACGGGGTGCTCACGCTGCACGGCACGCTCAACAAGGGCGACCGGACGAAGGTCGGGCAGGTCCGCACCGTCCAGATCATGGGCGGCAAGGGCGAGGGCGGCACGCTCGACGTCGCCCTGGAGGGCACGCCGTACCCGCTGCGGTTCGCACGCGGCGGAGGCGGCGGGACCGTGACGCTGTCGGACTGGGGCCGGGAATTCCCACTGGAGGCGCCGACGGAGCGGGACACGGTCGACTACGGCAAGCAGCTGCCGAGGACATCGCCCTGAGCCCGGGCCGGGCCCGATGCCCGTCACGCACGCGGCACGGGGGCGCGCCCGGCGTTCGTCGAATGCGCGACAGGGGACGCGGCGCGGGTCCGGGGCAGGCACCCGCGCCGACGGTCAGCCCTTGCGTCCGCGCTTCAACAGCCGCGGCAGCCCGGCCGGCACCGGCCGTCGGGTGGTCGCGGGCGTCGGCAGCGGCGCCGCGGCCAGCGAGCCGTCCGGCAGCCGGGTGCGGACCTCGCCGGGGACCAGGCGCAGCACCCGGCACTCACGCGCCCACCGCTCCGGCACGTGCTCGGCGTCCGGCGCGTTCAGCCGCTTGTTCCTGAGTTCGCCGACGGCGGCCTCCCACTCCTCCGAGTGCGGCGCCAGCTCCGTCACGATGGCCGTCCAGGCGACCAGCCGGCCGCCCTTGTCCTTGCTGCGCACGGTCACCTCGGCGGCGGACCCGTCGGTGAGACCGGCCGGGAACGGCTGCTCGCCGGGGCCGTCGCCCACCAGATACGCCGCGCCCTCGTGCCACACGTGCCACAGGGCCCGGGCGGGGCCGGTGCCCCGCACCCAGACGAGACCGGACTTCTTGGTGGCCTCCTCGACCAGGGCCCGGTCCAACGGCGCGTCGGCGACAGCAGCACTCATGACCCGAACTCTATTCGCAAACCGGGGACGGTCCCTCATGGGACGGCGGTTCCGGAGGCGGCGCCGGCGACGGCCGGCTCCGGAGGAGGTGGTTCCGGCGACGGTCCGCTCCGGAACCGGTGGCGGCCGGAGCAGGCGACGCGGGTCTGCGGCCGGCCGTGCGCCTGAGCGTCCCCGGAGCCGGTGACGCGGGTCCGGAGCCGGCCCGCCGCGCCTTGAGGGTGCCCGGAGCGGCCCGTGTGCCTGGGCGTGCTCAGAGCCAGCCGTTGCGCTTGAGCGTGCGGTGGATCGAGAAGCAGACCACCCCGATGACGCCCAGCACCATCGGATAGCCGTACTTCCAGTCCAGCTCGGGCATGTGCTTGAAGTTCATGCCGTAGACGCCGCAGATCATCGTCGGCACGGCGACGATGGCCGCCCAGGACGTGATCTTGCGCATGTCCTCGTTCTGCGCGACGGTCGCCTGCGCGAGGCTGGCCTGGAGGATCGAGTTCAGCAGTTCGTCGAAGCCGATGACCTCTTCGTGCACCCGTGCCAGATGGTCGGCGACGTCGCGGAAGTACTTCTGGATGTCGGGGTCGATGAGCCGCATCGGCCGTTCGCTCAGCAGCTGCATCGGCCGCAGCAGCGGCGAGACGGCCCGCTTGAACTGCAGGACCTCGCGCTTGAGCTGGTAGATCCGGCCCGCGTCCGAGCCGCGCGGACTGCCCTTCGTGGGGGTGGAGAAGACCTCGGTCTCCACCTCGTCGATGTCCTCCTGCACGGCGCCCGCCACCGCGATGTAGCCGTCTACGACGTGGTCCGCGAGGGAGTGCAGGACCGCGGAGGGGCCCTTGGCCAGCAGTTCGGGGTCGTCCTGGAGCCGGTGCCGCAGCGCGCGCAGCGAGCCGTGGCCGCCGTGCCGGACGGTGATGACGAAGTCCCGGCCGGTGAAGCACATCACCTCGCCGGTCTCCACGACCTCGCTGGTCGCGGTGAGTTCGGCGTGCTCGACGTAGTGGATGGTCTTGAAGACGGTGAACAGCGTGTCGTCGTACCGCTCCAGCTTCGGCCGCTGGTGTGCGTGGACCGCGTCCTCGACGGCGAGCGGGTGGAGGCCGAACTCCCGGGCGATACCGGCGAATTCCTCCTCGGTCGGCTCGTGGAGACCGATCCAGGCGAAGCCGCCCGACTTGCGCACCTGGAGCATCGCCTCGTGCGGGGTGCGGCAGGCGCCGTCCTCCACCCTGCGGCCGTCGCGGTAGACCGCGCAGTCCACGACCGCGCTGGAGGCGGACGGGTCGCGAGTGGCGTCGTAGACGTGGTGAATGGTGTTGTTCCTGCGCAGGGACGGGCGCACGGCGGCGCGCAGATCGCGGATCATCGACATGGCTGACTCCTTCACGGAGGGCCGTCGTCGGGCGCGTGGAACAGCCCGGAACGAGGACGTGGGATCACGTCCGCAAAGCGGGCGGCACCGGGGCGACACGAGGACGGCGGTCGCTACGGACAGGCAGAAAAGGGGTGCTCTTCCGTCGTACGCGATGCCTTGGACCCTGACCGGGAAGGCTTCAGATCACCGGGGAGAGGGTGTGGGGCGGAAGAGCGGTCGTACTGCACGATCGACTTCGATCCATGGCAGCCCCACCTCCTCCAGCCGGTCCCCCGTGGGGGATGACGTGTCGTCGGGACCGAGAGGAACGCTTCTGCGTTACGCCCCGACCAGCGGCCAACACTATCAGCCACCCGAGGGCCAATCCCTTACTTTGCCCATTCCATACGCGTCCTATGCTCGCTGGATGGGAGAAATTCTTGCTCTGGTCGAGGCCCGGCTGCTGACGGCCCTCGGCGAACCGGACGCGCGGGCCGCGGTGACCTTTCTCGGCACCGACCGGATCGAGGTGCTCCGCTTCATCGACGGCGGTGTGGTGCGCTACGCCACGCTCGGCATGTCCGCGCACCCCATGACGGATCCGACCACCACCCTCGTGGACCCGGTGAAGGGCCCGCGCGCCGAACTGCTGCTGTCCGTGCGCGTCGGACTCGCCGACACCGACAAGGTGCTGCGCCCGCTGGCGGTGTTGGCCGCCTCCCCGCAGGTCGAGGGGGTGATCGTGGCGCCCGGCGCCTCGCTGGAGACCGGTGAACCGCTCTGGCCCGGGGCGCCGTTCAGCTCCGTGCTGGTCGCCGAGCCGGGCGGTCTGGTCGAGGACCTGGACCTGGACCTCGGTCCGGACGCGGGGGCGAACGCGCCGGGTCCCGGGATGGACCCGGTGCGGTTCCTGCCGCTGCTGCCGATGACGGCCAACGAGGCCGCGTGGAAGCGGGTCCGTGGCGCGCAGGCGCTTCAGGAGCGGTGGCTCTCGCACGGCACGGATCTGCGGGATCCGCTGCGTGGCTCCGTACCGCTGGACGCGTAGCGCCCGTACCGGGCCTCGCGCACGTGGCTCGGTCGGCACGAGGCCCCGCCGCGCGGGGATCTGCCGATGCGAGGCCCCGCCCACGACCGGGAGGTGGAGTCGCGGGCGCGCCCAGGGGCGTGACGGCGCTCAGTCGGCGAAGGCCGCGACACCGTCCTCGGTGGCGTGCCGGGGCTCCAGCTCCCGCGCCTCGTGCGTCAGCGCCGTACGCCGGGCCAGGACGACGACCGCGCCGATCACGGCCGTGGCCGCGGCGACCACGAACGGTATGTGGACATCGCTCCACTCCTCGATCTTCGGGGCGAGGTACGGGGCGGCCGCCGCGGCGAACCAGCGGACGAAGTTGTAGCCCGCGCTCGCCACCGGGCGCGGGGCGTCCGACACCCCGAGCGCCAGCTCCGTGTAGACCGTGTTGTTCATGCCGATGAAGGCGCCGGAGACGATCGTGCCGACGACGGCTGCGGTGTGGTCGCCGTACCCCAGGACCAGCAGGTCGACGGCGAGCAGCACCAGCGAGACGCCGAGCACCTTCAACGAGCCGAAGCGCTTCTGGAGCCGCGGGGCCACGAGCACCGAGAAGACCGCGAGGAGCAGACCCCAGGCGAAGAAGACCGCGCCCGAGCGGTACGGCGTCATGTCCAGTACGAACGGCGTGAACGCCAGGATCGTGAAGAACGCGTAGTTGTAGAAGAACGCCGAGGCCGCGACGGAGGCCAGGCCGCCGTGACCGAGCGCCCGGACCGGGTCCAGCAGCGAGGTCTTCCGGGCGGGCCTGGGCTGCTCCTTCAGGAACGCCGTGATGCAGATGAACCCGATCGCCATCAGCGCGGCCGTGCCGAAGAACGGGTAGCGCCAGCTGGCGTCACCGAGCAGGGCGCCGAGCAGCGGCCCGCACGCCATGCCCAGGCCGAGCGCCGATTCGTACAGCAGGATCGCCGCCGCGCTGCCGCCCGCCGCCGCGCCGACGATCACGGCGAGCGAGGTCGACACGAACAGGGCGTTGCCCAGACCCCAGCCGGCCCGGAAGCCGACGAGTTCGCCGACGGACGACGAGGTGCCGGACAGCGCCGCGAAGACCACCACGAGCGCCAGACCGGCCAGCAGCGTCCTGCGTCCGCCGATCCGGCTGGACACGAAGCCGGTGACGAGCATCGCCACGGCGGTGATCAGGAAGTACGAGGTGAACAGGAGCGATACCTGACTCGGCGTCGCCTCCAGGCCCTTGGCGATGGACGGCAGGATCGGGTCCACCAGACCGATGCCCATGAAGGCGACGACCGACGCGCCCGCGGTGGCCCAGACGGCCTTCGGCTGGCGCAGGATGCCGCCTGTTCCCTGATCGAACGGATCCTCTCCCTGCATGGGGCTTCTCGCTCTCCACTAGGTCACCAGTTCGTTGTGCGCTCCACAGAGTAAGTTAGAGAGACTAATGAATGCAAATTACATCTATTTTCCCTGGTGAGGCCACGACGCGGACGGTGATCGCCTTGACGCGGCGGCGGTCCTGGAGGACCGTTGGTCGCTATGAGGGGCGAACCCAGTTGCCCGAAGTGCGGAGGCCGGGTCAGGGCGCCCGGTCTTTTCGCCGACACCTGGCAGTGCTCCGTGCACGGCGGTGTGTACCCGCTGCAGCCGGTCGTACCGCCCAGCGTCGAGGCGCTGGGCGTGGTCGTGCGCCGGGCCCGGGTGCCGGTGTGGATGCCCTGGCCGCTGCCGGTGGGCTGGCTGTACACCGGTGTCGCGAGCGCGGGCGACGAAAGCAGCGGCGGCCGGGCGATCGCCGTCGCCTGCTCCGGGCCCGGCCCGGTCGGCGGCATGGGGGAGCTGCTGCTGGTCACCGAGGAGCTCGGCGTGGGCCTCGGGGCGCGGTACGCCGGTGTCGAAGGACCGGACCCCGGTCCGTACCTGGACGTCGACGGACCGCCCGACGTCAAGATGCTCGCCGCCGGACGTCCCACCCCGCTCTGGCACGTCAAGGGTGCCCCCGAGGACCGCGCGGTCTTCGCGGGCGAGGCGCGCGGGCTCTGGCTCTGGGCGATCGTCTGGCCCGAGCAGTCGGGGCTGCTGATGTACGACGAGCTGGTGCTCGCGGATCTGCGGGAGGCCGGGGGAGAGATGGACCTCGTGCCGTGCGGGGCGCTCACGCCCCGTCTGCTCGACTAGTGCCGGGAGCGGCACTAGTGCCGGGTCCTCGCCCGTCCCGGGCCCTGCCCGGCGGGGTCCCGCCGGGCTCGCCGGCGTGGCCGGGCGCTGTTCGAATGCCGGTTATCCTTTTGAATGTCCCCTTGAGGGTGCTGAAGATCCTGGTCGGCCTCGACGGCTCCGCTTCACCCCCGCGGCCTCACCGGTGCGGTAAGACGCCCGCCGTGAGGCCGCTCCGGCGCCCGCGCGCACCAGGTCTCCCTCGCCGGTCCGGCCAGGATCTTGAGCGCCCTACCGTCCGTCCCGAGCCCTGGAGTACGCGTCGTGCGCATCGATCTGCACACCCACTCCACCGCGTCGGACGGTACGGACAGCCCCGCCGGGCTGGTGCGGAACGCCGCCGCCGCGGGACTCGACGTCGTCGCGCTCACCGACCACGACACCGTGCGCGGTCACGCCGAGGCGATCGCCGCCCTCCCCGAGGGGCTCACCCTCGTCACCGGCGCCGAGCTCTCCTGCCGGATCGACGGGGTGAGCATGCATCTGCTGGCGTACCTCTTCGACCCCGACGAGCCCGAGCTGGCGCGCGAACGCGAGCTGGTGCGGGACGACCGCGTGCCGCGCGCCCGGACCATGGTGCGCAAGCTCCAGGACCTCGGCGTCCCGATCGAGTGGGAGCGGGTCGCGAGGATCGCCGGGGACGGCTCGGTCGGCCGGCCGCACATCGCCACCGCGCTCGTCGAACTCGGCGTCGTCGAGACCGTCTCCGACGCCTTCACGCCCGAGTGGCTCGCCAACGGCGGACGCGCGTACGCGGAGAAGCACGAACTCGACCCCTTCGACGCGATCCGCCTGGTCAAGGCGGCGGGCGGCGTCACCGTCTTCGCCCACCCGGCCGCCGTCAAGCGCGGCGAGGTGGTGCCCGAGTCGTCGATCGCGCGGTTCGCCGCCGCCGGGCTCGACGGCATCGAGGTCGACCACATGGACCACGACGAGCCGACCAGGGCCAGGCTGCGCGGGCTCGCGCGGGAGCTGGGTCTGCTGACGACCGGGTCCAGCGACTACCACGGCAGCCGCAAGCCCGTCGCGCTCGGCGCGTACACCACCGACCCCGAGATCTACGGCGAGATCACCCGGCGCGCGACGGGAGCCTTCCCGGTGCCGGGCGCCGGCGGACCCCGCCGCACCTGACGGCCCGGCGGTCCGCCAGGGGCCCGCGCCCGCCCGGCGCCGGACGCCCGCCGCCCTCGGCGCTACGGCCCGGCGCGATGCCGTACGGCACGGCCCGGCGCCCCTCGCGTTCCGGCCGACCGCTCCCGTCCGCCCGTACCTCCCATTCCGCTTCCGCGTCCTTCCCTGCCACCGGGGCCGCCCACGGCTCCGGCGCGCGTTCCCCCAGGCCGGTTCCCCTCCCTCTTCGTGCAAGGCTCACCGTGTTCGACATCGCTGTCTTCGGATCCCTTTTTCTCACCCTTTTTGTGATTATGGATCCCCCCGGCATCACTCCGATCTTCCTCGCCCTCACCGCCGGCCGCCCCGCCAAGACGCAGCGCAAGATGGCGCTCCAGGCGGTCGCCGTCGCCTTCGGCGTCATAGCCGTCTTCGGCGTGCTCGGCCAGCAGATCCTCGACTATCTGCACGTCTCCGTGCCCGCCCTGATGATCGCGGGTGGCCTGCTCCTGCTGCTCATCGCGCTCGACCTGCTCACCGGCAAGACCGACGAGCCGACGCAGACCAAGGACGTCAACGTCGCGCTCGTACCGCTGGGCATGCCGCTGCTCGCCGGACCCGGTGCGATCGTGTCGGTGATCCTGGCGGTGCAGCACGCCGACGGTGTGGGGGGCCAGATCTCGGTCTGGTCGGCGATCATCGCCATGCACATCGTGCTCTGGCTGACCATGCGCTACTCGCTGCTGATCATCCGCGTCATCAAGGACGGCGGTGTGGTCCTGGTGACCCGGCTCGCCGGAATGATGCTCTCCGCCATCGCGGTGCAGCAGATCATCAACGGCGTCACCCAGGTCGTCCAGAACGCGTGACGACGGGTGCGGACACCACGGCGCCCCCGTACGGACCGACCGTCCGGGGGCGCTACGTCTGTCTGCGTCGTCGCGCGTTACGAGGCCGGGGAGTCGGCTGGGCGGATGTAGATGCGCTGGCCCGTCGCCGCGGCCTGCTGCACGATCCGGTTGACGGAGGCGGCGTCCACGACGGTGCTGTCCACGGCGGTACCGTCGACGTCGTCGAGGCGCATGATCTCGAAGCGCATATGGCTTCCCTTCGTCTGATCCTCCTGCTGGAGAACTGCTGGGAGGACGGGTGACCCCGTCCACAAGGATGGGAGCGCCCGACGCCGGTGTCCGCGCTCCGATTCCTGTACAACGGCTTGCTCACTACAAACATTCCCTACGCTAAGGAAAATTTTTGGATGTCTAAGTATCAGCAGGTCATCGGGCACACCCCGGTCGCGCGGCCCGCGGCCACGTGCACGATCAGGCGCACCACGAGGCCCGCATGAACGACGCAGAGATCCGCGACCCCCACGACGCAGAGATCCGCCATCGCGACGACGCGGAGATCCGAGACCGTCTGGACCGGACGAACGAACTGCTCCAGCGCGTGCTCGCCGAGGTGTCGAAGACCCCCTCGACCCACGCGATCTTCGTCGACGCGGGTTATGTGTACGCCGCGGCCGGCCTGCTCGTCACCGGCACCGAGGACCGCCGGTCCTTCGACCTCGACGCGGAGGGGCTGATCGAGGCGTTCATCGACAAGGCCCGCACGATCTTCGCGGACAGCCGGCTGCTGCGCGTCTACTGGTACGACGGGGCCAGGCGCCGCATCCACACCGCCGAGCAGCAGTCCATCGCCGAACTCCCCGACGTCAAGGTCAGGCTCGGCAACCTCAACGCCAACAACCAGCAGAAGGGCGTCGACTCACTGATCCGCAGCGATCTCGAATCGCTCGCCCGCCACCGCGCCATCAGTGACGCGGCCCTGGTCGGCGGGGACGAGGACCTGGTCTCCGCGGTCGAGGCGGCACAGGGGTACGGGGCCCGGGTGCACCTGTGGGGCATCGAGGCGGGGGAGGGGCGCAACCAGGCCGAACCGCTGCTCTGGGAGGTCGACAGTCAGCGCACCTTCGACCTGGACTTCTGCCGCCCGTACGTCACCAGACGCCCCGTCACCATGTACGAGGACGACAGCCCCGCGCCCTCCCGCGAGGACGTCCGCTTCGTCGGCGCGCAGATCGCCGCGGCCTGGCTGGCCGCGCGGGGCCGGGAATCCCTCGCCGAGCTGCTGCCCGGCCACCCGTACCTGCCGGGCTCCGTCGACCAGGACCTGCTGATCGAGGCCGAACGACTGCTCCAGCACTCGCTGCGCGGCCACGCCCATCTGCGGCGGTCCTTGCGCGACGGCTTCTGGCAGCACGTGCAGGCGCAGTACTGAGCCCGGGCGCGTCACCGCGCCGACCGCCCCTCATGGTCCACGGTGCCCGTGCCCGACCGAGCCGGACCTTCCACGGGTCCGTGCCCGGGACGGGACCCGGGAAGATGCTCAGGAAGGTGCTGCCGCCGCGCGAAGGGTGTCCCAGAAGGAGACGAGCGCGCTCGCGGTCTGCTCCGGACGGTCCGTGTTCGGCGAGTGCTCGGCGCCCTCGATCCGGGTGCGGTGCGCGCCCAGCCGCCGGGCCATGTCGTCGAGCAGCGGCACCGGCCAGGTGTCGTCGCGCTCACCGGAGAGCACGTGGACGGGCAGTGCCGTGGCGGCGAGTTCGGCCACCCGGTCCGGCTCGGTGGCCAGCTGACGGCCAGTGGCGATCAACTGGGCGGCACGGTGGCGCAGCCAGCGTCGGCGCAGGGCCTCGCCGTTCGGCGTCACCTCCTCGGGCGGGTCGAAGGCGCGCACCGCCTCCCACACCTCGGCCATGGTCATGGTCGTCAGTGCGTCGGAGAGCAGCTTCACCTTGACCTGCTGCGCCTCGACGACCTGGGCGGGGCCCGACGACATCAGCGTCAGCGAACGGAACGGCGAGGCGTCGAGCAGGACCGCGGCGCGGGCGATCTGGCCGCCGAGCGAGTGCCCGACCAGATGCACCCCGCCCCCGTCGCCGGCCGCGAGCGCCGACGCCTGCGCGAGCACGTCGCGGGCCAGCTCGTCCTGCGCGTAGGTCTCCTCGCGGTCCGTGCCGTCCGTCTCGTACTGTCCCCGGCCGTCCACGGCGACGATCCGGTACCCGGCGGCACCGAGCGGTTCGAGGAGCGCGACGAAGTCCTCCTTGCTGCCCATGTAACCGGGCAGCAGAAGGGCGGTGCCGCGCGTCACGCCCTGCGGCGAGGCGTCCAGCACGGCGAACTCGCCGCGCGCGGTGCGGAGCCGACGGGCGCGAGTACCGGGCGGCGGGGTGAACGTGGGCGGCCGACTCATGGGACGAGGTTACGACCTGGGGAGCGATAGGGAGTGGATCAGGGAGCGTCGTCATGCGGCTTCGATTGCGAGGCGGAGGAGGGAGTCGATGCGGCGCATCGACAACCGACGACAACGCCGCAAGCGGAGTCGCAGGGCGGCGCGAGCCCGCTCCCTATCGCTCCCCAGATCGTTATGTCCTCGGACACCGAACGGGCGGACGGCCGGTACGAGAACCGTGCGGCAGGGCCCGGACCCCGCCGGACCGGGATGTTCCCGGCAGGCCGGGAACACGCGGACGCGCCCGGTCCGGGGGCTGGGCCCCGGACCGGGCGCGTCCGGTGTCGTGGGCTCAGCCCTCGACGCCGGTACCGGTGGCGGCGCGAGCCGTCCGACGCCTGCGCGGCTTCGCCTCGCCGTCGGCGGCCGGGGTCTCCGCCGAGGCCACGGCAACGGCCTTCGGCTTCGAGGCCGCGCGGGTGCGGCGGCGGGGCCTGCTCTCGGGGACGGGCTCGGAGATCGGCGCGATCTGGAAGTCGACCTCGTCCTCGGCCGGCTTGACGACGCGGGTGCGGCGGCGCGGCTTGGTCACCGTCTTCGCGGGGGCCGGCTCGACGACGGGGGCGGTCTGGAAGTCGACCTCCTCCGCCACCGGCCGCGCCACGGCGGCACGGGCGCGACGGCGGCGCGGCTTCGCCGCGGGCTCGTCCTCGGCCGGGGCCTCGGCGTCCGGGACCTGGACGGTGTTCACCGCGGCCTCGGCCGCGGCGTCCGGAACACCGGCGCGGGTCCGGCGACGGCGGCGCGGCGTACGCGGCTGCGCCGGGGCGTCGGCCGCCTCGGCCTCACCGGCGGGGGCGGGCACGGCGGCCGCGGTCTCCTGCGCGGGGGCCACGACGGCACCGCCCCGGGTACGACGGCGCTGACGCGGCGTGCGCGGCGCGCGCTCCGCGCGAGCGGCGGGCGCGGCGGAGGACTTGCGGCCCCGTCCGCCCGTCTCGCCGAGATCCTCGATCTCCTCGGCCCCCAGCCCCGCACGGGTCCGCTCGGAACGCGGCAGGACACCCTTGGTGCCGGCCGGGATGTCGAGCTCCTCGTAGAGGTGCGGCGAGGTGGAGTACGTCTCGACCGGGTCGTTGAAGTCCAGGTCCAGCGCCTTGTTGATCAGCTGCCAGCGCGGGATGTCGTCCCAGTCGACCAGCGTGATCGCGATGCCCTTGGCACCGGCGCGGCCGGTCCGGCCGATGCGGTGCAGGTAGGTCTTCTCGTCCTCCGGCGACTGGTAGTTGATGACGTGGGTCACACCCTCGACATCGATACCGCGGGCGGCCACGTCGGTGCAGACGAGCACGTCGACCTTGCCGTTGCGGAACGCGCGCAGCGCCTGCTCGCGCGCCCCCTGGCCCAGGTCGCCGTGGACGGCGCCGGAGGCGAAACCGCGCCGCTCCAGCTGCTCGGCGATGTCGGCGGCGGTGCGCTTCGTGCGGCAGAAGATCATCGCGAGTCCGCGGCCGTCGGCCTGCAGGATGCGGGCGACCATCTCCGGCTTGTCCAGCGAGTGGGCCCGGTAGACGTGCTGCGAGATGTTCGCGACGGTCGCGCCCTCGCCGTCGGGCGAGGTGGCCCGGATGTGCGTGGGCTGCGACATGTAGCGCCGCGCCAGGCCGATGACCGCGCCCGGCATGGTCGCAGAGAACAGCATCGTCTGGCGCTTCGCCGGAAGCATGGTGATGATCTTCTCGACGTCCGGCAGGAAGCCCAGGTCGAGCATCTCGTCGGCCTCGTCCAGCACCAGCGCGCGGACGTGCGAGAGGTCGAGCTTGCGCTGGCCGGCCAGGTCGAGCAGTCGGCCCGGCGTGCCGACGATCACATCGACACCCTTTTTCAGGGCCTCGACCTGCGGCTCGTAGGCGCGACCGCCGTAGATCGCGAGCACGCGGACGTTGCGCACCTTGCCGGCGGTCAGCAGGTCGTTGGTGACCTGCTGGCAGAGCTCACGGGTGGGGACGACGACCAGCGCCTGCGGCGTGTCGGTCAGCTGCTCCGGCGCGGCGCGGCCCGCCTCGACGTCCACGGGGACGGTGACACGCTCCAGCAGCGGCAGGCCGAATCCGAGGGTCTTTCCGGTGCCGGTCTTGGCCTGGCCGATGACGTCGGAGCCGGCGAGGGCTACGGGGAGCGTCATCTCCTGGATGGGGAACGGGGACACGATGCCGACGGACTCAAGGGCCTCGGCCGTCTCGGGGAGAATCCCGAGTTCTCGAAACGTAGTCAGGGTGCTGCCTCTTCTGTGAGACGCGGTCCGAGGCGAACGCTGGGGGTCGTACCGTGCCGGGTTGGTCATCCGGCCGCGGAAGGGCCGGGTGGCGCGGGACCACTGCCGTCGCTCGAGCGCTCGTGCCGCTGAGGGGGCCCCTCATCTGCGGTCGTACGTGTCGTACGCCCCGCGCGGAGGGCTGTCGGGTCGGAGCCGATCGGGCCACCGACCGGGCATCCTGATTCCATTTACTGGTTTCGCGCCGTACGAGCATCCAAAATACTCAGTAGGCGCAATACCACTGTACCCCGGATTCGCGCATGTGTGTTGGGCGAATTCGTCGGAACGGTGGGATGTCACCGGCTGACCAGGACCTTCCGTCCCCCGCCGGGCGGGCTATTCTGCGCTTCATGGAGACGCCTGACAACGCCAACGAAGCCCCCGTGCCCACCGGAATCGCCGCCCAGGACTGGGCCGCCGCGTCCGCGGAGCCGCAGTACCGCGCGGCGGTCGTGGATCTGCTGGGAGCGCTGGCGTACGGAGAGCTGGCGGCCTTCGAACGGCTGGCCGAGGACGCCAAACTCGCGCCGACGCTCGCCGACAAGGCGGAGCTGGCGAAGATGGCCTCCGCGGAATTCCACCACTTCGAGAGGCTGACGGAACGGCTGACCGCGATCGACGTGGACCCCACGGGCGCGATGGAGCCGTTCGCCAAGGCGCTCGACGAATTCCACCGCCAGACCGCGCCGTCGGACTGGCTGGAGGGCCTGGTCAAGGCGTACGTCGGCGACTCGATCGCCAGCGACTTCTACCGCGAGGTCGCCGTGCGTCTCGACTCGGACACCCGGTCCCTCGTCCTGACCGTCCTCGACGACACGGGGCAGGCCGACTTCGCCGTGGAGAAGGTACGCGCAGCGATCGAGGCCGACCCGCGTGTCGGCGGCCGGCTCGCGCTGTGGGCGCGCCGGTTGATGGGGGAGGCCCTGTCGCAGGCGCAGCGGGTCGTGGCCGACCGTGACGCGCTGTCGACGATGCTCGTGGGCGGTGTGGCGGACGGCTTCGACCTCGCGGAGGTCGGGCGGATGTTCTCCCGGATCACCGAGGCGCACACCAAGCGGATGGCCGCGCTGGGGCTCGCCGCGTAGTCCGCACGACGCCTCGCGCCTGTGCGGCCCGCCGGGGGGCGGCACAGGCGCGAGGCGCGGAACGATGTCGGGTCGGGCGGGCCGCTCAGGCCGCCGCCGACCGGCTCAGACCGCTTCGGCTCCGGGGGCGGACCAGCAACGAGAGCGTCACCGCCCCGACCGACACCGCGCCGATCAGCACGGCGGCGAGATGTCCCGGACCCATCACCGAGTGCATGAGGAACACGCCGAACAGAGCCCCCAGAGCGCCCGTCGTGAAGACGGTGCGACGGGAGGGGAGCCGGTCCGGCAGAGAGCGGAGCGCCACCCAGGCGAGGGCGAGTCCGAGCACGACGGCGCCGAGAGGTTCCAGGATCACAGTTGATCACCTCGCGAGTTGCGGGGCTGGTGGTGCGGTCACCTGCCGTACTACCCGAGGAACACGGAACGCAACCCTCGTCGGCCCCGTGCCTCGTCGGCCCTGGTCCAGGCGGCGGAACGGGCCGGAAGCGGAACGGGAAGCGGCCCGGCGGGACGTCCCACCGGGCCGCTTCCACGACCGCCCCGCCGGGCGCGTGGCCTACAGCGCGCCGAAGCCCACGCGACGCGTGCTGGGCTCGCCGATCTCCACGTACGCGATCCGGTCGGCCGGCACCAGGACCTTCCGGCCCTTCTCGTCCGTGAGGCTGAGCAGCCGCGCCTTGCCGGCGAGAGCCTCGCCGACCGCGCTCTCGACCTCTTCGGCGGAAAGCCCGCTCTCCAGAACGATCTCCCGGGGCGAGTGCTGCACCCCGATCTTGACCTCCACGGCTATGTCCCTCCGACGGTCGGTTGCTGCGCGGTGAGCCGCGCCGTACCAGCACAGATTAGCCCGGTGAGGGGAGCCTTCAGGGGCCGGTGGGCCACGCCCGCAGCGAACACGCGTGCCGGGCGCGGTACGCGGGCGCCCGGACGCCCGGCGGGCCTCCGGGCGCGCGGCCGGGGGTGGTCAGTGCTGGTCGATGCCGTGCAGCGGGAAGCCCGCGATGCCGCGCCAGGCCAGCGACGTCAGCAGCTGCACCGCCGTGTCGCGGGGAATGGACGACTGGCTGGAGAGCCAGTAGCGGGCCACCACCTGGGAGACCCCGCCCAGCCCGACCGCGAGCAGCATGGACTCGTCCTTGGACAGGCCCGTGTCCCCCGCGATGACGTCGGAGATCGCCTCGGCGCACTGCAGGGAGACCCGCTCCACGCGCTCGCGCACCGCGGGCTCGTTGGTCAGGTCCGACTCGAAGACCAGCCGGAAGGCGCCGCCCTCGTCCTCGACGTACGCGAAGTACGCGTCCATCGTCGCCGCCACGCGCTGCTTGTTGTCGGTCGTCGACGCCAGCGCCGTACGGACCGCCTGGAGCAGCGACTCGCAGTGCTGGTCGAGCAGCGCCAGATAGAGCTCCAGCTTGCCCGGGAAGTGCTGGTAGAGCACCGGCTTGCTGACCCCGGCGCGCTCCGCGATGTCGTCCATCGCGGCGGAGTGGTACCCCTGCGCCACGAACACTTCCTGCGCGGCGCCCAGCAGCTGGTTGCGTCGGGCGCGGCGAGGCAGCCGTGTGCCTCGTGGACGCGCCGCCTCGGTCTGCTCGATGGCTGTCACGCCGCCTCCCAAAATCGTGATCGGACACGGCATTTCCGTGCACGTCGCGCCGTACAGCCATCGTACTTTCGGGTAACCCGGGCACGCGCGGCGCGGACGCAGAATTTCATGTACCGGACGACTGTGGTAGCCGGGGATTCCCCGATCAGCCGGGCGAAGCGGGGCGTACTAGCGGTAATCGTCCTCATCCTGTGCCACCACACGGGCCTGTTCCACCGCGTCCGCCACGTTCGCGCGCTCCCGGTCGATCTCCGTGAGCGGTTCGTCACGCCGCTGCTGGAGGTCGGTCCGCTGTTCGGCCGCGTCCGCGCGGGGCGTCTCCTGGTCGGGTTCGTCGGGCTGGACGTCCTCGAAGGTCTCGGGGTCGCTGGGGTCGACCGTCATGGTCAGTCCCTTCCTCGCTCGGAGTCGCAGGGGGCGTCCCGTGCTCGCCGGTGGGTGCGCGACGCGGCCGGGCCGCCTCGCCATGCTGTCGGAACGCCCGGATACATCCAGTATGCGAGCGTTTTCCCGGCCCGGGGCGCCTCGAACCGGACACGGGACGCCGCATCCGGCGTCCCGTCCGGGGCCGCCGGGACCGGGCGGCGGAGCGTGGGGGCGTCCGTGGAGGACGCCGCGCGGCCTGTGACGGCGAACACATGAACCAGGGTGTGATCGTCTCGTAACATTGCCGCATGTCTTCGACCGAGCTCCCGGGCGCGAGCGTCGCCGCGGTGGCCCCCGCCGTGAGCGCCGTCGGGGCCGCGGAGGGGGAGGAGCTGCGTTCCGTCGCGCTGCCCGGACTGACCCTCACCGTCCGTTCCCGGCCACCGGAGCGGACCGGACTGCCGCCCGCGCTCTTCGTGCACGGGCTCGGGGGTTCCTCGCGGAACTGGTCGGCGCTGATGCCGCTGCTCCAGGACGTGGTGGCGGGCGAGGCGCTCGACCTGCCCGGTTTCGGCGACTCGCCGCCGCCGGACGACGGCAACTACTCGGTCACCGGGCATGCCCGCGCCGTGATCCGTCTCCTCGACGCGATGGAGCGCGGGCCGGTACACCTGTTCGGCAATTCGCTCGGCGGCTCCGTGGCCACCCGGGTCGCCGCCGTCCGCCCCGACCTGGTGCGCACGCTCACCCTCATCTCGCCCGCGCTCCCCGAGATCCGGGTGCAGCGCACGGCCCTCCCCACGGGGCTGCTCGCCGTGCCGGGCATCGCGACGCTGTTCGCCCGGATGACCAGGGACTGGAGCGCGGAGGACCGCACCCGGGGCGCCATGGCGCTCTGCTACGGCGACCCGGCGCGTGTGTCCGAGGCCGGCTTCCGCGACGCGGTGGCCGAAATGGAGCGCCGCCTGGGGCAGCCGTACTTCTGGGACGCGATGGCTCGCTCGGCACGTGGCATTGTCGATGCGTACACGCTGGGCGGGCAGCACGGACTGTGGCGTCAGGCCGAGCGGGTACTCGCTCCGACCCAGCTCGTGTACGGCGGACGGGACCAGCTCGTCTCGTACCGGATGGCACGCCGGGCGTCCTCGGCCTTCCGTGACGCGCGGCTGCTGACGCTGCCCGATGCCGGGCACGTGGCGATGATGGAGTACCCGGAGGCGGTGGCCCAGGCGTTCCGGGCGCTGCTCGACGAACTCGGCGGGAGCTGATCCGCGGCGTGGGACGACACAGCCGAAAGGGCCCCGAACGCGCGGGGCCCGACACCGACGCCGCTCTCGCGAAGGCGGCGGACGAGGGCCCGGAAGGCGTACGGCCAGGGCCCGGCAGTGGGCGGCGTCGCAGGCCCACCGGCGCGACCGGCGGCGCGGGGGGCCACGTCTCGTTCCAGCAGGCCGCGCACGTCCGCGGCGGTCACCCCGAACACCGGGAACCGGGCGGCGGCTGGGGGGC
Source organism: Streptomyces sp. NPDC032161 (assembly GCF_040636995.1). Lineage (NCBI taxonomy): Bacteria > Bacillati > Actinomycetota > Actinomycetes > Kitasatosporales > Streptomycetaceae > Streptomyces > Streptomyces sp. NPDC032161. Next base: position 670,040 of record NZ_JBEZVN010000001.1, on the reverse strand, counting down.
CGGGCCGGGGACCGGACGCCCCGCCGACGGCGAGCGCCCCGCGCCGCGTCGGCCGATGGGGCAGGCGCGGACGGCGGACCGGGCGGAGAAGGCCGGTCGGGCGCAGGGAGCGCCGCCGGGTGCCCGGCCCGTGGGGACCAAGCCGCTGATACCGGGACCGCGCCGCGAGTTCGTCGGGGCGTTCGACACCCCGCCCACCTCGCCCCCGCCGCGCGGCGACGGCGGACCGGCGGCCGGCCGAGGGGCCGAGGGCGCCGGTGGCGGCACCGGGCAGGCCGAGGAGGCCGAGGAAGGCAAGGAGGGCCGGGGGAGCAAGGGCCGTACCTTCACCGGTATCGCGGCCGCCGCAGTGACCACCGTTCTTGCGGTGGTCGTGGCCGGGCAGGTCGCCCAGGACGACGCGGACGCGAACAGCACCGCGCGGTCGGCGGGCGTGGACCGGGACGACACGCGTGACGCCTCCCGCTCGGACGACCGGCCGACCCCGACGGCGCCCCGGGTCAAGCCCCCGACGTACGAGCAGAAGATGGCCAGGGCGTACCCGCTGGCCGCGAAGCTCCGGGGCCCGGGGAAGTTCGATACCGTCCCCGGGACGGCGAAGGCCCCGGGGGCGGGGCACAAATACCGCTACCGGATCGACGTCGAGCAGGGGCTCGGCCTCGACCCGGACCTCTTCGCCCGGGCCGTCCAGGAGACGCTCAACGACGACCGCAGCTGGGCGCACGACGGCGCGATGACGTTCGAGCGGATCTCCTCCGGTGACCCCGACTTCGTGATCACCCTGGCCAGCCCCGGCACCACCGCGGACTGGTGCCTCAAGTCGGGCCTGGACACGACCGTGGACAACGTCTCCTGCGACTCCGCGGCGACCGAACGCGTGATGATCAACGCCTACCGCTGGGCACAGGGCTCGGCGACGTTCGGACCGGACGAACTCTTCGCGTACCGCCAGATGCTGATCAACCATGAGGTCGGCCACCGGCTGGGACACAACCATGTGAGTTGCCGCACGCCGGGAGCGCTCGCTCCGGTGATGCAGCAGCAGACCAAGTCCCTGGACATCGACGGCATCAAGTGCCGCCCCAACGCCTGGGTACATCCCGGAAGTTGAGAAGCGGGAGTGGAGGCCTGCGGGCGCGTCGGGTCCTCCCCCCGATCGGACCGGATCCCGCGGACGAGCGGTGGCGAGGGTGCCGTCATGCCGTCCGGCTGTCCGCAGAGTGAGATCGCTGTCTCATTCTTCGTTGACATCACCTGGGCACTGATCCATATTTCTCGGCATGTCACGCAGCCCCGTCGCCTCCGAGCGCGCCGCCATCGAGCTGGCGCTCATCGGTGTGACCGGGCACAGCGTCGCCGACATCCTCTGTTGCTGACGGCAGCCCGCGTGCGCGTCGGCCTTCCGTCCGAGCCCCGAACCGGCCCGGACGGCGTTTCCTGACCCCGCGCCCGGGCGTACCCGTCCGTGGGCGCGGCGACGACCGTATGGTTCCGGTCATTTTTCCTGTGCAGACCGGCTTTGTGCATCCGCGCCGCGCATCCCCCTGTGCGCTCCGCCCCCGCGCACCGGTCGTGCGCACCGGCTTCTCGTCGCCGCCGCACGGACGTCCACCGTCCTTCTTTCCCGGCAGTCCTTCCGAGAGGTCACCTTCCGATGCGTCAACCGTCCGTCATATCGCGCCGCGCGGCAGCGGCCGCCGCCGTACTCGCCGTGGTCGCGGGCGCCGCGGCCTGCGGCCCCGAGGACAGCAAGGCCGACGGCTCCGGCTCCGGCGCGCCGGGCAAGCCGCGGAAGGGCGGCACGCTCACCGTCCTCAACAGCAGGCCCCAGTCCGACTTCGACCCCGCCCGGCTCTACACCTCCGGCGGCGGCAACGTCCCGTCCCTGGTCTTCCGTACCCTCACCACCCGCAACCGGGAGGACGGCGCGGCCGGCGCGAAGGTCGTGCCCGACCTGGCGACCGACCTCGGCACGCCCAGCAAGAACGCCACCGTGTGGACGTACACCCTCAAGGACGGACTGAAGTTCGAGGACGGCACCCCGATCACGAGCGCCGACATCAAGTACGGCATCGAGCGCTCCTTCGCCGCCGAACTCTCCGGCGGCGCACCGTACCTGCGCGACTGGCTGATCGGCGGGGCCGACTACCAGGGCCCGTACAAGGACAAGAAGGGCCTCGACTCGATCGAGACGCCCGACGCGAAGACGATCGTCTTCCACCTGAACAAGCCGGAGGGCGAATTCCCCTTCCTGGCCACGCAGACCCAGACGACCCCGGTGCCGAAGGCCGAGGACACCGGAACGAAGTACGAGGAGCACCCGATCTCCTCGGGGCCGTACAAGGTCGTGAAGAACGAGGGCGACGGCGAACGTCTCGTCCTGGAGCGCAACCCGCACTGGTCGGCCGACACCGACGAGGAGCGCAAGGCGTACCCGGACCGGATCGACGTGCGCTCCGGTCTCGACTCCGCCGTCATCAACCAGCGCCTCTCGGCCTCGCGGGGCGCCGACGCCGCGGCCGTCACGACGGACACCAACCTCGGCCCGGCCGAACTCGCCAAGGTCACGGGCGACAAGAAGCTCGCCGACCGCGTCGGCACCGGTCACTTCGGCTACACCAACTACATCGCCTTCAATCCGAAGGTGAAGCCGTTCGACAACCCGAAGGTGCGCCAGGCGATCGCGTACGCCGTCGACCGATCCTCCGTGGTGAACGCGGCCGGCGGCTCCTCGCTCGCCGAGCCCGCCACCACCTTCCTGCCCGAGCAGGCGGCCTTCGGCCACACGCCGTACGACCACTTCCCGGCCGGGAAGTCCGGCGACCCGGCCAAGGCCAGGGAACTGCTGAAGGAGGCCGGCCACCCCAAGGGGCTGACCGTCACCCTCACGCACTCCAACGACAAGGACTTCGCGACGAGCCCGGAGATCGCCACCGCGATCCAGGAGGCGCTGAAGAAGGCCGGGATCACCGTCAGGCTCCAGGGCCTGGAGGACAACGCCTACTCCGACACGATCCACGACGTGAAGAGCGAGCCCGGCTTCTTCCTCGCCGGCTGGGGCGCCGACTGGCCGTCCGGCGGCCCGTTCTTCGCGCCGGTCTTCGACGGGCGCCAGATCGTCGAGGACGGCTACAACTTCAACTCCGGCCTGCTCGACGACCCCGGGGTCAACAAGGAGATCGACGAGATCAACAAGCTGACCGACCTGGAGGCCGCCGCGAAGCGCTGGGGCGCGCTCGACAGGAAGGTCGGCGAGCAGGCGCTCACCGTGCCGCTGTTCCACCCGGTCTACAAGCGCCTGTACGGCGAGGCCGTCAAGAACGTCGTGATCAGCGACTGGACCGGTGTGCTCGACGTCTCGCAGGTCGCGGTCAAGTGACCACGGCCCAAGCAGTGACCACGGCCGAAGCGCAGCCGGCCGAGGGGGCGGGGGCCGTCGCGGCCCCCGCCCCCGGGGCTCGTCCGTTCTGGCGGCGGTTGCGCGCCCGGCGTTCCGCCCTCGTGGCCGCCGTCGTCGTCGCCCTGCTGGTCCTGGTCGCGCTCGCCGCACCACTGCTGGCGGCCGTCGAGGGCCAGGACCCCACCACGTACCATCCGGATCTCGTCGACTCCGCCACCGGCGGGGTGCCGATCGGCTCCTTCGGCGGGATCGGTGCCGAGCACTGGCTCGGCGTCGAACCGCTCACCGGACGCGATCTGTTCGCCAGGGTCGTCCACGGGGCACGGGTCTCGCTCGGCGTCGCGCTCGCCGCCACCCTGCTCCAGGTGGTCGTCGGGGTCGCCGTGGGTCTGGCGGCGGGGCTCGGCAACCGCTTCGTCGACCAGGCGCTCAGCCGGGTCACCGACGTCGTGGTGGCGCTGCCCGTCATGGTGATCGCGCTCGGGGCGCTCGCCGTCGTGCCCGTGGGCTTCCCGCGCCCGGTCCTGATCGCCGTGATCATCGGCCTGGTCGGCTGGTCCGGCATCTCGAAGATCGTGCGGGCCCGGACGCTCGCGCTGAAGTCGCTCGACCACGTCGCCGCCGCCCGGCTCAGCGGCTGGAGTTCCTGGCAGGTGGCCCGGCGCGAGCTGCTGCCCGCGCTGGCCGCTCCCGTCATCACGTACGCCGTACTGCTCTTCCCGGGCAACATCGTCGTCGAAGCGGCCCTGTCCTTCCTCGGCGTGGGCATCAAGCCGCCGACGCCGTCCTGGGGGCAGATGCTCAGCGACGCCGACACCTGGTACCAGGCGGCGCCCACCTATCTGCTGATCCCCGCACTGCTGCTGTTCGTCACCGTGCTCGCGCTCAGCGTCCTCGGTGAGGGCGTGCGCACCGCGCTGGACCCGCGCGCCGAATCCCGGCTCCGGGTCGGCACGGGACGCAGACGGAAGGGTCGCGAGCGGAAGACCGGCGCGGGGCCGGAGCGAAGGGTGCGCGAGGCGGACCACGGCACCGGTCCGGAGCCAGGGCCCGGCACGGAGCCGGGACGTACGAAGACCGGCACGGGTCCGGAGCGGGGGGCCGACGCGTGAAGTGGTTCCTGCTCAGGCGCCTCGGCGGGGCGCTCTTCGTGCTGCTCGCCCTCAGCGTCCTCGTCTACGCGGCCTTCTACGTCGCCCCCGGGAACGTCGCGCAGATCGCCTGCGGTCCGCGCTGCTCACCGGCGCAGGTGGCGCAGGTCGGCGAACAACTGCACCTGGACGACCCGCTGTACACGCAGTACGCGCACTTCCTCCAGGGTCTCTTCGTCGGCCGCGACTACTCGACCGGGACCGGGGTGCTGCACTGCCAGGCGCCCTGCCTCGGGCTCTCGTACCAGAGCGACCAGCAGGTCACCGAGCTGATCCTGACCAAGCTCCCGGCCACCGCCTCGCTCGCCGTCGGCGCCTTCGTGCTGTGGATGCTGCTCGGCGTCGGCACCGGGCTGCTCTCGGTGTGGCGGCGCGGCCGCGCGACGGAGCGCGTTCTCACCTGGATCACCCTGGCCGGCATGGCCACGCCGGTCTTCGTCATCGGACTGCTGCTGATCATCATCCTGGTCACGGCGCTCAAGGTCCTGCCGTTCCCCGACTACGTGCCCCTCACCGAGGACCCGGAGCAGTGGGCCTGGAACCTTCTGCTGCCCTGGATCTCGCTGGCCCTGGTGTCCGCGGCCCCGTACGCCCGGATGACCCGGGCGTCGATGCTGGAGACGCTGGCCGAGGACCATGTGCGCACCTTCAGGGCGTACGGGGTCGGGGAGCGGGCGATCGTCGGACGGCACGCGCTGCGTGGTGCGCTGGCGCCGGTGATCGCGCTCGGCGCACTCGACATCGGGTCGATGTTCGGCGGTGCCGTCCTCACCGAATCCCTGTTCGGTATCCCGGGGGTCGGCCGTGAACTCGTCGACGCCGTCAGGAACGTGGATCTCCCGGTCGTCGTCGGTCTGGTGCTCGTCACCGGGTTCTTCGTCGTCCTCGCCAATACCGTCGCCGACATCCTGCAGGCGATGGCCGACCGACGGGTGGTGCCGGCATGAACCTGGTCGACGTCTCCGGTCTCTCCGTCTCGTTCGGTGACGTGCGCGCCGTGGAGGACCTGTCGTTCTCGCTGGAGGCGGGGGGCGCGCTCGGCGTCGTCGGCGAGTCCGGCTCCGGCAAGAGCGCCTCGGCGTACGCCCTGCTCGGACTGCACCGGGGGACCGGCGCCGAGGTCCGCGGCTCGATCCGGGTCGCGGGCGTGGACGTGGACACGGCGGACGACGCGGAACTGCGGGCGCTGCGGGGCGCGAAGGCCGCGATGGTCTTCCAGGACCCGCTGTCGTCGCTCGACCCGTACTACGCCGTGGGCGACCAGATCGCCGAGGTGTACCGGGTCCACAACCGGGTCTCCCGGCGGGCGGCGCGGGCCCGGGCCGCGCAGGTGCTGGACCGGGTCGGCATCCCCGACGCGGTACGGCGGTCCCGGTCCCGGCCGCACGAGTTCTCCGGCGGGATGCGGCAGCGGGCGCTGATCGCGATGGCCCTGGCCTGCGAACCCCGGCTGCTCATCGCCGACGAGCCGACGACGGCCCTGGACGTCACCGTCCAGGCCCAGATCCTGGACCTGCTGCACGACCTGAGGCGCGAGACCGGCATGGGGCTGCTGCTGGTCACCCATGACGTGGGCGTGGCGGCCGAATCTGTCGACGAGGTGCTGGTCATGCGGTCGGGCCGGGCGGTGGAACGGGGGCCGGTGGGCGAGGTGCTCGTGGCGCCGCGCGAGCCGTACACGCGGGCCCTGCTGGCGGCGGTACCGCGCATTCCGGCGGGCGGTCCGGGTGGTGGGTCCGGTTCTGCGGGCGCGGTGGTGGTTTCGCGCGAACCGGTGGATGGTCCGAGCGGGGCCGCGGGTCCGGGCGGTGCCGGACGTCCGAGCGGGGCCGCGGAGGCGGGGGCGGATCGTGGGCGGGGGGACGACGGCGGGGCGCTCGTCGGGGGCGCCCGGGGCCTCGGGGATGCCGGTGACGCCGGGGGTGTCTGGGATGTCGGTGATGTCGGGGAGGTGCTCGTCGAGGCCGTCGACGTCCGGCAGGTGTTCGGCAGGGGCAGGTCCGCCCATGTCGCCGTCGACGGTGTCTCCCTCACCGTCCGCCGCGGCGAGACCCTCGGCATCGTCGGCGAGAGCGGCAGCGGTAAGACCACCCTCGGCCGGATGCTCGTCGGGCTGCTGGAGCCCACCTCCGGGCGGATCGCCCGGGACGCCCGGGTGCAGATGGTGTTCCAGGACCCCGTCTCCTCCCTCAACCCGCGTCGCTCGGTCGGCGAATCGGTCGCCGATCCGCTGCGTGCGTCCGGGGAGCGCGACGAGGCGGTGATCCGGGCGCGAGTGGGGGACCTGCTGAAGCGGGTCGGGCTCGACCCCGGTCAGTACGATCGCTACCCGCACGAGTTCAGCGGCGGACAGCGGCAGCGCGTCGGGATCGCCCGTGCGCTGGCCGCCGAGCCGGAGCTGATCGTCTGCGACGAGGCCGTCTCCGCACTCGACGTGACGACCCAGGCCCAGGTGATCGGCCTGCTGGAGCGGCTGCGACGGGAGCTGGGCCTGGCGCTGGTCTTCATCGCGCACGATCTCGCCGTCGTACGCCAGGTCAGCGATCGGGTCGCCGTCATGCGGAGGGGCAGGATCGTCGAGGAGGGCGAGGCGGACCGGGTGTACTCGGCCCCGCGGGACCCGTACACCAAGCAGCTCCTGGCGGCCGTGCCCGCGCTCGATCCGGCGCTCGCAGCGGTGCGGCGCGCAGCACGCAAGGAGCTGGCCGCAACCTGACGGTATGTGACCGTTCGGTACCTTAGCGCAACGGAACGCCGCTGGGCCAGGAAAGTTACGACGGTTCACCCCTTTCGGTGGTGCGACGGACAACCGTCCGTCGCGCCACCGGCGCATCCGCTTACGGTCGTGCCGCTGTGAGTCGACGTGCCGACGGAGGCCGTCCACAAGGGAGATCGGGGGTGCGCCCGTGCGAATCGGATTCCTCACCGACGATGGTCGTCCGTGCGCGACTGGTGAGTCCGGGCTCTGGTGCGACCGCCTGGTGCGCGGGCTCGCCCCGCACGAGTTCGCTCTCTTCGTGCTCAACCGCGCGGCCGACCAGGAGGAATGGGCCCGGGAGCCGTTCCCGGCGAACGTCCGACAGGTACGGACGGCCCCGCTCTGGACGCCCGACGAGGACGCCCTGGGCAGGCACACCCCCGGCTCGCTGCTCAGCCGGATGACGACGGGCCGGCGCGGACGCGCGTACGGACGGCGTGAACGGCGGCGCTTCACGGCGCACTTCACGGCGCTCGCCACCTCGATCTGCGCGGCGCGCGTGCTGGACGTCGAGGAGCGCGCGCTCGGCGGTGCGACGGGAGCGCCGGGCGGGGCGGGCGGCCCTGGGGGCGTGAGCGCGGGAGCGGGCGCTGTCGGCTGCGCGCACGCGTACGCCGGTGCCATGGACGAGGGCTTCGCCGAAGGGCTGTACGGGCTCGCCGAACTGGCCCGCGAACACGGCGGTCTGCCCGCGGCCCTCCGCTCGGAAACGGCGCTGCGCGTACTCGAAGCCGCCTGCCGTGCCCCGGGCAGCGGGAGCACCGTCCGGACCGCCGTCGTCGCCGACCTCCTCGACCTCGCCCGCGAGATCGAGGAACTGCTGCGCCCTCTCTCGCTCGACTGGTACGACGACCTGGGCCTCGGCGCGGTCGACCTCTGTCATGCCGCAGTCGGCGGTGTCACGGCGCTTCCGGGACTGCTGGCCAAGCACTTCTTCGGCGTGCCCCTGCTGGTCACCGAACACGGCGCACGGCTGCGGGCGCACTACCTCGCCACAGCCCGAACGCCCCTGAGCGCGCCGGTGCGCGCCGTGCTCGCGGGCTTCCACCGACGGTTCGCCGCCGAGGTGTACCGGCAGGCCGCACTCATCACCCCCGGCGACACCCACGCCCGACGCTGGCAGGAGCGATGCGGTGCCGGACGCGAGAAGCTGCGCACCGTCCACCCCGGTCTGGACCCCGCCCGGTTCGCGACGCTGGGGGAGAGCGGTGACGGCGGTCCCGACGACACGCTCGTCTGGGTCGGCCGCGTCGAACCCGCCAAGGACCTGGTGACATTGCTGCATGCCTTCGCGGAGGTACGGAAGGCCGAGCCGGGCGTCCGGTTGCGGATCGTCGGCGCGGTGGCGCCGGGACCGGAGGGCGCCGACCATCTCGCGCGGTGCCGGGCGCTGGCCGCCCGGCTCTTCCCGGACGAGGCGGCGGACGCGCACGCCGTCGACGACGGCCCGGTCTCCTTCCAAGACGGCCCGGCTTCCTTCCAAGACGGCCCGGTCTCCTTCCAAGGCGGCCCGGTCTCCTTCCACGAACTCGGCGGGGCCGAGGTGCCGGACGTCGTGGACGCCTATGCCGCCGCCGGGGTCCTCGTCCTGTCCAGCATCGTCGAGCACTTCCCCGACACCCTCGTCGAGGCGATGTTCTGCGGGCGGGCCACGGTGTCGACGGACGTCGGCGCGGTGGTCGAGGTCGTCGGCGGCACAGGACTCGTCGTGCCCCCGCGCAACCCCAAGGCGCTCGCCGATGCCTGTCTCGCGCTGCTGCGTGACCCCGAGCGCCGTGCACGGCTCGGTGCGGCGGCGCGCGCGAGGGCGCTCGAACTCTTCACCGTCGAACAGAATCTCGCCGCGTTTCGCGGCATCTATCTGGAGCTGATCTCACGCGTCCCGGGGCGCAGGGAGGACGAGACGGTGGCCGCCGACGGCCGCCCGCGCCCGTTCGCCACCCCGCCAGAGGCGCATGTCCCGGGTCCGTGGACGGCCTCGGGGGCCCTCCACGCGGAGCCCGTCGGCCGTACGCCCGGCTGGGCCTTCGGGCCCCGGACCGTCTGCGCGGGTGCACGGGGAGCGGGTGACGGCGATGCGTGAACGAGGAACGAGCCGACGGAACCGCGGCGGCGAGCAGAACCGCGGCAGCGGGCCGGTGCGGGACGCCGCAGTGGGCGACGATCACGGAGGAGAGACGATGAGCCGCCCGATCGACCAGATCGAGGTGTCCGGCGCAGCCGCCGCATCCGCCATCGGGTCCGGCGCTGGATCCGCCACCGGTTCCGGCGTGGGGTCCGTCGCGGGCGGAAGCCGGGACCTCCGCTCGGGGGAGACGGCTGCCGGGCTCGTCCCAGGAACCGAGCGGGGCCGCGCTGCCCCGTTACGAGTCGCCGCCTCCGCGTCACGGACGACCGGTCGGCACACCGCGGGAGTCGGGGCCGACGCGTCGCGCGCCCCGGAGATCGCCCACCCCGTCCCGGCGCACCCGCGCGCCGTCGTGCGCCGGGGTTCCGCCGAACCGGTCGGAGGTTCCGCCGACCCGGTGAAGGCGTTGATGCGCCGCCACCGAGCCCTGTGTCAAAGGGCCGTGGACCCGTTGGAGATCGCCGCCGGGCTCGAAACCCATGGCGTGACCGACCGGGTCGCCGCCCGCTACCGGCACCGGGACGTCTTCTCGCTCGCCGAGGAACTCTTCGCCCGGGTGCCCGCCGTTGCGGAGGAGCCCGCGACCGCGCGCCGCCCGTCGGCGCGCGACATCGCGACGCGTGCTGCCTGGACGCTCCGCGCACTCGTGCCCGGCGTCGTCTCTGTGGCCACCCTTGGGGCGCTGAGGCTGACCGAGGGGGCGCTCGACGGCCGGGGGCGGCTCGCGATCGGCCTCGCCGGAACGCTCCTCGTGGTCATCGGTCTCGCTCTCGCCCTGCGCGTAGGCCCCCTGCGGGTGGCGGGCGGGTCCACGGCCGCCGCCCGTGCGTACGGCTGCTGGCTGCTCGGCTTCGCCCTGTACGGCGACGCCCTGCTCCACCAGGTGCTCAGCGGTGGCCCGGAAGGCCCGTGGGCGCTCACCCCGGCACCCCTGGCGGGGCTGGCCCTCTCCGTCGCCCCGGCCGCCTGGTGCGCGCACCTCTTCTCCGTACGCGCACACCGAGCCCTCGCGGTCAGCCGGACGCGGAAGCAGTTCTCCGCGGGCGTGCGCCCCCTGCTGTTCGGCGCCGTCGCGCTCCACCTCTGCGTTCTCGCCGCGCTGCTCCACCTCGCGTACCTGGGGTTCGGTGGCGGCGGGTTCGCCGGGGCGGCCGCGCTCGGGGCGCTGCTCCTGGCGGCCCGGCTGCTGACCGTGCACGGCCACCCCGAACCCGCGACGGCGGCGCTGGCCGCCGCCTGCGCCGTCGAGCTCCTGGCGCCCGCCCTGGTCATGACCGGGCGGCTGCCCGGTCTGCACGCCCTCGCCCGTCCCGTCGACGTCCTGGTCGCCACCGCCGGCACCGGGGCCGTACCCGCCCTCGCCTGTGGCACGGCCGCGCTCGCGCTGCTGATCACCGCAGCCGTCGTCCTTCCCCGGGCCTCCGCCCACGCCATCGACCGGCCGGACGCCACGGAAGCCATGGACACCACGCATGCCATGGCGCGACCGGACGATTCGGCCCTTGCCGCGGGCCGGCCGGACGACGCGGTGCATGCGACGGACCGGCCGGACGGATCGGCCCGGGTCACCGATGGGGCCCAGGTCGCCGATGGGGCCTGCGCCACCGATGGGGCGGGCGGCGACTCGGCCCGGCCCATCGCGTAACCGAAGCTCCCGGCCCGCTCCCGCGGCGCCGGGCCACGAACCACCCCCCCACATACGAACCACTGGACCACGCGCATGCCCCGCGGAGCCGACGCCGCGGGTCCCGCGCCCCACCCCGTTCCACTTCCCGAAGGAGACACCGGACATGACCCCCCAAACCCCCGCACCGGCAGCCGGCCGTCGGCACCGAGGGGGCGCACGATGAGGGTGCTGCTGCTCGGAGCCAACGGATTCCTCGGCCGGTTCGTCGCCGACCGGTTGCTCGCCGATCCCGCCGTGCACCTCACGGCGCTGGGCCGCGGCGACGACGCCGACGTACGGTTCGACCTCGCCACCGGCAGTCCCGGGGCGCTGACCCGCTTCCTGGACGCCGTCCACCCCGGAGTCGTCGTCAACTGCGCCGGCGCCACCCGCGGCGGAGCGCGCGACCTGACCCGGCACAACACGGTCGCCGTCGCCACCGTCTGCGAGGCGATGCGACGCAGCGGTTGTACGGCCCGGCTCGTCCAGCTCGGCTGTGCCTCGGAGTACGGGCCCTCGCAGCCCGGTTCGTCGACCGCGGAGGACGCGCTCCCGCGCCCCGGCGGCCCGTACGGCGTCAGCAAGCTCGCCGCCACCGAACTCGTCCTCGGCTCCGGCCTCGACGCGGTCGTGCTGCGGGTCTTCTCCCCGGTCGGTCCCGGCACCCCGGCCGGTTCCCCGCTCGGCAGGCTCGCCGAGGCGATGCGCCGGGCCATGCAGTCCGGCGACGGCGAACTGAAGCTCAGCGGCCTCGGCGTGCAGCGCGACTTCGTCGACGTGCGCGACGTCGCGCGCGCCGTGCACGCCGCCTCGCTCTCCGCCGCGCAGGGGGTCGTCAACATCGGTACCGGCCGTGCCGTGCGCCTCCGGGACGCCGCCGCCGTCCTGGCCAGGGTCGCCGGGTACGGGGGCGCACTCCACGAACTGGACGCGCCCCCGCCCCGGCTGCCCATCGGCGCCCCGCGCACCTCCAGCGAGTCGCTCATCGAGCACCTCTCGGCGACCCCGTCCCCCTATCCGGACGGCTGCGGCGCCTGGCAGCAGGCCGACGTCCGCACCGCCAGGGACCGGCTCGGCTGGCGCCCCCGGATCAATCTGGAGGAGTCCCTCGCCGACATCTGGATGGAGGCGGCGTGCCGTATCTGACCTCGGTCGGCACCGCCCGCAGGACCGGTGGCGCCACACCGCTCGGCTTCGGCGTACCCGGGTACGCGCACCCGCTGCTCGCCCCCACGGAGTGGGCCGAACTCACCCGCCCCGGCACCCCGCTGCACTGGGCCGTCCTCAACATCGACGACGGCCCCGGCGCCCGGCCCGACCCGCACTGCCTGGAGGCGGCGGGCCGCCTGCGCAACGCGCGGGAGCGCGCGCTGCACGGCGACGCCCCGCACGACTCCGTACGGGCGGCGGGCGGCCGGCTGCTCGGGCACCTCGACCTGGCCTTCGGCAGCCGTCCCTTCGGGGACCTGATGGCCGACGCGCAGTCCTTCCTGAGCTGGTACCGCGTCGACGGCTTCTACCTCGGCCGGTGCCCGTCCGAGCGGGCCGAACTCCCGGCCGTCCGCCGCCTCACCAGCACCCTCGCCACCCTCCTCGAACACGGCACGCACGGCGGGTCCGGCGACGGGACGGGAAGCGACGGGGCGTACGGCGAAGGCACCGGGGGTGGCGCAGGCACCGGGCACGGTGCGTACGGCCGAGGCGGCGGGCCGCTGGTGCTGGGCATCGGCACGCATCCGCATCCCGGCTACGCCGAGGCCGCCGACCAGTTGGTGACCTTCTCCGGGCCGTGGACGGACTACCGCTGGTCCCAGGTGGCGGAGTGGACCGCCGACTACCCGCCCGAGCGGTTCGCGCACTTCGTCCACGGTGTTCCGCGCACGCATCTCGACGAGGCCATGCGCATCGCGCGCTGGCAGGGCGCGGGCACGATCTTTTTCACGGACCGAGACGGTCAACACGGGCAGAATGACCCATTTGCGGCGCTGCCCAGTTACTGGGACGAAATCGTCTCGCGGATCGGACCGGGTAACTCGGAATGAGAAAGGGCGTGGCAGTGTTACGGGAAGAACAACCGTACGCAGATGAAGTACGTAGAAACCGACCACCTGCATTGTTGAGGTCCCTGTGTCGCTGCCACCCCTGGTCGAGCCAGCTGCTGAGCTCACCGTCGACGAGGTCCGCAGGTACTCCCGCCACCTGATCATCCCGGATGTCGGGATGGACGGGCAGAAGCGGCTGAAGAACGCGAAGGTGCTGTGCGTCGGGGCCGGCGGTCTCGGTTCCCCGGCCCTGATGTACCTGGCCGCCGCCGGTGTCGGCACGCTCGGCATCGTGGAGTTCGACGAGGTCGACGAGTCGAACCTGCAGCGCCAGATCATCCACAGTCAGTCCGACATCGGCCGTCCCAAGGCCGAGTCCGCCAGGGACTCGGTCCTCGGCATCAACCCGTACGTGAACGTGGTGCTGCACGAGGGTCGGCTCGAGGCCGACAACGTGCTGGAGATCTTCGCGCAGTACGACCTGATCGTGGACGGCACGGACAACTTCGCCACCCGCTATCTGGTCAACGACGCGGCGGTGCTGCTGAACAAGCCGTACATCTGGGGTTCGATCTACCGGTTCGACGGTCAGGCGTCCGTGTTCTGGTCCGAGCACGGCCCCTGCTACCGCTGCCTCTACCCGGAGCCGCCCCCGCCGGGCATGGTCCCCTCCTGCGCCGAGGGCGGTGTGCTCGGGGTGCTCTGCGCCTCGGTCGGTTCCATCCAGGTCACGGAGGCCATCAAACTGCTCGCCGGCATCGGTGACCCGCTGGTCGGCCGGTTGATGATCTACGACGCCCTGGAGATGCAGTACCGCCAGGTCAAGGTCCGCAAGGACCCCGACTGCGCGGTCTGCGGCAAGAACCCCACGGTCACCGAGCTCATCGACTACGAGGCGTTCTGCGGCGTGGTGTCGGAGGAGGCCCAGGAGGCGGCGGCCGGTTCCACGATCACTCCCAAGCAGCTGAAGGAGTGGATCGACGCGGACGAGAAGATCGAGATCATCGACGTCCGCGAGCCCAACGAGTTCGAGATCGTCTCGATCCCGGGCGCCCGGCTGATCCCGAAGAACGAGTTCCTGATGGGCAACGCACTCCAGGACCTCCCGCAGGACAAGCGCATCGTCCTGCACTGCAAGACGGGTGTCCGCAGCGCCGAGGTCCTCGCGGTCCTCAAGTCGGCGGGCTTCGCCGACGCGGTGCACGTGGGCGGCGGCGTGATCGGCTGGGTCAACCAGATCGAGCCCGAGAAGCCGGTGTACTGAGCACCAAGCACCAAGCACCAAGCACCAAGCGCGAGGCACGATGCACGACGCATGAAGCCGAACGCTCCGGAGGGGCCGTCCGCATGTCGCGGATCGGCCCCTTCCGCGTACCGGGGTGCCGCGGTGCCCCCGTGCCCCGGGGATCTCTCGTACCCCGCCGCGTCAGGAACAGGTCGTGCCGTTCGCCGGGACCTTCCCGTCGAGGAAGTACGCGTCCACGGTCGATGTCACGCACGCGCTCCTGCCGTACGAGCCGTGTCCCTCGCCCTTGTTGGTGACCAGGACGCCGACACCCTCGCCCAGCGCGTCCGCCATCTTCCGCGCGCCCTCGTAGGGCGTGGCCGGGTCACCGGTCGTACCGACGACCAGCACCGGGGCGGCGCCCGGAGCGCTCACCTCCGGGTGGTCGTGCTCGCCCGCCACCGGCCACTGCGCGCACCAGCCGGCGGTGTCCCACGCCAGGAACGGGCCGAACACCGGGGACAGCTTCCGGAACTCCGGCAGCAGGGCCCTCGCCTCGGCCACCGTCGGCCGGGGCCTGCTGTCGGCACAGGAGACGGCGCGCTGCGCATGGCTCTGGGTGTCGTAGTGCCCGTTCTCGTCACGGCCGTTGTACGAGTCGGCCAGCTGGAGCAGCACGGTGCCCCGGCCACGCTTCTCCGCCTCGTCCAGCGCCCGGGTCAGGTAGGGCCAGCTGCTCTCGGAGTACAGCGGCGTGACGATGCCGGTGACGGCCAGCGACTCGGTGAGCTCGCGCCCGGAGTCGGTGGGCAGCGGCTTTTGGTCGATGCGTTCCAGCAGCCGGGCGATGCGCCGCGTCCCGGCCTTCGGGTCCTGGCCGCGGTCCTTGAAGTAGTTCTCCAACGCCCGTTGGAAGCCGGTCGCCTGGTTGCGGGCGTGCCCGACCGGGTCGGCGGTCGGGTCGACGACGGCGTCCAGCACGGTGCGTCCGACCTTCGAGGGGAAGAGGTGGGCGTACGTGCCGCCCAGTTCGGTGCCGTAGGAGATGCCGAAGTAGGTGAGCTTCTCGTCGCCGAGCACCTGCCGGATCAGGTCCATGTCGCGGGCGGCGTTCGACGTGCCGACGTACGGCAGGATCTTGCCGGAGCGGTGCGCGCAGCCCGCACCGAAATCCGTCGCGTCCTTCATGAACGCGGCCTCCTCCGCCGCCGTGTCGGGGGTCAGATCGATGTTCCGGAGGGCGCTCTCCTGCTTCTTGTCGGTGCGGCAGACGACACCGGCGCTGCGCGCGACCCCACGGGGATCGAAGCTCACCAGGTCGTAGCGGGAGTTGAGCTTTCCGTACCCGTACGACTCGGCGGCGCGCGGCAGTATCGAGACCCCGGAACCTCCGGGGCCGCCGAAGTTGAAGAGCATCGAGCCGAGACGACGGTCCTTGTCCCGGGCCTTCTTGCGGATCAATGCGATCCCGATCGTGTCGCCGTCCGGTCTCGCGTAGTCGAGCGGTACGTCCACGATCGCGCAGCGCCAGTCACCGCCGGGCGCGCTGCCGCCCTCGGGGGCCGTGCAGCGCTTCCAGTCCGGCCGCTGCGAGGTGAGGGCGGCGGACAGGGCGGGCGGGGGCGACGGGGTGTCCGGCGTGGCGGAGGACGATCCGGGCGGTGCGGCGGAGGACGGCGCGGACGCGGCGCCGCGCTCCGCCCCTCCGGCCGCTTTGCCGTCCTCGCTGGTGCCGCAGCCCCCGAGCAGCCCTGTCAGCAGCAGCGCGGCCCCGGCCAGCGCCCCGGCCCGTACGTGTCCGACCACGATTTCGCCCTCCCCTGTGTGCCGCGTTCCGTGTGTGCCGCGCCCGTGTTCGGGGGTGCGTCTGCGGCACGAACACCGTACGGGAGAGGTCCGACAGGCCGTTCGACGGCAGCGGACGGAGGTCGGTCGGGCGACGGAGGACAGGAGGACGCACGGCGGCGGGCGGGCCGGGCGACGGAGAACGGGCGGACGCACCGCGGCGGGCGGAGGTCGGGCTACGGAGGACGGAGGGGCGCACGACGGCACCCGGGCGACGGCGGACTGGTCCGGGCGACGGAGAACGAGCGGACGGCTACTTGCAGACGGTCCCGGCGGCGGGCACCCTGCCGTTCATCAGGTAGTCGCCGACGGCCTTCTGCACACAGGCGTTGTTGCTGTTGTACGCGCCGTGCCCCTGTCCCTCGTACGTCATCTGCACGCCGACGCCCTTGCCCAGGGCGTTGGCCATGGCCCTTGAACCCTGGTACGGGGTGGCCGGGTCGCCGGTGTTGCCGATGACGAGGATGGGGGGCGCGCCCGGGGCGCTGACGTCCGGGGTCTTCCAGGCGCCCGCCACCGGCCAGCCGGTGCAGCTCATCAGGCCCCAGCCCAGGTAGTCGCCGAAGATCGGCGAGGCGGCCCGGAACGACGGGAGTCTCGATTTCACCTGGTCGACCGTGAACCGCTGCTTGGAGTCGGCGCAACTGATGGCGGTGTTGGCGGACATCGAGTTGTCGTAACGGCCGTCCTGGGAGCGGCCGTTCAGCGAGTCGGCGAGGGCGAGGAGCAGCCCGCCGTTCCCGCCGTCGGCCTCGTCCACGCCCTGCTCCAGCAGGGGCCAGGTGGCCTTGGAGTAGAGGGACGCCGCGATGCCGGTGGTGGCCAGGGTCTGGGTGAGCTGCCGGGAGCCGAGTCCCGGGACGGGCTTCTTCTCCAGCCGGTCGAGCAGGTCGACGATCCCCTGTTCGATCTCCTTCGCGTTGGAACCGGGCAGCCTGCAGGCGTCCCCTCGGGCCGCGCAGTCCTTGGTGAAGCTGTCCAGCGCGAGCTGGAACCCCTTGGCCTGGCCGAGCGAGGACTGCTCGGCGTCCAGGGTCGGGTCGACCACCGCGTCCAGCACCGCCCGGCCGACGTTCTTCGGGAACAGGTGGGCGTAGACGCCGCCCAGTTCGGTGCCGTAGGACATGCCGAAGTAGTGGAGCTTCCTGTCGCCGAGCACCTGGCGCATCAGGTCCATGTCGCGGGCGGCGTCGGTGGTGCCGACGTAGGGGAGTTCCCTGCCGGAGTTCTTGTGGCAGGCCGCGGCGAACGTCTTGGTGTCCTTGATGAAGGCGTTGACCTCGGCGCTGGTGTCCGGGGTGCTGTCGGTCGCGTAGCGCGCGTCGAGCTGCCGGTCGCTCTCGCACGACACCCCGGCGCTGCGGCCGACCCCGCGCGGGTCGAAGCTGACCAGGTCGTAGCGGGCGCGGAGCTTCTCGTACGTGGTGCCGAAGGCGGGCAGGTCGGCGACGCCGGAGGCGCCGGGGCCGCCGAAGTTGAAGACGAGCGAGCCGATGCGCCGGGCCGGGTCCGCGGTCTTGGACCTGGCCCGGATGAGCGCCAGGTCGATCGTCGCGCCGTCGGGCCTGGCGTAGTCGAGCGGCGCCTTCATGGAGGCGCACTCCCAGCGGGTGCCGTCGGGCAGCGGGGCAGGGGCCTCCCCGCCGCCCTGCGCCGCGGACGGGGCGGGGCACGGCTTCCACATCAGCTTCTGGGACCCGAGGCCGCCGGGGCCACCGGTTGCCTCGGCGGCGTTCGCCGCGAGCGAAGGGTTGTTCCCGGGCCCGTCCGGGCCGCTGCCGTCACCGCTCTCCGAGCAGGCGGTGAGCGCGAGGGGCAGGAGCACGGTGGCCGTGGCGGCGAGAGCGGCGGCGCGCAGGGCGGGGGAGGTCCTCATGCTGCCCATCGTGCGGCGGGGGCGGGACCCGTGCACGGGACACCGGTCCAAGCGGGTGGCAGGCCCTCAGAGCGCGCCCTTGCGGGTCAGGTGGTTGAAGCAGAGCCAGCCCGGGAGCACCGGCAGCCACAGCGTCAGCAGCCGGTACAGCAGCACCGCCGGTGCCGCGACCTCCTTCGGCAGGCCGACCGCGATCAGCCCCAGCGTCAGCGCGCCCTCGACCGCGCCCATGCCGCCCGGGGTGGGCGCCGCCGACCCCAGCGCGTTGCCGGCCAGGAAGACCACCGCGATGCTCGCGTAGCTGAGCGTCGGTACGTCCGGACCGCTGAACGCCCGGATCGACGCGTCCAGGCACATCACGAACGTCCCGGTCAGCAGCAGCATCCCGCCGATGCCGGTCAGCAGCTTCTGCGGCCGCTGCACCACGTCGAGCATGCGCGGCACGACCCCGGCGAACAGCGACCGCACCCGCGTCACCACGAACTTCCGCAGGAACGGAACCGCCGTCACCACCAGCACCAGCACGGCGACCGTCAGCAGCCCGGCGATCACGGTCCTGGACGGTGTGAGCGAGGACGGCGTCTTCTCCGTGCCCGTGAGATACCCGAACGCGGCGAGCAGCAGGATGTGGCAGCCGAGCCCGAACAGCTGCGAGGCGCCGACGCTCGCCACCGCGAGCCCCGGGCGCACCCCGGCCCGTTGCAGGAACCTCGTGTTCAGCGCCACACCGCCGACCGCGGCCGGGGCGACGAGCTTCACGAAGGAACCGGCGACCTGCGCCAGCACGGTCCGCCCGAACGGCACCCGCTCCGGTACGAAGCCCAGCAGGCTCATCGCCGCCGCGACGTAGCTCAGCGCCGAGAAGCCGACCGCGGCCGCCACCCAGCCCCACTCCGCCTGCTCGACGACCGCGCCGAAATCGGCCTGGGTCACCTGTGAGATGAGGAAGTACGCGGCGATCGCACCGGCGATGCAACTGACCAGGGTCCGCGCCTTGATGCGCTCCAGGCGGACCGGCTCGACCGGCGCCTGCGGCCGGATGCGCAGCACCTGCCAGCGCATCTGGGAGAGCAGGTCCTCCTCGCGCGCGCCCTCCAGCGCCTCGTCCACGGCCCGCTTCTCGGCCTGCTTCTGCACGCGCAGCGACTTGCGCTCGGCCTTGCGCCCGCCCCTGGCGTCGGCCCTCCGCTCGGCCGCCCGCTCGTCCTCGTGGCGGGGCGCCGCGGCGGCGTGCTCGTCGTGCGCGGTCTGTTCCGGGGCCCTGGCGCGCTTGGCCGCGTCCGACGCCGCCAGTACCGCCTCGCGCTCGCGCTGCGAACGCTCCCGGGCGAGCCGCCGCAGCGTGGCCCGGGTGGAACGGCTCAGCGCGATCGGCTGGAGCAGCGGCAGACAGTCCGCCACCGCGTCGGGCCCCAGCACCTCCAGCGCACCGGCGACCGCCCGCTCGGCGCCCACCCGCAGCCCCGTGGTGGTCAGCAGCTGGGCGACGTCCATCCGCAGGACCAGATCCCCGGCCGCGATCTCGCCGCCGCGCAGATCGGTCACGAACACCGTGCCGGAACGATCCACCAGGATGGCGTCGCCCGTGAGCCTGCGGTGCGCGATCCGTCGCGACTGGAGCGCCCTCACCTGCCGCCAGGCGCCGCGCAGCAGCTCGTCGGTGATCTCCGAGTCCTCCAGCGCGTCCAGGGAACGGCCGCCGATGTGCTCGTACACCAGCATCACGGCGTCGGGCCCGAGCTCGGAGGTGGCGATCAGCTTGGGCGCGTTGGCCCCGGCGGCGATCGCCGCGTACGCGAGCAGCGCCTCCTGCTCCAGCGCCTGACGCAGCGACTGGATCGAACGGTTCTGGGTGATGCCGCGCAGGGTGAGTCTGCGCCACACCCGGTAGTAGAAGCCCTGGGCCTGCTGCTCGCGGTCGACGACCGTCACGTCGAGCGGCGGCCCGTCCTCCAGGGTGACCAGATAGCGGCGTCCCCGGTCGTTCTGGTCGCCGGAGTCGGGGGTGTCCTCGGCGCGCATCGCGGTGACCGGGTGGAAGCCGACCCGGCGCAGACCGGCCATCAGGTGCTGACCGGTCGGCCGCACGTTCGGCGAGCCGACCGCGTACAGCGTGCCGTACGCCACGGTCCAGCCGATCAGCACGGTGAGGACGATCGAGAACGGGGTGGTGAAGCCGCCCACCAGCATGGCGAACGCGTCGAGCAGCAGTACCACCCACAGCACGACGCGCCAGCGCGGCCGTCTCGCCATCCCGACGGCCGTCATGTACGCGATCACGGGGGCGAGATAGCCGTGCACGGGGTCGGTGAGCGCGTCCCCGGGCTGCGGCTGGGTCAGGGCGTCCTTGATGGTGCCGGGGGCGGACTCGGCCACCCAGAGGTCGGCGGCGAGCGTGACACCGTGCGCCAGTACGGCGGCGAGCACTCCGTCCGCGATCCGCAGCCCGTCGCGTTTGATCAGCCGCTCGATGGCGAAGACGACCGGAACGAGCAGGACGGCGATGCTGGAGACGAGCCCGGCGAGCTTGATCAGAGCGTCGGGCGCCTGGCCGGTGCCCTTGGTGATGTCCTGTTCGAGCCCGGCCGTGGTGCCGTGGGCGAACGCGGCGATCGCGAACAGGACGCTGATCGCCAGCACGCCGATGAGCAGCCGCATGAGGTCGGAGGGGCGGTGCACCCGGGCGGGGAGCAGCGGTTCGTCCCCCGAGACCCGCTCGGCCTGTTCCGCCGCGACGGTCGAGAGCGTCGAACCGGCCAGGCGTCCGGACGGCTCGGCGTCCCTGCCCGGCGTCTTCGGCGCGTCCGGTACCTGTGACATTTCCGGTGCTTCCGGTGCTTCTGGTGCTTCCGGTACTGCTGGGGTTTCCGGTGCTTGTGACGCTTCCTGTGTTTCCGGCGATTCCGGGTGCGGTTCGGCGTCAGGGGCGTCCGCCGCCTTCGGTGGCTGCACGCCCTGCTCCTTCATTGCCTCTGAGTGTTCTTCGTGTTCTCGTATCACCGGTCACCGCCCGCACGATGGTGGCACGGCCCGGCGACAGAGAAGGGCATCAGGGTGCACCGCGCGGACACGCGAAGCGCAACATACGCTCCTTTGCCCTCGCGCGCACGCCTTGTGAGCGGGCGCACGCCGGTCGGGGAGGGCTGTCGGTGGAGTACGGCAGGATGGCTCGGATGAGCCAACACCGGACAGGTGCCGAGGGAACGGACATGGACGAAACGGGCGCCGGGAGATCTCGTGGCGAAGGGCCGGCTGCCGGGGGATCGCGTGGCGAGGGACCGGGCGGCGCCGCGACGGGCGATGCTCGTGCGGCCGACGGGACCCCGGAGCATGCCGACGGGATCGCGGAGCGCGCCGACCAGATCCCGGAGCATGCCGACCGGATCCCGGAGTACGCGGAGCGGGTGCTCGATGTCGTCGACCTGATCCCACCCGGCCGTGTCATGACGTACGGGGACATCGCCGAATGGCTGGGGGACGGCGGTCCCCGCCAGGTCGGCCGGGTCATGGCGCTGTACGGGGGCGCCGTGCCGTGGTGGCGTGTGGTGCGGGCCGATGGGGCGCTGCTGCCCGGCCACGAACTGCGCGCACTGGACCACTACCGCGAGGAGAACACCCCGCTGCGCGAGGCGCCGCGCGGCGCGGAGGGCCATCTGCCGCGCCTCGACATGAAGCGGGCGCGGTGGGACGGCGTCATCGGCGATGCCGACGCGGACCGGGAAGAGGACAGAGGTGCTCACATCTGACAGCTTCGGCCATTCGGGGGCGCACCGGGCGTCGCCGGGCCCGTGCGATCCGTCCGACATCCGGCGGGGGACCCGCGCGGATGCCCGGAGAGACCGGCAGAACACGGAATGCGACGGGGCGTACGCCCGCGTACGTGACGTGCGACACGGTGGGGGTGTCGGCGGGGCGTGCGGCGGTGTGCGTGATGTGCGACACGGTTCGGCGGCCGACGGGCAGCGCCACCGCGCCCACCACGCGGACCGGCGCGCGTGATGCGACGCGCGAGGTGACGTGCGTCGGCGCGCGGGACGCAGTGGCGCGTGGTGCGACGCGTGCACGCGGGGCGAGGCCGATTGTGGTGCGTAACGTGACGAGTCGCGCAGTCGGCCCGCGCCGCGCCGCGCCCCCACTGGCGTAGCGTCGTCGGTCCGCGGCACGCGCCGCACCCTCGTCACCCGCACACCCACCCGCCCCCACCCGTACATCCACCAGGACCGGCGATCCACGTGAACTCCTCCACCACCCGACACAGTCCGCACCGTGAGGCACGACAGCGGACCACGGGCGCGTTCCGACTGGTGCGCACCCCGCCGGGTCCCGTGGACCCCCCTCTTCTGGACGCGGCGCAGCGTGCGGTGGTTGACCACCCCGGAGGAGCGCTCCTGGTGCTCGCCGGCCCCGGTACCGGCAAGACGACCACGCTCGTCGAGGCGGTCGCAGCCCGGGTGGCGAGCGGCCGCGACCCCGCCCGCATCCTGGTCCTCACCTTCAGCCGCAAGGCCGCCGTGGAACTGCGCGACCGGATGGCCGTCCGGATGGGGGCCGCCAGCAGTCCGCAGGCCACCACGTTCCACTCCTTCTGTTACGCCCTGGTCCGCGCGCACCAGGACGCCGACCTCTTCGCCGAACCGACGCGGCTGCTCTCCGGCCCGGAGCAGGACGTCACCGTCCGCGAGCTGCTGGCCGGCCAGCTCGAACTGGAGAAGGACGGCTTCCCGCACATCCGCTGGCCCGACGAGCTGCGGGCCTGCCTGACCACGCGCGGTTTCGCGGACGAGGTGCGGGCGGTGCTCGCCCGCAGCCGTGAACTGGGCCTCGGCCCGGACGCCCTGGCCGCCTTCGCCCGCCGCACCGGCCGACCGGACTGGGGAGCGGCGGCCCGGTTCCTGGCCGAGTACCTGGACGTGCTGGACGCCCAGGGGGTGCTGGACTACGCGGAGCTGGTCCACCGGGCCGTGCTGCTCGCGGAGCGCCCCGAGGTGGCGGCGTGGCTGACGGAGCGGTACGACGCGGTGTTCGTCGACGAGTACCAGGACACGGACCCGTCACAGGTAAGGCTGCTGCACGCGCTGGCCGGGAACCAGGGGACCGGGAGCGGCCGGGGAAGGGGGGCCGGGCACGGGTCCGCGGGCGGCCCGGGAGGCGGAGGCGGCCGGAGGGGCGGGAGCGGCCGGGACCTGATCGCCTTCGGCGACCCCGACCAGTCGATCTACGCGTTCCGGGGGGCCGATGTGAACGGCATCCTCGACTTCCCGGAGACGTTCCGCCGGGCGGACGGCACCCCGGCCCCGGTCGCCGTCCTCACCACCTCGCGCCGTTCCGGCGGCCGGTTGCTGGAGGCCACCCGGCTGCTCACCCGCCGGATGCCGCTGCCTCGGCTGCCCGTGGAGCAGGTACGCGCCCACCGGGACCTCGCCGCCGTCCGCGAGGGCGGCGAGGTGGAGGCGTACACCTATCCGACCGCCTCCACCGAGCTGGACAACATCGCCGATCTGCTGCGCCGGGCGCATCTGGAGGATGGCGTTCCGTGGAGCGAGATGGCGGTGCTCGTACGGGCCGGGGGCCGCACGATCCCCTCGCTCCGCCGGGCCCTGACCTCGGCCGGGGTCCCTCTGGAGGTCGACGGGGACGATCTCCCCCTGCGTCATGAACCGGCGGTCGCGCCCCTACTGACTGCCCTGCGCGCGGTCGCCACGGCGGCACTGCTCCGGGGTGCGCCGGGCACGGATGCCTCGGGTGCGGCGTCGGCGACCTCGGTGACGGCGGCGGCACCCGGGACGCCAGAGGCGTCAGAGGCGTCAGGGGTGTCAGGTGTGTCAGGGACGACGGAGGCGCACGCGGCGTCTTCGACGTCGGAGCCATGCGAGATGCCAGGGGCAGTAGGGGCAGCGGGGGCAGCAGAAGCACCAGAGCAACCGCAGGCGTCGGAGCAACCGGAGACACGGGCGGCACCAGAGACATCATCGGCACCGGCGTCACCAGTGGCATCGGCGGTGTCCTGGCTGGACACCGAGACCGCACTGTCCCTTCTTGCCTCCCCCCTCGGTTCCATGGACGCGGCCGACCTGCGCCGCCTCGGCCGGGCCCTGCGCGACGAGGAGCGGGCCGCCGGGAACCGCGTACCGCCCCCCTCCGGCGACCTGCTGGCCCGCGCCCTCGCCGAACCCGAACGGCTCGTCACGCACGACCCGGCGTACGCCCGCGGAGCCCAGCGCCTCGGCGCGCTCCTGCGCAAGGCGCGCGAGCTGCTCGAAGGCGGCGGTACGGCGGAGGAGGCGCTGTGGGAGCTGTGGGCGGGCACCCCGTGGCCGGCGCGCCTGGAACGCGCCGCGTTGCGTGGGGGAGCGGGCGGGCGCAACGCCGACCGTGACCTCGACGCCGTCTGCGCGCTCTTCGAGACCGCCGCCCGCGCCGAGGAACGCACCGGCGGACGCGGCGCGCTCAACTTCCTGGAAGAGGTGGACGCCCAGGACATCGCCGCCGACACCCTTTCCCGGCGCGCTCTGCGCCCCGACGCCGTACGGCTGATGACCGCACACCGCTCCAAGGGCCTGCAGTGGCGCCTGGTCGTCGTCGCGGGCGTGCAGGAGGGGCTCTGGCCGGACCTGCGCCGCCGGGGCTCGCTGCTCGAAGCGGACCGGATCGGCCGCGACGGCCTGGCCGAGCCGCTCACCCCCGGCGCCCTGCTCGCCGAGGAACGCCGCCTCTTCTACGTCGCCGCGACCCGTGCCCGCGAACGCCTCGTCGTCACCGCGGTCAAGGCGCCCTCCGACGACGGCGACCAGCCGTCCCGCTTCCTCACGGAACTCGGTGTCGAACCGCGCGATGTCACCGGCCGCCCGCGCCGCCCCCTCTCCGTCGCAGCACTCGTCGCCGAGCTCCGCGCCACCACCGTCGACCCGGACGCGTCCGAGGCCCTGCGCGAGGAAGCCGCCCGCCGCCTGGCCCGGCTCGCCTCGCTCTCCGACGACGAGGGCCGGCCCCTGGTGCCCGCGGCCCATCCGCACCGCTGGTGGGGCCTGAACGAGCCGACCCGTTCCACCGTCCCGCTCCGAGACCGGGACCGGCCCGTGGCCCTCTCCGGAAGCGCCCTGGACCAGCTCGCCAACACCTGTGCGCTCCAGTGGTTCCTCGGTCGCGAGGTCAAGGCGGACGCCCCGGCGACCGCGGCCCAGGGCTTCGGCAACGTCCTGCACGTGCTCGCCGACGAGGTCGCTTCCGGGCGCACCCCCGCCGACCTGGCCGTCCTGATGGAACGACTGGACTCGGTCTGGGACGGTCTCGCCTTCGACGCCCCCTGGAAGTCCCGGCAGGAGAAGGAACAGGCCCGGATCGCCCTCGAACGCTTCCTGCGCTGGCACGTCATGGACCGCGCCGGACGCACCCATGCCGCGAGCGAGCACGACTTCGACGTGACCCTGGAGGCGGGGGAGTACCGGGTACGCATCCGCGGTTCCATGGACCGGGTCGAGCGGGACGCCGAGGGCCGGGCGTACGTCGTCGACTTCAAGACCGGCAAGCAGTCGCCCACCAAGGACGAGGTCGCCCGTCACCCCCAGCTCGCCGTGTACCAGCTGGCCGTACGGGAAGGAGCGGTCGACGACGTCTTCGACGGCCACCGCCCCGGACCGGGCGGCGCCGAACTCGTACAACTGCGTCAGCCCGCCCCGAAGAAGGAGGGCGGCGACACCCTGCCGAAGGTGCAGGCCCAGGAGCCGCTCTCCGGCGAGTGGGTGTCCGATCTGCTGGCCACGGCGGCCGGCCGGGTCCTGGACGAACGGTTCACCCCCACGACGGGCGGGCACTGCACGCACTGCGCCTTCCGCGCCTCGTGCAGCGCGCAGCCGGAGGGCCGCCACATCGTGGAATGACCGGCGTTGTTCGACGACGACCGGTCGGTGCTCGGAAACAACCGGCAGTGATCGACAACGATCGGGGTCGGGCAACGCTCTGCGATGTCCAGGCACGGCTCGCCCCTGGTCGGCACGGCTCGCCCCTGGTCGGCACGGCTCGCCCCTGGTCGGCACGGCTCGCCCCTGGTCGGCACGGCTCGACCAGGGGCGCCGGGGTCCACCGGGGTCCGCCGGGATCCGACTGGTTCCGGCGGGGATCGAAGGGCTCGGCGCCGTACGTTGTCGGTGGGGCCGGTTAGCCTCGATCGGGTGTCCCCACGTATCACCGATCCCGAGCAGCTGAAGGAACTCCTCGGGATCCCGTTCACCCCGGAGCAGACGGCCTGCATCATCGCGCCGCCCGCCCCGCAGGTGATCGTCGCCGGAGCCGGGTCGGGGAAGACCACGGTGATGGCCGCGCGCGTGGTGTGGCTGGTGGGGACCGGACAGGTCGCTCCCGAGCAGGTCCTCGGGCTCACCTTCACCAACAAGGCGGCGGGCGAGCTCGCCGAACGCGTCCGCAAGGCCCTCGTGGCCGCCGGGGTCACCGACCCGGACGTCATCGATCCGGACGACCCGCCCGGCGAGCCGAGCATCTCCACGTACCACGCGTTCGCCGGCCGGCTTCTCACCGAACACGGACTGCGCATCGGGCTGGAGCCCACCACACGCCTCCTCGCCGACGCCACCCGCTATCAGCTCGCCGCCCGCGTACTGCGTGAGGCCCCCGGTCCGTACCCGGCCCTGACCAGGTCGTTCGCCACACTGGTCAGCGATCTGCTGGCCCTCGACGCCGAACTGGCCGAGCACCTCGTGCGGCCCGAGGAACTGGCGGAGTACGACACTGATCTGTTCCACACGCTCGAAACGGCCCGGCTCACCAACGCCGAGCTGCGCAAGATCCCCGAGACCGCGCGGGCCCGCCGCGAGCTGCTGGACCTGACCCGGCGCTACCGCGAGGCCAAGAGGAGCCGCGACCTCCTCGACTTCGGCGACCAGATCGCGCTCTCCGCCGAACTGGCACTGACCCGCCCGGAGGTCGGCACGATCCTGCGCGACGAGTTCCGGGTCGTGCTGCTCGACGAGTACCAGGACACCTCGGTCGCCCAACGGCTCCTGCTCTCCGCCCTCTTCGGCCGCCGACCGGACGCGGCGTCGGCGACCGCAGGGACAGGGGCGACGCGGACCGCGCGGATGGAAGCGGCGGGGACCACGTGGGCAGGCGCGACGGGGAACGGCCACCGGCAGACGGGGAACGGCCACCGGCAGACGGGGAACGGCCACCGGCAGACGGCGGACGCGGCAGGGAACGGCCACGGGCAGGCGGCGGACATGACGCCGACCGGCCACGGACGGACGGGGAACGGCCACGGGCAGGCGGCGGACGCGACGCCGACCGGCCACGCGGTCACCGCCGTGGGCGACCCCTGCCAGGCGATCTACGGCTGGCGAGGCGCCTCCGTCGCCAACCTCGACGACTTCCCGCTCCACTTCCCGCACGCCGACGGCACCCCCGCCACCCGCTATTCCCTCAGCGAGAACCGCCGCAGCGGCGGCCGGCTCCTCCACCTCGCCAACGGCCTCGCCGCGCCCCTGCGCGCCATGCACGAGGGCGTCGAGGCCCTGCGCCCCGCCCCGGGCGCCGAGCGCGACGGCACCGTCCGCTGCGCCCTGCTCCGCACCCACGACGAGGAGATCGACTGGATCGCCGACTCCATCGCCCACCTCGTCAGGACCGACGGGCACCCCGGCGAGATCGCCGTCCTGTGCCGCACCGCGGGCGATTTCCCGGAGATCCACGCCGCGCTGGTGGCCCGTGACGTCCCGGTCGAGGTCGTCGGCCTCTCCGGGCTGCTCCACCTGCCCGAGGTCGCCGACCTCGTCGCGGTCTGCGAGGTCCTCCAGGACCCGGGGGCCAACGCCTCCCTGGTCCGGTTGCTCACCGGCCCCCGCTGGCGGATCGGCCCCCGGGACCTGGCCCTCCTCGGCCGTCGCGCCCGCCTCCTCGTGCACCGCGCGGGCCACGGCGAGGAGGACGGTCCCGATCCCGAACGGCGTCTTGCCGAGGCCGTCGAAGGCACCGACCCGGCCGAAGTGATCTCGCTCGCCGACGCGCTGGACACCTTCCTCGAATCGGGCGGCGAGGCGGACGACGGGCTGCCGTTCTCCGCCGAGGCCCGCGTCCGCTTCGCCCACCTGGCCGCCGAACTGCGCGACCTGCGCCGCTCCCTGGCCGATCCCCTCATGGACGTGCTGCACCGGGTCCTCGCCACCACCGGCCTGGAGGTCGAGCTCTCCGCGTCGCCGCACGCGCTGGCCGCCCGCCGCCGCGAGACGCTGGCCAACTTCCTCGACGTGGCCGCCCGCTTCGCCTCCGTCGAGAGCGAGGCCACGCTCCTCGCCTTCCTGGGTTTCCTGCGCACCGCCGTCCAGTACGAGAAGGGCCTGGACAACGCCCTGCCCGGCGGCGAGAACACCGTCAAGGTCCTCACCGCGCACAAGTCCAAGGGCCTGGAGTGGGAGGTCGTCGCGGTGCCCGGACTGGTCGCCGGTCAGTTCCCCAGCGGCCAGTCCCGCGACGCCTGGACGTCCCAGCCCCAGGTCCTGCCGCACGCCCTGCGCGGCGACACGGCCACGCTCCCCGCCCTCGACTCCCCGGACGCCAAGGGGCTCAAGGGGTTCAAGGAAGCGATGAAGGAGCATCAGCACACCGAGGAGCTCCGCCTGGGCTATGTGACCTTCACCAGGCCCCGATCGCTGCTGCTGGGTTCCGGCCACTGGTGGGGGCCGACCCAGAAGAAGCCGCGCGGCCCGTCCGCCTTCCTGCACGCGCTGTACGAGCACTGTGCGGCCGGACACGGCGAGATCGAGGCATGGGCCGACGAACCGGCCGAGGGCGAGGAGAACCCCGCGCTGGAGGAGAAGCAGGCCGACCGGGCATGGCCGCTGCCCCTCGACGGCACCGCGCTGATCCGCCGCAGGGCCGCCGCCGAAACGGTCCTGGCGCATCTGGACGCCCTGACCGCGACGGAGGCCGACCCGGACGCGTACGGGACGCGGGCCGCCGCCCCGGATGCGCACGACGACCCGTACGGGAACGCCCCCTTCCCCGCCGACGAGCCGTATCCGGACGAGACGTCTCCGGAGGAGGCGTACCCCGACGAGATCTACCCCGACGGGGCCGAGGACTGGACCGACGACTGGGACGCCCTGTCGACGGAGCGCCCGCCCGCACCGGCCTCCGCACCCGCCTCCGCTCCGGGCACCGCCACCTCCGTCCCGGCGGCCCGTGCCCCCGAGCGCGCCGAGGAGGCCCCCCGTCCTCCCGAACCACGCCGCACCCCCGGGACGCACCGCCTCACCCCGGAGGAGGCCCGCGTGCTGGCCTCCTGGGACCGCGACCTCGACGCCCTCACCGGCGAACTGCGCCGCGCCCGCGCCACCGTGCGCGACGTCCTCGTACCCCCCGCGCTCTCCGCCACCCAACTGCTGAAGCTCGCGGACGACCCCGACGGCTTCGCACGGGAGCTGGCCCGTCCCATGCCGAGGCCACCACAGCCCGCGGCCCGCAGGGGCACCCGATTCCACGCCTGGGTGGAGTCCCGCTTCGAGGAGCTTCCCCTGCCCATGCTCGGCCCGGACGAGCTGCCCGGTGGTGACGAGAGCGAGGCCGAGATCGCCGACGAGCGGGATCTCGCCGCGCTCAAGGAGGCGTTCGAGCGCACCCCGTACGCCCGCCGCACTCCCCACCGAGTGGAGACCCCGTTCCAGATCACCCTCGCGGGCCGGGTGATCAGGGGGCGGATCGACGCCGTCTACCGCACCGGGGAGGACACGTACGAGATCGTCGACTGGAAGACCACCCGCACCCGCACCGCCGACCCCCTCCAGCTCGCGATCTACCGCCTGGCCTGGGCCGAACTGCACGATCTGCCCCTCACCGCCGTCACGGCCACGTTCCTGTACGTGCGCAGCGGCGAGACCGTACGGCCCGCCCGGCTCCCGGGCCGGGCGGAACTGGAGCGGATCCTGCTGGACGAGCCATCTCCCGACGGCCGATAGGCTCGACACCATGAGCGACACCCCGGACAGCGCCGTCCACACGTACACCGAGCAGCACCGCACAGCCTTCCTCGACGACCTCGCCTCCTGGCTGCGCATCCCGTCCGTGTCCGCCCAGCCGGAGCACGACGGGGACGTACGGCGCAGCGCCGAGTGGCTGTCCGCCAAGCTGCAGGAGACCGGCTTCCCGGTCACCGAGATCTGGGACACCCCCGGCGCCCCCGCCGTCTTCGCCGAGTGGCCGTCCGGCGACCCGGACGCCCCGACCGTCCTCGTCTACGGGCATCACGACGTGCAGCCCGCAGCCCGCCAGGACGGCTGGGACACCGACCCGTTCGAGCCCGTGATCCGCGACGGCCGCATGTACGGGCGGGGTGCCGCCGACGACAAGGGACAGGTGTTCTTCCACACCCTCGGTGTGCGGGCCCACCTCGCCGCCACCGGCCGTACCGCCCCCGCCGTCAACCTCAAGCTGCTGATCGAGGGCGAGGAGGAGTCCGGTTCGCCGCACTTCCGAGCCCTGGTCGAGGAACGGGCCGCCCGCCTCGCCGCCGACGCCGTGATCGTCTCCGACACCGGCATGTGGGACGAGAACACGCCCACGGTCTGTACGGGCATGCGCGGCCTCGCCGAGTGCGAGATCGAGCTGTACGGCCCCGAGCAGGACATCCACTCCGGTTCGTTCGGCGGCGCCGTCCCCAACCCCGCGACCGCCGTGGCCCGGCTCGTCGCCGCGCTGCACGACGCGGACGGCCGGATCGCGATACCCGGCTTCTACGACGGTGTGACGGGGCTCACCGAGGCCGAGCGCGCACTCTTCGCCGAACTCCCCTTCGACGAGGAGAGCTGGCTGCGCACCGCCAGGTCCCGGTCGGCGTCCGGAGAGGCCGGCTACTCCACGTTGGAACGCGTCTGGGCCCGCCCCACCGCAGAGGTCAACGGCATCGGCGGCGGCTACCAGGGCGCGGGCAGCAAGACGATCATCCCCTCCTCCGCCCTGGTGAAGATCAGCTTCCGGCTGGTCGCGGGCCAGGACCCCGACCACATCCAGCAGGTGGTCCGCGCCTGGGCCGAGGCCCGGATCCCGGCCGGCATCCGACACCGGATCACCTTCTCCCCGGCCACCCGCCCCTGCCTCACGCCGCTGGACCACCCCGCCCTGCGAGCGATCTCGCGCGCGATGGGACGAGCCTTCGGCCGGAAGATCCTCTTCACCCGCGAAGGCGGCTCGGGGCCCGCCGCCGACCTGCAGGACGTCCTCGGCGCCCCCGTTCTCTTCCTCGGCATCTCCGTCCCCTCCGACGGCTGGCACGCCCCCAACGAGAAGGTCGAACTGGACCTGCTGTTCAAGGGCGTGGAGACGACCGCCCACCTCTGGGGCGAACTGGCCGAGGCACTCCGTTGAGCTTTTCGCCGAGCCCTCTGAACACCCGAACCGTCCCGGGGAGTAGGAAGCACCTGTGAGCACCTTCGACAACGCCGTCACGGACCGGCCCATCGGTCTCACGGCGCCCAGCGGCATCGACCGCGCGGCGCACCACCGCCTCGACGAGGCATGGCTGGCCGCCGCGTGGAGCCACCCGACCACGCGCGTCTTCGTCGTGTCCGGCGGACAGGTGCTGATCGACGACACCGCCGACGGCGGTACGGAGATCGTCATGACACCGGCCTTCGAGGCCCCGCTCACCGAGACCCACCGCTACTTCCTGGGCACCGACGCGGACGGCGTCAGCTACTTCGCGCTCCAGAAGGACTCGTTGCCCGGCCGCATGGACCAGCCGGCCCGTCCGGCCGGGTTGCGCGAGGCCGGGATGCTGCTCGGCCCCCGGGACGCCGGACTGATGGTGCACGCGGTGGCCCTGGAGAACTGGCAGCGTCTGCACCGCTTCTGCTCGCGCTGCGGGGAGCGCACGGTCATCGCGGCGGCCGGCCACATCCGCCGCTGCCCGACCTGCGGCGCCGAGCACTACCCGCGCACCGACCCCGCGGTCATCATGCTGGTGACGGACGACCAGGACCGCGCGCTGCTCGGCCGTCAGGTGCACTGGCCCGAGGGCCGCTTCTCCACGCTCGCGGGGTTCGTCGAGCCGGGGGAGTCGATCGAGCAGTCCGTGGCCCGCGAGGTCTTCGAGGAGGCGGGCATCACGGTCGGCGAGGTCGAGTACGTCGCCAGCCAGCCCTGGCCGTTCCCGTCCAGTCTGATGCTCGGCTTCATGGCGCGGGCGACCTCCGCCGAGATCGACGTGGACGGCGAGGAGATCGAGGAAGCCCGCTGGTTCTCCCGCGAGGAACTGACCGCGGCCTTCGAATCGGGCGAGGTCCTGCCCCCGTACGGCATCTCGATCGCGTCCCGCCTGATCGAGATGTGGTACGGAAAGCCGCTTCCCAAGCCGGGCAGCGTCGGCTGAGCACGTCTGCCGGGCGCGCGACGACCGGCGGAGACGCGACGACCGGACGACGCGGGACGACGACCGGAAGACGCGAGAACGCCCCTCACCGATACCGGTGAGGGGCGTTGCCGCGTCGGCGGATCAGACGGCGAGCGCCTGCTTCACCTGGGCCAGGGACGGGTTCGTCATGACGGCCTCGGCGCCTGTCGAGCCGATCACCAGGACGGTGGGCACGGTCTGGTTGCCCCCGTTGGCCTTCTCGACGAAGGCGGCGGACTCCGGGTCCTGCTCGATGTTGATCTCGTTGTACGCGATGCCCTCGCGGTCCATCTGGCTCTTGAGCCGACGGCAGTAGCCGCACCACGTGGTGCTGTACATCGTCACAGTGCCCGGCATCTCTTCCCGCTCCTCTGTCTCGTCCGACTGCGCGGTCCTGCTCGGTCCGCCCGGATGGGCAACGTACGCGAGCCGAGCACCATTCCCGTCGCCGCCCGGTCCGGAGACATCTCACACCGGGCCCGCGACAGCGTCTCCGTAACGGAGCCCGGCCCGTACGGAGCCCCGTGATCGGGCGGAGCCCCGCGAGCAACGCGGAGCGCGGCGATTAGTACGACGGACGGACCGCCCCTGTGGACAACCTCCGCACCGGTCACGAGCAACCTGGCAGCATGGCGGGGTGACAGCAGCAACGCATTCCTCCCTCTTCCCACAGGTCCCCGAGTCGGCCGACGCCGTGCTCGACGGGCTCGACCCCGAGCAGCGCGAGGTCGCCACGGCCCTGCATGGCCCGGTGTGTGTGCTGGCCGGGGCCGGTACGGGCAAGACGCGTGCGATCACTCATCGCATCGCCTACGGGGTGCGCGCGGGGATACTCCAGCCGGCGAGCGTGCTCGCCGTCACGTTCACCAATCGGGCCGCGGGCGAGATGCGCGGACGGCTGCGCCAGCTCGGCGCGGGCGGGGTGCAGGCGCGGACGTTCCACTCCGCCGCGCTGCGCCAGCTCCAGTACTTCTGGCCGAAGGCGGTCGGCGGCGACCTGCCGCGGCTGCTGGAGCGCAAGGTCCAGCTGGTCGCGGAGGCGGCGACTCGTTGCCGCATCCGGCTCGACCGCAACGAGCTGCGAGACGTCACGAGCGAGATCGAGTGGTCCAAGGTCACCCAGACCGTGCCCGCCGACTATCCGGCCGTGGTCGCCAGGACCCATCGGGACGCCCCGCGCGATCCGGCCGAGATCTCCCAGATCTACGCCATGTACGAGCAGCTGAAGCGCGATCACGCGGTCATCGACTTCGAGGACGTGCTGCTGCTGACCGTCGCCATCCTCCAGGACCGTCACGACATCGCCGAGCACGTCCGCCGCCAGTACCAGCACTTCGTGGTCGACGAGTACCAGGACGTCAGCCCCCTCCAGCAACGGCTGCTCGACCTCTGGCTCGGAGAGCGGGACAGTCTGTGCGTCGTCGGCGACGCGAGCCAGACGATCTACTCCTTCACCGGAGCCACCCCCGAACACCTGCTGAGCTTCCGCAGCCGCCACCCGCACGCGACCGTCGTCAAGCTGGTCCGGGACTACCGCTCCACCCCCCAGGTCGTCCATCTGGCCAACGGGCTGCTCGGCCAGGCCCGCGGCCGCGCCGCCGAGCACCGGCTGGAACTGATCTCGCAGCGCGACCCCGGCCCCGAGCCCGTCCGTACGGAGTACGCGGACGAGCCCGCGGAGGCGGAGGGCACCGCCCGCCGCGTGCGCGACCTGATCGCCGCGGGCGTCCCGGCGGGCGAGATCGCCGTGCTCTACCGGGTCAACTCCCAGTCCGAGGTCTACGAACAGGCCCTGGCCGACGCGGGCGTGCCCTACCAGCTGCGCGGCGCGGAGCGCTTCTTCGAGCGGGCGGAGGTGCGGGAGGCGGGCACGGCCCTGCGAGGCGCCGCGCGCGCGGGAGGCAACGACCGTCTGCTGGACGACGCGGAGGACCTGGCGGCCCAGGTGCGCGCGGTGCTGTCCACCAAGGGTTGGGCACCGAAGCCGCCCGCGGGTTCCGGGGCGGTGCGCGACCGCTGGGAGTCCCTCGCCGCACTGGTCCGGCTCGCCGAGGACTTCGAACGGGCCAGGCCGGGGGCGACGCTCTCCGACCTGATGGCGGAGCTCGACGAACGGGCCGCCGCCCAGCACGCCCCCACGGTTCAGGGGGTCACCCTCGCCTCGCTGCACTCGGCGAAGGGTCTGGAATGGGACGCCGTGTTCCTGGTCGGACTGACCGAGGGCATGCTGCCGATCGCCTACGCCAGGACCGACGAGCAGATCGAGGAGGAGCGGCGGCTCCTCTATGTCGGCATCACCCGGGCCCGTGTCCACCTCTCGCTGTCGTGGTCGCTCGCCCGTTCGCCGGGCGGACGCGCGGGACGCCGTCCGAGCAGGTTCCTGACCGGGCTGCGCCCCGGGACGGCGGCCCGCGGTCCGCACATCGAGGCGGCAGTGGACGGCGGCGCCGAACGACGCCGGAGCCCGGTCGCCAGGCGCACCCGGCGCGGCCCGGCCCGGTGCCGGGTCTGCGGGAAGACCCTCACCGACGCGGGCGAGATGAAGCTGATGCGCTGTGACGACTGCCCGTCCGACATGGACGAGGCGTTGTACGAGCGACTGCGCGACTGGCGGTCCGTCAGAGCCAAGGAGATCGGCCAGCCCCCCTATTGCGTGTTCACCGACAAGACGTTGATGGCGATCGCCGAGGCGGTGCCGGGCAGCGCGGGCGAACTGGCGGTGATCTCCGGTGTCGGCACGCGGAAGCTGAACCGCTTCGGGACCGCAGTTCTTGCCATTTGCGCAGGTGGGACGGGGGAGGAGCAGACGCCGGACGCCTCCGACGAGGCGTGAGGGAAACTCGTCGGAAAAATAGTTTGCGCCTGCCCCAGTCATCACCATAGGTTCTTAACCACAGGGACAGCGGCTTCTCCGAAGCCCTGGCTCTGTGCTGTACTTATTCGAATACGCAGGATCGGTCCGCCGGTCCCCCGAGACGCCGAGAGGAGGCGATTGAAGTGATCAGCATCATCAAGACCAACAAAATGACCGATCTCTCGGTCGTCTCCGCCTGCTCGCTCGGCCTCGTCTGCTCCCGCGATTTCTCGCTCCGTGGCACCGGTCTGTCCGTCGTCAGCCCGCTGTCCTCCGCGAGCTTCCCCGTGCGGGAGCGCAATGAGCGACCGGCTCAGGCACCGGCAGCAGCAGTAGTGAAGGGGCAGGCCCAGGCCTATGCCTTCGCCGCTGTCGGTGCGGGAGTGGAAGCCGGCGCCAAGAAGCAGACGACGCACCACCACACGATGTGGGCCTTCCGTGGGCCTGAACCCTGGAGTGATCCAGCCTGATTCAGCATCAGGCCGGCGCCTTCAGGGCCGCGGAACCCCACTCGGGATCCGCGGCCCTTTTGTTTGTCCGAACGGACGGACAGCCTGCCCGTCCATGCGGACGGACAGCGCGAAGGAGCCTCGGGACAAGCAGCACCCGGTACCAGCCGCCCTCCGGCCAACAGGCCGGAACGACCAGACGAGGACACCACCCACCGTGCAACTCGAAGCGCACGCCCCGTCCGTACCGCTTTCCGACCCGATCCCGCCGCCCGGCCTCACGGAGGACTCCACCTTGACCCCCCTCACCACGCTCACCTCGCTCGATGACGCCATCGAGAACCTCGACGTACCCGTCCCCTGCCGCTCCTACGACCCGGAGGTCTTCTTCGCCGAGTCGCCGGCCGATGTCGAGTACGCCAAGTCGCTCTGCCGCACCTGCCCGCTCGTCGAGGCGTGCCTCGCAGGTGCCAAGGAGCGGCGCGAGCCTTGGGGCGTCTGGGGCGGTGAGCTCTTCGTCCAGGGCGTCGTCGTCGCCCGCAAGCGGCCTCGGGGCCGTCCGCGCAAGAACCCGGTCGCGGCGTGACCGCCGGACTGGGGGTCATGGCCCCCAAACCCACGAAGCGCACCGGCACCATCGACCGTCCCCGCACCCACGATCCCCGAAATCAGGCACCAATGTCCGTCCCCACACATGAGCCCGTCGGCTCCGCAACACCGAACGTCACGATCATCGGTGCGAACGATTCGCGCCAGAACAGGACCCGCGAGATGCAACTCATCCCAGAAGCCCTGGCCCGTGCTCATATGCACGAGCGCATGAGGGAGGCCGATACGCAACGCCGGGCCGTGCGCCTGGTCAACGCGCGTCGGATGCAGCGCAGGGCCGAGCGCGTATCGATGCGCGCCCGCCGAGCGCTGGCCATGGCGGTCATGCATTAGCAGCCCTCTCGGCACAAGCGCGGGAGGGCACTGACCCGGGCCCTTCACCGGCACCGCCCCCGCCGGGCGACCGCTCCGCCCGGTGGCGACGGACCTGGTCCCGTACCCGGTTCCTCAGTACCCCTTCTTCAGTACCCCTTCCGTGGGGCCGGTCCGAACGGACCGGCCCCACGGTCGTTCGGCGCGCGGACCACGGCCCGCCGCCGTACGCGCCGTGCTGCGCGGTGCGGCGCGGTGCGGTGACCATCGGGTTATCGTCACGAGGTGGACGAGGAGACGCATCCCCGGAACGAGCGGCCCGACGGGCAGGACGCCGCGGTGGTCGTCTGCGCCCTGTGCGGCGCGTCCGCGAACAGCGAGACCCCACCCGCGACCTGGACCTGCTCCGTGGAGAACGGCAGCCACCAGTACGTCTGCGACACATGCGCCCGCACGCACATCAGGGCGATCGAGAGCCGTCTCGACCCCGCCTGGTGGTGACGTCCGGGACGCGCGGCCAGGGCCCCGGAGCCTGCCGTCTCCGCCCGGCCGCCCGGGCTGCCCCTCCCGGTCCTCGATTGCGCCGGCCGGGCCGACGGCCGCCGCCTATGCCCCGGCGACCACGTCGTCGGCCGGTTCCTCCGCGATCACGGGCTCCTGCTCGTACTCCCAGAGGAATCCCGGCAACCAGGATTCGAGTTCGTCACGCAGCCGTACCGTCGCGCCCAGCTGGCACAGCACCCCGATCGTGCTCAGTGTCACCCGATGTATCAGCAGATAGGCGGGCGGCAGATTCAACTGCTTGCCCAGCTGATAGGCGGGGGAGCGCGGATCGCCGATCCGTGCCGCCTGGTTGCGCATCCAGCTCCGGGTGAAGGTGAACTCCTCCGCCTGCGCCGGCTCGATGATCGGGAGAAGGTAGTCCAGCACCACGTCCGGGTCGAGTTCGACCGACTCCTTGACGAACCCCTCCTCGCACAGCAGCTCGTACACCGCCCGCGCCTCACCCGCCAGTGCCAGCCGCAACGAGTCCCCGATCGGCTGCGGGAGACCACCCGGCAGCCGGTCCACCGTGCCGAAGTCCAGTACCCCGAGCCGCCACTGCACGGTCCCGGCGTTCTCGCCGGACTCGTCGGCCCCGTCCGCCCCCTCCTCCGGAGGAAGCAACCGGAAGTTGCCCGGATGCGGGTCGGCATGCAGCAGCCCGGTACGGGCCGGTCCCGAGAAGAGGAAGCGAGCCAGCAACTGACCGGCCCGGTCACGCTGCTCGGGCGTGCCCTTCGCGATCACGTCGGCCAGCGGAACGCCATCCATCCACTCCGTCACCAGTACTTGGTCGGACTGGTGCACCACACCGGGGATCACCATGTCCGGATCGGCCGCGAACTCCTCGGCGTGGGCCTGCTGCGACCGTGCCTCCTGCTCGTAGTCCAGCTCCTCCGAGACGCGGTCGCGCAACTCCGTGATGAGCGGTTTGATGTCCATGCCGGGAATCAACGGACCGAGCAGCCGGGCGAATCTGCTGAGTTGTGTCAGGTCCGAGAGCAGTGCCTCTCCCGCGCCCGGGTACTGCACCTTCACCGCGACGTCCCGCCCGTCGTGCCACACCGCCCGGTGCACCTGGCCGATCGACGCGGCGGCCGACGGCTTGTCCTCGAACTCCAGGAACAGCTCCCGCCAGTCCTCGCCGAGCCGGGCGGCCAGCACCTCGTGGACCGTGCCGCTGGGCATGGGAGGCGCGGCGTCCTGGAGCTTGGTGAGCGCCGCGCGATACGGTCCGGCCACCTCTTCGGGCAGCGCCGACTCGAAGACGGACAGCGCCTGGCCCAGCTTCATCGCGCCGCCCTTCAACTCGCCCAACACCTTGAAGAGCTGATCGGCCGTCCGCTGCTGCACCTCCCGGGCCACGAGCTCCGCGGACTTCCCGCCGATCCGCTTGCCCAGGCCCCAGGTGGCGCGGCCGGCGAAGCCCAACGGCAGGGCTGCCAGTTTGGCGGTACGCGTGACCGCTTTCCGGGGAAGATCAGACATGAGCCCCTCCATATCCCAGACTGCCGTACCGCGTGCGGCGGTTACCCGGCCATTGTGTCGTGCGCCGTGTCGACACCGGAGACGCGCTCCCTGACAGTGTGCCCAGCCGCTCCGCAGCAACAGTCGAGATGCGCCGTGATCCGCTCCGACCGCCAGTCCAACAGCGGCAGCGCGGTCTCCCAGCGGGTCCCCGTGCTCGCGGGCAGATCCCCGTCCAGAAAACACAGCGCGTGCGCGGCGGCGAGACCGGCCACCGCCGTCGCCAGGCCGAGGTCGCACGCCTGCACGGCGGTCCGCCGCCCGGAACGCCACTGGGACAGCATCCGGGGCCACTCCTCGTCCGCCTCCGCGCGGGCCAGCGCCAGACACCCGGCGCACGCCGTCCCCCCAGGCAGGACCAGGGGACCGACCACCCCTGTCGCCTCCACCACTCCGGCGTAGAGGTGGGGAGTGCCGGAGGTGATCCACTGTTCCGCCGACCGTGGGTCCGGGACGTACACGCCGAAGCCGTCACGGGGAGCCACCACGATCAACGAGAGCCCCGGCTCCCCGCTCCCCGAAGCACCCGCGGTCTCCGCCGTCCGAGGAGCCGAGCCGCCCGCGGATCTGCGCACCAACTGCCGGGCGGCGGTGTCCCTGCGCTCCCCGACCGCCGCCGGTGGCAGTCCGCCCGGCGAGACGTCCCAGGGCTCGGTGTGTCCGCCGTCCAGCACCTCCACCCGGCCCACCCCGGCCCCGGACAGCACCGCCGCGATCGCGGCGCCCACCCGGCCCGCACCCCGGACCTGCACCCGCATCGCCCGACGGGCCGCCAGCCGGCGCATTCCACCGCCCGGCTCCGGATGGACGACCGACAGCGACGCCAGATCGGGACGGTGCCGCTCCAGGGCGCCGGGCCGGTTCCTCAACGCGTCGCTCGCGGGACCGGCGGACCGTACGTCCTCGATCAGGCCCGCATCGGTCAGCCGCCGGATCAGGGTGTCGACCTGATGGTCGGACAGATCCAGTGCCCGTGCTTCCTCGCGCAGCAGTGGCAGGCCGCGCGTACCGTCGAGCAGTTCCAGAAAACTGCTCGTCGCGATATCCATCGGCCCGAGCGTCACCGCATGAGCGGGTGTCACCCCGAATTGGACCGTCCCTCGGCCGCGCCACGCGCGGCGCAGCGCGGGCTTCAACATCGGATACACGGCTTTCCCCCGGTCTGAGTTCTGCGAGTTCTGTTCCTCGTTCTGATATCCGTGCGCCCGCCGACGAAGATCGCCGCGCCTGATCCACTCATGACTCACGCGCCGGACCTGTGCGGGACGCGTTGTCAGAATGCGGGGCGGCGCCGAATCGTGCGGAAAGTTGTCCACAGGTGCGGTGTATTTGTCGTTCAAATGCTGCACGTTGCGGAGTGGATCTTGTGTGAACCGTCCGCAGGCGGGACTTCCTCCACCGTGACCGGGTAACGTCATGGCGTGCCCGCCGACCCGCCGCCCGGAATCGCCGGAGATCCCTCTGCGCGCAGCGCCCGACCACGCCACCGCGGCGCGGTGGACCGTCCGCCCCGCGCCTCGGCCACGAGCGCGGTCGAGGTCCGCAGGAGCAATCGCCGCAGCAGGACGGTTTCCGCGTATCGCGAGGGGGACCGCACCATCGTGCTCATCCCGGCCCGGATGTCGAAGGCCGAGGAGCAGCGGTGGGTGAACGTGATGCTCGACAAGCTCGCCGCCCAGGAGAGCAGGAGCATTCTCGGCGACGGTGAACTCGCCGACCGTGCCCAGTGGTTGTCCGCCCAGTACTTCGACGGCCGGGCCAGGCCCGTGTCGGTGCGGTGGGTGACCAATCAGAACACCCGATGGGGATCCTGCACCCCGGCGGAGGGCAGCATCCGGCTCTCGCACCGTTTGCAGGGCATGCCCGAGTACGTCGTCGACTACGTACTGGTGCACGAGTTGGCCCATCTCCTGGTGCCCGGTCACGGCCCCCGGTTCTGGCGGCTGCTGGAGGCGTATCCCCGTACCGAACGGGCCCGCGGCTACCTGGAGGGCGTGGTGGCGGCGGACCGGCTGCCGCATCTGCCCGCCGCACGGGGCGAGTGACGTCCGGCGATTCTGTACCGGATGTGTACCGGCTTGGCCCGATGTCCGAGATTGCGGTTAGCCTGGCGCGACGTATTCACCTTCGGGATGGGGGACGGTCGTTACGCATGGCCAGGGAATTCCAGCGCGGCCACAAGGCCAGGATCGGCGATCTCACCCCGGGGACGGACCTGTACGTAGGCGTGCAGATCGGTGGCCCGGGGCTGACCGTCGACATCAGCTGCTTCGGTCTCGACGCCGACGAGCGGCTCTCGGACGACCGGTATTTCATCTTCTTCAATCAGCCTAAATCGCCCGAAGAGTCCATTCAGCTCCTCGGTTCCCAGGCCGGCGACACCGAGTCGTTCCGCGTCACCCTGGAGCGTATTCCGGCGCACATCCGGAAGCTTTCATTCACCGCGACGATCGACGGCGCCGGCCAGATGTCCGCGATCGGCCCCGGATACATCCGGATCGTCGCCGGTGGCGAGGAAGTCGCCCGGTATGCCTTCGACGGTTCGGAGTTCACCACCGAACGCGCCGTGATGCTGGGCGACTTCTACCTGAAGGACGTCTGGCGGTTCGCCGCCGTCGGCCAGGGCTTCGACGGCGGTCTCGAAGCGCTCCTGAAGAACTTCGGCGGCGAGGTCGCCGAGGAGGAGCCCGCCGCCCCCCAGCCGCAGGGGTCCCCACCGCCGTTCGCCCCGCCCGCGCAGGCGTCCGCACCGGCGCCGGCCCCGTCGTTCGGAGTTCCCGCCGCGCCCCAGGTGCCGCAAGCTCCACAGGTGCCTCAGGCCCCACAGGTGCCCCAGGCTCCGACACCCGATCCCTCTTTCGGCGCCCCGGCCGCGCCCCAGGCTCCGCAGCCCGCCCCGTCGTTCGGTGCCCCGGCCGCACCCACCCCGCAGCAGATCCACAGTGCGCCGACGATGGTGGCGCCGATGGTGCCCATGACGCCGCCCGGTGGCACCGTTCCCCCGCCCGCCCCCGCCCCCGCCCCGGCCCCTTACGGACAGCCGCCGCAGCCGCCGCAGTTCGGCCAGGCTCCGGGTCAGCCCGCGCCCGTCGCGGCTCCCCCCGCTCAGCCGTACCCGGCGCCGTACGGCCAGCAGCCCCCGGGCACGGGCATGGCCACGGGAGTGCCGCACGGCGTACCGCAGTCCGGCGGCGGACTCCAGGCGGCCGTCAACCTCTACAAGGAGGTGGCGACCGGCCGCCGCTGGACGGCGCAGAACCACCAGCTGGTCCGGGTGGACCTCGGCCAGGACAGCGCCCCCGTGCTGGCCCGCCAGGGCAGCATGGTCATGTACCAGGGCAAGGTCGACTTCAGCTACAAGGGCGCGGGCTTCGCGGGCCGGATCGTGGGGAACGCCACGGGCCAGGAGATGCAGCTGATGCGCTGCACCGGCCGCGGTCAGGTGTTCCTCGCGGAGAACAGCGCCCATCTGCACCCCATCGAGCTGCAGGGCGACAGCATCTGCGTCTCGGCCGAGCGCGTCCTCGCCTTCGACGAGTCCCTCCAGTACGAGGTGCGGCGCATCGAGGGGCACGGGATCCCGGGCGGGGCGCTGTTCACGATGGTCTTCCAGGGGACCGGCACCGTCGTGGTGATGACGCACGGCACCCCGGTGGTCCTGCCCGTCACGCCGACGACGTTCGCCGACAGCGACGCGATCGTGGCCTGGTCCGCGGCGTCCCAGGTGATCGTCTCCAGTCAGGTGCGGCTGCGCTACAACGCCTACCCGGGACACAGCGGAGAGTCGGTGAACCTTCAGTTCCGGGGTGCACCGGGCAACTTCATCGTCGTCCAGCCGTACGAGGTCTGAGGAAGCCGAAGCATGAACCAGCAGCTCGCGGGGTACGGCCCCGCACCGGTCACCGCCCGTATGGAGAACCACGGCAGCGCCATGCTGAAGGTGGCGATGGCGACGGGCCAGGACCTCTTCGCACGCGTGGGCTCGATGGTCGCGTACGAGGGGTTCATCCAGTACGAGCCGAACCCGCCCGCCGTACGCCAGATCGCACGCGACTGGATCACCGGCGAAGGCGCCCCCCTCATGAAGTGCAGCGGGGACGGACTGCTCTACCTCGCCGACTACGGCGCGGACGTCGTCGTCGTCCACCTCGACAACGAGGCGCTGTCGGTCAACGGCACGAACGTCCTCGCTTTCGACGCGCAGCTCCAGTGGGGTGTCGAGCGGGTCAAGGGTCTCGCCAAGTTCGCCGGTCAGGGCCTGTGGAACGTGTCGATCTCCGGTACCGGCTGGGTCGCGCTGACCTCGCGCGGGACCCCCGTCGTCGTCAATTGCGGCAGCGGCGAGGACGAGACGTACGTCGACCCCGACGCGCTCATCGCCTGGTCCCCGAACCTGAAGGTGAAGGGCAAACGCAGTTTCAAGGCGGCGTCCCTGATCGGCCGCGGCAGCGGTGAGGCGTTTCAGATGGCCTTCTCCGGCCAGGGCATCGTCGTCGTACAGCCGAGCGAGGACAGCACCGACCGCCTGCGGGCCCGGGGCTGAGGGGAGCGAGAGGACACCATGCAGAGCCCGCTTTTCCAGCACACCGAACAGCAGTCCGCGGACCGCTACACCCTGCAGAACGCGCAGATGCTGCGGGTCTCGCTCAGCGGCCACGACGACGTCCTCGCCCGCAAGGGCAGCATGGTCGCGTACCAGGGCCTGATCGAGTTCGACGGGGAGTACCAGTCGAGGGGACAACAGCGCTCCCGCTCGCACACCGGTGAGGGACTCGACCTCATGCGGTGCTCCGGCCAGGGCACCGTGTTCCTCGCCAACCTCGCGCAGTACGTGCACGTGGTGGACGTCGACCACGACGGTTTGACCGTGGACAGCGCCTATGTGCTCGCGCTGGACTCCGGGCTGCACCACGAGGTCATCGCGGTGGACAGCCAGTACGGCATCGCCGGGTCCGGGAAGTACCAGCTCAACATCACCGGAAGCGGCAAGGTCGCGTTGATGACCTCCGGGCAGCCGCTCATGGTGCAGGTCACGCCCGACAAGTACGTCAACGCCGACGCCGACGCGATAGTCGCCTGGTCCAGCTCGCTGCGGGTGCAGATGCAGGCCCAGACGCACTCCTCGGGTGTCTGGCGGCGCCGCGGCAGCACCGGCGAGGGCTGGGAGCTCAGCTTCCTCGGCCAGGGTTACGCGCTGGTCCAGCCCAGCGAGGTGCTGCCGCCGCAGAACGCGCAGATCGGCCAGGGGATCCGCGCCCAGTACGGGATGGGCCAGCAGGGCGCCTACGGCCAGAACAGGAACAACGCCTGGAACTGAGCCGCGCGGGCCGACACCGACGGCAGCACGGAGGGGACGGCCTTGAAAGCCGTCCCCTCCGCGCGGGCCGAAACGTGCGGGCCCGAAGCGGTGTACGGGCCGACGTGGAGCCGGAAGGGCCCGGAGCGCGTCGACGACGCCGTTCCCGGCCGCGCGTACCGATCGGTTCTAGGGACGCTGCTCCAACACGGCGCGGACGCGCGTCATGAGCCGTACGACCGAGGCGTCGGCCACCGACGGGACCTCGTCGTACGTGAACCAGCGCAGGTCCAGCGACTCGTCACTGATCTGCTCCGTGGCGCCCAGCGGCGCCAGCGCCGCGTACTGCACGTCGAGATGCCAGTGGCAGGGCGACGGAATGCGGTGGCGGTCCAGCGTCACCGGCCCGCCCGGGAGCAGTGCGAGGCCGCTGATCCCGGACTCCTCGGTGGCCTCGCGCAGCGCCGCCGCGGCCAGCGTGCCGTCCTGCGGCTCGCAGTGGCCGCCCATCTGCAGCCACATCCGCAGCTTGCGGTGCAGGGTGAGCAGGACGCGGCCGCGTTCGGGATCGACGACCAGTGCGCTGGCCGTCAGATGCCCGGCGTCGCACGCCTTCCACATGCCGTCCGGATGCCGGGCCAGGTGGTCCAGGTAGACCTGCCGCAGCCCGTCCTGGTCCGGGTCCTGCGCGTCCTCGTAACCCTTGAGCACGAGAACGGCGTCGTCGTGCAGGCTCACCGGTCGCTGTCGCCCTTGCTGTCGCTCCCGCGGTCGTCGGCCTCTCCGGAGGACGCCTCGTCCGTGCCGGTCGTGGGCTTCTTCGGTTCCTGCGCGGCCTCGC
Source organism: Streptomyces sp. NPDC032161 (assembly GCF_040636995.1). Taxonomy (NCBI): domain Bacteria; kingdom Bacillati; phylum Actinomycetota; class Actinomycetes; order Kitasatosporales; family Streptomycetaceae; genus Streptomyces; species Streptomyces sp. NPDC032161. The sequence goes on along the minus strand of NZ_JBEZVN010000001.1, from coordinate 625,129 downwards.
CGAGCATCTTGTCCAGTTCGGAGAAGTCCAGCTGCTCGTGGTGGACGAACCCGTCCGGATCGTCCAGGTCCTGTGCCGTCGGCAGCATGTCGGGGTGCTCCCACAGCGCGTCGCGCCCGTCCAGCCCGCGGGCGTCGGTGAGCGAGGCCCACAGGCGCGAGGCGTCGCGCAGCCGCCGCGGACGCAGCTGGAGGCCGATGAGCGTGGCGAACGTCTGCTCGGCCGGACCACCGGAGGCGCGCCGCCGCCGCATGGTCTCGCGCAGGGCGTCGGCCGACGTCAGACGGGACTTGGCGGCCTCGTGCACCACCGCGTCCACCCAGCCCTCGACCAGCGCGAGCGCCGTCTCCAGCCTGGCCAGGGCCGCCTTCTGCTCCGGCGTGTCCTCCGGCTGGAACATGCCCTGCTGGAGGGCGTCCTGCAGCTGCTCGGGCTGCGACGGGTCGAACTGACCGACCACGTCCTCCAGCTTGCTGGTGTCGACCTTGATGCCGCGCGCGTATCCCTCGACGGCACCGAACAGATGCGAGCGCAGCCACGGGACGTGGGCGAAGAGGCGCTGGTGCGCGGCCTCGCGCAGCGCGAGGTACAGCCGGACCTCGTCCTGCGGGACACCGAGGTCCTTGCCGAAACGCTCAACGTTCAACGGAAGGAGCGCGGCCTTGCCCGCCGGGCCCAGCGGCAGTCCGATGTCGGTCGACCCGACCACCTCGCCCGCCAGCACGCCGACGGCCTGTCCGATCTGCTGGCCGAACATCGCGCCGCCCATCGACCGCATCATGCCGATCAGCGGGCCCGCCATCGCCTGCATCTCCTCGGGCAGCACGTCGCCCATGGCGACGCCCACGCGCTCGGCCACCGGGTCGACCAGCTTCTGCCAGGCGGGAAGGGACGCCTCCACCCACTCCGCACGGCTCCACGCCACCGTCGAGACCGAACCGGAGGGCAGCGACGTCACACCGTCCAGCCACAGGTCGGCCAGGCGCAGCGCCTCGTCGACCGCGGACCGCTCGGACGGGCCGACGCTCGCGTCCTTGGAACCGTCGGGCGTGCCCTGCGCGACCGTCTGGCGGGCGATCTGCTTGGCCATGTCCCAGTTCACGGGACCGCCCTCGTAGCTCAGCATCTGGCCGAGCTGCTGGAAGGCCGCCCCCAGGTCGTTGGGGTTCAGCGTGCCGAACATCGCCGCGAACGGGTTGTCCCCGCCCGCGCCGGGCCCGAAGCCGAACGGGTTCGCCGGCCCGCCCGAACCCTGCCCACCTCCGGTGGGGTCCTTCTTCTTGCCCTCGTCGCCGTTCTCCGGCTCCTCCGGCGGAAGGCCGAATCCGAATGGGGTGTCACTCACGGGTTTCCTCGGCTCTTAGGGCCGCCGGCGCGAACCGACGGCGACTGCCCGACATCACCATCCAGCGTAGACACCAAAAGTCCGCTCGGGGGCTCGGTGCTCCTCGGCCCCGGCCTGCGGCAGGATGGACGCCACCTGGTACGTACGCGTCATTCGGGTACGTACTGAAGACAACCGCTGGAGACGCCCGGTGAGTTCCCCAGATCCTCAGGTTCGCGCAGCGCGAAACCTTTCCGCCCCCTCGACCGAGAGCAAACCCGTGAAGAGCCGTTCAGGGAGCCGTGGCCCCGTCGTCGCGGTCACCGGAGCCGCGCGCGGCGTCGGCGAGCTGCTCGTCGCACGCCTCGTGGCTTCCGAGGAGATCAAGCAGGTCATCGCCATCGACGAGCGCCGCGGGGAGGTCCCCGACGCGACGTGGTACCTCCTCGACGTACGGGACCCGGCCATCGCGGAGAAGCTGCGCGGCGCGGACGTCGTGGTGCACCTGGCACTCGATCTCGACCTGGAGACCGACCCCGCCGCCCGCACCGCCTACAACGTGCGCGGAACCCAGACCGTGCTCACGGCCGCCGCGGCCGCGGGGGTCCACCGGGTGGTCCTGTGCACCTCGGCGATGGTCTACGGGGCGCTGCCCGACAACGACCTGCCGCTCGCCGAGGACGCCGAGCTGCGCGCCACGGCCGAGGCCACCGGTGTCGGGGACCTCCTGGAGATCGAACGCCTCGGCCGCCGTGCGCCCCGGGCCCATCCCGGACTCAACGTGACCGTGATCCGGCCCGCGGTCCTGGTCGGCGGCACGGACACCGCGCTGACCCGCTACTTCGAGTCGCCGCGCCTCCTCGTCGTCGCCGGGTCGCGTCCCACCTGGCAGTTCTGCCATGTCGAGGACCTGGTCACGGCCCTGGAGTACGCGGCGCTGGAGAAGATCGACGGCGAGTTCGCGGTCGGCTGCGACGGCTGGCTGGAGCAGGAGGAGGTCGAGGAGCTCAGCGGTGTCCGCCGGATGGAACTGCCCTCGGCCGTCGCCCTCGGCGCCGCCGCCCGGCTGCACAGGATCGGGCTCACCCCGTCGCCGGCGGGGGATCTGGCGTACACGATGCACCCCTGGGTGGTCAGCGTGAGCCGGCTGCACGACGCGGGCTGGCGTCCGCGCTGGACCAACGAGGACGTGCTCGCCGCGCTCCTCGAAGAGGTGGCGGGACGGCACACCGTCGCCGGACGCCGCCTCGGCCGCAAGGACGCGACCGCGGCGGGTGCCGCCGGTGCGACCGTGGCGCTGCTCGGCACCGCCGCCCTGGTCCGCAGGGCCCGCAAGGCCCGCCGCCGCATCTGACCCCCGGCCCCGGGGCCCGTACGGGGCTCTCCGGGTCGAGGCGGTCCGTGCGCGGACCCGGGACCGCGCGGACCGACGTCGCATACGCGCTCCCCCTTTGCCGGCACGGTACGGCACCATGGGCCCCATGGTTCCCATGCACGACCACCCCGGCGAGCGGGCGTCGACCGACCCCGTCCGGCTGCTGGCGATCCGCGACACACCGTTGTCGGTCGACGAGGTCCTGCGTGCCGTCGGCGACGACGCCGCAGGAGGCACCGCGCTCTTCGCCGGCACGGTGCGCAACCACGACGGCGGTCAGGACGTCAGCGCGCTCGGATACTCCTGCCATCCGTCGGCGCAGGACGAACTGCGCCGGGTGGCCGAGAAGGTCGTGGCGGAATTCCCGGTCCGGGCGCTCGCCGCCGTCCACCGTGTGGGTGACCTCCGAGTGGGCGATACCGCGGTCGTCGTCGCCGTCTCCTGCCCGCATCGCGCGGAGGCGTTCGAGGCGTGCCGCAAGCTCATCGACGACCTCAAGCGCGAGGTCCCGATCTGGAAGCACCAGCGGTTCTCGGACGGCACCGAGGAATGGGTCGGCGCTTGCTGAGCGCAAGCCGATCGAGTGGTTGGCCGCCCCGATTTGCGTAATCGTCCCCCTGCCATGAGCGTGGGTCCTGCAGACGGTTAATCTGCTGACCGGTCAGTTGCGGTCGCTCATGGGGCAGGGAGGTCGTAATGGCAGCACTTGCCTGGTTGTTGATTCCGCTTTTCGCCGCGCTCGGTGCGGCGATATGGGGCAGCTGGGTCACTCGTGATCACACGCCCGGTGATGTCTCGGAACTGGCCGGGTACGCGCGGTTCCGTGAAGCGATGGAGAAATCGCATTCCGGTTCCGATGCCGTCTGACGCTTCTCGCGCCCCGCGCAGTCGTCGCGGCGCATACGCAGTCGCCAATCCGTGCCCCTGAGAGGACGGCACCCGTGTTCCGGTGCCGACCGCCGACGCTTCCGCGCAAGGCCGTACCGCACCGGGCTTCCTGCCTCCCGGGCATCGGCCCCGACAGCGCACTGACAGACCCTTCCCGTACTGTCGTTCCATGCCACGCCGCACCGCGACGATGCTCGCCGCCACCCTGATGCTCATCGCGCTGCTCTGCGCGGCGCTGCTGATCAAGGTGCCGTACTCCGAGATGTCTCCCGGGCCGACCGTGAACACCCTCGGCAAGGTCAAGGGCGAGCCGGTCCTGCAGATCTCGGGGCACAAGACGTATCCGACATCGGGCAATCTCAACATGACCACCGTCAGGGTCACCGGCGCCGACTACCGCATGAATCTCGTCGGGGCCGTGTACGGGTGGCTGTCCCACGACAGCGTGGTGGTGCCGCACGACACCCTCTACCCCGACGGCAAGACGGAGCAGCAGTCCACGCAGGAGAACGCCGAGGAGTTCACCCAGTCACAGGAGAGCGCCAAGGTCGCCGCCCTGAACGAACTGGGCATCCCGGTGGCGTCGCGCGTCGTGGTCTCCACGGTCGTCAAGGACAGCCCCGCCCAGGGCAGGCTGCACGCCGGAGACGTGATCAAGAAGGTCGACGGCACGGACATCAAGCAGCCCGAGGACGTCGCGAAGCTCGTCACCCGGCACGAGCCCGGTGAGGACGTCACGTTCACGATCGTCCCGGCGAAGACGGCGCAGGCGGCCGAGAAGGCCGGCAAGGAGCCCGAGGGCAGCCGGAAGGTCGTCATCACCACCGCGAAGGCCCCGGGGGACAAGCGCGCGATCGTCGGCATCCAGGCCGCGACGGACCACACGTTCCCGTTCCGGATCGACATCGAGCTCGCCGACGTCGGCGGCCCGAGCGCGGGCCTGATGTTCTCCCTCGGTCTCGTCGACAAGCTGACGCCGACCGACCTGACCGGCGGCAAGTTCATCGCGGGCACGGGCACGATCGACGACAAGGGCAAGGTCGGCCCGATCGGCGGCATCACCATGAAGCTGGTCGGCGCGCGGGACGCGGGCGCACGTTACTTCCTGACCCCGGCCGACAACTGCAAGGCGGCCGCCTCCGACACCCCGGGCGGACTCACACTGGTCAAGGTGAAGACGCTCGACGACGCGAGGAAGTCGCTGGAGAAGATCCGGACGGGGGACACGGCCGGTCTGCCGAGCTGTTCGGCCGGCTGACCGTGCCCCGCGCGGGAGGCCGCGCTCCCCGAAGGAGCACGACAGTCCCGCAGTCATCGAGGGCGGCCGCTCAGTCCTCGAAGGTCGCGGCCAGCGCGTCGGCCAGCCCGGGCACCAGGCCCGCGCCCGTCCGCACCTCACTCGGCGAGTCCTTCTCGCGCAGGCGCACGGCGCACTCGCGCGAACCGTCACGGAGCACGGCCACGGTCATCCGCACCTCCTGGCGCTCAGGGTGCTTCGCGACCCACTTGGCCAGCTGGGCCTCGTCGAGCCCCTCGGGCACGGACGCCTCGGCGGACGGCGGCAGCATCAACCGTTCCACGGTCAGCGCACAGCCCGCCACCGCGTCGGGCCACGCGATCGTGGCGAGGAAGTCGTCCAGGGCGGTGCCCGCCGGAAGCTCCTCCTGCTCGATGGGGGTGAGGGAGGAGGCGGGGGCGTCGGAGTCCAGGCCGAGCTGGGCGGCGAGGCCGGGCTCCTGGACCCGCAGCCGGGCCGTGTCGACGAGGGCGAACAGCAGGGCGGGCCGGTCCCAGCCGAGGCCGGAGACGTACTCGTCGATCTCGAGCACGGCGACGGTGAGGGGGCTCGCGGCCATCGGGGGGCCTGAGGCGGAAACGTTGGACATGACCAATATCCTGCCTCCTTCCGCCCCGGGATCGGGAACTAGGTAAAGGGTCAGTAAGTTGCATAGGTGGGTCCTACGATTTCCGGGCCCGCTTCATACGACCCGCGAACTACGAGGTGCGCACGTTGGCTTTCCAGATGCCGGACCGCGGCGGAGGCCCGACCGGGCCACGGATCAGAGTCGGCCGCCCGTCCCGGCGCGCCCGTACCCTGCTCATGACACTGGGCGTCCTGGCGGTCCTCGCCATGGCGTTCGTCATGTTCGCCGGGTTCTGGACCGACTGGCTCTGGTACCGGTCGGTTTCGTACTCGTCCGTCTTCACCACCACCCTGTGGACCAAGATCGGACTGTTTCTCGTCTTCGGACTGCTGATGGCGCTCGTCGTCGGCCTGAACATCTGGCTCGCGCACCGGCTCCGGCCGCCGCTGAGCGCGATGTCGCTGGAGCAGCAGAGCCTGGACCGGTACCGGATGAGCCTCGCCCCCTTCAAGAAGTGGGTGCTGCTCGCGATCGCCGCGGTCGTCGGACTGATCGCCGGAGCGTCCGCCTCCGGGCAGTGGCGCACCTGGCTGATGTACGTGAACGGCGTGGCCTTCGGCCAGAAGGATCCCCAGTTCCACCTGGACGTCTCCTTCTACGCCTTCGACCTGCCCTGGTACCGCTTCCTGCTGGGCTTCGGCTTCGCGGCCACCGTGCTCTCGCTGATCGCCGCCGCGCTGACCCACTACCTGTACGGCGGGCTCCGCATCACCAGCCCCGGCGCGCGGGCGACCGGCGCGGCCACCGGCCATCTGTCGGTGCTGCTCGGCGTCTTCGTCTCGCTGAAGGCGGTGGCGTACTGGCTCGACCGCTACGGCCTGGCCGTGAAGTCCAGCGACTTCAAGGCGACGGACAACTGGGCGGGTCTGCGTTACGTCGACGCCAACGCCTACCTCCCGGCGAAGACCATCCTGTTCTGCATCGCCGCGATCTGCGCCCTGCTCTTCTTCGCGACGCTCTGGCGCCGCACCTGGCAGCTTCCGGTGATCGGCTTCGGCCTGATGGTGCTCTCGGCGATCCTGATCGGCGGGCTGTACCCGGCCATCGTGCAGAAGTTCCAGGTCCAGCCGAACGAGCAGGCCAAGGAAGCCCCGTTCATCCGGAAGAACATCGAAGCGACGCGTGACGCGTACGACATCGACCGGGCGCAGGTGCAGGACTACTCGGGCAAGAGCACGACGGAGGACAACGCCGAACTGCGCGCGAGCGCGGACACCGCCGCCAGCTACCGGGTGATGGACCCCAACGTCGTCTCCCCGGCCTTCCAGCAGCTCCAGCAGAAGAGGAACTACTACCAGTTCCCCAAGACGCTGGACGTGGACCGCTACAAGGACGCCGCCGGCAAGGACCAGGACACGGTCATCGGTCTGCGCGAGCTGAACCTCGACGGCATCCCCAAGCGCAACTGGATCAACGACCACTTCACCTACACCCACGGCTACGGCGCCATCGCGGCCCGGGGCACGACGACGGGCAAGAACCCGAAGGGCTCCCCGGACTTCACCGAGTCGGGCCTGCCGACCACGGGTGACCTGGGCACGTACGAGCAGCGGATCTACTACGGCGAGAAGACCGAGCAGTACTCCATCGTCGGCGGGCCCCAGAAGGAGCTCGACTACGAGGAGGACGGCGAGAAGACCACCAGCTACAAGGGCGACAGCGGGGTCAGCCTCTCCAACACCTTCAACCGTGCCGCGTACGCGGTGGCGTTCAGCGAGCCGCAGATCCTCTACTCCGGCGCCATCGGCGACGGCTCGCGGATCCTCTACAACCGCACGCCCAAGGAGCGCGTCGAGGCGGTCGCCCCGTGGCTGACCATCGACGGCGACGCCTACCCGGCCGTGGTGAACAAGCGGATCCAGTGGGTCGTCGACGCGTACACCACCACCAACGGCTATCCGTACGCCTCGCGGACCACGCTCGGCGACACCACGGCCGACTCGCTGACCACCAACCAGCGCGCGGTCGTCGCCCAGCAGAACCAGGTCAACTACATCCGCAACTCCGTGAAGGCCACGGTCGACGCCTACGACGGCACGGTGAAGCTCTACGAGTGGGACACCAAGGACCCGGTCCTCAAGACCTGGCGCAAGGCGTTCCCCGGAACGGTGGAGTCCAGGGCGGACATCCCGCAGGAACTCCTGGAGCACCTGCGCTACCCGCAGGACCTGTTCAAGGTCCAGCGCGAGCTGCTCACCCGCTACCACGTCACGAACCCCGCCCAGTTCTACAGTGGCAGTGACGCGTGGCAGGTCCCGGACGACCCGACCAACAAGGACTCGGGTGCCGTCCCGCCGTACTACCTGAGCATAAAGATGCCGGACCAGTCGGCCCAGAAGTTCTCGCTGACCACCACGTTCACGCCGAAGGGGCGTCCCGACCTCGGGGCGTTCATGGCGGTGGACGCGGACGCCGCCAGCAAGGACTACGGAACGATAAGGCTGCTCAGGGTCACCACCACGGTGAAGGGCCCCGGTCAGGTGCAGAGCGAGCTCAACGGCAACGACGACGTCGCCGAGTTCGTGAGGAACCTCAAGGGAACCGACTCCGACATCGAGTACGGCAACCTGCTGACCGTGCCGCTCGAAGGCGGATTCCTCTACATCGAGCCGGTGTACACCCGCGGTGGCACGCAGAACTACCCGCTGCTGCGCAAGGTCGCCGCCTCGTACGGCTCGAAGACCGTCTTCAAGAACAGCCTCGGAGAGGCGCTCAACGAGGTCTTCGGGGTGACGGGCGAGACTCCGCCGTCCGAGGAGACCAGTCGGCCGCCGGGCGAGACCACTCAGCCGCCGGCCACCGGTGAGGCGGCGCTGAAGAAGGCGATCGCCGACGCGCAGAAGGCGTACGCGGCGGGCGAGGCGGCCCTGAAGGAACAGGACTGGACCGCCTACGGCAAGGCCCAGGCGGAGCTCCAGGACGCGCTGGAGCGCGCGGCGGCGGCCCAGCCCAAGTCGGGCGGCGGGAACGACGCGGACCGTTCCGGCGGTTCCGGCGACCGGGGCGCGAAGCCGGACGACGGCGGTTCGAAGCCGGGTGGCGGCGGTGCCGCGAAGCCGGGCGGCGACAGCGGCTGACGGTGACGGGCTCCCCGGCCGGGTAACCCGGTAAAGGCTCCACCCCGCGTCGTGGTACGGTTTCCACACAACGACGCGGGGTGGAGCAGCTCGGTAGCTCGCTGGGCTCATAACCCAGAGGTCGCAGGTTCAAATCCTGTCCCCGCTACTGGAAGACGAAGGCCCGGATCCTTTCGAGGATCCGGGCCTTCGTCGTGCCGCGTGACTTTCTCGTGGGATGGGGCGAAGGGCGGTTCGCGGGGCGCGAGTTGGGCCCGAACGTGTTTGACTTGTCTCTCTGTGGGCATGTCGACAAAACGCTGAAGTGACCTCACTGGTCGCGGTATACCAGTGTGCGCGGGGTGCGGGTGGTGCGACGATGATATTTATGGGGGACAGGGCAACTCTGTTGGAGACAGGGCGGTTTGCACGACGCCGCGTTCATCGGCCGGATAGCGTGGTGAATGCGGCTTTTGGTATTGCCACCACGGAGAACAGCGAGACCACCGAGACCACTGGGACTGCAGAGACTGCGGGGTGTGCCGCGACCTTCGAAAGCACGGAGACAGAGAACGCAGCGGGTACGGAGAGCACGGGAGGCCCGGCCGCCGCGGAGAGTGCTGGGGCCCGCGGGACTCCCGGGCTTGTCGAGGACACCGGGACCCAGGAGGGTCGTGAGGACTCCGGGGCGGGGGAGGGCCCCGGAGCCGCCGGAAGCCAGGAGGGCTTCGAGGCCGCCGGGGACGTCTCCGGGGACCCGGTGGACCAGGACCCGGCGGAGACCCCGGGGAGCGACGAGCACGAGGCGCGCCACCGCCGCGCCGCCGACGCCGGTGACACCACCTCCATGAGCACCCTCGGCGCGCTGCTGCTGCGGCGCGGCGACCTGGACGGGGCCGAGCCCTATCTGCGTGCCGCCACGGCCGACGGCGACCGGGCCGCCGCCAACAACCTGGGCGTCCTCCTGCATCAGCGCGGGTACACCGACGAGGCCGCCGGTTGGTGGCGCGTCGCGGCCGTCGCCGGGTCCGCCGCCGCCGCGCACGCCCTCGGCCGGTACTACCGCGAGCGCGGGGACGAGCCGGGTGCCGAGTACTGGCTGCGGCAGTCCGCCGAGCAGGGCCACGCGCTGGGCGCGTACGCCCTCGCCGACCTGCTGGAGCACCGTGGCGACGTGGGAGCCGAGCGCTGGCTGCGCGCCGCCGCCGAACAGGGGCACCGGGAGGCTGCGTACCGCCTGGCGCGGATGCTGGACCCCGAGGCCGACGACGATCCGTACGACCGGTTCGGCCACCAGGGCCCGCGCCACGCCACCTCCGTGCGCCCGGGAGCCACGGGCGGCTTCGCGGTGCGCAAGGGCGGCGGTCCGGCGGGTCGCACGGCCGGCCGGGCGGGCGAGGCGGAGCAGTGGTACCGGCAGGCCGCCGCGCGCGGCCACCAGCGCGCCGCGCTGCGCCTCGGTGCCCTCCTGGAACAGCGCGGCGAGCCCAAGGAGGCGGGCCGCTGGTACCTGATCTCGGCGAAGGCCGGCGAGCCGCGCGCCGCCTGCGCCCTCGGCTTCCTGCTGCGCGACGCGGGGGACGTGGAGAGCGCCGCCGTGTGGTGGCTGCGCGCCGCCCAGGACGGCGACGGGAACGCCGCCAACGCCCTGGGGGCCCTGCACGCCGCCCGGGGTGAGCAGCAGACCGCCGAGCGCTGGTACCGGGCCGCCATGACCGCGGGGGACGTCAACGGCGCCTACAACCTGGGGCTGCTCTGCGCCGCCCAGGACCGTACGGCACAGGCCGAGCAGTGGTACCGGCGCGCCGCGTACGCGGGCCACCGCGAGGCCGCCAACGCGCTGGCCGTGCTCCTCCTCCAGGCGGGCGACACGACCGGCGCCGAGCCCTGGTTCTCCAAGGCCGCCGAGGCGGGCAGCGTCGACGCGGCCTTCAACCTCGGCATCCTGTACTCCGGGCGCGGCGAGGAGCGTACGGCACTGGTCTGCTACGAGCGCGCCGCGGCGGCCGGTCATACGGAGGCCGCGCTCCAGGTCGGCATGGCCCTGCTGCAGCGGGGCGAGGAGCAGGAGGCCGAACGCCATCTGCGCTGCGCCGCCGGGGGCGGCAGTGCGGAGGCCGCCTTCCGGCTGGCCGGGGTGCTGGACTCGCGGCGGCCGCCCGGCCCGCCCGCGCTCGGGGAGCCGATTCCGGTGAAGACCGAGTGCGAGGAGTGGTACGAGCGGGCCGCCGAGCAGGGGCACCGCCGGGCCCAGGTACGGGTCGGGATGCTCGCGGCGGCTCGCGGCGACGTGGACAGCGCGGCCCGCTGGTACCGAGAGGCCGCCGAGGCGGGCAGCCGCAACGGGGCCTTCAACCTCGGGCTGTTGCTCGCCCGGGAGGGCAGTGAGCGGGAGGCCGCGCTGTGGTGGACCCGGGCCGCGAACGACGGGCACGGGCGGGCGGCTCTGCGGCTCGCCCTGCTGTCCGCGCGCCGGGGCGAACTCACGGAGGGGCAGCGCTGGTGCGCGCGGGCGGTCGAGCTGGGGCCGGCCGAGGTCGCCGAGCGGGCCGCCCGCCTGCGGGAGGCGCTGCACCAGGAGCTCACCGCGTGAGGCGGTGGCCCGGCACCCGGGGAGCCGGGGCCGGGCACCGACGGGCCCCGGGGCCGTGCTGCCGCCCGCGCATCCGGTGAGCCGAATCTGATTTGCGCAGGTCCTGAGCGGTGACGTACTGTTGTACGCACAACGACGCGGGGTGGAGCAGCTCGGTAGCTCGCTGGGCTCATAACCCAGAGGTCGCAGGTTCAAATCCTGTCCCCGCTACTGCAGACGGAAAGCCGGATCCTTCAAGGGATCCGGCTTCCCGCATTTCCGGCTGCCCTTCCCGGTGGACCGGTTCCCCCATGAGCCGTGCCCTGCCGGGCCGACGTGCGCCCCGGCGCATCGCACGGAGGGCCCCGGCGCACACGGGAGCATGTGCGCCGGGGCCCTCCAGAAGAGCCGGGGTCCCGCGGGGAAACGAGGTCCTGCGGGGAAGCGGGATTCAGCCGCCGGCCGCGCAGCCCGGGCAGATGCCGCGGTACGTCACCTCGACATCGGACACCGTGAAGCCGAACCGCTCGTCCGCCGGCAGGTCCGCCAACGGGTCGCCCGCCGGGTGCACGTCGCGGATGGTGCCGCAGTTCGCGCAGACCAGGTGGTGGTGGGGGCGATGCGCGTTCGGGTCGTAGCGCTTGGCGCGGCGGTCGGTGGAGACCTCGATGACCTCGCCGAGCGCAACCATCTCACCCAGGGTGTTGTAGACGGTGGCGCGGGAGATCTCGGGCAGCTTCGCGACAGCTCGCGCGTGGACCTCGTCGGCCGTCAGGTGCACATGGTTTCCGTCGAGGACCTCGGCCACGACGCGCCGCTGGGCGGTCATGCGCCAGCCGCGTCCGCGAAGTCGTTCCAACAGGTCACTCATAAGCACAAGCCTAACAGTGGGGGGACCAGGTCCCGAACGAGTGTGAGTTTGGATGTTCCCTTGACTTGGACTAAGTCCATTGTAGGATCGGCTTTGGCATACGCCAAGGGACAGGCTGTGCACGACATGACGAATGTGCAGGAACGACGCAGGAGGCGCACGTGACGCAGGGACCGCTCACCACGGAGGCCGGGGCGCCGGTCGCCGACAACCAGAACAGCCAGACCGCAGGCGTCGGTGGGCCGGTGCTGGTCCAGGACCAGTCGTTGCTGGAGAAGCTCGCGCACTTCAACCGTGAGCGCATTCCGGAGCGCATCGTGCACGCCCGCGGCGCCGGCGCGTACGGCACGTTCACGGTGACCCGCGACGTCACGCAGTGGACGCGGGCGAAGTTCCTCTCCGAGGTCGGCAAGCAGACGGAGACGTTCCTACGCTTCTCGACCGTCGCGGGCAACCTCGGGGCGGCCGACGCGGTGCGCGACCCCCGCGGCTTCGCGCTGAAGTTCTACACCGAGGACGGCAACTACGACCTCGTCGGCAACAACACCCCGGTGTTCTTCATCAAGGACGCCATCAAGTTCCCCGACTTCATCCACACCCAGAAGCGCGACCCGTACACGGGCTCGCAGGAGGCGGACAACGTCTGGGACTTCTGGGGTCTGTCGCCCGAGTCGACCCACCAGGTGACCTGGCTCTTCGGCGACCGCGGCATCCCGGCCTCGTACCGCCACATGAACGGCTACGGCTCGCACACCTACCAGTGGAGCAACGAGGCGGGCGAGGTCTTCTGGGTGAAGTACCACTTCAAGACCGACCAGGGCATCAAGAGCCTCACCCAGGCCGAGGCCAACAAGCTCGCCGGTGAGGACCCCGACAGCCACCAGCGCGACCTGCGCGAGGCGATCGAGCGCGGTGACTTCCCGTCCTGGACGGTGCAGGTCCAGATCATGCCGGCGGCCGAGGCGGCCACGTACCGCTTCAACCCGTTCGACCTCACCAAGGTGTGGCCGCACGAGGACTACCCGCCGATCGAGATCGGGAAGCTGGAGCTCAACCGCAACCCGGAGAACATCTTCGCCGAGGTCGAGCAGTCGATCTTCAGCCCCGCGCACTTCGTGCCGGGCATCGGTCCCTCCCCGGACAAGATGCTCCAGGGCCGGCTCTTCGCCTACGGCGACGCGCACCGCTACCGCGTCGGCATCAACGCCGACCACCTGCCGGTGAACCGTCCGCACGCCGCCGAGGCGCGCACCTACAGCCGCGACGGCTTCCTGTACGACGGCCGTCACAAGGGTGCGAAGAACTACGAGCCGAACAGCTTCGGCGGACCGGCCCAGACCGACCGGCCGCTGTGGGAGTCCACGCCGGTCACGGGCGAGATCGGTACGCACGTGGCCCCGAGCCACGCCGAGGACGACGACTTCGTCCAGGCCGGGAACCTCTACCGGCTGCTCTCGGAGGACGAGAAGGGCCGGCTGGTCGACAACCTCGCCGGGTTCATCGCCAAGGTGTCGCGCGACGACATCGCCGAGCGGGCGATCAACAACTTCCGCCAGGCGGACGGCGACTTCGGCAAGCGTCTGGAGGCCGCGGTCCAGGCCCTGCGCGGCTGATCCGGGCGTCCGCCGTCGACGGTGGGCCGGGTTCCTCCTCGGAGGGGCCCGGCCCACCGGTCGTCGGAGGGGGCGGTACGGCGCTCTTCGGGGCCGGTCCGCCGGTCGTCCTGGGGGCCGACCGGCGGGTCCTCGCGGTCCTCGTTGGTCCGTGCGGGTCGGTGCACGGGTCCGTGAGGGTCCGCTGGACGGCCCCCAGGGGGTCAGCCAGCGAGTTTCACGCGCTGACGGCGTCTGGTGGGCGTCCAGCAGCGCAGGATGTCGCGGACCGAGACGATGCCGACCGGGCCGTGGTCGTCGAGCACGATCAGATGACGGAACCCGCCGTGCGTCATGGCCTCGGCGGCCTCCTCCAGGGTCCAGGTGGGGGCCGCGAAGACCACGTCGGTGGTGGTGTGGGCGGCGGCGGTCTCGACGTCGGGATTCCGTCCCGAGCCGACCGCGTCGAGGATGTCGCGCTCGGTGAGGATGCCGAGCCCGCTGTTGTCCTGGTCGAGGACGACAGCCGCCCCGATGCGGCGGACCGACATCAGCCGGGCGGCCTGGCGGAGCGTATGGGTCGGTCCGATGGTGAGGACCAGGGTGCTCATTGCGTCACGGACGAGCATGAGGGGAGTCACCTCCTTCGTGAAACGACCACGCGAGTCGGTTCACAAGTTCACAAGCTGGGTGGACTCTCAGGCTCGCATCGATGCGGGACCGCAACAAGGGGGGAATGGGGCCGTCCGAGGGGCGCGCGGTGGTGCGCGACGCCCCTCGGGGGGCGCGGCCGGGGTCAGGGGCGCTGGTTGCCGGGGTTCAGGAGCGTCGGCCGAGGTAGCCGAGCAGCTCGTCGTGGAGCAGCCCGTTCGAGGCCGCCGCGTTGCCGCCGCCGGGGCCGGACACCCCGTCGAGGCTGGTGAACGTGCCGCCCGCCTCCTGGACGACGATCGCGTTCGCGGCCATGTCCCAGAGCGAGAGCTCCGGCTCCGCGCAGATGTCGACCGCACCCTCGGCGACCATCATGTACGGCCAGAAGTCCCCGTATCCGCGGGTGCGCCAGCAGGCCCTGGTCAGGTCCAGGAAGCCGTCGAGCCGGCCCCGCTCCTCCCAGCCGTCCAGCGAGGCGTACGCGAACGAGGCGTCCGCGATCCGCTCCACCTTCGACACCTGGAGGCGGGTCGCGGAACTCAGGCTGCGCCCGGTGTACGCCCCGGCGCCCTTCGCCGCCCACCAGCGCCGGTTCAGCGCGGGCGCGGAGACCACGCCGACCACCGGCTGGAAGTCCCCGGCGTCGTCGGCCTCCATCAGACAGATCAGCGTCGCCCACACCGGCACACCGCGCACGTAGTTCTTCGTGCCGTCGATCGGGTCGACGACCCAGCGCCGCGGCCCGGTCCCCTCGACCCCGAACTCCTCGCCGAGGATCGCGTCGCGCGGGCGCGCCCGGTGGAGGTGACCGCGGATCAGCTCCTCGGCGGCCTTGTCGGCCTCGCTCACGGGCGTCATGTCCGGCTTGGTCTCGACCTTGAGGTCCAGGGCCTTGAACCGGTCCATGGTCGCGGCGTCGGCGGCGTCCGCAAGCACATGGGCGAGCCGCAGGTCATCGTGGTAATCGGGCATGTCGTCACAGTATCGACCGCGGGTGAACGGAGCCACACGACCGCGTGGCCGCCCGCATCGTGGACGGTTCCCGGGGCGCGTCGGCGGCCCGGGTGCGCCCCGGGGCGGGGCGGATCAGTGGGACGAGCCGGAGAGCTGGAGTCCGATGACCCCGATGATCACCAGCGAGATCGAGACCAGCTTGAGGGTGGAGACCACGTCGTCGAGGAAGACCATGCCGTAGATCGCGGTGCCCGCAGCCCCGATGCCGGTCCACACGGCGTACGCGGGGCCCACGTCGAGCTTCTTCAGCGACAACGTCAGCAGCCCGAAGCTGCCGAGGGCGAAGGCGGCGAACGCGATGGTCGGCCAGAGCCGGGTGAAACCGTGCGACAGCTTCAGGCAGACGGCGAAGCCGGTCTCCAGAAGTCCCGCGACCACGACCAGCAGCCACGCCATCGTCAGTGCCCTCCCACGTCGGTGACCGGCTTGCCACTTGAGTGTGATTATGCACTTACCGGTCTCGGTAGATCGCAAACGTACCGGAGCGATCACAAACGTGCCGGGCCGGTCGTGCACCCGCTCGGTCGGTCGTCACCACCCCCGGCAGGTCGTGCACGCGTCCGGCCGGTCGCGAAGGCCGCGGGCCACCGCGCGGACCGGCGCCGATCAGTCGCCCTCGCGCCGCTCCCGGGTGGACAGCAGCCGCCGCAGCGAGTCCAGGCGCGCCGGGTCCGCGTGCCCGTCCGCCACCCAGGCGTCCAGGGCGCATTCCGGCTGGTTGCCGTCGTGGGTGCAGCCGCGGGGGCAGTCCTCGGTGCCGGGTTCCAGGTCGGGGAACGCGTGGATCACCCGGGACGGGTCGATGTGGTTGAGCCCGAAGGACCGCACGCCAGGGGTGTCGATCACCCAGCCCCGGCGGCCGGACAGCGGCAGCGCCAGCGCGGACGTGGTGGTGTGCCGGCCGCGGCCGGTGACCGCGTTGACGACCCCGGTGGTACGTCGGCGGTCCGCCGGCACGAGCGCGTTGACCAGCGTCGTCTTCCCGACACCGGAGTGCCCGACGAAGGCGGTGATCCGGTCGGCCAGCTGCTCGCGCACCCGCTCGGCGGCCTCGCCGTTCTCCAGCTCCTCGCGGCTGGTGACGACGAACGGGACACCCAGCGGTGTGTACGCCTCCAACAGCTTGTCGGGCGGGGCGAGATCGGACTTGGTGAGCACGAGGAGCGGGGACAGCCCGCCGTCGTACGCGGCGACCAGACAGCGGTCGATCATGCGCGGACGGGGTTCCGGATCGGCCAGCGCCGTGACGATCGCCAACTGGTCCGCGTTGGCGACGACCACCCGCTCGAAGGGGTCGTCGTCGTCCGCGGTGCGGCGCAGCACCGAGCGGCGCTCACCGATGCGGACGATGCGGGCGAGCGTGTCCTTGTCGCCGGACAGGTCGCCGACGAGGGAGACCCGGTCACCGACCACGGCCGCCTTCCGGCCCAGCTCACGGGCCTTCATCGCGACGACCGTACGGCCGTCGACGAGGCAGGTGAGGCGGCCCCGGTCGACGGTGAGGACCATGCCCTCCTCGGCGTCCTCGTGCTTGGGGCGGATGCTGGTACGGGGCCGGTTGCCCTTGCGGTTGGGGCGGATCCGGACGTCGTCCTCGTCGGGGTTCTTGCCGTAGCGGCGCATGTCTCAGGCCCCGAGCATTCCGGTCCACATCTGCGGGAAGTCCGGCAGGGTCTTGGCGGTCGTCGCCACGTTCTCGATCTCCACTCCGGGGACGGCGAGGCCGATGATCGCGCCCGCCGTCGCCATCCGGTGGTCGTCGTACGTGTGGAAGACGCCGCCACGCAGCGGGCGCGGGCGGATGTGGAGCCCGTCGGCGGTCTCGGTGACGTCGCCGCCGAGTTCGTTGATCTCCTTGGTGAGCGCGGCCAGCCGGTCCGTCTCGTGCAGCCGCAGGTGGGCGACTCCGCTCAGCGTGGACGGGCCGTCGGCCAGGGCGGCGACCGCCGCGATGCCCGGGGTGAGCTCCCCGACCTCGCCGAGGTCGACGTCGATGCCGTGGACACGGCCCGAGCCGGTGAACGTGAGGCCGCGCTCGGTCAGCTCGCAGCTGCCGCCCATCGCGGTGAAGATCTCGCGCAGCGCGTCGCCCGGCTGCGTGGTGTGCTCGGGCCAGTCGGGGATGGTGACCCGGCCGCCGGTGACCAGCGCGGCGGCGAGGAACGGCTGCGCGTTGGAGAGGTCGGGCTCGATGGTCAGGTCGCGGCCGAGCAGCGCGGAGTGGGAGACCCGCCAGACGTTCGGCTCGCCGCCCGTCTCCGGCTCGTCGACTTGGGCGCCGACGGCCCGCAGCATGTCGACGGTCATCCGGATGTGCGGCATGGAGGGGAGACGGGCGCCGGTGTGGCGCACCTCCACCCCCTGGTTGAAGCGCGGCGCCGACAGCAGCAGCGCCGAGACGAACTGGGAGGATGAGGAGGCGTCGATCTCCACCGCCCCGCCGTCCAGCGCCCCGCCGCCGTGCACGGTCATCGGCAGCGAGCCGCGCCCGTCGTCGTCGATCCGGGCGCCGAGCACGCGCAGCGCGTCGATCACACCGTTCAGCGGGCGCTCGTAGGAGCGGGGGTCGCCGTCGAAGCGGATCGGGCCGTCGGCCAGGGCCGCGACCGGCGGCAGGAAGCGCATGACCGTACCGGCGTTGCCGACGTCGACCGTGGCGGGGCCGTGCAGCCCGGCCGGGATGACCCGCCACGCCTCGCCGGAGGCGTCCGGGGTGCCCGGGGCGGAGGAGCTCGACGAGACCGTCTCCTCGATGCCGACGCCCATGGCGCGCAGTGCCTCGGCCATCAGCAGGGTGTCGCGGGAGCGCAGCGGGCGGCGCAGCCAGCCCGGCTCGGCGGCGAGAGAGGCCAGGACGAGCGCGCGATTGGTGACCGATTTCGAACCGGGCACGGTGACGGTCGCGTCGACGGCTCCGCTCGCATGCGGGGCGGGCCAGAGGTCGGGGTGCACGGGGGTTTCGGTCATGAACCTCACTTTAGTGGTTCACCGCAAACCGGAATCTCGATCAAACGGTCCGAAACCGGCGCGCAATCAAACCGTGGTGGACGGCAACCGGGCGCCAACCCGGCACGATCGCGTCGTGCCGGGTGCCGCCGGGCGTCAACCGGGCGCCGACGCACACCGCGCCGGGCATCACCCCTTCGTGCGGATGCCGCCACGCACCGGTCGGGTGCCGTCCTCGCGCGCCGGCTCACAGTCCGAGCAGCCGACGGCCCCCGCCGATCAGCGAGCAGAGCGACACCGCGTGGAACAGGAACAGCCAGAGCGCGGCCGGCACGTCCGTCAGCCGCGACAGCTGGTCCGCGTCCGAGTCGGGCGCACCGCCGTACCGCCGCTTCGCCTGGAGCTCGAAGGCCGGGCGCACCCCGCCGAGCAGCAGGAACCAGACCGCGCCGTACGCGAACAGCGACTGCACGGCGGGCGGGGCCAGCCAGGAGACCAGCAGGAACGCCGCCCCCGTGGAGATCACGGCCAGCGCCCCGTACACGTTGCGGATCATCACCAGCATCGCCGCGAGCAGCGCGGTGGTCAGCCACAGCAGCAGCGTGATCCGGCCGTCGGCCAGCAGCCAGGCCCCGCCGAGGCCCAGCAGCGGCGGGGCGGTGTACCCGGCCACGGCCGTCAGGATCATCCCCATGCCGGTCGGTCTGCCGCGGCTGACCGTCAGTCCGCTGGTGTCCGAGTGCAGCCGTATCCCGGACAGCTGCCGTCCGGTGAGCAGCGCCACCAGCCCGTGCCCGCCCTCGTGCGCGATCGTGATCGCGTTGCGGCTCAGCCGCCAGAGCGGATTCGGTACGACGGCGATCAGCGCGAGCGTCCCGGTCACCACCACGAGCCACTGTTCGGGCACGGGCTGGGTGCCGAGGAGGCGGTCCCACAGGTTTCCCGGATCGGTGCTGTCCATGGTGAGGGCGGCTCCTCCTGGTAGCGGCTTGCGGTATCGGCGTCCTGTCGCCGGGACGGTCGTGGCAGTCTGGCACTCATGTGCGGACGGTATGCGGCGAGCCGGCGGCCCGAGGATCTGGCCGGACTCTTCCACGTCGAGAAGTGGGAACCGGAGGAGACCCTGGTGCCCGACTGGAACGTGGCGCCGACCAAGGAGGTCCACGTCATATTGGAGCGTCCTCTCAAAGACGCCGCCGACCGGCGTCCGGTTCGCCAGTTGCGGGCTTTGAAGTGGGGACTCGTGCCGTCGTGGGCGAAGTCCCCCGAGGGGGCGGCGCGCATGATCAACGCCCGGGCGGAGACCGTCCACGAGAAGCCGTCCTTCCGCCGCCCCTTCGTCTCCCGGCGCTGCATCCTGCCCGCCGACGGCTATTACGAATGGGTCACCGGCTCGGAGGAGCGGCAGCTGGAGGAGAAGGGGAGGAAGAAGCGGCCGCGCAAGCAGCCCTACTTCGTGACGCCCGCCGACGGATCGGTCTTCGCGATGGCCGGGCTGTACGAGTTCTGGCGCGACCGGACCCTGCCGGACGATCACCCGATGGCCTGGTGGGCGACCTGCACGGTGATCACGACCGAGGCGGAGACCGCACCGCTCGCCGTCGCCCCCGCGGAGGGTCCGGCCACACTCGCCGAGATCCACCCCCGGATGCCGCTGATGCTGACGCCGGACCGCTGGGACGCCTGGCTCGACCCGTCGCTCACGGACGTCGAGGAGCTGCGGGCGCTGCTGGCGCCGCCGCCGGGCGGGCTGATGCGCGCCTATCCGGTGGCCACGGCCGTCAGCAACGTGCGCAACAACGGTCCCGAGCTGCTGGCGGAGCTGGCCGGTCCGGAGTTGGGCACGCTCTTCTGAGGCCCCCTTCCGGGGCGCTCCCTGCGGGGCCGCCTTCCGAGAGATGACGCTTCGCGTTCCGGTGTGTTCGTTCCGGGAACGACGCCCCGCCCGGACGGGGCAGGATGGGAACCGTGAGTGCCACGGAGACGGAACGCAGGGTCGAGACGGTCGACACGGACGCCGGGCCGGCCCGGATCACCTGGCTGACCGCGCGCGAGCCCCGGCTGGTGCTCGCCGTCGGCCACGGGGCGGGCGGCGGCATCGAGAGCCGTGACCTGCGGGCCCTGGGCGCCGCGCTCCCGGCGCACGGGGTGACCGTCGCGCTCGTGGAACAGCCCTGGCGAGTCGCCGGGAAGAAGGTCGCGCCCGCCCCCAGGACCCTGGACACCGGATGGCGGGGCGTGTGGCCGGCGCTCACCGCGCCCGGCCTGCCCGTCGTCGCGGGCGGTCGCAGCGCCGGGGCCCGGGTCGCCTGCCGGACGGCGACGGAACTCGGCGCCCGTGCCGTCCTCGCGCTCGCCTTCCCCCTCCACCCACCGGGGAAGCCGGAGAAGTCCCGCGCGGACGAACTCCTCGGGGCCGGTGTGTCCACGCTCGTCGTGCAGGGCGGCAACGACCCGTTCGGTCGGCCCGCCGAGTTCCCGCCGGGGGAGTACGGGATCACCGAGGTGCCGTACGGCGACCACGGGTTCGCCGTACCGAAGAAGTCCGGCCTGACCGAGGACCGGGCGATGGAGATCCTGACCGACGCCGTGACCGCCTGGCTGACCCGCCTCGTATGACATTCATCCCAATCCGGACTTCTCGAGGTGGAGGGCCGGCCTCGCGCGCGGGCATGCGTCCCGGCCCCGGGAGAACCCGGGAATGTTGAGCCAGGGGCGGCTGTTGTCGGTGACATCGGTACATCAACGTCGTTTGTGGAGAGGGAGTCCGTCGCATGGGTTCGACCATCTGCCCACGTCGCTCGAACGCCGCTGACCTGGAGTGGACGGTTCTGCACGCGGCGAGGACCGCACCGGAACGCCCGCTGAGCGGCTCGGAACGACAGCCCGTCCCCGGGCAGGGTCGACTATTCTCCGATTCGAGCGGGTCCGGTTTCGGCTCCGCCCCAGCGTTGGAGGAGGTGGGTCCGGTCACTGGGACCGACACAGGTACCGACAACGGCCGCGCGCCGGAGACGGCCGCCGAGCGCAACGCGCGCTTCGAGCGGGACGCTCTCGGTTACCTCGACCAGATGTACTCGGCCGCGCTGCGCATGACGCGCAACCCCGCGGACGCCGAGGACCTGGTCCAGGAGACGTACGCCAAGGCGTACGGATCCTTCCACCAGTTCCGTGAGGGCACCAACCTCAAGGCGTGGATGTACCGCATCCTCACCAACACGTTCATCAACTCGTACCGCAAGAAGCAGCGCGAACCCCAGCGCAGCGCCGCCGAGGAGATCGAGGACTGGCAGCTGGCGCGCGCCGAGTCGCACATGTCGACGGGGCTGCGCTCCGCGGAGTCGCAGGCGCTCGACCACCTGCCGGACTCCGACGTGAAGGCCGCCCTCCAGGCGATCCCCGAAGAGTTCCGCATCGCCGTGTATCTCGCCGATGTCGAGGGCTTTGCCTACAAGGAGATCGCGGACATCATGGGGACTCCCATCGGTACGGTGATGTCCCGACTGCACCGGGGCCGCCGCCAGTTGCGCGGCATGCTGGAGGACTACGCCCGGGAGCGCGGGCTCGTCCCGGCCGGTGCCGGAGGGTCGGACGATCGGAAAGGCTCGGGCTCATGAGCTGCGGAGAGCCGCATGAGACGGACTGCTCAGAGGTCCTCGATCATCTCTACGAGTTCCTCGATCACGAGATGCCCGACAGCGACTGCACCAAGTTCGAGGTCCACTTCGAGGAGTGCTCCCCGTGCCTGGAGAAGTACGGCCTGGAGCAGGCGGTGAAGAAGCTGGTGAAGCGCTGCTGCGGCCAGGACGACGTACCGAGCGACCTGCGGTCCAAGGTGATGGGCCGGATCGAGCTGATCCGCTCGGGCCAGGTCGTCCCGGAGCAGGACGTGACGTCCCCGGGGACCGACCGGCCGACCGCCGCCAAGGAGTGACGTCCGGCCGCTTCCCGGCCCGAACGATCGTCGGCCCGAACAGCATCACCCGAATGCGCTAATCGGCTTTATTGCCGCTCGGCAGGACGCGCGACTCGCTAGCGTGACGCCTCCATCGATGGAGCTGAGGGGCGGCGGGGCGGGTGGCAACCACACGCGGGACGACACGCGCCTACATCGGGACGGCCGCGGCCGTCGCCCTGACGTGCGGGCTTCCCGCGTTGCGGCCGGGGGCCGGGACACCGTGGGTCACCCTCGGACTGCTCACCGGCCTCTACCTCGTCTGTGAACTGCCGGGGCGCTGGCCGTTCCTGGGCTCCGTGCCGATCAGCGCCGGATCGTTCTTCCCGCTGCTGCTGGCCGGAGCCTTTCTGCTACCACCCGCCGCGGCGGCCCTGGTCGCCGTCCCCGGCTCGCTGGTCGGCCGGGCGGAGGATCCGCCCGCCACGGCCCGGCGCGTCTGGCGGGCCGCGCAGCTCGCCCTCACGGTCTGGGTGGCCTCGACCGTCCACGCCCTGCTCGGCGGCCGGGCCGCGCTCGGCGGCACCGCTGCCGGCGGCGACCGGCTCCCCGACTTCCCGTACGCCCTGGTGCCGGCCTGCGCCGCCGCCCTGGTCTTCAGCCTCGTGCTGACCGTGCTGGACGGTTCGATCCTGGCCGTGGCCGAACGGGTGCCGGTCCGGCACGCCTGGAGCGGACTGCTGTCCCGCGCGCTGGGGCCGCACCTGGTGCACGGGCTCGCCGGACTGATGATGGCCGTGCTGTGGCGCGGCCCGTACGGACCGCCCTCCGCCCTCATCGTGCTGCTGCCGATGTACATCTCGTGCTGGGTCTTCGCCCAGTCCCACCGTGAGCACGCCGCCCACCGCGCCACCATCCGGGCACTGGTGCAGGCCGTCGACATCAAGGACGCCTACACCCGGGGCCACAGCGAACGGGTGGGCCACGCGTCCGTCCTCATCGCCCGTGAACTGGGCATGGGCCGGGGCCGCCTGGAGGTTCTGCGGTTCGCCGGCATCCTGCACGACGTCGGCAAGCTCGGCGTGCCGACCCGGGTGCTCCGCAAGGACGGACCGCTCACCCCGCAGGAGCGGCGGGTGATCGAACTGCATCCGGAGTACGGGCACGAGATCGTCCGGGGGATCGGCTTCCTGGGCGAGGCGCGGGCCGCGATCCTGCACCACCACGAACGGCTGGACGGCAGCGGATATCCGTACGGTCTCAGCGGGCGGGAGATCCCCGAGTTCGCCCGGGTCGTCGCGGTGGCCGACGCCTTCGACGCGATGACGTCGACCCGGTCCTACCGGCGGGGACGGCCGGTGCACGCGGCGCTCGCGGAACTGAAGCGGTGCGCGGGCACGCAGTTCGACCCGCGGATGGTGCGGGCACTGGCGCGCGCCCTGGACCGGCACGGCTGGCCGGGGACCCCGGCGGTGACGGCGGACGAGACCGTTCCGCGGCCCCGGAGCGCCGGGGCGGAGGCCCCCGGCACGGGCGGCGCCGGAACGCCGCTTCCGCCCTCCCCGAGGGACGGAACGGACGCGCGATACGGGCCGGACGGGCCGCGTGCGCCGGAACGGCCCGGTGCGCCCCACGGGGAGGCACCCGCCGTCCCCGGTCCGCCACGGACCGCGGACCGTACGCGGTGATCCGCGCCCGCGTCCGGCCCGGCGCGGTGCCGCCCGCCGTGCTCGCCGTCCGCGCCGCCGCCGGGCTCCTGGCCCTCGGCGGGCTCGGCCACACGCTCTGGGCCGGAGTCCACGACCCCGGTACCGCCCTCGCCTTCGGGCTGCTGATCGCCGTCGGTGAGCTGGCCCGCTGGGGCGCGCTGCCCGGCGAGCGCGAGCCCGCACCGCTCGGGGCCGCGGGCGCGCTGGCGTACGCCCTCCTCGGCCGGGTCGGCGGCGAACCGGCCGGGCACGACGTCCTCCAGGTGATCGCCGTGCTCCTCGCGGCGCAGCTCGTCGCCTGCGTGCCGCACCTGGCGCGCGGCAGCGCGCCGACGCCCGACCGGGTCGCCCGCCGCGTCCTGACCGTCGCCTTCGCCGCCGTGTGCTTCCAGCCGCTGTACGGCTCGGCGCACACCGTGGGCCGGTTCGGCGAGGGGCCGTACCACGTGCTCCTCCCGCTGCTGCTCCTCGTCCTGACCGGGCTGTGCGACGCCGTGCTCGCCGCCCTGCTGGCGCGCTCGCGGTCCGTCCCGCACGGCCGCCGGGGCGCGGCCGGCGCCCCCGCGCCGTACGGGCCGCTGCTCCGCGACGAGCTTCGGGGGCTCGTCGGCATCGGCTCGGCGGTCTGCGCGACCGGTGTCGTGATGGCCCTCGGGGTCGCGGTCGCCGGGCTGTGGGCGCTGCCCGTGCTGTGCGTGCCGCTGCTGCTGACCCAGGTCGCGTTCCGCAGGTTCGTCGCGGTGCGCACCACCTACCGGCAGACGATCACCTCGCTCGCCCGCTCCACCGAGATCGCCGGACACACCCGGCCGGGGCACGCCCGCAGGGTCGCGGAGCTCTCCGTCGCCGTCGGCCGCGAGCTGGGCCTGTCCGGGAACCGGCTGCTGGTGCTGGAGTACGCGGCCCTGATGCACGACATCGGCCAGCTCTCGCTCGTCGATCCGGTCCCGGACGGGGCCACCGCCACCCTGCCCGCCGCCGAGCAGCGCCGCATCGCGCTGCTCGGCGGGGCGGTCGTCCGGCAGACCGGGGTGGACGGGGAGGTGGCGGTCGTGGTGGAACGGCAGGCCGACCCCTACCGCGAGCAGCCGTTGTCCGCCAGGATCGTCCGGGCGGTCAACGCATACGACGACCTGGCCGGGGAAGGTCTCAGCGGGCCGCTCGGCGCGCTGGAACAACTCAGGCTCGGTACCGGGCACGACTACCAGCCCGAGGTCGTGGAATCGCTGGCCCGTGTTCTGGCCCGGGGCGGTCTGCTTCCCGCCCCGTCCGGGTAACCCATGGGTAATGAGCGGGCGTCCGGCCCGGCATGGTTGGATGCGAAGAGAGAGCGGAAAACGAGGGCGTGCTCTCACTCGGGACGGGCGGGAATCGTGAGGATCTTCGGGAAGGTACGGCATCGGCCCTCCGCCTCTTGGCGGCAGGCCACGGACCGCGCGTTCACGCTGATCGGCGACGGCCGGTACGAGGACGCGGGCGCGCTGCTGACACGCGCGGCGGACCTGGAGCCCTGGCTCTCGGAGTCGTGGTTCAACCTGGCACTGCTGCACAAGTTCCGGCACGACTGGGAACAGGCGAGGGCCGCCGGCCTGAGGGCCGTCGCGCTGCTCGACAAGGACTCCGGCGCTCCCGACTGGTGGAACGTCGGGATCGCCGCCACCGCGCTCCAGGACTGGCCGCTGGCGCGCCGCGCCTGGCAGGCGTACGGCCTGAAGGTGCCGGGTGCCGGCCAGCACACGTCGGCGGCGGGCAGCGAGCCCGTCGGCATGGAGCTGGGCAGCGCCGCGGTACGGCTGTCGCCGGAGGGCGAGGCCGAGGTGGTGTGGGGGCGCAGGCTCGATCCGGCCAGGATGGAAGTGCTCTCCATCCCGCTGCCGTCGTCCGGCCGCCGCTGGGGCGAGGTCGTCCTCCACGACGGTGTGCCGAACGGGGAGCGGGTGACCGCCGCCGGGCCCGCTTACCCGGTCTTCGACGAGATCGAGCTGTGGGCGCCGTCGCCCGTCCCCACCTGGGTGGTGCTGCTGGAGGCGGCCACGGAGGCGGACCGGGACGCGCTGGAGCGGCTGGCGTCCGACGCCGGGTTCGCCGCGGAGGACTGGTCGTCGTCCGTGCGCCTGCTGTGCCGGGCCTGTTCGGAGAGCCGGATGGAGAGCGACGAGGGCGACGGCGAGCACCTGGATCCGCACGACCACAGCGAGCCGGGGCACCCGGGCCCGCTGGGGCACCGCACGGCCGGTGAGCTGTGGGTGCCGGAGCGGGAGTGCGGGATAGCGGCCCCGGCCGGGCTGGTGCGCGGGCTGCTGGACGGCTGGGTCGCGGACAGCCCGGACAGCCGCGAGTGGCGGGATCTCGAAGAAGTCTGCTGACCGGTGCCCGTAGGCTGTACGGGCACCGTCGCGGTGCCCGGGTGCTCGGGGCCCGGACGCCACGGATGGTTTCGGATGCCCGGGTTTCAGGTTTTTGAGGAAGGCGTACGGCGGACATGGCGCAGCAGGAGACGGACGAGCGGATCAGCGCCGACGACGAGGAATTCGTCGTCGACACCGAGGACTGCGAGGAGCGTGAGACGGCGCATCGCGAGCGCGGCACCTCCCGTCCGATCACGGTCGTGGGCAACCCGGTGCTGCACAAGGAGTGCAAGGACGTCACCGAGTTCGACGACGACCTGGCCCGGCTGATCGACGACATGTTCGCCAGTCAGCGGACCGCGGAGGGCGTGGGCCTGGCCGCCAACCAGATCGGCGTCGACCTGAAGGTCTTCGTCTACGACTGCCCCGACGACGAGGGCGTGCGGCACGTGGGCGCCGTCTGCAACCCCGTGCTGGAGGAGCTGGCGCCCGAGGACCGGGTGCTGGACGACTCCAACGAGGGCTGCCTCTCCGTGCCCACGGCGTACGCCCCGCTGGCCCGCCCGGACTACGCGGTGGTCCGGGGACAGGACGCCAAGGGCAACCCGATCAAGGTGCGGGGCACCGGCTACTTCGCCCGTTGCCTGCAGCACGAGACGGACCACCTGTACGGATACCTGTACATCGACCGGCTGTCCAAGCGCGACCGCAAGGACGCGCTGCGGCAGATGGCGGAGGGCACGCCGCGCTACGAGACCGTGCCGAACGACTGAGAGCGCTGATCGCGGTCCACCGGTGGGCCCGGTTCCTCCCGCTCACGGAGGAGTCGGGCCCACCGCGTTCCGCGCTCACCGGTTCGTCAACTTCCTTTCGCCCAAGAGTGGTTGACGCGCGTCGACTCCTCCGACAGGCTCTCTGACCACATCCTCATCATGCCTTCGCAGCGACAGGGAGCCCTTCATGCTCAGACGCACCGCGCGACTCCTGCTCGGCCTTGTCATGACCATGGCTTTCGCGTGGGGTGGGGCCGTGGTCACCGCGGGCACCGCGCAGGCGGACGGCTGCTACACCTGGACCCGCACGTTGTCCCCGGGCGCCACCGGCAACGACGTCGTCCAGCTCCAGATCCGGGTGGCCGGCTACCCCGGGTACAACTCCGTACTCGCCATCGACGGCTCCTACGGACCGGCCACCACCGCCGCCGTCAAGCGCTTCCAGGCCGCCTATGGCCTGGCGGCCGACGGCATCGCGGGCCCGGCCACCCAGGCCAAGATCTACGAGCTCCAGGACAACGACTGCACCCCGGCCCACTTCACGTACGCCGAGCTCAACCAGTGCAACAGCACCTGGGCGGGCGGTGCCGTGGCGGCGGGCACGGCGAAGGCGAACGCGCTGAGCACCATGTGGAAGCTGGAGGCGCTGCGGCACGCACTCGGTGACCAGTCGATCCGGGTCACCAGCGGCTTCCGGTCCCGGACCTGCAACAGCGCGGTCGGCGGCGCGGCCAACAGCCGTCACATGTACGGGGACGCGGCGGATCTCGGCGCGGGGCCGCACTCCCTGTGCACCCTCGCCAAGCAGGCCCGCAACCACGGCTTCAACGGGATCCTCGGCCCGGGCTACCCGGACCACGGCGACCACATCCACGTCAACCAGGGCCCCAGCCACTACTGGTCGGCCCCGAACTGCGGCGTCTGACCCCGGCCCCGGCCCGGGCGCCCGCCGGGGCGTCCGGGCCGGAGCGCGACCGACGGCCGTCCCGGGTCAGGCGGCCGCGCCGCGGAAGGTGCGGCGATAGGCGTGCGGGGTGGTGCCCAGCGACCGGACGAACTGATGGCGCAGCGCCGCCGCCGTCCCGAACCCGGTGCGCCCGGCGATCGTGTCCACCGTCTCGTCGGACGTCTCCAGCAGGTGCTGGGCCAGCAGCACCCGCTGGCGCAGCAGCCAGCGGTACGGCGTCGTGCCGGTCTCCTGCTGGAAACGGCGGGCGAAGGTGCGCGGTGACATGTGCGCCTGTGCCGCCAGCTGGTCGACCGTCATCTCCTGGTCGAGGTGGCGCTCCATCCACACCAGCGTCTCCCCGACCGTGTCGCAACGGGTGCGCGGCAACGGCCGCTCTATGTACTGCGCCTGACCGCCGTCCCGGTGGGGCGGCACCACCATGCGGCGGGCGATCGCGTTGGCGGTGTCGGAGCCGTACGCCTGCCGGACCAGGTGCAGGCAGGCGTCGATCCCGGCCGCCGTGCCCGCCGAGGTGACGACCGGGCCGTCGTCCACGTACAGCACGTCGGGTTCGACGACGGCGCGTGGAAAGCGCCGGGCCAGCTGGTCGGTGTGGCGCCAGTGGGTGGTGCAGCGGCGGCCGTCCAGCAGCCCGGCCGCACCGAGGACGAACGCGCCGGAGCAGACGCTCAGCACCCGCGCGCCCCGGACCACGGCCCGGCGCAGGGCGTCGAGGACCTCCTCGGGGTAGTCCCGGCCACCGGAGTCGCCGGAGGCCGGTACGGCGATGAGATCCGCCTCCTCCAGCCGGTCGAGGCCGTACGGGGTGCCGATCGTGAACCCGGCGTGCGTCCGCAGCGCCGGGCCCTCGGCGGACACCACGGCGAAATCGTGGACCGGAAGGCCCTCGGCGCTGCGGTCGAGGCCGAAGACCTCGCACAGCACCCCCAGTTCGAAGGGGTGGACCTCGTCGAGCAGCAGAGCGGCGACGTTGTTCAGCATCCCACCAGTGTGGCAGCAAATCGATGGTGTATGGCAGTCCTGCCACTGCCGGGGAGCGGGCGCGCGGACGAGAGTGGAGCCATGAACACGCTCCTGGACATCCTTGGCATTTCCGCTCTCATCGTTCTCTTCCTGCTGCCCACCCTGGCCGGACTCGCCCGGGAACGCCGCATCGACCGCGAGCTGCGGGAGGCGGAACGGGGACGCGCGGAGGCGCCGCCGGGAACGGCGGACGCCGCGCGGCCCGTCACGGCCGCGCGGCGTCCCCACCTCAGAAGCTGGGCCCGGGTCTAGTGCTGTGGCCGGAATCGCTTGCCGGGAAGCTCGCGGCGTCCGGTGCGGTGCATCGCAAGGCGAGGATCGCCCTCGTACTGGACGTACTCGGGTGATGCGACAACGCGGCGAGGTGCCGTGCCGGGCGTCGCGAGCCGGTAGACGTTTCCGGTCCCAGGGCGGGTTGCGAAAGTCCCGTCCGGCCTTCGGGCGGACGGCGCCACTCTCGAAACCCGCCCCAGGACTGGTCCGGACACTTCCGGAGCAGGAGGTCAGAAGTCCTCGTCGAGGTCGACCGAGCCCTCCACCGCCACCTGGTACGCGGACGGCCGGCGCTCGAAGAAGTTCGTCAGCTCCTGCACGCCCTGGAGCTCCATGAACGAGAACGGGTTCTCGGAGCCGTAGACCGTCGGGAAGCCGAGGCGCGCCAGCCGCTGGTCGGCCACGCACTCCAGGTACTGCCGCATGGACTCCGTGTTCATGCCGGGCAGGCCGTCGCCGCACAGGTCGCGGCCGAACTGCAGCTCCGCCGCCACGGCCTCCTTCAGCATGTCGGTCACCTGCTGCTGGAGCTCGTCGTCGAAGAGGTCCGGCTCCTCCTTGCGGACGGTGTCCACGACGTCGAACGCGAAGCTCATGTGCATCGTCTCGTCACGGAACACCCAGTTGGTGCCCGTGGCGAGACCGTGCAGCAGTCCCCGCGAACGGAACCAGTAGACGTACGCGAACGCGCCGTAGAAGAACAGGCCCTCGATGCACGCCGCGAAGCAGATCAGGTTCAGCAGGAAACGGCGGCGGTCGGCCTTCGTCTCCAGCCGGTCGATCTTCTCGACCCCTCCTTGCCCGTCCAGGGCGGCCATCCACTTGAAGCAGAACTCGGCCTTCTCACGGATGGACGGGATGTTCTCGACCGCCGCGAACGCCGCCGCCCGGTCGTCCGGGTCGGGCAGGTAGGTGTCCAGCAGCGTCAGATAGAACTGGACGTGCACGGCCTCCTCGAACAGCTGACGGCTCAGGTACAGCCGCGCCTCGGGGGAGTTGATGTGCTTGTAGAGCGTGAGGACGAGGTTGTTCGCGACGATCGAGTCGCCGGTCGCGAAGAACGCGACCAGCCGGCCGATCATGTGCTGCTCGCCCGGCGAGAGCTTCGCGAGGTCGGCGACGTCCGAGTGGAGGTCGACCTCCTCGACGGTCCAGGTGTTCTTGATCGCGTCCCGGTAGCGCTCGTAGAAGTCCGGGTAGCGCATGGGGCGCAGGGTCAGTTCGAAGCCCGGGTCGAGCAGGTTCTTCTCGGAGTTGATGTCGGTCATTACTGGCAGGCCTCGCAGGACTCGGGGTTTTCCAGGGAGCAGGCGATCGCGTCCGCGTCGGGGACCGGAGCCTGCTGGGCGGGGACGGGGGCGGTCGCCGCGGTACGGCCGGAGGCGGCGCGGGCGATCCGGGTGGCCGGGCGCGAGCGCAGGTAGTACGTCGTCTTCAGCCCCTTCTTCCAGGCGTACGCGTACATGGAGGAGAGCTTGCCGATGGTCGGCGTCTCCATGAAGAGGTTCAGCGACTGGCTCTGGTCGAGGAACGGGGTACGGGCCGCAGCCATGTCGATCAGGCCGCGCTGCGGGATCTCCCACGCGGTGCGGTACAGCGCCCGCACGTCCTCGGGGATCCAGGCGAAGCCCTGTACCGAGCCGTTCGCCTCGCGCAGCGCCTCGCGGGTCCGCGCGTCCCACACGCCCAGCCGCTTCAGGTCGTCCACCAGGTACGCGTTGACCTGGAGGAACTCACCGCTGAGCGTCTCGCGCTTGAAGAGGTTGGAGACCTGCGGCTCGATGCACTCGTACACGCCCGCGATCGAGGCGATCGTCGCCGTCGGCGCGATGGCGAGCAGCAGCGAGTTGCGCATGCCGGTCCTCGCGACCCGGGCGCGCAGCGCCTCCCAGCGCTCCGGCCAGTTCGGCTCCGTGGCGTAGTGGTCGGGGTGCAGCACGCCGCGAGCGGCCCGCGTCTGCTCCCAGGCGGGCAGCGGACCGGACCGTTCCGCGAGGTTGCAGGATGCCTCGTACGCGGCCAGCATGATCCGCTCGGAGATCCGCGTGGAGAGCACGCGGGCCTCGGCGGAGTCGAACGGCAGCCGCAGCTGGAAGAAGACGTCCTGGAGGCCCATGGCGCCCAGGCCCACCGGACGCCACTTGGCGTTGGAGCGGGCGGCCTGCTCGGTCGGGTAGAAGTTGATGTCGACGACCCGGTCCAGGAAGGTCACGGCCGTGCGGACGGTGGCGTCCAGCCGCTCCCAGTCGATGTCCCCGCCCGCGACGAACGCGCCGAGGTTGACCGAGCCCAGGTTGCAGACGGCCGTCTCGCCGTCGTCGGTGACCTCCAGGATCTCGGTGCACAGGTTCGACGAGTGGACGACGCGGCCCGGCTCGGCGGTCTGGTTCGCGGTCCGGTTGGCGGCGTCCTTGAACGTCATCCAGCCCTGGCCGGTCTGCGCGAGGGTGCGCATCATCCGCCCGTACAGCTCCCGGGCCGGCAGCGTCTTGCGGGCCAGCCCCTTCGCCTCGGCGGCCCGGTACGCGGCGTCGAACTCCTCGCCCCACAGGTCGACCAGCCCGGGCACGTCGGACGGGGAGAACAGCGACCACTCGCCGTCCGCGTCGACCCGGCGCATGAACTCGTCGGGGATCCAGTGCGCGAGGTTCAGGTTGTGCGTACGGCGGGCGTCCTCGCCGGTGTTGTCGCGCAGCTCCAGGAACTCCTCGATGTCCGCGTGCCAGGTCTCCAGGTAGACGGCTGCCGCGCCCTTGCGACGGCCGCCCTGGTTGACCGCCGCCACGGAGGCGTCGAGCGTCTTCAGGAACGGCACGATCCCGTTCGAGTGCCCGTTGGTGCCCCGGATCAGCGAACCGCGGGCCCGGATGCGGGAGTACGGCAGACCGATGCCGCCCGCGTGCTTGGAGAGGCGCGCCACCTGGTGGTAGCGGTCGTAGATCGAGTCGAGCTCGTCGAGCGGGGAGTCCAGCAGATAGCAGGACGACATCTGCGGGTGCCGGGTACCGGAGTTGAACAGCGTGGGGGAGGACGGGAGGTAGTCGAGTCGGCTCATCAGTCCGTACAGCGCCGCGACCTCGTCCACGGCACGCGGGGAGTCGTCCTCGGCGAGCCCGGACGCCACCCGCAGCATGAAGTGCTGCGGGGTCTCGACGACCTGACGGGTGTGCGGGTGGCGCAGCAGGTAGCGGCTGTGCAGGGTGCGCAGCCCGAAGTAGCCGAACCGGTCGTCGGCGCCGTCGGCGAGGGAGTGTTCGACCAGCGCGTCCAGGGTGGCGGCGTGCGCCTGGACGAACGCGGCGGTGCGGTCCGCGATCAGGCCCTCGCGGTGGCCGACGGCGACGGACGCGGAGAAGGAGACCGCGCCCTGCCCCGCCGCCTCGTCCGCGATGGCGCGGGTCAGCAGCCGGGCGGCGAGCCGGGAGTAGGCGGGGTCCTCGGAGATCAGCCCCGCGGCGGCCTCGGTCGCCAGCGCCCGCAACTCGGCCTCGTCCGCCCGGGCGCTGCGCCCGCGCAGCGCGGCGGCGGCCACCCGGCCGGGGTCGGTGTCGGGCAGGTCGACGGTGAGGGCGGTCAGGGTCCGCAGCAGCGCGGTCCCGGGCTCGTCGTGTGCGGTACCGGGCCCGTCGTGTGCGGTTCCCCCGGACTCGGCCGCTTCGGACTCGGCCGCTTCGGACACGGTCGCTTCGGACACTGCGACTGAGGCCGGATCGGCTGGCGCGATGGTCACGCGGTGCTCTCCCTCGCTCGGCTCGGGGCCTGCGGGGACGGGCGGCCGGGCAGTACGGGGCCCGGGACGGGGGCACTGCGTACGGCGTCCGCCGGCCCATCCGCGAGGCCCGGGACGTCTGGCATCCGGTTCGGTCGAGCCGGATGCGCTGTCGGCAGGTCGTCGGACTTGCTCGGGTGTGCAAAAGCACACCGAATACACCGTTGCGGGACAGTTCCGGATTCACACCGGATTCCCCTGCGGCGACAGCGAGCATGAGCATACATGTGGGGGCCGCCCGATGCCGCCGCCCCCAGATGTTGTGTCGGTCGACTCGCGTCGAGGCCGTAGAACGCGCACTGCGGCCCTGGGGAGAGGAAGACGGACGGGCCCGCCGCACCCCTCGGGCAAGGGGCGTGGCGGGCCGCTTCCGGGCCGTCGTGGCGGGAACCCTCAGCGATCCGCGCCCGGTGCCGCCGCCGCGCTCGGCGGCTCCGGCACGGCCGGCGGCAGCTCCACCCGGACACCCGGCTCGCCCGTGTCCGCCGTGTAGTCGGCGGGGGAGGTCTCGTCGATGCCGGCGGGCGCCTTCACGGCGTTCAGGACGAGGGTCAGCACCACCGTCACCACCACGTTGAGCACGAACGCGGTCAGGCCGATGTAGCCGATCTCACCGATGCCGGGGATCTTCGCGGAGGGTCCGCCGAAGTGCGACTGGGTCGGGCTGGAGACCCCGTACGCGACGACGGTCCCGTACACCATGCCGATCGCCCAGCCCGCGAGCAGTGCCCAACGGTGGAACCAGCGGGTGAACAGGCCGCCGACCAGGGCCGGCATGGTCTGGAGGATCCAGATCCCGCCCAGCAGCTGGAAGTTGATCGCGACCGTCTTGTCCATGGTGAGGACGAAGGCCAGCGCCCCGACCTTCACCAGCAGCGACACCAGCTTGGAGACCTTGGTCTCCTCCTCCGGGGTCGCGTCCGGTTTCAGGAAGTCCTTGTAGATGTTGCGGGTGAAGAGGTTCGCCGCCGCGATCGACATGATCGCGGCGGGCACCAGCGCGCCGATGCCGATGGCGGCGAACGCGACGCCCGCGAACCAGTCGGGGAACATGTTCTCGAACAGCTGCGGGATGGCCAGCTGCCCGTTCTCCACCTTGATCCCGGCGGCGATCGCCATGAAGCCGAGGAGCGCCAGCATGCCCAGCATCAACGAGTACAGCGGCAGGATCGTGGTGTTGCGCCGGATCACGTCACGGCTGCGGCCGGAGAGCGTCGCCGTGATCGAGTGCGGATACATGAAGAGCGCCAGCGCCGAGCCCAACGCGAGGGTGGCGTAAGCCCACTGGCTCGCCTCGCCGGGTGCCAGGGCGCCGGTCGGCTTCCCGCCGGGCGGGCCGGCGAACTTCTCCTGGGCGGCGGCGAAGATGTCGTGGAACCCGCCCAGCTTGATCGGGATGTAGACGATCGCCACCACGATGACCAGGTAGATCAGGCCGTCCTTGACGAACGCGATCAGCGCGGGGGCCCGCAGCCCCGACGAGTAGGTGTACGCGGCGAGCACCGCGAACGCGAGCAGCAGCGGCAGGTCCTTGACGAACCAGTGCGTGTTCTCGCCGCCGCCGACGCCCATCACGTCCAGCACCGCCTGGATGCCGACGAGTTGCAGCGCGATGTAGGGCATCGTGGCGAGGATGCCGGTGACGGCGACCGCCAGCGACAGCCCCTTCGAGCCGAAGCGCCCGCGGACGAAGTCGGACGTCGTCACGTACCCGTGCCGGTGCGAGACCGACCACAACCGGGGCAGGAAGGTGAAGATCAGCGGATACACCAGGATCGTGTACGGCACGGCGAAGAAGCCCGCCGCGCCCGCCGCGTAGATCGCCGCGGGAACGGCGACGAAGGTGTACGCGGTGTACAGGTCGCCGCCGAGCAGGAACCAGGTGACCCAGGTGCCGAACGACCTTCCACCCAGGCCCCATTCGTCGAGGCTGGCCCCGTTCTCGGCCCTGCGCCAGCGCGCCGCCAGGAAGCCCATGACCGTGACGGCCGCGAAGAAGAAGACGAAGACGCCGAGCGCGACGCCGTTCACACCGTCCTTCACGCCTGGTCACCCCCCTTGCGGGCGCGCTGGTCGCGCTGCCAGAGCTTGTGGGCGACGGCCGTGAGCGCGGTGGAGATCAGCACCCAGAGCATCTGGTACCAGTAGAAGAACGGAATACCGATGAAGGCGGGATCCACCTTCGCGTACGAACTCACCCAGAGCATCGCGACGAACGGCGCGGCGAGACAGAGGGCGATGACCACCCGCACCGGCGTGATCGCGGGCGGCCTCCCGTCCGGGCTTGCGGGCACGTCCTTCGGGCTTGCTGTCATGCGGCGACTCCGTCCCCTCGCTGATCACCTGCTGCGACGCGCAGGAAATCTAGGGGAGGGATTCGGTCGCCGTCACCCCCTGACCGCATTTCCGCCCGGAATCGGGTCCGCGGTCGGGTGCACATATTCGGAATATGGTCAGACGTACGGGAGTTGAGGACGTGCGGCATGCGAACCGCCCCCGTGGACGCGTTCCACGGGGGCGGTCGGGAGGGCCGGGCGGACCGGCGGGACCGTGAGGACGGGCGGGGCCGGACGGGACGGTCCACCGGGCGAGCCGGTCGCGCGGCCCGGCGGGCGCTCGCGCACGGACCGTTCGCCGACCGGGACACGCGCAGACCGCCGAACCACCCGGCGGGCGCCCGCGCTCGGGACCGTTCAGTCCATCGGCCGCTTCAGGCGCGCCACGAACTTGTACCGGTCGCCCCGGTAGACCGACCGCACCCACTCCACGGGCTCGCCCCTCCCGTCCAGCGAGTGCCGGGAGAGCATCAGCATCGGCAGACCCACGTCCGTGCCGAGCAGCCCCGCCTCGCGCGGGGTGGCGAGCGAGGTCTCGATGGTCTCCTCGGCCTCGGCCAGCCTGACGTCGTACACCTCGGACAGGGCGGTGTAGAGCGACGTGTACTTCACCAGTGAACGGCGCAGCGCCGGAAAGCGTTTGGCCGAAAG
This sequence comes from Streptomyces sp. NPDC032161, assembly GCF_040636995.1. Classification (NCBI taxonomy): domain Bacteria; kingdom Bacillati; phylum Actinomycetota; class Actinomycetes; order Kitasatosporales; family Streptomycetaceae; genus Streptomyces; species Streptomyces sp. NPDC032161. The sequence continues at coordinate 589,168 of NZ_JBEZVN010000001.1, read as the reverse complement.
GTGGGTGGTCTCGATCGCCATCGGCTCCCCGCTGGCGAGCCGCAGCCGCTCGATCCGCAGTACCCGGCCGCCGGTCGTGATGTCGAGCAGCCCGGCGAGCGTGTCGTCGGCCGTGACGTAGCCGATGTCCAGTAGCTGGGACGTGGGTTCCAGTCCCTGGGCACGCATGTCCTCGGTGTACGAGGTGAGTTGGAGGGCCTGCGAGACCTTCGGCTTGGCCACGAAGGTGCCCTTGCCCTGGATGCGCTCCAGCCGGCCCTCGACGACCAGTTCCTGGAGCGCCTGGCGCACGGTCGTGCGCGAGGTGTCGAACTCGGCGGCCAGGGTGCGCTCCGGCGGCACGGGGGTGCCCGGCGGCATGGTGTCCGTCATGTCGAGGAGATGCCGCTTCAGTCGGTAGTACTTCGGGACGCGCGCCGTCCGTGTGGCCGCACCCGTCTCGTTCTCCGCACTGCCCCCGTCGGCGCCCATGGCCCGCCTTCCCGACTGCTGCGCTGCTGCCGTCACCGGTTCCTCCGTCTGTCGCGGCTCACATGGTGGCACGGTCCGGTCACGGGTCGTCGCCCTCCCTTTGATGTCGGTCCTATAACGGACGCGAGTGCACCTCTTATACACCCTTGACACCCATAAAGGTCTAGGCCAAGCTCCGGGTACTGGTCTAAACCATTAAAGACCAGGTCCAGCCCCAGCAGTAATCGTCGAATGTCTTCGCGGTGGTGGGCGGGGTTGCAGTATCCCTGAGGAGGGTTTGGCGTGAAGCGCAAGCTCATCGCGGCGATCGGCGTCGCGGGCATGATGATCGGCCTCGCGGCGTGCGGGTCGGACGACGGTGACAAGGGTGGCAAGAAGGCCGGTGCGGACGGCTACAAGGGCGAGACGCTCACCGTCTGGACCATGTCCGGATCGAACCCGCCCGGTTGGACGAAGGCCGTCACCGAGGAGTTCGAGCAGAAGACCAAGGCCAAGCTGAAGATCGAGGTCCAGGAATGGAACGGTATTCAGCAGAAGGTCACGACGGCCCTCTCCGAGTCCAACCCGCCGGACGTCCTGGAGATCGGTAACACCCAGACCCCGGCCTACGCCAAGACCGGTGGCCTCGCCGAGCTCGGTGACCTCAAGAAGGAGATCGGCTCCGCCTGGGCCGACGGCGTCAACGCGCCCTCCATCTACGAGGACAAGCAGTACGCCCTGCCGTGGTACGTGGGCAACCGCGTCGTCATGTACAACAAGAAGGTCTTCAAGGAAGCCGGCATCACCGAGACGCCGAAGACCCGCGCCGACCTCTTCAAGGCGTTCGACGCCATCAAGGAGAAGGGCAACGCCGAGCCCGTCTACCTGCCCGGCCAGAACTGGTACTTCTTCGACGGCCTGCTCGTCGGCAAGGACGTCTCGCCGGTCAAGAAGGAAGGCGACAAGTACGTCTCCAACCTGGCCGATCCGAAGGTCGCCGAGGCCATGGACGTCTACAAGCAGTACCAGTCCTACTCCAAGGCGCCCAAGGACAAGGACGAGGCCACCCCGCAGCAGGCCGAGGTCTTCGCCAAGGGCAAGACCGGTGCCATCATCGCGATGGGCTACGAGGCCGGCACCGCCATCCAGGCCAACCCCGCCATCAAGGACGACATCGGCTTCTTCACCATCCCCGGTGAGACCGCGGACAAGCCCGAGGGCGTGTTCCTCGGCGGCTCCAACCTCGCCGTGGCCGCGGGCAGCAAGAAGCAGGAGCTGGCCAAGGAGTTCCTGAAGATCGCGCTCTCCGAGAAGAACGACGGCGCGCTCATCAAGGAGGTCGGCTGGTCTCCGAAGAACGACGCCATGCAGAAGTACACCGTGGGCCAGCCCGCGGCCGAGGCAGCCGGTCCGGCCGCCTCCAAGTCCGGTGGTACCACGCCGCTGATCCCGGAGTGGGCGCCGGTCGAGAACCCGCCGAACCCGATCAAGACCTACATGACGCTGGTCCTGCAGGGCAAGTCGCCGGCCGACGCCGCCAAGCAGGTCGAGGGCGAGCTCAACAAGCGCCTCAGCCAGCAGCAGTAATCGCAGTCACGCGTCCCGCGCCGGGGCGGCGGGTCACCACCCGCCGCCCCGGCCGTACGCGCCGTTCCGTGTAGGGCTTTGTTGGAAGAGATGGCGAGCATGGCAGTGCAAACCGATCCCTCGGACGTGGCCAAGACGGCCGCGGTCCGCGGTCAGGGCGGGACACCACCCGTCGGGCAGCACGGGGACAGAAAGCGGAGAGTGGGTGCCGGCGCCGCGCCGTACCTGCTGATGGTTCCCGCGCTCGCGGTGACGGCGGTCTTCCTCGGGTATCCCCTGGTGAAGAACATCCTGCTGTCGTTCCAGAACCTCAACATGGGGCAGCTCATCCAGCATGTCACCGAGTGGAACGGCTTCAAGAACTACCAGGAGATCCTCACCGGTGAGGACTTCTGGAGAGTCACCCTCCGCACCATCGTCTTCACCGCGGTCAACGTCGGGCTGATCATGGTGCTCGGCACCCTCATAGGCCTGCTCCTCGCCCGCCTCGGCAAGAAGATGCGCTTCGCCCTGATGCTCGGGCTCATCCTCGCCTGGGCCATGCCGATCGTGGCCGCCTCGACGGTGTACCAGTGGCTGTTCGCCTCGCGCTTCGGGGTCGTCAACTACGTCCTGGACAAGCTCGGCTGGCACTCGATGGCCGACTTCAACTGGACCGGATCGCAGTTCTCCACGTTCTTCGTGGTCACCCTGATGATCGTCTGGCAGTCGATCCCGTTCGTCGCGATCAACCTCTACGCGGCGACCACGACCATCCCCAAGGAACTGTACGAGGCGGCCTCGCTCGACGGCGCCGGCGCCTGGAAGAGCTTCACCTCCGTGACCATGCCCTTCCTGCGGCCCTTCCTCTACGCCACGACCTTCCTCGAAGTCATCTGGGTCTTCAAGGCGTTCCCGCAGATCTACATCATCAACCAGGGCGGACCCACCCGCCTCACCGAGACGCTGCCGATCTACGCGTTCGTCGAGGGTGTCGGCAACCAGCACTACGGCATGGGTGCCGCGATCTCCCTGCTCACCATCCTGATCATGCTGGGGCTGACCTCCTACTACCTCCGCATCGTTCTCAAGCAAGAGGAGGACGAGCTGTGAAGCGCTCGCTGTTCGGCCGCGTCTGGCCCAACGCCCTCGCCGTCATCCTGTTCGTCGGGCTGGTCTTCCCCGTCTACTGGATGTTCACCACGGCCTTCAAGCCCACCGGCGACATCATCACCGAGACCCCGGTCTGGTTCCCCACCGAGATCACCTTCGAGCACTTCGAGAAGGCCGTCGGCGTGGAGCACTTCTGGACACTGGTCCGGAACTCGCTGACCGTCACCCTGCTCGCGGTGATCTTCTCCCTGTTCCTCGCGCTCTTCGCCTCGTTCGCCGTGGCGCGCATGCGGTTCCGGGGACGCAAGGGCCTGATCGTGACGTTCATGGTGGCCCAGATGGCGCCCTGGGAGGTCATGGTCATCGCGATCTACATGCTGGTGCGCGACGCGGACATGCTCAACAGCCTGGTCCCGCTGACGCTCTTCTACATGATGATGGTGCTCCCCTTCACGCTCCTCACGCTGCGCGGCTACGTCGCCGCGGTGCCCAAGGAACTGGAGGAGTCCGCCATGGTCGACGGCTGCACCCGCCCGCAGGCGTTCGTCAAGGTGATCCTGCCGCTCCTCGCGCCCGGACTGATGGCCACCTCGCTCTTCGGCTTCATCACCGCGTGGAACGAGTTCCCGCTGGTCCTGATCCTCAACAAGGACCCCGAGGCCAAGACGCTGCCGCTGTGGCTCTCGCAGTTCCAGAGCCAGTTCGGCAACGACTGGGGCGCCACCATGGCCGCGGCGTCGATCTTCGCCATCCCGATCCTCATCCTCTTCGTCTTCCTGCAACGCAGGGCCGTCAGCGGCCTCACCGACGGCGCCGTGAAGGGATAACGCTGCCTCATGACCACCCTGACCTCTGCCACGGACACCCTCACCCGTGACGCCCTCGCCGTCCTCCAGCCCGGATTCACCGGCACCACCGCCCCGGACTGGGTGCTGCGCAGGGTCGACGAAGGGCTCGCCTCCGTCGCGCTGTTCGGCCGCAACGTCCAGACGCCCGAGCAGGTCACCGCACTCACCACCCAGCTCAGGGCCGAGCGCGAGGACCTCCTCGTGGCGATCGACGAGGAGGGCGGCGACGTCACCCGGCTGGAGGTCCGCACCGGCTCCTCCTTCCCCGGCAACCTCGCGCTCGGGTACGTCGACGACGTGGACCTGACCCGCGCGGTCGCCCAGGAGCTGGGCCGCCGGCTCGCCGAGTGCGGCGTCGACCTCAACTGGGCCCCGTCCGCGGACATCAACTCCAACCCGGACAACCCGATCATCGGCGTGCGCGCCTTCGGCGCCGACACCCGGCTCGTCGCCCGGCACACCGCCGCGTACATCGAGGGGCTCCAGGCGTCCGGAGTCGCGGCCTGCACCAAGCACTTCCCCGGGCACGGCGACACCGCCATCGACTCGCACCACGCGATGCCCCGCATCGACGTCGACCTGGAGACCCTGCACGCCCGGGAGCTGGTGCCCTTCCGCGCCGCCATCGAGGCGGGCTCCAAGTGCGTGATGAGCGCGCACATCCTGCTCCCCGCGCTCGACGCCGACCGCCCCGGGACGGTCAGCCCGCGGATCCTCACCGGCCTGCTGCGCGAGGAACTGGGCTACGACGGCCTGATCGTCACCGACGCCGTCGAGATGCGGGCCATCGCCGGGACCTACGGCATCGAGCGCGGTTCCGTCCTCGCCATCGCCGCGGGCGCCGACGCGCTGTGCGTCGGCGGCGGCCTGGAGGACGACGGCACCGTGCTGCGGCTGCGCGACGCGCTGGTCGCGGCGGTGCGCAGCGGTGAACTCCCCGAGGAGCGGCTCGCGGACGCGGCCGCGCGGGTACGCGCCCTCGCGTCCTGGACGCGGGCGGCGAAGGGGGCCGGTTCGGAGCCGGGCGCGGCAGCGCAGGAGGGGACCGCGCCCGGCACCGCGGCCGGTTCCGGCATCGGCCTGGTCGCCGCCCGCCGCGCCGTGCGCGTGACCGGCTCCGCCGAGCCGCTGACCGCGCCCGCCTACGTCGCCTCGTTCACCTCCGCGTCGAACATCGCGGTCGGAGACGAGACGCCCTGGGGCGTGGCCGCAGAGCTGGACCGGCTGGTGCCGGGCACGCGGACGGGCACGTACGACGGCGGGACGGGGGAGCCCGCGGCCGCCGTGGTGCGGGCGGCGGGGGAGCGGCGCATCGTCGTGGTCGTCCGCGACGCCCACCGTCACCCCTGGATGGGCGAGGCCCTGGACGCCCTGGTCGCGCGGCGCCCCGACACGGTCGTGGTCGAGATGGGTGTCCCGCAGGCACCCGCCAGGGGAGCCCTGCACATCGCCACGCACGGCGCCGCCCGCGTCTGCGGGCAGGCGGCCGCGGAGATCATCGCGCGGGGCGGCACGGAGGACTGAGAACCGAGGCGTGGTGCGGGGAGAGGGGGCCGCACCACACCCCGGTCCCGTACGACGTCCGCCCGCACGGGCTGGGCTGTCCGTTCGCGCGGATCGTGCCGGTCCGGATGCCAGGAGGCCCGGAGCACCCGAGGCGGGTGCTCCGGGCCTCCTGACGTCTCCGGCCGGGCCGCGGTGTGTCTACAGCCCCTGCCAGGACGGCTTCGCCGCGTACGTGGCACGGAAGTAGTCCGCCAGCTTCAGCTTGGAGGCGGCGGCCTCGTCGACCACCACCGTCGCGTGCGGGTGCAGCTGCAGCGCCGAGGCCGGCACGACCGAGGCCACCGGCCCCTCCACCGTCTGCGCCACGGCGTCCGCCTTGCCCTCGCCGGTGGCGAGCAGGATCGGGTGACGGGCCTCCAGGATGGTGCCGATGCCCTGGGTGATCACGTGGTGCGGCACCTGGGAGACGTCGTCGTCGAAGAAGCGCGCGTTGTCGATCCGGGTCTGCTCGGTGAGCGTCTTGATCCGGGTCCGGGACGCGAGCGAGGAGCACGGCTCGTTGAAGCCGATGTGGCCGTCGGTGCCGATGCCGAGGAGCTGGATGTCGACCCCGCCGGCCTCGGCGAGCGCCTTGTCGTACGCCTCGCAGGCGGCCGGGATGTCCTCGGCGGAGCCGTCGGGGCCCATGAAGGACTCCTCGGACAGGCCGAGCGGTTCGACGACCTCGCGCAGCACCACGGAGCGGTAGGACTCCGGGTGGCCCGCGGGCAGTCCGACGTACTCGTCGAGCTGGCAGATGCGGGCGCGCGAGACGTCCACGGCACCGGAGCGGACCTTCTCCGCCAGCGCGCGGTAGATGGGCAGCGGGGTAGAGCCGGTGGCAACGCCGAGAAGGGCGTCGGGCTTGCGGCTCAGCAGGGCGCCGATGGCCTCCGCGATGAGTTCGCCGCCTGCCTTGGCGTCCGGGACGATGACAACTTCCACGCTGGGCCTGCCGATCTGAAGAGTGGTATCAGGTGGTATAGACCAATCAAGCTTCCAATCTAGCAGAAGCGGGCGACGCGGACACGGCGTGGACAAGGCGTGGACACGGCGTGGACGGGGGCGGCCGTGCCCGTCCCGGCCGCGCCCCGCTGGCGGGCCTGCGCGCCCCCGTGTTCGACTGGTCCGGGAGGTGTCTCCGGCGCACGGGAACACTTTCCGGACAGGGGTCGTATCGGAACACCCCTGGGAGGACCGGGAGGCACTCGACATGGCAGCCACGTCCTCGGCGGGGGAGAGCGAGCAACCGGGCCGGATCATGGCCCGTGAGATGGCCGAGCAGCCCGCGGCGCTGCGGCGTGTCCTCGACCGGGGCGCCCCCGCGATCCGTGAGGTGGCCGCCGAGATCGCGGCACGCGAGCCGCGCTTCGCCCTCCTCGCCGCCCGCGGCACCTCGGACAACGCCGCGCTCTACGCCAAGTACCTGCTGGAGATCCGGCTCGGGCTGCCCTGCGGCCTGACCTCGATGTCCACCACGACCGCGTACGGGGCCAGGCCCAGGCTGGCGGACGTCCTGGCCGTCACCGTCAGCCAGTCCGGGAGCTCGCCCGACCTGGTGGCCTCCACCGGGGCGGCCCGGGAGGCCGGGGCGATCACCCTGGCCGTCACCAACAACCCGGACTCGCCGCTCGCCGCGGTCTCCGAGTACCACATCGACGTGCTGGCGGGCCCGGAGCGGGCCCTCCCGGCCACCAAGACGTACACCGCCTCCCTGCTGTCCCTCTATCTCTTCGTGGAGGGCCTGCGCGGCGGCGACGGCGCGGCGGCCGCGGTCCTGCCGGAGACGGCCGAGGCGGTCCTGGCCCGCCGCGAGGAGGTCAGGGCCCTGGCGTCGCGCTACCGCTTCGCGGAGCGCATGGTCATCACCTCGCGCGGCTACGGCTATCCGACGGCCAAGGAGGCCGCGCTCAAGCTGATGGAGACGAGTTACATCCCCGCCCTCTCCTACTCCGGCGCCGATCTGCTGCACGGCCCGCTCGCCATGGTGGACAACGTCTCCCCGGTGATCGCGGTCGTCACCGACGGCCGGGGCGGCGAGGCGCTCGGCCCGGTCCTGAACCGGCTGCGGGCCCGGGGCGCGGATCTCGTCGTGGTCGGTCCCGAGGCGCGGGTGGCTGAGGCGTCCGCGGGCTTCGTACTGCCGACGGCCGGGGTCGCCGAGGAGGTCCAGCCGGTGCTGGAGATCCTGCCGCTGCAGAGGCTGGCGTACGAGGTGGCGATCGCGCGCGGCCAGGACCCGGACGCCCCGCGCGCCCTGGCCAAGATCACCGAGACCCGCTGACGCGGCCCGGCTCGCCGGGTCCCGCTGACGCCGGGCCGGATCCCCCGGACCCGCTTACATATCGGGCCCGGGGGGAGCACGCGGATCGTGGGAGGCACCGCGGGCCGTGGGGCCCGGAAACACCCGCGGGCCGCGGCGCCGGGACGGGACCCTCAGCCCGTCCGGCACCGCAGCCCGGAATGTGACCGTCCACCGGACGGCCCGCTCGGCCGGCGGTGTGCGGTGCCGTCGGCCGGGAGAGGCGCCCGCGCGGTCAGGGCAGAGAGCGCGGATGCCTCGATCCGCCCTCCTGTGCGGGGAGAGCGGAAGCTCTGTCCCCAGCATTGTGGACTAGACCATTCGTCCCTGTCCATCCATCGGGGCACGGCAATTCCACGGGCCCGTTTCCTTCCACGTACGACGGCGTCGTCCGGTTCGGAACCATGCCCCGGGCGCGGGTACGCTCGCACACGTGCCCTCCATGAACGACCTCGTCCGCCAGCACACAGCCCTCGGTGACACCGACCTGGAGTGGCTGCATCTGCTGGTCTCGGAGTGGCAATTGCTCTCCGACCTGTCCTTCGCCGACCTCGTGCTCTGGGTCCCCACCCGCGACGGCACCCGCTACGTGTCCGTGGCCCAGATGAGGCCCAACACCGGACCGACCTCCTACCAGAACGACATGGTGGGACACCTGGTGCCGCGCGGTCGCCGGCCGATGCTCGACGTGGCGCTGGACGAGGGCCGGATCGTGCGCGAGGGCGACCCGGAATGGCGCGAGGAGGTCCCGGTGCGGGTGGAGTCGATCCCCGTGCGCCGGGAGGGCCGGGTCCTCGGTGTGATCGCCCGCAACACCAACCTGCTGACCGTGCGCACGCCGTCCCGGCTGGAGCTCACCTATCTGCAGTCGGCCTCCGACCTGGCCCAGATGATCGCCGCCGGGACCTTCCCGTTCCCCGGCCAGCAGGTCGACATGGACGCCTCGCCCCGCGTCGGCGACGGGCTGCTCCGGCTCGACGCCGACGGCGTCGTGCAGTACGCCAGCCCCAACGGCCTCTCCGCGTACCACCGCCTCGGTCTCGCCTCCGACCTGGTCGGCCAGCACCTGGGCTCGATCACCGCCGAACTCGCCCCGTCCCGGGGCCCGGTGGACGAGGCGCTGGTCAAACTGGCCAGTGGCTACGCGCCCCGTGAGTTCGAGGTCGAGGGCGCGGGCGGAGTGATCCAACTCCGGGCCATCCCGCTCAAGCCCAAGGGTGTCCGGATCGGTTCGCTGGTCCTCCTGAGGGACGTCACCGAACTGCGCCGCCGCGAGCGGGAGCTGATCACCAAGGACGCCACCATCCGGGAGATCCACCACCGGGTGAAGAACAACCTCCAGACCGTCGCCGCCCTGTTGCGGCTCCAGGCCCGGCGGATGGACTCGGTCCGGGGGCGCGAGGCCCTCAACGAGGCAGTGCGGCGCGTCGGTTCGATCGCCATCGTCCATGAGACGCTGTCTCAGAATCTGGATGAGCGGGTGGAGTTCGACGAGATCGCCGACCGGGTCATCGCCATGGTCGCGGAGATCTCTCCGGGCAAGGTCACCTGCCGCCGCACGGGGCGCTTCGGCATCCTCGACGCCGAGGTGGCCACCCCGCTGGCGATGGTTCTCACGGAGGTCCTGCAGAACGCGCTGGAGCACGCCTTCACACTCGCCGAGCACGGCACGGTGGACGTGTCCGCGGTGCGCGGCGGCACCTCCGTCGAACAGCGGCTGCTGATCACGGTTCAGGACGACGGATGCGGTCTGCCCGAGGGCTTCGACCCGCAGAGCGCCGGCAACCTGGGTCTGCAGATCGTGCGGACGCTGGTGGAGGGGGAGCTGGGCGGGACCTTCGCGATGATCCCGGCGCCGGGGCGTGGCACCCAGGTCGTCCTCGACATCCCGGTCCGGTCCCACAAGTAGTCCCGTTCGGCAGAGGGGTGCCGGTTCCGGCGGTACAGACGGCAGCGAGCCCGGACCGTGGTGGACGGTCCGGGCTCGCTGTTCATGCATGCGCTTTGGGGGGTACTGCGCGCTGCGACTCGGGGGCGGGGTTGTGCGTACGCGCTGTACGCGCCGCCGGGCTGAGGCTCGTAGCGGTGGCGTCGGCTCAGGCGCTGGCGTTACGCGCCCGGTTGCGAGCGGCACGGCGCTTCATCGCGCGGCGCTCGTCCTCGCTGAGGCCACCCCAGACACCGGAGTCCTGACCGGACTCGAGCGCCCACTGCAGGCACTGCTCCATGACGGGGCAGCGACGGCAGACGGCCTTGGCTTCCTCGATCTGCAGCAGCGCAGGACCGGTGTTGCCGATGGGGAAGAACAGCTCGGGGTCTTCCTCACGACAAACGGCGTTGTGACGCCAGTCCATGGCTGCTACCTCTCCTTGGTGTTGCATACAGTGCTTGTGAATGTGAACGCTTTCACGAATCCCCCCGCAGGTAACGGGCCGACGCCCAGATGAACTGGTTGTGGTCCTGTGAAATGAGGAGGGGTTCTGGCTCTCAGTGGAGGCCGTTGTCGCGGGCCGTCCCGATCGCCATGTAGAGATTCGCAAACCTCGGCGACGGATACAACCCCTTCTGGAAAGTTTTTTTTGATTCCTCGGTGTCGACTAGGTCACAGCCGTACTTCTATGGGGTGGAGTCCAGCCCAAACGTTCGACTTAAAGGACTTTGGGCCCTTCCACTCACACAATCACACGCAGTGCACGGCGTACGCCTGTGAACGTCACACTCGTGCGCACTCCGAGATGGTCGCCGTCCATCTGGAAAGGGAGGGGCGCCTTTGAATGCAAGGTGAAGTCCGTGAGGTCGTGAAGGGAGACGGCGTGCTTGCCGCGAGGGCCCTTCTCGGGGCTCGACGTGAGCAGCTGGGTGGCGTAGCGGGCGACCGCCGAGGTGGAGAGCCGCTTGAGTCCGAGCACGTCCAGACCGGTGTCGAAGGAGGCCGTCGGGGAGGCGTATATGGGGCGGTTCCCCAGGTAGGTCCAAGGGGAGGTGTTCGAGATTATGGACAGCGCGAGATCGTCGACCGGTTCCAGGCCGGGGGCCTCCAGCCTGATCGTTCCGTGCCGACGGTGCGGTTCCTCCAGGAATTGCCGGACCACCTGGCGCACGTACAACGCGTGTGTCGATCGTTTTCCGAGTTCGCGCTTTTGTTCGACGCGGCCGATCACGCTCGCGTCGAATCCGAGCCCGGCGCAGAAAGTGAACCAGCGTTCAGGGACGGATTCGTCCTCGGTGCCCGGGGTGCCGGCCGCCAGTCCGAGGCCCACGGTGCGTTCGGTGCGGTTGGCGAGCGCGTCCAGGATCGCGCCGGTCGCCTCGACCGCGTCGTTCGGCAGGCCCAGGGCGCGCGCGAAGACGTTGGTGGAGCCGCCGGGGACCACCGCGAGCCGGGGCAGGACGTCCAGGTCGGGGCCGTTGTGGAGCAGTCCGTTGACGATCTCGTTGACCGTGCCGTCGCCGCCCAGCGAGACCACGAGGTCGATCTCCCCGGAGTCCGCGGCCTCCCGACCGAGGTCCCGGGCGTGCCCCCGGTACTCCGTGGTCACGGCCTCCAGCTTCATCTCGCTGGCCAGGGCGTGGATGAGTACGTCACGGGTCCGCGCACTGGTGGTGGTAGCAGCTGGATTGACCACGAGAAGTGCGCGCATGACGGCCAGAGTACCTACCCGGTGGTATCGCCCTGAAGTCCTGTGCCATGACCTCACGCTCGGTGACGAGCCACGCGCGGTGGGGCGGGCAGGTGCCCGCGCCCCGTGGTGTTCGCCACCCCGGCTTCGCTTTCGCGGGGCCGGGATGCCAACCTGCAGGGGTGAGTACTCAGCAGAACGCGCCCGACTCGTCGCCTTCGTCGCCCTCGCCGTCGGCCGGACCGGCGAAGCCGAGCAGGATCACGCTCGTGGCGGCACTCACCGCCCTGGAGGGGGCGGCGCTCGTCGTCGGCGGGATCTACATGCTGGTGATGGGGATGCTCGGACACCCCGAGAGCCCGCAGCAGGCGGAGATGGGCGGCCTCACCCTGATCGCGCTGGGCCTGATCCCGCTGATCGCGGCGCGCGGTCTGCTGCTGCGGCGCGGCTGGAGCAGGGGCCCCGCGCTCATCACGCAGATCATGGGGCTTCCGGTGGCGTGGACGCTGCTGAGGTCCCACGGCGCGCTGATCCCGACCGGGATCGTGCTCGCCGTGGTGGTCGTGACCTCGCTCTACCAGCTGCTCAGGCCCACGACGATCGAGGAACTCGGCATCCGCCGCCCCGGGACCACGACCCCGGACGCCTGAGAGCCTGCCGGGAGCCGGGCGGGGCCCGCGGGACCGAGGCGGGCCGGGAACCGGCGGGCCGCCCGACCCGGCCGGACGTCCCCGCCGGCCGGATGCCCGGGTTCCGCCCCTACTCCTCGACGAGCAGGCGTTCGCGCAGCTGGGCCAGGGTGCGGGCGAGCAGCCGCGAGACGTGCATCTGGGAGATGCCGACCTCCTGGGCGATCTGCGACTGGGTCATGTTGCCGAAGAAGCGCAGCAGCAGGATCCGCTTCTCGCGCGGCGGGAGGTCCTCCAGCAGCGGCTTGAGCGACTCCCGGTACTCGACGCCCTCCAGCGCCTCGTCCTCGGACCCGAGCGTGTCCGCGACCGCGGGCGACTCGTCGTCCGTGTCCGGCACGTCCAGCGAGAGCGTGCTGTACGCATTGGCCGATTCCAGCCCCTCCAGCACCTCTTCCTCGGAGATGCCCAGGCGCTCGGCCAGTTCGTGCACCGTCGGCGAGCGGCCGTGCAGCTGGGAGAGTTCGGCGGTCGCCGTGGTGAGCGACAGCCGCAGCTCCTGGAGCCGACGCGGCACCCGGACCGCCCAGCCCTTGTCACGGAAGTGGCGCTTGATCTCGCCGACGACCGTGGGGGTCGCGTACGTCGAGAACTCGACGCCGCGGTCCGGATCGAACCGGTCCACCGACTTGATCAGACCGATCGTGGCGACCTGCGTCAGGTCGTCGAGCGGCTCGCCGCGGTTGCGGAACCGGCGGGCCAGGTGCTCCACGAGCGGCAGATGCATCCGCACCAGCTGATTGCGCAGCTCCGCCCGCTCGGGCGAACCGTCGGGAAGTGCGCGCAGTTCGACGAAGAGCGCCCGCGCCCCGCTGCGGTCCTGTGGATCGTGGTGCCCGTGCTCGCTCATCTGGCCTGCCCGCTCCGCCTGCGACTGCTCCACCGCGAACGCACGGCTCGCGGGCTCGTCCGCCCCGTCCTCCGGATGGGGCAGGGCCTGCTGTTCCGGGATGGCCGCCGCACGCACCACCCCTGGTCGGATCGTCTCGTCCCGCACCGGACCGTCCCCGTTTCCGTTGCTCACGCCGGCCCGGGTCCCGCGCCGCGCTGTTTGTAGAGGCTGATGCTGACCGTACGGTCGTCGGCCACCGAGGAGTCGACCTTCCCGGCCAGCGCGGAGAGCACCGTCCAGGCGAAGGTGTCGCGCTCCGGTGCCCGCCCGTCCGTGGTCGGTGCGGACACCGTCACCTCCAGGGAATCCTCGATGAGCCGGAAGACGCAGCTGAGGACGGAGCCCGGCACGGCCTGCTGGAGCAGGATCGCGCAGGCCTCGTCGACCGCGATGCGAAGATCCTCGATCTCGTCGAGCGTGAAGTCCAAGCGTGCCGCGAGACCGGCCGTGGCCGTACGCAGCACCGACAGGTAGGCACCCGCAGCGGGCAGCCGGACCTCTACGAAGTCCTGATTCCCGGGCTCGCCTGCGATCTGGGACACCCTCACCTCCAAGGTGGCACAAACTCTTCCGAGGATCCGGGAAGGGCACCCCGGAGCCATGTGGTACGTCTTCGGTTCTGGCCCGGCGACGCTATCGCGATCCATGATGCCGTGTCGCCGAACCCCCGGGCCCCGGCGGCGGATCAGGCTCGAACAGGACCCAGCCCATGGTTGTCACTCATGGTAAGTCAATGACCACACACGGTGGCTAGGGGTCTGCCGCGATCAATTACGGACAACCGGCGCCGTTTTGACGTACCCGGGCCTCAGACGATCGAACCGTCGGCATAGCACCAGCGCCAGCTCTCGCCCGGCTCGAAACTCCGCATCACCGGATGACCGGTCTCCTCGAAGTGCCCCGTGGCATGCCGCAGCGGGGACGAGTCGCAGCAGCCGACATGGCCGCAGACCAGACACAGCCGCAGATGCACGGGTTGCGTGCCCGCCGCGACGCACTCCGGGCAGGTCCCGCTCAGAGGCTCCGGCTCGGGGTGCGGCAACGCGAGCACGTGCGAGCAGTCACTCATGATGGTCAGGTTACGACGGATGCGAGGACCGTGGACATGGACGTACTGCCGCTGGTGGCGCTGGTCGCGGCGAGTGCCGCCGTCGCGGGGGCGGCCCGCCGCACCCCCGTGCCGGCGCCCCTGCTGCTGGTGACGGTGGGGCTGATCGCCTCGTACGTGCCGGGGGTGCCGTCGTACACCCTGGACGCGGACATCGTGCTGCCGCTGCTGCTGCCGCCCCTGCTCTACACGGCGGCCGTCGACAGCTCGTACCTCGATCTGCGGGCCAACATGCGGCCGGTCGCGCTGCTCTCCGTCGGCTACGTCCTCTTCGCGACCGTGGCGGTCGGCTGGCTGGCCCACCTCGTGGTGCCCGACCTGCCGCTCACCGCCGCGCTGGTGCTCGGCGCGGTCGTCGCCCCGCCGGACGCGGTCACCGCCGCCGCGATCGCCCGGCGGGTCGGGCTGCCCGGCCGGGTCACCACGATCCTCCAGGGCGAGTCCCTGGTGAACGACGCCACCGCGATCACCGCGTACAAGGTGGCCCTGGCCGCCGCCGTCGGCGAGGGCATGAGCTGGGGCTCCGGGATCGGTGAGTTCCTGGTGGCCGCGCTCGGCGGGGTCGTGGTCGGCCTGGCGCTGATGGTGCCGCTGCACTGGCTCCGTACCCACCTCAGGGAAGCCCTGTTGCAGAACACGCTGTCGCTGCTGATCCCCTTCGTGGCGTACGCGGCGGCCGAGCGCGTGCACGCCTCGGGGGTGCTCGCCGTGGTCGTCGTCGCGCTCTACCTGGGCCACCGTGCCTGGCAGGTCGACTTCGCGACCCGGCTCCAGGAGGAGGCCGTATGGAAGATGGTCGCGTTCGTCCTGGAGTCGGCGGTCTTCGCGCTGATCGGGCTCCAGCTGCCCTTCGTGCTCAGGGGGCTCGGCGCGTACGCCGTGGCGGACGCGCTCTGGTACGCGGTGGCGGTGTTCGCGGCCGTCGTCGTGGTCCGCTACGTCTGGGTCTTCCCGGCCACGTTCCTGCCCCGATGGCTGTCGAAACGGATCCGCGAGCGCGAACCGGACACCGACTGGAAGGCGCCGACGATCGTCGGCTGGGCCGGGATGCGCGGGGTCGTCTCGCTCGCCATCGCGTTCTCCATCCCCCTGCTCACGACCGCCGGGCAGGCGTTCCCGGCCCGGAACCTGGTGCTGTTCCTGACCTTCACCACCGTCATCGGCACCCTGGTCGTCCAGGGGCTCACCCTGCCGCTGCTGGTGCGCGCGCTGAGACTCCCGGGCCGGGACGCGACCGCCGAGACCCTGGCCGAGGCCCAGGCGCAGAGCGAGGCGTCCGCCGCCGCCGAGGCCCGGCTGGACACCCTGCTCACCGACCCCCGCAACGCCCTCCCGGAGCCGCTCACCGACCGTCTGCGCGCCGTCCTGCAACGGCGCCGCAACGCCGTGTGGGAGCGGCTGGGCGCCGCCAACCCGGTGACCGGGGAGTCGGCGGACGACACCTACCGGCGGCTGGCCGGGGAGACGCTGGACGCCGAACGCGAGGTCTTCGTACGGCTCAGGGACGAGCGGCGGATCGACGACGAGATGCTCCGCACCCTGCTCAGACGGCTCGACCTGGAGGAGGCGGCGGCCTACCGGGAGGAGCCGGGCACGGCGTGAGCGCGCGGGGCCGGGCGGGCGGGCCTGACGGGGGAGACCCGTGCGGGCACGGTCTGCCGGACGTCAGGGGCGGCCCGCGCGGGCACGGGTCCCCCGGACGTCAGGGGCGGCCCGTGACGACGGCCACGACCGTCGCCCCCGCCGGGAACGCGCCCTCCTCGGCCAGCGCGGTGAGCCCGAACAGCAGCTTGGCGACGTAGAGCCGTTCGACGGGCAGCTCGTGCCGCTGCTCGAAGTCGTCCGCGAACGCGTGCAGCCCCGGGGGCGTACGGGCGTAGCCGCCGAAGTGGAAGCGCTCGTCCAGGGACCACGTCCCCTCGGGCCCGCCGAACGCCTCCCGTTGCAGCTCCCGCACCGCCTCGCCGAGGAAGCCGCCGCGCAGCACCGGGACGCCGAGCGCCCGCTGCCCCGGCGCCAGACCGGCGGCGAGACCGGCGAGGGTGCCCCCGGTGCCGCAGGCCACCGCGACCACATCGGCCCGCCCGTGCAGCTCGCGCCCCAGCTCGGTGCAGCCCCGCACGGCCAGGGCGTTGCTGCCGCCCTCGGGGACGACGAAGCACTCCCCGGAGTCGCTCTCCCCGAAGGCGCGCCGCAGCCCGGCCAGCACCTCGGGGTCGGCCTTGGCGCGGTAGGTCGCACGGTCCACGAAGCGCAGGGTCATCCCGTCCGCGGCGCACCGGGCGAGCGAGGGGTTGAGGGGGCGGCCGGCCAGTTCGTCGCCGCGCACCACCCCGATGGTGCGGAAGCCGAGCAGCCGTCCGGCGGCGGCGGTGGCCCGCAGGTGGTTGGAGTACGCCCCGCCGAACGTGAGGACGGTGCGCCCGGCGGCGGCCCGCAGACTGGGAGCGAGCTTGCGCCACTTGTTGCCCGGAAGATCCGGGTGGATCAGATCGTCCCGCTTGAGCAGCAGCCGCACGCCCCGACGGGCGAAGCGGTCGTCGTGGACCTCCTCCAGCGGGGAGGGCAGCCGGGGCCGCAGGAGCGCTTCGGGGTCCGGGGGACGGTTCACCCCTCCATTTGACCAGGCCCGGGCCGACGGCCGCGGTCGCCGGGCGGACGCATGCCCCGCCGTCGGCTCCCTGAAGGGGCCGCGCCGGCGGGGCGTGCGGGGCCGGCCGCGTTCAGTCCTGGGCGAGCCAGAGATCGGGGCCGAACACCTCGTAGTGGATGTCGGCGGCCGGGACCCCCTTGGCCAGCAACTGGGTGCGCACGGCGCGCATGAAGGGCAGCGGGCCGCACAGGTAGGCGTGGGTGCCGGACGCGATCGTGAAGTCGCCCAGATCCACCAGACCGGTGCGGTCGGTGCTGTGGCCGGATTCCGGGTGCTCGTACCAGAAGTGCGTGGTGGCGTCGGGGAGCTTGTCGGCGAGCGTCACGTGGTCGTCGCGCAGCGCGTGGTCGGCGGGGGAGCGGTCGCCGTGCACGACGGTGACCGGGGCGCTGTGGCCGGTCGCGGCCAGGTGCTCCAGCATCGACAGCATGGGGGTGCAGCCGATCCCGGCGGAGGCGAGCAGCAGCGGGGCGTCGGCGTCGTCCAGCACGAGGTCGCCGTACGGGGCGGAGACCCGCAGCCGGTCGCCGGCCGCGACCTTCGCGTGCAGATGGCAGGAGACCTCGCCGTCCGGGGAGCCGCCCCCGTGCACCCGCTTCACGGTGATCGAGCGCAGCGCCGATCCAGGGGCGCTGGAGAGGCTGTACTGGCGTATCTGCCGTGCCCCGTCGGGGAGTTCCACCTGAACGGAGACGTACTGGCCGGGGCGGAAGGCGGGCGCGGGCTCCCCGTCGGCCGGGCGGAGCCGGAAGGTCGCGACGTCGGGAGTCTCCTCGGTCCGGCCGACCACCTCCCACTCGCGCCACACGTCACCGGCGGCCACGCCCTGCTCCGCGTACAGCCGCGCCTCGCGGGAGATCAGCGCGTTCGCCATCAGCCAGTAGACCTCGTCCCAGGCGGCGGCGACCTCGGGGGTGACCGCGTCGCCGAGCACCTCGGCGATGGCTGCGAACAGGTGCCTGTGCACGATGTCGTACTGGTCGGCGGTGACGCCGAGCGAGGCGTGCTTGTGGGCTATCCGGCCGAGCATCACGTCGGGGCGGGTGTCCGGGTGCGCGACCAGGTGGGTCGCGAAGGCGGCTATGGAGCCCGCGAGCGCCTGGCGCTGGGCGCCGGACGCCTGGTTGCCGCGGTTGAAGAGATCGCGCAGCAGCTCCGGGTGGGCGGTGAACATCTTGCGGTAGAAGAGGTCGGCGATGTCCCCGATGGCCGCCCCCACGGCGGGGAGGGTGGCGCGGACGGTGGCGGTCGACGTCTCGGACAGCATCGATGACTCCTTGGTCTCGGCGGTCTCGATGCGAATCAGAATTGGTATCTCAGATTCGCATTTTTGGGCAGGGTGGATCCGGGCAGGTGGTGCCCGGAGGTCTCGGGGGTGCGGGACGGGGGTGTGCGCGGGCGCGCGGTGACGGCCCGGGCCGGTTCAGGCGGGAGCCGGCCGGATGCCGCTGATACCGATCAGTACGGGCCCGGTGGGCGAGGCGACGAGCTGGTCGACGGTGATCGGGTCGAGCGAGGCGTAGAAGGCGTCCTCCGCCTGGCGCAGGGCTCCGCGCAGTCGGCAGGCCGAGCGCAGGGGGCACGGGGTGGCGCCCTCGCACTCCACGACGTCGCCCGGGCCCTCCAGCTCCCGGACGATTCCGCCGATCGAGGCGGAGCGGCCGGCCCCGGTGAGGCTGAGCCCGCCGCCGCGGCCCCGGCGCGCCTCGACGAGACCGAGGTGCTGGAGCCTGGCGACGACCTTCGCGGTGTGGGTGTACGGCACCTGCATGGTCGCCGCCACTTCCCGGGTGGTCGGCGGATCCTCGTTCTCGACGACCGCGAGGCGCATCAGTACGCGAAGCGCCACGTCGGTGAATTTCGTCAGCCGCATGACCGTCACGGTAGATAAGTTGCATCGCGGATGCAACTTAAGGGTGCCCGTCGGCGCCCACCGGGACCGACGGGCGTCGTGCCCAGTCCAAACCCCAATTAGTCACACTCTTTTGTGTAATGGTGCGCCGCCCTCGGGTGCTGAAAGGCTTCTTCGCGCTGGTCAGCCGATCATTCGAGAGTCATTCGAGAGGACGACAGATGTCCGTTGGTGAAGAGGTTCAGCACGTGACGTTGCCGCCCCAGCAGAGTCTGGGCACGGCGGCGGCGCGGAACCTCGCGACGACCACCAAGTCCGCCCCGCAGATGCAGGAGATCACCTCGCGGTGGCTGCTGAAGATGCTGCCGTGGGTGCAGGTGCAGGGCGGCACCTACCGGGTGAACCGGAGGCTGAGCTACTCGGTGGGGGACGGCCGGGTGACCTTCGTGCAGACCGGTGACCGGGTCGCGGTCATCCCCGCCGAGCTCGGAGAGCTCCCCGCGCTCCGGGACTTCGGCGACGAGGAAGTGCTCGGTGAACTGGCCCGGCGGTGCGAGCAGCAGGACGTCGCCGCGGGGCAGGTGCTGGCCGCCGCGGGGGACCGGGCGGATCGCGTCTACCTGCTGGCGCACGGCAAGGTCGAGAAGGTCGGCACCGGTCAGTACGGCGGCGAGACGGTGCTCGGGGTCCACGCCGACGGGGCCTACTTCGGTGACCGCTCCCTGCTCGACGGCGAGGCCGTCTGGGAGTACACGGCCCGTGCGCTCACCGCGTGCACGGTACTGACGCTGAGCCGCGCGGACGTCCTGAACCTCGCCGAGCGCGCCGATTCGCTCCGCGCGCATCTCACCGGACTGCTCAACGTCCCGCAGCAGCGCACCAACAAGTACGGCGAGGCGGCGATCGACCTCTCCGCCGGCCATGTCGGCGAGGCCGTGATCCCGCACACGTACGTGGACTACGAGGTCTCGCCGCGCGAGTACGAACTGAGCGTCGCGCAGACCGTGTTGAAGGTCCACAGCAGGGTCGCCGACCTCTACAACCAGCCGATGAACCAGACCGAGCAGCAGTTGCGGCTGACGGTCGAGGCGCTGCGCGAGCGCCAGGAGCACGAGCTGGTCAACAACCGCGAGTTCGGCCTGCTCCACAACTGCGACTACGGGCAGCGGATCCAGCCGCACGACGGCGTGCCCGGCCCGGATGATATGGACGAACTGCTCTCGCGCCGCCGCGGCTCGAAGTTGTTCCTGGCCCACCCGCGGGCCATCGCGGCGTTCGGCCGCGAATGCAACAAGCGCGGCCTGGTGCCCGAGAGCGTGGACGTCGGCGGGCACCACGTACCGGCCTGGCGGGGCGTGCCCATCTTCCCGTGCAACAAGATCCCGATCACCGACGCCCGGACCACGTCGATCATCTGCATGAGGACAGGCGAGGCGGAGCAGGGCGTCGTCGGGCTCCAGCAGTCCGGCATCCCCGACGAGATCGAGCCCAGCCTGTCGGTCCGCTTCATGGGCATCGACGAGCAGGCCATCATCTCCTACCTGGTGACGGCCTACTACTCGGCGGCCGTCCTCGTGCCGGACGCGCTCGGCGTCCTGGAGAACGTCGAGGTCAGCCGCTGGCGGTAGCCGCTCGGGGGCCGGGCGGCGGAGCCGGGCCCCGGACAAACCCCGCCCCGGGCCGTCGGGCCCGGGGCGGCATCGGGAGGACGACGCCTCAGTGAAGACGCACCACGCAATCCCCTCACCCACCCCCCGGACCCCGGACGACGACCGTCCGGCCCCTCTCATGAGCCTGGACCGCGTGGGGCCGGCGGTGTCCGCGGCCCCGGACGGCGGCGGTCCGGCCGCTTCCGCGCCCCCCGGCGGCGGCACGGCCGTCTCCGTGGCCTCCGGCGGCGGTCGGGTCGCTTCCGTGATCTCCGGCGGCGGTCCGGCCGTCTCGGCCGCACCGGTTCCGGAGCCCGCTGCCGTGATGCCGGGCCTGGAGGCCGCGGCTCTCCTGGAACGGACCAGGACGCTCGTCGATCCCGGACTGCGCGCGGCCATCGACTCCTTGCCCGGATCGATCCGTCGCGTCGCGATGTACCACTTCGGCTGGCGGGGGGCCGACGGCACCCCCTCCGGAGGGGCGGCGGGCAAGGCGATCAGGCCCGCGCTCGTGCTCGCCGCCGCCCGGGCGCTGGGCGGCGACCCGCGGCGTGCGGTACGGGCGGCCGTCGCCGTGGAACTGGTCCACAACTTCACCCTGCTGCACGACGACGTGATCGACGAGGACCGGACGCGCCGTCACCGCCCCACCGCCTGGACGGTGTTCGGCATCCCGGCCGCGATCATCACCGGTGACGCGATGCTCGCCCTCGCCCAGCGGCTGCTCGCGGAGGACGACGGCCCGGTGGCGGCCCGTGCCTCGGCGAGGCTGTCGACCTGCGTCGTCGAACTCTGCGCCGGGCAACAGGCCGACTGCTCCTTCGAGGACCGCGGGCCGGACGAGGTCTCGCTGGACGAGTGCCTGACCATGGCCACGGCCAAGACCGGCGCCCTGCTCGGCTGCGCGTGCGCGCTGGGGGCGCTGTACGCGGGTGCCGGGGAGCGGGCCGTCGGCGCCATGGACGGATTCGGCCGGGAGACGGGCCTCGCCTTCCAGCTGATCGACGACCTGATCGGGATCTGGGGAGACCCGGAACGCACCGGGAAGCCCGTAGGGGCGGATCTGGCCGCCCACAAGAAGTCCCTGCCGGTGGTCGCCGCGCTGACGTCCGGAACCCCGGCCGCAGCCGAACTCGCCGCGCTCTACCGGGGATCCATGAACACACCCGCGGAGGTGGACCGGGCGGCCGACGCCATCGAACGGGCCGGCGGCCGGGACTGGGCCCAGGTGTGCGCGGCGGACCGGATGGGGCGCGCGGTCCACCACCTCTCGCGCGCGGTGCCCGATCCGGACCGGGGCGGTGACCTCCTGACCCTGGCGGAATTCGTCACCCGTCGTACGTACTGAAGGCGGCGGGAACGGCAGGGGCGCCGAGGTCACGGGGCCCGCGGGACGAAGCGGAGGGTGACGGGGCGACTGTCATGGGCACGGGCTACAGTCCCTGCCCATGACAGATGAGTCATGGGCAGGGTGGTACCGGGACCGGCAGGGTTCCGACGCCGTCATCCTCACCACCGACGGGCAGCAACTCCGCCTCCGCACCAGGGGCGTCGACTTCGAGGGCGAGAGCTTCGACGGGCTCGGCCCGGTGGCCGGCACCCCGCCGCCCGACGGCATCTTCGCCCTGGTCGACGGCGTGCTGGGCGACTGCGTCCTGGAGTGGGACCTCCCGCTCCCCGTGTTCGGCGACGGCACCGTCCATCAGGCCACGCTCAGCTGCCTGTTGTCGCTGCGCCGCCCGGATCCGTATCTGTACCTGGAGCTGCAGTTCGGCGGAGCCGCGTACGGATCCCACCGCGCGGAGAGCGACTTCGCCTCCGCGCTCGCCACGATCCAGCGCGCCCTGCCGCCGGGGGTCCGCCTCCAGTCCTGCATCGCCTGCGCCTTCTCGGACTACCTTCCGGCCTCCGGCCGGGGCCTGTCCGGCGGGCTCGCCTGCTTCCGGGGCGTCAAGGACGCCTACCGCGAGGCGGCCGGCGAGGGGGCCGTCCGGGAGCTGTGGGGCCGGCGGACGGGGCTGGTCCAGGAGATCTGGAGCTGCCGTGAGTACGAGCCCCGGCCGGAGCAGGGCGCGGGTACCGGGCACCGGGGCGCGTTCCCCCTGGAACTGGCCTGATCCGGCACCGTTCCGAACCGCGATCGACTGTCATGAACTGGTCCGGAACGGGCTGGAAGAGTCCGGCGCCGTGACCTTTCGCTGAATCGACCGGCCCTCGGTGCTCCGTTACCGGCCGTGCCCGGGCGGCCCGGGCACGGCCGGGCGGAGCGCCTCCGTTCCGCCGTGCCGCACCGGTGCCGTATCGGCTTTCCCCCGGCGTCCTGCCGCCCCGCCGTCCCGCCGACCCGCGGGCCGGGGCGCCCCGCCTCACGTCACCGTACGAACCGCAAGGGCCGCGTCCGGCCGAGGGCGCCGGCCACGACCGGCCGCGACCGACGGCACGGGCTCCGTGGCCGGGGCGTGTTTCGAAAGTCCCGTCCGGCCCGCGGCGTCCGGCCCGGTCGAGACGTTCCTCCGTCCCCCGGACTTCCTCCCCGCCACTCCATTGTTCTACTATCATGCTAACAAGGGAGGTTTTCATGAAGCGTAAGAACCTGGGCGGCGCGGTCGTCGTCGCGTTCCCGTTCCTGCTGGCGCTCGTGGTCGAGCTGGTGTCTTTCGTCGTCCTCCGCGACCGGATTCCCGAGCAGATCGCCGGTCACTTCCGCCCCGACGGCCGGGCGGACCGGTACATGGGGCGGGAGTGGCACGTCGTGGGCGGCTCCGTGCTGTTCGCGACGACGGGTGTGCTGTGGACCCTGACGTTCCTGCGGGGGAAGTTCTACGGGCGGGCCCACCACCTGATGGTCGCCGCCGGATACGCCTTCGTCGGGTTCCTGGGCTGGCTGATGGCCGCCACGCTGCTGGCCAACGTGGACGCCGGTGCGAACGCGCAGGGGGAGGCGCAGGGCGTGTCGTTCCCGATGTGGCAGCTCGCGGCCGCCCTGGCGGTCGCCGCGGTCGCCGGTGGACTGGGGCTGGCGGCGGCGACGCTCCTGCCCGTGCCGGAGCCCCCCGAGGCGGTGCCGGCACAGGACGGTCCGCGGATCACGCTCGCCGATGGGGAGGTCGCCGGATGGGCCCGCAGCGCGGGGAGTTGGTGGACGCCGCTGCTCGCGTTCGCGCTCGTGGCCGGCGGGGTCGTACTGCTGCTCACCTCGGGCTGGCCTGCCGCGATTCCGCCGCTGGTCCTCGGCGTGCTGCTGGTCGTCTTCGCCCGGCCGTACGTCGTGGTCGACCGGCGCGGTGTCACCATCTCGGGCATGCTGCCCTGGCCGCGGCTGAGGGTGCCGCTCGACCGGATCGAGTCCGCCGTCAGCCGGGACATCAACCCCCTCGCGGAGTTCGGTGGATGGGGCTATCGCATCCGGCCCGCGCGCAGTGGGCTCATGGTCCGCTCGGGCGAGGGCGTCGTGGCGACCCTGGCCGGGGGCCGGGAGTTCGCGGTGACCGTCGACGACTCGGCGACCGCCGCCGCGCTCCTCAACACTCTGATCGACCAGCGACGGGCGGAACGCTGACCATGCTCTTCAGGGTCGATCCCACGTCCACCGCGCCACTCGGCGACCAGATCGCCGCCTCCGTCCGCCGGGCGGTCGCCGACGGCACGGTGACCTCGGGCGAGCGACTGCCCGCCGCCCGGGTCCTCGCCGAGTCCCTCGGGGTCAACGTCCATACCGTGCTGCGTGGTTATCAGCAGCTCCGCGAGGAAGGGCTGATCGAACTGCGCCGGGGGCGCGGCGCGGTCGTCACCGGCGGCGCCTCCCCGCACCGTGCCCGGCTGCTGGAGCGCGTACGCGAAGTGGTGTCCGACGCACGCGAGTTGGGTCTGACGGAGGACGAGCTGCTGGCCCTGGTCCGTGGCGCGCTCAACCAACCGTAGGACGGCCGTCCGTGCCGGGCCCGTGTACGCCCGGCTCTCCCGCGACCGTACCGCCGGGCCGAGCGGTGTCCGTCCGCTTCCGGCCGGTCTCCGTACCGCGGGGGCCCTCCGCGGCCGTGCCGCGTCGTGCCGCAGGGCCGTGTCGCCGTCCGGCCGACGGCGGGGGCGGGGCCGCCCCGTCCTACGGAGTGGCCCCGCTCGTCACCGGTCAGCCGGACCGGACGTCCGGTCCGGGCCGGACGGCCTTCAGGAGGACTGGCGTGCCAGGGCGGCCGCGAAGCCGTACTGCCACAGGGAGTTGACCTGGCTGCGCTCGGTCGTGTTGGGGTAGGCGTTGGTGCAGGACGGGCCCGGCCCGCCGCCGGACATCAGTTCGCTGCAGGGGCCGGAGTAGTGGTCCGGGAGCCCGAGCACGTGCCCGGTCTCGTGCGCGGTCACGCGGGTCGAGTTGTACTGCTGGTTCTGCGCGTAGTCGAGGAAGATGTACCCGTGGCCGTGCATGTCGGTGCTGGCGTACGAGCCGCGCGAGTCGTTGCCCTCGTAGTACCTGAAGTCGGGGTTCGAGCCCTCCTGGAGCCGCACGTTGGACACCGAGCTGTTCCATATCTGCGCACTGTTGGCTATCTGGGTGCGGAAGCTCGGCGCGCTCGCCGCGCTGTAGACGATCGTGACCGCCTGGGCGCCCGGGTTCGCGGCCCGCTTCTCGGCGACGGACTTGACGACCGCCTCGAAGAACGCCTCGTTGGCCGCGGCGTCCTCGTGCGAACCGGCCTGAGCCGTGTAGCCGGCCTGGGCCGCCGGTGCGGCGGGGGCGGGAGCGGGGGAGGAGGCGATGGCGGGTGCGGTGCCCAGTGCGGCCGCGAGCCCGAAGCCGAGGCCGACCACGGCCGACATGACGGTCCTGGGGTGTCTCATGGGGGGTCTCCTACCGGTTACCGATGTGAGGGACCGTCCGATGAACGGAATCGGACGGGAGCGGTACGGAGAGAGTGTCGGGGAACGGAAGCCCCGGCGGATGATGTCAACCGGCGATAGCCCCGCCCTATCACCGGCTCCGGTACCGACCCCGGCCGTATGGCCAACTCCCGGTGAATTCATGGACTTTGAAGGGGTTCGGACATCTGGTGCGACGGCTGCCCGCCGTCCTACGCTCGACGGCATGGAGCTTGAGGTGAGACACCTCAGGGCGCTGTGCGCCATAGCGGACGCGGGCAGCCTGCACCAAGCCGCCCGCAGGCTGGGCGTGAGCCAGCCCTCCCTGACCACCCAGCTGCGGCGGATCGAGAAGACCCTCGGCGCCGAACTGTTCTGCCGCGAACGGACCGGCTGCCGCCCGACGTTGCTCGGCCGCGCGGTCCTCAGTCGGGCCCGCCCCCTGGTCGACGGCATGACCGCCCTGGTCAGCGACGCGAAGGCGGAGGCCGACGCGGTACGGGCGTCCGGCCCCCGGCTGCGTATCGGCAGCACCGCGAGCCGGGTCGTCGGCGGCTGGCTGCGCAGGCTGCGGCTCCGGCTGCCGGACACGGACATCTCGCTGCGGGTCGACGTGTCGGCCGGTGCCCTGCTGCGCACGGTCGAGGCCGGCGGGCTCGACGTCGCGTTCGTGCACGAGGTCGAGGGCTGCCCGCTGACCGTCCCCGAGGGGCTGACGCAACGCGTGCTCCTGGACCGAGAACCGCAGTTCGTCTGCATGGCCCGGGACCATCCCGCCGCCGCCCGGTCCGTCGTCGACCTCGGGGACCTGGCCGCGGACCGCTGGATGGTCGACCCGACGGTGGACGGCGAGTGGGACGGGCTGCGCCGGGTGCTCGACGAGGCGGGGCTCGCACCGACCGTCCTGCACGGCGACTACCTCACCGCCGCGTCCCTGGTCGTGCTCGGCGAGGCGGTCGCCCCGTGCCAGCCCACGTCCGGACCGCGCGACGACATGGCCATCCGCCCCCTGCGCGACGATCCCCTCGCCGTACGACTGCTGCTGGTGTCCCGGCCGGGCGCCGACATGGGGACGGTGTACGCGGAGCTGGAGGCGGCCTACCGCGAGGCGGCCCACCGGGCGGCCGGGTACCGCCAATGGCTGCTGCGCAACCGCAGCCCGCTCGTCAGCGCCCCGTAGCGCGTCGCCATGGTGTCTCGCGGGCTCCGTGACCGGCCCGCGTCACCCCGTCACTCGGATACCCCGTCACCCGGCCACCCGCGCGCGCCGCCCGGTCACTCGATCACCCCGTCACCCGGCCACCACCCGATCACCTGCGCGCGCCACCCGTGCGCGTGCCTCTCGCGCTCGTCGCGCTCACGCGCGTGAGCCGTGTCCCGCCCGGCCGGCGCCTCGGAGTAGTCGACATTCCGGGCGTTTCGGGATGCGCTTGGATGTTTCGAGGCGCTTTCGGCGTGGCATAGCGGGCGTTCCCGAAATAAATATGCATATTGCTCTGTATGGCTACATTTATGCGTAGACGCGGCATGGGCGGAGGCGGGGTCGGCAGAAGTGGCGTCCGAACAGCCGTGACCGTGGTGGCGGCCGCGGCGATGGTCGGCGCGCCGGCACCCGCCGCCATGGCCGATCCGCTGCCCGGCGGTCTCGGCCCCTGCCTGGGGAGCGACTGCCCGACGAACTGGACCGACCCGAACAACGGCACCGTCACCCACCACGACAGCAACATCAACATCTTCGTCGGCGGGGACTTCCTGGTCCGGGAGGCCGCCGCGGAGGCGGAAGGGAAGGTCGTCGTTCTCGGCGACTTCGACATGGACAAACGTCCTGACGCCTCGCAGATCTACAACGTCGGCGTCGCCGGCGTCGGCTCCCGGGTGCCGCCGCCCGACGGCTCCGACTACCTCACCGTGGGCGGGGACCTGACCGTGGCGAGCGGCGAACGACTGCTCGCCGAGGAGGGCACGAGCCACGGGGTGGTGAAGTACGCGCGGAACCTCGACGGAACGGTGATCCCGACCGCCGTCGAGGACCCCGACGCCACGGCGCCGTACACCGCCCTGCGCGACCGGCTGACCCGGGCCAGCCGCTGCTACGCGTACGACGACGGCGAGGACCACCGGCGCCCGGCCACGGGCACCGTCGAGAACCACGGCTTCGAGACCGTCTTCACGGGCGACGGCACCTCCGCGCTCCAGGTCTTCGCCCTGGACGCCGACGTGACGAACGCCCAGGGCGGACAGCAGGACATCAGGTTCGAGAGCATCCCGGACGGCGCGACCGTGCTCGTCAACATCTACGGCGGCAGCCGCGCCATCAGCACCTTCATGGGGTCGCTGCCTCGGGAGGGGCTCCGTGAACGCCTGATGTGGAACTTCCCGGACGCGGCCGGGATCGGGCTGAGGGGCGCCGGGCAGTTCCAGGGCAGTGTGCTGGTCGGCAACCCGTCGAGCACGACGACGCTCGCGATGAGCGGCACCAACGGCCGCTTCTACACCGCCGGTTCGCTGACCCACACGTCGGAGGGGCAGTCGGGCGGCCAGGAACTGCACGCGTACCCCTTCGAAGGGGACCTGCCCACCTGCGGTGCCGAGCCCACGCCGACACCGACCCCCACGCCCACCCCCACCCCCACTCCGACCCCGACCGATACGTCCACCCCCGCTCCCAGCCCCACGCCCACCTCCGCTCCGACGCGGACCCCCGCCCCGACCCCCACTCCCACACCGACGAGCCCCGCGCCCGGACCGACCCCGTTCCACGGCCTGCCGCCCTACACGCCGGGAGGTTCCGGCGGTGTCGGCGGTTCCGGTGAGTCCGGCGGTCCCGGGGGCGCGCTCCCGAAGACCGGCCTCGACCGGGGATCCTGGGTGCTGGGCGGCACCGCGGCACTTCTGCTCGCCGCCGGATCGGCGGCCACGCTGATGGCACGGAGGACCCGTCGGCGCGGCTGAGGGCCTGTCCGGCACCCCCGCCGCCGCCCGACGACGGCCGCGGCGCCTCGCCGCGCCGTCGGAGCGTCCGCACACATCCGGTGTGCGGACGCTCCTGCCCCTTGCGGTGCACCCCCTCCGACGCCGCGCGCTGATCCACCACGGATCACGGGGCAGCCCTTAGCGTTGGCCCATGGCCGAACTGCTGCTGCACCTCACCGAAGGCCCCCTGTGGGAGGCGGCCCGCGGGATCGGGACGTACGAGATGTCCACCCGCGGTCGCACCCTGCACGAAGAGGGCTTCATCCACTGCTCGCTGCCGCACCAGCTCGACGGAGTGGCCGAGATGCTGTACGGCGCCGGGAGCCGGGCCGGGGCCAGTGACCAGGACCTGGTGGTCCTCGTCATCGACCCGGACCGGCTGCCGGTCCCCGTACGGTACGAACCCGCCGTGCCCGGCGGCGAGGACTTCCCGCACATCTACGGACCGGTCCCGGTGGACGCCGTCGTGGAGGTGCGCCCCTGGCCGCGCGGGGGAGGCGAGCGCGCGTGAACCCCTCGGACCGCACCGGCCCCACTGTCCCGAGTTCCCCTGCTCCGGGTTCCTCTGCCCACGCCGCGCCCGTCATCGCCGTCACGGGCGCGAGCGGTGCCGTCGGCGGACGCGTCGCACGACGCCTCGCGCGCGCCGGAGTCCCCGTCCGGCTCCTCACCCGCGACCTGTCCCGGCTGCCCGAACTACCCGGAGCCGTGGCCGCGCCGCCCGCCTCCTACGGGGACGGCGAGGCCATGCGACTCGCCCTCGCCGGGGCGCACACCCTCTTCCTCGTCTCCGCGCACGAGAGCCCCGACCGGGTACGCGAGCACATGACGGCCGTGGACGCGGCGGTGGCCGTCGGCGTCGAACGGATCGTGTACGTCTCCTTCCTCGGCGCCTCGCCGGACGCCACGTTCACGTTCGCCCGGGACCACTGGTACACCGAGGCGCACATCCGGGTCGCCGACGTCCGCCACACCTTCCTGCGCGACAGCCTGTACCTCGCCGCGCTCCCCGCGATGACCGGCCCGGACGGCGTCCTGCGTGGTCCGGGCGGCGACGGCCGGCTGGCGGCGGTGGCGCACGAGGACATCGCGGACGCCGCGACCGCCGTCCTCCTCGCCGACACCGAGAGCGACGCGACCCGCCACGACGGGGCCACCTACGACCTCACCGGCCCCGAGGCGTTCACCCTCGCCGAGGCCGCCGAACAGCTCAGCCGGGCCACCGGCCGGACCATCACCTATGTCCCGGAGACCCGCGAGGAGGCGTACGCCTCGCGGGCGCGGTACGGCGCCGAGGACTGGGAGGTGACCGGCTGGGTGACGTCGTACGAGGCCATCGCGGCAGGCGAGATGGCCGTGGTCTCGGACGCCGTGCCGACCCTCACCGGCCACCCGGCGATGGACCTGGCGACCTACCTGAGGCAACATCCGGACAGCTACCGGCACTTGTCGCCGCCGGACTGACCGGGACGCCCGGGAGCCGAACAGGGCGGAGGGTCACGAGGCGAGGCGTACGGAGGCGCCGTGGGGCCCTGGGACCCGCCGCCGTACGTGCACGACATCCGGTGCCGCCCCGGGCCCGGCGAGCCGTGGCGCGTTCCGCTGACGCGTCGACGACGCGGCGGGCGCGGACGCCTGTGGCCGGCGGGTCCGGGGCCCCGTTCCGCGGATTGACGCGCCCTCGTCGACTTCGTCGTCGGGCTCGTTCCCCCGCCACGCCTCAGCCCGCGTCGTGCGCCTTCCGCAGCGCGGCGATGTCCAGCTTCTTCATGGTCATCATCGCCGCGGTGGTCCGCGCGGCCCGCGCCGCGTCCTGATCGGCGAGCAGATCGGCCAGCAGGTCGGGGGTGACCTGCCAGGAGACGCCGTAGCGGTCTTTCAGCCAGCCACAGGGCCCCTCTTCGCCCCCGTCGGTGAGCCGGCCCCAGTAGTAGTCCACCTCGTCCTGGTCCGCGCAGCCGATCTGGAACGAGACGGCCTCGTTGAACGTGAACTCCGGTCCGCCGTTCACCCCGATGAACCTCTGGCCGTTGATCTCGAACTCGACGGTCATGACCGACCCCGCGGGCCCGGGCCCGGCTTCCGTGTACCGCACGGTCCTGCCGCGACGGGAGTTCCTGAACACCGAGAGGTAGTACTCCGCCGCCTCCTCGGCCTGCCCGTCGAACCACAGACACGTGGTGAAGCCCTCGGTGGTCATCCCTGTCTCCTGTCGTGAGCGCATACCCGCCGGATACGCATGTCCACTCATATCGACCGATCCCGCCCAGGGGACTTGTCGGTCGCACACTGGAGGCATCGGAATTCACGTCGGTACGGCCATCATCACCGGCAACGCGTTCGAGAAGGCGGTCAACGCGCCGAGCGCCCCGTCGAGCGCAGGTCACATCTTCCGTTCTTCGCCCAGGTGTTCGCCGCGACCGAACGGGTCGCGTCGCTCCTGCCGGGATGTCCGGGGCGGGCTTCGGCGGTCCATGAGCCGTGCCTCATCACCGCACCGGGGCGACGCCGAATCCCCGCGCCGCCCGATGGCGACGCGGTGCCCTCCCGACGTTGATCGAGAAGGTACCGGCTGTCCGAACCACGTTCACAATCGGGGTGACAATTAGGCCGGTTCGGGTCTTGCGGACGAGGGCGACCACGCTCGCGCGGGGAACGGTGCGCTGCCGGACGGGAGTTGGGGCCGGGGCCCAGGGCCTTCGGCGCCGCTACGCACGGTCCCGCGGATGCGGTGCGTCGCGCTTCCGGAGCGGGGCGGGGGCGGTTCCGGCCGGGTGACGCCCGGCCCCGGGCACTCCTCGTGCTCACCGATCCGGCACGCCGACGCGAGCCCTTCCCGGGCCGGTACGAGCCCGGTCACGGCCGCTCACCGCACGGACGCAGTCGGCGCTGCTCCCGACACTGGGCGCACGCGTACAGGCCGACCCCGGCACCGGAGCCTGCTCGATGACGTTGATCAGGACCGCGGCGCCGGATGGGTCTCGGTGCCAGTGGCACCAGCCGAAGCCGGGCTGCGCAGGCGGTTTCGGCCGCCCTGGTCGCGCGGTCATCGCACCGCCTGGCATCGGGACCACGTCGATGCCTGGCTGGCAGACGCCCCTGCCATCTGGATCGACGACGACTTCACCAGCCTCGACCACGCCTGGGCCGCAGAGCGCACCGCTCGTGGCGCGGCGACCCTCCTGATCCAACCCGACCCTCGTACCGGGCTCCAGGCTGAACACCTGGCCGAGGTCCGGGCCTGGGCGGGACGGCTGCTTGCTGTGCGGACTGCCGCACCCGCTGTGCCGAGCGAAACCGATGCAGCCTGACGTAACGACTGTTCACGATGGAAGCGGGGGAGTCGCTCAACTACCGGCGCTGGAAGGCGGAGTGGAATTGCGCCCGCAGGGCGCTGCAAGCGGCGGAGCGCGAGAGCCGAAGGTTCGTCGTGCTACCGCGTGTGGTGACCCAGGACGTGCGGCACTTCTGCACCCCGCCCTCGTCGGCGGCGGTGCGAGCGTCGAGCAGGTCCGGCCGGTCCTCGGCCGCGCGTCCGCCGTCATCACGCCGCGGATCCGCGCCCACCCGCGGCCGGGCGGAACGGACCGCACCCGGGCCGTCGTGGACGCCGTGCTCGGCGGCCCGCGGACCGGGTTCGGTCTGGAGGACCCGGTGACCGAGGAAGGCGCGGGTCAGAAGGCATGACCGAAGGTCACGCCTTCTTGGTCTCCTAGTAATCGGCCAGGTCGGTGACCTGCGGGGATCTTCCCTGTGGGCCGCTGACCTGGCCTTTTGCTGATGGCTGGCGATGGGGCGCGACGGTCTTAATCGGGTGTCCTGCGGACTGTGTGCGGACTGGCTGGGCTGCCTTCGGCTGAGGTAGTTGCCGATCCAGGCGGAACTTGGCCCGTCGGGAAATTAGGAGGCCAGGTTCCAGACGGTCACCTCTATCTTGATCACATTGCCGGCTGCCGGTGCTGAGATCACCCGGACGTAAGCCGTTCGTCCTTCGTCCGTGTACATGCAGAACTGCCGTCCCGAGATGAGATTGTCTATCTCATAGGAGGCGTTCCGTCGAATGGCTTCACCGCACGCGGCGGCCGTGGGCTTGGGGGACCCTTGGGGTAGCGGTGCGAGCCGGTCCTCAGCAGGGGGTGCGAAGAATCTTGTGCTGGCGTTTGTGCCGTCTCCGGCTGACGTTGCGGTGAGATCTGAGCCCTTTCCCGAAGCCAGTGGCATCGGTTTCGACGAGTCCAGTTCCAGGTTCGAGCCGTAGGCGCTTACCTTGACCGCGATCGCTTCCGGCCCGTACATGATCTTTGGAGCTTGCTGTGGGTCGGGTGCCGGTAGCCCATCCGAGTCGGAACTCCCCGCAGGAGGCTTTCCGCTGTCTCCGCGAGCCTCCGGGCCCGGATCGCCCGCCCTGCTGGCGAGTAGTGTGACAAGAATGCCGATGACGGGGATGACAATCCCAACGACCCACCACGCCCAGCGCGGTTGTCCTGATCCGGCATGGTTCCCACCTGTCTGGGGAACAGTGCGAACCTGATCTCGATCACTGCCTATTGTCACTTTGGTTCCTCATCGAAGGGGCTCACCGTTGGCCAAGGACTCACCCTACGAGTGACGGTAAGTCAATCGCTGGCTCTTTTGGCGAGGTGGCTTTGAGGTGTCCAAGACGACGCATGGGCCGCTATTGCCAGCCGTCGAGGGAAACCTCCGGACCTCCCGCGAGGTAGCGGTGGAGGGCGCTGGCGGTTGTGTCGACGAAATTTCCGGGGATGGCTTCGGCATCAACCCAGCGGACCTGGGAGTGCTTGCGGGGTTCGCGGTTCTCGGGTTCGCCGGTCCATTCGTGGGCGGCGAAGACGACGGTGAGGAAGCCGTTTGGGGCCTCGACGCCCCAGGCGCCGTGGATGATGTGGGCGACCTTGAGGGACTCGGGCTTCACCGTGAGGCCGGTCTCCTCGTAGAGCTCGCGGACCGCGGTTTCGGTGATGGGCTCGCCTGGCTCGCTCTTGCCGACGGGGAGGTCCCACATTCCCTGGGCGAACTTCGCGTTCTCGCTGCGTTGGAGAAGGACCACGCAATTGGCGGCCTTGTCGTGGACGATGACGGCGGCGACCAGCAGGGTCATCGATTCGAGCGCCGGCTTAAGGGCCTTCGGCTGGTCGCCGGTCTGCTGGGTCACGGTGTTCCCTTCGTCGGGCGGGTTGTTGGGCATGTTAGGCGAGGGCCTCGCGGGCGCGGCGGGCGAGATCGGCGGCGCCGGGAACGCGGCGGCGCTGGTAGACCGCGAGCGTGGAGCGGATCGAGGCGATCGCCTTGCGGGTGCGGTCGGAGGTCATGCCCTCCATGAGGACCAGGGCTTGGGTCCAGGCGGCGACGGCTTCGTCGGCGCGGGCCTGGGCGGCGAGACTGTCGCCGAGGTCGGCGTGGGTGAGAGCGTGGACGCGCTTGTACTTCGCGGGGTCCCAGCGGGTGAGGGCATCGCGGTGCTGCTGCTCGGTGCCGACGTGGTCGGCGAGGTCGGTCAGGGTGCGGGCGGTGTGGCTGGCCACCGTGCCGGCGGCGGGACCGCTCACACAGGAGTAGCTGGGCTGGGGGCCGTCGTCCCGTAGGAGCGCGTCCTCGGCGGAGAGCAGGGCGCGCGCGGCCAAGGGGCTCTCGTTGACTGCGGCGTAGGCGCGGGCGTGGGTGATGTGGAGCAGGGCCTCGGTCTGACCGTCGACGTGACCGAGTCCAGCCCGGAGGGCGCCTTCGACGAGGTCGACGCAGTGGTGGGGCTGCTTGAGGCTCAGGGCCTGGTGGGCGAGGGCGCGCATCATCCAGGCGGCGTGGCCGTGGGGGTCGGCTTCGCAGGCGAGCTGGTAGCCGACCTGGTAGTAGCGCTGGGCGGCGCCTTCCTGGCCGAGGTCGTGGTGTTTCCACCCTGCGAGGTAGGCGAGTTCGGCGACGGCGCCGAAGGCGGCCCGGCGTAAGGCTTCGCTGGGGAAGCGTCCGCGCAGCATGGGGGCGGCTGTGTCGGCGAGGTACGCAGTGACGGTGGTCAGTCCGTGACCGCCGCCGAGGCGCTCGTCGGCGGCGCTGAAGGCGGCGGTGATCTGGCGTACGACGTCCACGTCCTCTGCACCGATCAGGGACGTGCCGGCGCGGGCGCGGAGCATGCGGGCGGTGGCCTCGTGGTCGTAACCGAGCGGCATGGCGACCCCGGCGGTGGTGAAGGCCGCGATGGCGAGGAAGCGGCGGCGCTCGACATCGGCCCGGCCCAGGCCGGTGACCGCGAGGACCGGGTCGGATTCCGCCGGCTCTTCGTCATCACCGGCCTGGAGGCCGATCTCGGTCTGGGTGACCGTGCGCCCCGCTCTGCGGGACAACGCCTCGGCCAGGTACGGGCCTACCCGGCCCGACGGGGTACGGGTGCCGTTCACCCAGTGCGAGATAGCCGACTTGTTGGTCTGGAGGATCTCGCCGTTCTCGGCGGCGATGCGCCGTACGTCTCTGGCGAGGGCCTCGTAGGTGCAGCCAGCCGCTTCGATGGCATCGCGCAGACGGGAGTTGGGTTCTCTCTGCGCCGCCACGATCGCCTCCACTCCGGAGCTGTAGACCGCGTATACCGCTTCAACTGCCTTCCACCGTACCCACTGAGCATGACCACAGGTTCACTTATCAGCAGCCGCCCGGAACGGCGCGACCGTGATCCAGGCTCCCCCCTTGGTCCGGGCGGCACCCCGAAGTTCCGTACGCCCACACCAGGCTCGGGCATTCCTGTGCCCGAACCTGGCCGATCAGAGACGGAGACCACGGTGACCACCATCGACACCGCGACCATCACGGTCGAGCTGCCCGAGGCGTTCGACCCGCGCTGGAGCCGCCTGCCCGGCATCCAGGTCGACGGCCGGCGCATCACGATCGACCCGGCCGAGTACTTCTTCCGCTTCGAGTCGAACACCTGGCTCGTCGCCGACTGGGATCTGGTCAAGGCCCAGCTCCTGGACGTGGAGGAGACGACTGAGAGCGCCGTCGAGCAGCTCGCGCTCGACTTCATCAAGCAGAACGGCGAGTCCACCTCCGACGCCGCCTGTGTCCTGGCCACCGCGTACGAGGTGTACGCCTACCTCTTCCGCGACGATCACCTGGCCAGCCTCGGCCTGCCGCAGATCACCGCTGGACACCTGCGGATGCTGCGCGAGGCGGCCACGCTCATGGCGCTCAACAAGGTCGAGCTGGACGGGCACATCTCCAACGTCGGCCCGTGCTGGTTCTTCCCCGCCGCCACCTCCGTCGTCTTCGACCTGGACGACGAGATGGGCGGGATGCTCGACGAGGTCTACCACGGCGGCTGGTTCAACGAGCACCGCCGCATCGAGTCCATCAAGGCCCACGCCGCGCTCGGCGGCCGGCTCGTGCACGGCTGCCAGTCCGTGCCGGACCAGTCCGGCGGCGTGGTCGCACCCTACGGTGCCTCGATGGCGAACTTCCGTGACGACCTCGCCGCGTTCAAGGCGGGCTGGATCGAGCAGGTCTACGCCTACCGCGTGAACCCGGCCGCGTAACCCCACCCGATCAGGCTCCGGGGCGGGCCGGCATCCCTCGCCCGCCCCGGACGCCACCACCCCACCCCGGAGCCCCCACGTGACCACGAACCCCAGCGCCGAACTCCTCGACAACCTGCTCACCTCGACCGGCCGGACCACCGCCGTACGGGAGGAGGTACGCGTGTGGTCCATGTCCGGCGTCGAGCGCGTGACCTTCCCCGACGGCTCCACGGCCATCTTCAAGTACGCCAAGAAGCCCTTCGACAGCGAGGACCAGGCCCTCCGCCTGGCCCACACCCTCGGCGTACCCGTCCCCCAGGTCCACGCCTCCGCCATCCTGGACGGCTGGCTCGGCATGCTCATGGAGGACCTCGGACCGTCCGTCCGCGAGGCCGACGACCTCGACGGCGTGGCCGCGGCCGTGGTCCTGCACGGCACCCGTACGGCTCCGCCCTTGCCCGTCCTCGACCAGGACCGGCTGCGCACACTCCCGGCCCGGGCGCTGGAGCATCTCGAACGGCTACACAAGGTCGACCGGTGGCAGGACGCCGACGACGTCGAGGACGCGCTCGACCGGATCGCCCAGGCCGCCGAGGCCCGCTCGGCCGGAGCGACGATGGCGCCCTTCGGCTGGGTGCACTCCGAGTTCCACCCCACCAGCCTCCACATCGGCGAGCGCGGCTGGCGACTGCTCGACTTCGCCCGCGCTTTCACCGGTTCCGGCCTGCTCGACCTCGCCAGCTGGCACGGCACCATCGAGCCCCCGCACCCCGTGCGCTTGCGCGTCTTCCTGGAGCAGTACGTCACCGCCGGCGGCACCCCCGACGCCCTCGCCCCGCGCGGCGGGCTCACCGCCGAGAACTGGGCCCTGGGCTGGCACCGCATGTGGGCCGCCGAGTGGTTCATGGAGCAGTCCATCCGCTGGATCAACGACCCGGCCACCGATCCCGCCTACCTCAAGGCGGTCCGTCGCCACCTCACCGACGTCCTCCACCTCCTGGAGATCTGACGTGCTCGCCCAGGCATCCCCATGGCACGTCCACGCCGTCCAGCGCACCGCCGCCGGACTCGCCGAACCTCTCTCCGTACCGGCCCGGATGGAATGGACCACGAGACCCGGCCAAGGTCCCGGCGCCGAGATCCTCGGCCCCGACCTGCGCGGTAAGCGACTCCTGGAAATCGGCTGCGGCCCCGGCCACAACGCCGCCCACCTCGCCACCCGCCACGGCTCCCACGTCACCGGTGTCGACCTGGTCGGCTTGCAGGTGCGCCGCGCCCGTTCCCATTACGGACGGTTGAACAACCTCACCTTCGTCGCTGGCCACGCCCTGCACTACCTGCACGCCTCCGACGAGCAGTTCGACGCGATCTACTCCGTCTTCGGAGCCATCGGCCTCGTCGCCCCCGAGCTCCTGCTCCCGGCCATCGCCCAACGCCTCACGCCCGGCCGGGTGCTCGCCTTCTCCGTCCCCCACCCGCAGCGTGGCGGCCGAAGCCCCTCGGGCGACGACCGTCCCCGCCGCGACCACGTCACCCTGCCCGACCGCTCCCGGCTCCCCATCGCCCGCTGGGAGTTCGATACCGACCGCTGGGAGAAGCACCTCAGCCAGGCCGGCTTCTGGCTCACCTCGGCCCAGGAGTTCCACGACCCCCGCATGGGCCACTGGCCCACCACCCTGCTGATCCGCGCCCGCAAGCTCTGACAGCCGCGTTCATCCGGCCTATGGAGGACCCATGCGCCCGCCCTACCTGCTCCTCGACATCGACGGCGTCCTTATACCCTTCCCCGACGAGCACGGCTCGACCCCGGCCACCCACGCCCGCCACGACGTCGTCCCGACCGGCCGCAGCGCCGACAACCCGGTCACTGTCTGGCTCAACCCCGACCACGGCCGCCTGCTCATGGACGTCATCCGTACCGGCCTGGTCACCCCGGTCTGGTGCACCAGCTGGCGCCAGGACGCCACCGCCCTCATCGGCCCGCTCCTCGGCCTTCCGACCCTGCCGTACGTC
This sequence comes from Streptomyces sp. NPDC032161, assembly GCF_040636995.1. Taxonomy (NCBI): domain Bacteria; kingdom Bacillati; phylum Actinomycetota; class Actinomycetes; order Kitasatosporales; family Streptomycetaceae; genus Streptomyces; species Streptomyces sp. NPDC032161. Next base: position 551,521 of record NZ_JBEZVN010000001.1, on the reverse strand, counting down.
GACCTGCCACGTCCCCAGATCACCACCAGCCACCCCAACGGCTACCTCTGGAAGCGCGACCACGTCGACGCTTGGCTGGGCGAGGCGCCTGCTATCTGGATCGACGACGACTTCACCAGCCTCGACCACGCCCGGGCCGCACAGCGCACCACTCGCGGGGCCGCGACTCTCCTGATCCAACCCGACCCCTGCGCAGGGCTCCAGGCCGACCACCTGGCAGAGGCCCGGGAATGGGCGGAGCGGCTGCTCGCTGCCCGGTCTGTTGCCCCACTGCTCCGAACGATACCTAAGTAGCCTGAGGCGAACCCGGGCAGAGGGCTGCAGTTGCCCTGATGAGGCGCATTGAAACTGAGGTCCCCTGGAGTTCCATAAAGACTCTGCTAAATATGCAACGGCCGTCGCGACGGATGGAACCATCGCGGCAGCAGTCGGAAGATATTACTAGCAATTCTTCGCGACTTCCACTTTGAGTTCCGGGAGGGTGCTGTTCGTAGGGTGGCGGGATCCTCCTATGCCATGCTTCAATACCACGCGAAGCGGCGCCATGGAGACTTCGATGATCACAGCAATCGTTACGGCCTGTGCCAGCATCCTGATTGCCATCATGGCCTACTGGCTGAACCATCATGGCGAGAGTCGAAGATCTCAGAGGGAGGCGCGAATCGACCGGGTGAGCAGTCAGTTAAAAGATCTCTACGGTCCCCTTCTTGTTCTCACGGAAACGAATGAGAAGGCGTGGAGCGAGTACTGTAGACGCTATATTCTGCCAATTGGTGTAGGCCCTGCCGATATTCCGTTGTCGGAATCGGAGGAGGCTCGGTGGCGCACGTGGGTAGAAGCAGTGTTCGCCCCGGCGGCCCAGAAAATGCGGGAGATCATCACTACCCGGGGCGATCTGATCGTCGAGGGGGAGGTGCCGCCCGTGGTCCTCGAATTTTGCGCGCACGCAGCGACCTATGATGCCCTTCTGGCGAACTGGGACGGAGCCGATCCAACTAAATCCACGCTGGTCCGCCATCCGGGAAGCGGGTTCCTTTCTTACGTTCGCGAGTCGTACGGATCGCTCAAAGCGGAACATGCGCTCCTCCTCGAGGCGGCGCGTGAGGAAAATCGGATCGGATTCCAGTAATAGGCGCACTGGTCAAAATGGACGGAGGTCGCTATCAAGCTATTCCTGAGCTGGTCCGGAGAGCGCTCTAAGAAGACCGCTGAGACCTTATGGTCCTGGTTGCCGGACGTCCTCCAATACATCAACCCATGGCTTTCCAGTCTGGACATTTCTGCAGGGAGGAGAGGAGTTCGAGAGATTACGGACGAGCTTTCTGAAACAAATTTTGGGATCATTTGCGTGACCCCGGAGAACCAAACTTCCACCTGGATCAACTTCGAAGCTGGGGCCCTTTCCAAGCAGGTCGAGGGTGGCTACGTCGTCCCGTTCCTGATCGGTATGAAAACTACTGATCTCATCAGCCCTCTCAGTCAGTTCCAGGCCGTCATCGGAAACAGTAAAGACGACGTACAGAAGCTTCTGTTCGAAATCAATGAAATTTCGGGCGGCCTGGCAATCCCGCGTGAAAGGTTGGAGCGCGCCTTCCAGAGAAGTTGGCCGGAGTTCGAGAACAGCATTAGGGGCATCGGTGCAATCTCGTTGAGGGGCAATATTTCGAATAAGGTGCAGCGATCTGAAGCTGACATGACGGAGGAGATCCTTCTCATTTCCCGGCAGCTCGATCACCGTATGGCGGAGATCGAGCGATATGCGCTACTGGCGGACGGGATGCCGAGGCGACCGTCTCGGGAAATTCGCCGGATCAGCGAAGAGAAGTTCATTTCTTCCTCATTCGCAAAGATCGGATGGAATGCTGTTCGCTCCTCCTGGGAGGGTGAAAGTGTAGTCATTGCAGCGCAGAGTTCAGGTGGGTCTGTAAAGTCAATTTCGCGCGATTTTGTCGAGCGGCTCGCCAAGTCCCTGGGCCGGGAGGTAGTTGTACTGGGGGAGGCTGGGGAAGTGATTGTTCGCAGCAACCTCCCCTGACTAAAGCCTTCCTAGCGCTCGAACTTAACCTCGACCGGAATTGGCATCTTCTCCCCTTTCCTCAGGCGTCGAAGGCGCAATTCGCTAGCCTTTTCAAGCTCAACCCAGGCATTCCATGCCTTGATATAAATTGACACCTGGTCTCGCATGCCCGTCCTGCGCCTGGAACCTCGCTTCCGTGTGTCCCTCGGTACCTCTCGCAGAGCGAGCCGCGCATCGCTCGGATCTAAATTCGCGCCCGACTTGAGACCTGAGATCCACTCGTCGATATCTGCGGCCGGCGCCACTTCAGTGGTCAGAAAGAACCCCACTGCCACAGCGGTCTGACTTGCGAACAGGTGCTTGGAAAGCTCGCGACCGATGGTCACCGCTTCCTCGTACCTGTCTTTATCACCGTTGTATGCGGCCAGGATTCGGTCGTTCGATAACTGGGCCCGGCCACCACTCCAGGGAGCGTTCGGCATCGTCTTGAAGAGAATCACGTGACGGATAGTGGAGGAAAGCAGCGGCAGGTACTTTGCGCCCGTCGACAGCAGCGTATCCGCTGCACTCCGACGCTTTCCGGTGTCAAGAACCGGGAAAACGTCTCTTGATAGACCGTCGAAAACGAGCATCTCGACGGGAGCGTTTGCCTCGATAATTGCACGGAGGCGATGTTGACCATCGAGAAGTGCGCCAGCTTCGTCGAAAGCGATTCCCTGATGAGTCAACTTCCATTCACCACGGAGAATGGTCTCGGCCAGGGCTCTCACCTGGCCCATATTCAGGCGTCTATTGAACGAAGTCCTGGACAGAAAGATCTCGGCAATTTCGGGGGTTACCTTGACGACCCGTGAGGCGAGTTTTCGCTCCGGCTCTTCCGGCTCTGCAATAGCGATAGTCATCCCCCGATCCTAAGGTCGCCGACACTCGAACTTCTCATTTCTGATCGAAAGTGATCAACTTTCGCCAGGGAAGGGTTGTTTGGGTGCCTCCGGTACTTTAATTGATCGTTTCAGAATGAGTTGAGCTACAGGTCTTGTGCTTGCACACCTTGGACGGCGCCCCGCCACAACGCGTGCGAGGGCATCTGACCGGGGCGTCAGCGGTGTCGACTGGGCTCTTCGGGCCTCGTGGCCACTGGTGTGGCTGGCGGGTTTGGCGCGGCGGACACGGACGACGTGCCACTGACCGTACTTCGCTTGCGAGCCGCTTGAGCCCGCCGGTTCGGCTGAGCGGTGATGCGCCAGTTGAGGACCTCGGCGGGGTGCTCGGCGCTGTCGAGCTCTCGCTGGGCGCCCACCTCGGTCAGGAGACGTCGGGGATTGTGGCCGGCGGTCTCGGCGTGGGCGAGGGTTGTGGTCAGGGCGGTCCAAGTGGGGTCGGCGAGGATCCGGTCGGCGTGGTTGGGGAGGGCCGCGCGAACGTCCTGCTCGAAGCGACGGGCAATTGCGGCTCGTGGTGTGCGGCGGGTCAGGTCAGCCAAAACGAATGTGGCGGCCTGCTGGTAGCCCGCCTGGAGGTGGCGGAAGGCTTCTTCGGCCGCAGCGGCCTGCTGTGCGTGGCCGCGTTGCTCGTGCCACTTGGTGGCGGCGCGGGCCAGGTGCACGGTGGCGAAGAGCAGGGCGATGGCGAGTCCGCCCGGCTCGTTGGAGGCGTAGGCGAGTTCCTTGGCGGCCTTGCGCAGGGCGGTGGCGGCCTGGTGGTCGGCACGGATTGCGGAGCGGCGGGCGCGGTTGAACACCATGGCTGCCGACCGCAGTTCCGCCCTGTGTGGGCCGGTCGTGGCGCTGGCGATGTTGTACAGGGCGTCGCCGAAGGCGGCCAGGTGGCCTTGGGCGGCGGCATCGTCATCAGAGTCGAGGACGGTGCGTGCCGTGTGTATGGCGGTGGTGGTGTGGCGCCATGGGTCGGTGGGGTCCGCCACATATCGGGGGCGGTCGGCCACCTCCTGGTCGAGGAGGCGTTCGCGCAGGCGGTTGATGGAGAGGTCGGGGGCGAGTTTGGAGCCGCCGTACCAGACGGGTTCACCGGCCGCGTTGGTGTCGCCGGGGGGCGGCGAGGCTGTAGCCGATGACGTCGCCGGTCTCGGGGCCGAGGCGTGTCTTGACCTTGATGCCGAGGGACTGCAGCACGGTGAAGTAGTCGGCTTCGGTTCGTACGGCGGCGGCGACCGCGTACGCCTGCTCTCGCAGCCACTGCCGTGCCGTGACCGTCTGGCCCTGACGTTCCGCCTTGGCGCGTTCGGCGCCGGTGGGGGTGCGGGGCGCGGTGAGGTCGCCGGACTTCAGGCGGCGCAGGCCGAACTCGGCTTCGATCTTGCGGCACTCGGCTTGGGCCCGCTGTCCGTCGCGGTGGGTGCGGGGGCGGCGTCCGTCGGCGCGGACGGTGGTGGCCATGATGTGCATGTGGTCGTCGGCGTGGCGCACCGCGATCCATCGGCATGCCTTGTCGTCGCCTTCGGGGGCGATGCCGGCGGCGTGAAGGATGCGGCGGGCGACCTCGGCCCACTCGGCGTCGGTGAGGTAGCGGTCTCCAGGCGCGGTACGGACCGGGCAGTGCCAGACGTGCTGAGGTGGCTTCTTGCCGCCCAGCTCGCGGGTGCGCAGGTCGACATGGTGGTCGAGGCGCTTGGCGAGCTGGGAGTAGGTGGCTGCCGGGTCGCGGCCGGGGTCGGGGGCGCCGGCCATGTCCCAGGCGGCGAGGATATGGGGGTCGGTGTGCTCGTCTCGGCGGCCGGGGCCGAAAAGGTAGACGATCAGTCCGCGGGTGTCGGAGCCGGTGGAGATGTCAGGAACCATGTGCGGTGCCTTCCGTCAGGAGCTGGTCGATCAGTCGGTAGCTACTCCGGGCCGCTCGCTCAACGCGGTCCAGCACCGCCTCGGCACGCTCGGGCACCGCTCCTCGGTGGATGGCTGCGGTGATCTGGTTGAGGTTGCCGCCGATACGGTTCAGCGCGACCGTGTGTGCCTCGACGGCCTCGATCAGCGGGCGGAGAGGATCGTCCTCTAGGCTGCCGACGAGTCCTGCCTTGCCCAGGGCGACGGCCAGGGCGGAGTCCCCCACGAATCCGGCGAACTTCTGACCGCGCTGGTGAGCGGCGGCGCTGTTCACGCGGACCGCGGTCCGGGTGAAGCGGATGGTCTTCTCCTGGTCGCGCTTCTCCACCGTGCGCTTGCGGTTCATCAGTGTGGGCAGGACGGGGGCGTCGAGATCCCGCCAGGAGGGCTGCTCGACGGGCGGTGGGACATCGGCCGGCGGCTGAGTGCGCGGGGCGACGGAGTCGGCTGCGGGCGGGCAGCTGGTCTCGGCTATACCCTCCTCCGGCTCGGGCGCCCACTGGCGCTCGGCCTTCCCCTCCGCCACCCCTGGGGCGGGGGCAAGCGCGGACGAAGCCTCGTTAGAGGCTCGTTCGCTCCAGCTTGCTGGTGATCGGCGGGTCAGGCCGAAGAATCCCTTGCGGCGGCGGGCGGGGGCGTTGTCGGTGCTCGTTTCGGGCATGGTGGTGCTCCGGTGGTCGTGTGTGTGGGGCTTCGTCACGTCCGTTGCATCCGTCCCGTAGCTGGTCAGGACAGGTACGGAGGCGGTCACAGGTACGGAGTGATCCGTATCGGCAAGGCACTCCGTCCCCGCGCTGACCTGCGCGGGGACGGATGCGACGGATTGATACGGAGCTGGTGTCAGCGAGTGGGCCTGGGGCCGGCAGGCCCGCCGGGCGGACCGATGGGCAACATCCCGGACGGAGGGGCGGGCTGCTTGCCCGGGACTCGACGTGCGGGCACGGTCTCCTCTGCTGCGGGTGCCGGTTGGGCAGGGTCGGGGCAGTAGCGGGCCCAGGCGTCGAGGAACTGGTTTCGGGCGTACGCCTTCGCCTGCCTGCCGTTCTCGAAACGGTGATTGGCCGGGCTGATGCCGAAGTCGCGGAGCAGGTTGGCCAGGTGGTAGGCGTTCAGGCCCTTGGTGCCGTACTCGGCCCACGGCCCCTCCGCGTCCTGGAGGAGGGCGGCGAGCAGGTCCTGGCTGCGCAGAGCCTCCTTGTTGCCCTCCTGCTCGAACACGCGGCGGACGTCGCGCAGCAGCCGCGTCTTCAGCGTCGTCTGCTCGTTCTGGACCACCTCGTTGCGCGTCATCGCCAGGCAGGCGGCACGGGCCCGCGAGGGCCAGTGCCCGCCGGCCAGGTCGGCGACGATCACCAGCGGCTCCCACGTGTCGGCGGCGCGGTCCTCGACCGGCATCTGCGGAACCAAGCCCTCTGCGGTACTCCGCAGCGGAGTCAGCCAGGCGGTCAGCCGGTCGCGCAGCGCGTTCAGTTCCGGAACGGAGTACCGCGAGCGGAACGGGGCGATGCGCTCGCCCGGCTTGTGCTTCTGCATGCGGAGCACGACCGCCCGGTCCATGATCGTGTCCGGCAGGTCGCCGATCCCGGCGAGCGCCGCCATGGCGAAGGTGGGAAACGCCGTCGGCTTGTGCTCCGACCCGGAGATTCGCCAGGCGGGCCGGTTGCGCTGGTGCCCCGCGTTCAACAGGCCCCGCAGGTCCTCCTTGTCACCGGCCTTGGGGCCGAAGATCGTGTCGGCCTCGTCCACCAGCAGCGTCGGAGGGTTCTTGCCGATGACTCGGAAGACCACCGCAGGCGACGTGTTCACCGTCATCATCGGCTGGTGCACGGTCTCGTGGAGCACGTCCAGGACGCGGGACTTGCCGCATCCCTTGGTCGGTCCCACCACCGCCAGCCGCAGCGCGTGCTGGAGGGCGGGCTGGATATGGGAGGCCGCCACCCACAAGGTGACCGCTGTCAGGGCCTCGTCGCTCGGCAGCACCACCTACCGGCCGATCACCGCGCGCAGATCGTCTAGCAGCGCGGCTCCTTCGTCGGCCGTCTTGTCGCTCGCACCGGCGCGGTCCCCGGTCCCCGATCCGCCGTCGGGGACCACGGTCCCCGCAGATACGTGGGGACCGTGGCTCTCGCCACCGGCTCGGACTACGGCACGCTCGCCCGGGAATCGGGGACCGGGTTCGGGGACCGGCGGGCCGGAAGTCTCTGTCCGGTCCCCGGCGTCCGGTTCGACGGGACCGGTCCCCAGGGCACTGACCTGCGCATGTTCCGCGCTGGGGGTGTTTCGGTCCCCGACCGGAACACCCGCCGAAGCATCGTCGGTGGAGCGTGCAACAGGGGACCGTGACTCCGTTCGGTCCCCATCGCGCCAGGGGATGCCCTGGCCGGGGACCGCAGCGACAGGCCAGACAACCTCGGATGCGTTCGAGCTGGCGGGGGGACGTAGAGTCCTCCATAGACGTTCCTCTCAGGTGAGGGACGGGACGGGCAAGGTCCCGCCCCTCACCGGTTCGTTCGTTCAGGGATGGGCGACGTGCAGGGGAATCTCCGGCCCTCGGCGTTGGCGCGCCGGGGGCCGTTGCTGTGTCCGGGGCTGCCGGCGGCTCATGAGGCCAGACCCAACTCGTCTCGGCCGTCGATCAGCGTGCGCTCGTAGCGCAGCAGCTCTGCCTCGGGGTACAGCACCCGCTTGCCGACCTTGATGCCGCGCGGCCCCTTCTTGATCTGGCGCCAGTAGCGGACGGTGCTCTCGGCCGTGCGGTAGCGCTCGGCGACCTCGGCGGTGGTCAGGTATCGCATACATTCCCATTCGACTAGGTTGCGATTCGAACTACATAGAGTTGTACCCCGCGATCGGCGGTTAACTAAATCGGGAAGCGTATTTTTCAATTCGGATAGAGACGGTCATGATGGAGGTTCGATGGCAGGCGACAGGCCCGAAGGTGGCGAGGTGCCGCTGCTCTACAGCGAAGGCAACGTGGCTGGCCGCGTAGCCCTGGAGCGCGAGGTCAGAGGGTGGAGCACGACCCAGCTGGCCGAGCGCGTGACCAGAGCCGGCGTGAAGATGAACCAGACGGCCGTCTGGCGCATCGAGAACGGCTCACCTCGCCGGCGGATCAACCTCGATGAGGCGCTCGCCTTCTCCCGCGTCTTCGAGCTCCCCCTCGAAGAGCTGATGTCCCCGCCCCTGGAAGGGCTCGACATCGACAGCCGACGGCTTGTCCAGGAAGCCGTCGAGGCGTTCTACGAGACCCGCGACGCCCGCGGCCGCCTGCACCGCGCCGTGGTCGCCGTCGCCGACCACATCAAGGCCCACCCCGACAGCTCGCGGGCGATCCACGAGCAGTGCCTCCGCCTCATGGGCGACGAGCGAGACGCCCGCCTCCTCAGCGGAGACATCGAGGACGGCGGCCACTACTGACAACCGAAACGAAGGAGAGGCCACTTGGTCAACGTTCAGAAGCGCCCCAACGGCAAATGGCGCGCCCGCTACCGCGACCTCGACGGGAAGGAGCACGCCCGCCACTTCGAGCGGAAGATCGACGCCCAGCGGTGGATCGACGAGGTCACGGCCAGCATGGTCACCGGCCAGTACGTCGACCCCCGCGCCGGCCGCGTCACCTTCGAGAAGTACGCCGAGAGGTGGCAGGGCTCGCTCATCGCGAGCGAGGCGGGTGAGCGCATCACGGACAACGCGCTCCGGCTCCACCTCGTACCCGCGCTCGGCGCCCGCTCACTGGCGGCGATACGCCGTAACGACATACAGGTGCTCTTCAAGCACCTGTCCGACCAGCTCGGCCCCGGCAGCGTGCGGAACGTCTACGACGTCCTCGTGCGCGTCATGACGGCGGCCGTGGACGACAAGGTCATCGCCTCCAGTCCGTGCCGCCGGATCACCCTTCCGGTCATGCCGGACGAGGAGGTCACTCCGCCCACCGTCGCCCAGGTCGAGGCCATGGCGCGGGTGATGCCGCCGTACATCCGCGCGGCCGTCGTCACGCTCGCCGGATCAGGTCTGCGGATAGGAGAGCTGCTCGGCCTCAAGGTGGCGGATGTCGACTTCAAGGCCGGCAGCATCCGCGTGGACCGACAGCGGCTCCAGTCGGGGAAGGTCGGTCCGCCGAAGACCGCCAAATCCCGGCGTACGGTCCCCGTCGGGGAGGTCGTCACCGACGCGCTCCTCGCGCATCTCGCCGCACGTCCGTCCCCGGAGTGGCTTTTCACGATGGAGGAGGGGGAACCGCTCAACTACCGCCGCTGGAAGACCGAGTGGAACTGCGCCCGTAGGGCACTCCAGGCGGAGGAGAGCGAGGCGGCTAAGCACGAGGGCCGCAAGCCCGTCGAGCTGCCGCACATGGTCACCCACGACCTGCGGCACTTCTACGCCTCCGCGCTCATCGCCGGCGGCGCGAGCGTCAAGCAGGTGCAGATCGTCCTCGGCCACGCGTCCGCCGTCATCACGCTGCGGATCTACGCGCACCTGTGGCCGGGCGAAGAAGGCCGCACCCGGGCCGTCATGGACGCCGTGCTCGGCGGCCTGCGGACCGGGTGCGGACCGGTAGGCGACATGACGAGCGAAACCGCAGGTCAGACGGCCTAACCGAAGGTCAAGCCTTCTTGGTCTCCCAGAAGATCTTGTCGATCTCGGCGATGTAGTCCAGCGCCTTCTGGCCCGTCGCCGGGTCCGTGGACGCCTTCGCGGCCGACAGGGCCTTCAGGGCGTCGTTGACCAGCTGGTGCAGCTGCGGGTACTTCTCGAAGTGCGGGGGCTTGAAGTAGTCGCTCCACAGCACCGAGATGTGGTGCTTGGCCAGCTCGGCGCGCTGCTCCTTGATGACCGTGGCACGGGCCCGGAAGTGCGGGTCCTCGTTGGCCTGGTACTTCTCCTGGACGGCCTTGACGGACTCCGCCTCGATGCGGGCCTGGGCCGGGTCGTACACGCCGCAGGGCAGGTCGCAGTGGGCGCTGACCTTCACCTTGGGGGCAAACAGGCGGGAAAGCATGGAGCTGTCCTTCCTCGTGATCGTCTTCTCAGGTGGGACATTACTCCGTGAGAGACCGGTTTTCGTGGGTGGCCCCGGGGGCTTAGGCCAAAAGTCCGGTGTGAGCGTGGGTCCGGTGGCCGAAAGTACGGAACGCTGTAGGGGACGGTGTGGTGGATCCTGGTGCTGGACGGAGCGGGGAGGTGCCGGAGAGATGAGAGAGGTGCCGGAGGTGCCGGACGTGCCTGAGCCGACGCGGGATCGGTCCGGGCGGGGGCCGACGGGACGCGTGCCGTTCCAGGTGGTGGAGGTGACGGGGCCGTCGATGGTGCCCACGCTCCATCACGGCGACTGGCTGCTCGTGCACTACGGGGCGACGGTGCGCCCCGGGGACGTGGTGATTCTGCGTCACCCGTTCCAGCAGGACCTGCTGATCGTCAAGCGGGCCGCCGAGCGGCGCCGGGGCGGCTGGTGGGTGCTGGCCGACAACACGTTCGCGGGCGGCGACAGCACGGACTACGGGACGGTGCCCGAGGAGTTCGTACTGGCCCGGGCACGGGTGCGGTACCGGCCGCTGAAGAAGGATCAGCGCACGCTGCGCGGGGTGCTCGCCTGGGCGGTCCGCGCCGTGCGGCCGGTCTCGGCGGCGCGTTCCGTCTCCAGGCGCTTGCGGGCCCGGTAGGCGGCCACGTTGGCGCGGGTCGCGCAGCGGTCCGAGCAGTAGCGGCGGGAACGGTTGGTCGAGGTGTCCAGGTAGGCGTTGCGGCACGGTGCCGACTGGCACAGCCCGAGCCGGTCCGCGCCGTACGAGGTGAGGTGGAACGCGAGCCCCATCGCGGCGATGGCCGCGTACCCGGCCGTCGCGTTCGACGGATGGTCCGCCAGGTGCATGTGCCAGTCCGGCTTGCCGTCCACGTCGCGCACATCGTGCCCGGAGATCTGCGGGCTGACCGGGAATTCCAGCAGCAGGGAGTTGAGCAGGTCGACGGCGAGCGTCTCGTCGCCCCCGTCGGCCGCCTCGAAGACCGCGCGCAGGCGGGCCCGTACGGACCGGAAACGGGTCACGTCCGCGTCGGTGGCGCGCCGGGCCGCCTGCTGGTTGGCGCCGAAGAGTTCGCGGACCGCCTCGACCGAGGTGAGGGAGTCCTTGCTGCGGGCCGGCTCCTCGGTGTTGACCAGTTTCACGGCGTAGTCCGAGTAATAGGCCAGTTCCACTTGTAGTCCTTACGGAGTCGGTCTAAAGTCTTGCCGAACGCTGTAACGGGCTTTTTCCTTACCAGGGTATTACATGGAGGTATCTCGTGGCGGAGACGACCGCGCACACCGACTGGGCGGCCTGGCAGGAGAGCTGGGACCGGCAGCAGGAGTGGTACATGCCCGACCGTGAGGAACGGTTCCGCGTGATGCTGGACATGGTCGAGGCCTTCGTGGGGCCCCGGCCGCGCGTCCTCGATCTCGCATGCGGTACGGGAAGTATTACGGACCGGCTGCTCAAGCGGTTCCCGGAGGCGACCAGTACGGGCGTCGACCTCGACCCCGCGCTGCTCGCCATCGGCCGCGGGTACTTCGACGGCGACGAGCGCGTCACGTTCGTCACCGCCGACCTCAAGGACCCCGACTGGGCCGGGCGGCTGCCGCACGATTCGTACGACGCCGTTCTCACCGCCACCGCCCTGCACTGGCTGCACGCCGAGCCGCTCACCGCGCTCTACCGGCGGATCGGCGGGCTCGTCAGGGACGGCGGGGTGTTCATGAACGCAGATCACATGATCGACACCGACACGCCCCGGATCAACGCGGCCGAGCGCGCGCACCGGCACGCCGGGATGGACCGGGCCAAGGCCGCGGGAGCCGTGGACTGGGCGGACTGGTGGGCCCTCGCGGCCAAGGACCCGGTGCTCGCCGAGCCGACCGCCGAGCGGTACAGGATCTACGGCGAGCACGCGGACGGTGACATGCCGTCGGTGCGCTGGCACGTCGACACCCTGCGCGAGGCGGGGTTCGGCGAGGCGCGCGCCGTCTGGGCGTCGCCGTCGGACACCTTGGTGCTCGCCGTCAAATGAGGCGGGCGGTGCCGGTGGCGCGGGTGGTGGGGCCGTCGCGGCTCCGTCCGTGCTGACGTGAGGAGGGCGGTGCTGACGTGAGGGAGGGCGGTGCGGGCCCGGCCGGGCCCGCACCGCCCTCCCTTCGGTGTCCCGGCCGGTCAGAGCACCTTCGACAGGAACGACTTCGTCCGCTCGTGCCGCGGCCTGGTCAGGACCTCGCGCGGGTGGCCCGACTCGACCACCACGCCGTTGTCCATGAAGACCAGCGCGTCGCCCACCTCGCGGGCGAAGCCCATCTCGTGGGTGACGACGACCATCGTCATGCCGTCCTCCGCGAGCGAGCGCATGACGTCCAGGACGTCGCCCACCAGTTCCGGGTCGAGCGCCGACGTCGGCTCGTCGAAGAGCATCAGCTTCGGCTCCATGGCCAGGGCGCGGGCGATGGCCACCCGCTGCTGCTGGCCGCCGGACAGCTGGGAGGGGTAGTTCCCCGCCTTGTCGGCCAGGCCCACCCGGTCCAGCAGCCGCTCGGCGCGGGCCCGCGCCACGGCCTTCGCCTCGCGCTTGACCTGGACCGGGGCCTCCATGACGTTCTCGATCGCCGTCATGTGAGGGAAGAGGTTGAAGCGCTGGAAGACCATCCCGATGTCCCGGCGCTTCAGGGCGACCTCGCTGTCCCTCAGCTCGTAGAGCTTGTCGCCCTTCTGGCGGTAGCCGACCAACTCGCCGTCGACGTAGAGCCGTCCGGCGTTGATCTTCTCCAGGTGGTTGATGCACCGCAGGAAGGTCGACTTGCCGGAACCGGACGGGCCGATCAGGCAGAAGACCTCGCGCGGGGCGACCTCCAGGTCGATGCCCTTGAGGATGTGCGCGGCGCCGAAGGACTTGTGGACGCCCTCGGCCTTCACCATGGCCGTGGCCTTCATGCCACGCCTCCCTTCGGGCGGCCCAGGGACAGCAGGACGGCCCTGACCTTCTGCAACGGGGTGGGCGGCAGGCTGCGGGTCGAGCCGCGGGCGTAGTACCGCTCCAGGTAGAACTGGCCGACGCTCAGCACCGAGGTCATGATCAGGTACCAGGCCGCGGCCAGGAAGTACATCTCGACCGGGGCGCCGGACGACTGCCCGATGTCCTGCGCGAACTTGAACAGTTCGTAGAACTGGACGGCGGCCACCAGGGACGTCGTCTTGAGCATGTTGATGACCTCGTTGCCCGTGGGCGGCACGATCACCCGCATCGCCTGCGGGATCACGACCCGCCACAGGGTCCTGCCGTGGCTCATGCCCAGCGCGTGCGCCGCCTCCGTCTGGCCCTCGTCGACCGAGAGCAGACCCGCCCGGCAGATCTCCGCCATGTAGGCGGCCTCGTTGAGCCCCAGGCCGAGCAGCGCCGTCAGCAGCGGCGTCATGAAGCTCGACCAGTAGTCCTTGTAGATCGGCCCGAGGTTGATGTACTCGAAGACCAGCCCGAGGTTGAACCAGACGAACAGCTGGACCAGGACCGGGGTGCCGCGGAAGAACCAGATGTAGAACCAGGCGATCGACGAGGTCACCGGGTTCTTCGACAGCCGCATGACGGCCAGCAGGACACCGCCGGCGATGCCGATCACCATCGACAGGGCGGTCAGCAGCAGGGTCTTGCCGACGCCCGTCATGATGCGGTCGTCGAAGAAGTACTCCGGTACCGCGCCCCAGTTGATCCGGCCCTGGCCGAAGGCGTAGACGATCGCGACGAGCGCCGCGATGGCGACGACGGCGGAGACGTACCGGCCGTAGTGCCGGACCGGAATGGCCTTGACCGACTGCGGCGCGGCCGACGAGGCGGGGGGCACGGGTGGCCGGCCGGCCGGGTCCGTCTTCTTGATGTCAGTCACGGGAGAAACCTTTCAGCGCCGAACCGGTCAGGATCCGCCGTTCACCTCGGCCTTGGTCACCGCACCGGCCTCCACGCCCCACTTGGCCAGGATCCGGCCGTACTCGCCGTTCTTGATGATCGCGTCCAGGGCCGCCCGGATCGCCTTGGTCAGCTGGTCGTTGCCCTTGGCGACGGCGATGCCGTACGGCGCGGCCTCGACCTGCTCGCCCACGAGTTCGAAGTCCTTGCCGCCGCCCGAGGTCTTCACCGCGTGCACGGCCACCGGGAAGTCGGAGGAGCCGGCGTCCGCGCCGCCGCTGCGCAGCCGGGTCTGGGCCTCCAGATCGTTGTCGAAGGTCTCCATCGCGATCGTCTTCCCGCCCGGGCACTTCTTCGCCTCGGACTTGGCGAGGTCGTGCGAGACGGTGCCGCGCTGCACGGCGATCTTCTTGCCGCACAGGTCCGCCCAGGTCTTGATGCCCTGGTCGTCGCCCTTCCTGGTGTAGATCGAGACCCCGGCGGTGAAGTAGTCGACGAAGTCGACGCCCTCGCCGACCTTCTTCCCGGTCTCGGAGTCGACGCCGTTCTGGCGGTCCTTGGTGTCGGTCATCGACGACATCGCCGCGTCGTAGCGCTTGGAGCGCAGACCCGTGATCAGCGTGTCGAACGTGCCGTTCTCGAACTGGAACGTCACGCCGAGCTCCTTGCCGAGCGCGGCGGCGATGTCCGGGTCGATGCCGACCGTCCTGCCCGACTTGTCCTTGAACTCGACCGGCGGGTACGCGATGTCCGAACCGACCCTGACGACACCCTTGGCCTTGATCTCCGGCGGCAGGAGCGCGGCGGCCGCGGAGTCCGTGCCGCCGGGCCTCGTCGAGCCGGAACTGTTGGATCCGCTCTTGGTCTGGTCGCCGCACGCGGTCAGCAGCATGACTCCGGCGAGCGCGATGGTGCCGACCGCCGCCATTCGGGACTTCGTGGCCGTACGGCCAAAGGTGCTTGCGGTCATGATCGGAATCCTCCAGCGGATGAAGGGGGCATTGCCGAGCGATGAACGACACCTGTTCTCAGGTGTCGTCGCTCTGAATAGTGAGGGCATCTTGCCACTCTGACCAGTGCTTTTAGTGGTCCGAGCATGTCAAAATCAGATAACGGGCGATCCCCGGATCTCGTCGCACCGGACCTTCGGGGCCGGACCTTCCGCGAAGTCTCCCCTCGCGTGCCGGAGGATCTCCGGTGTGTCCGGGCCAGTGGATGTCGTGTGTCGATCGACTGAGTTTGTCCTGGTTTCCGACTATGAGTCGTGTCACCGCGTGGTCATGAACTCGTCCGTAATGCGGTCCGTCCGGTAAGAAAGACCTTTACACCCCTCATCCGGGGCTCAGGGCGCGTGTGCGGCGCGCCCCGCGCGTATGTATCTCCCCCCTGCCGGGGCGGGCCAACCGCCGGGCGCAGGGCGCGTACGCGGTGCCCGCCCACCCCTCCTCAACCAGGAGTGGCCACCCTCAAACGATGAAAGACTTAAGGGGTCAACACCATGGCAGCGGAGATCGTCAATCCTCGCAGCGACAGCACCACTGACAGCGGTACCGACAACGGCACCACCGACGAGCCGTTCGATCCGGCCTTCGCCCTGCACCGCGGCGGCAAGATGGCCGTGCGGGCCACCGTTCCCGTCCGTGACAAGGACGACCTCTCCCTCGCGTACACGCCGGGCGTCGCCAAGGTGTGCAGCGCCATCGCGGAGAACCCGGAGCTGGTCCACGACTACACCTGGAAGTCGCAGGTCGTGGCCGTCGTGACGGACGGCACCGCGGTCCTCGGCCTCGGCGACATCGGGCCCGAGGCGTCCCTGCCCGTGATGGAGGGCAAGGCGATCCTCTTCAAGCAGTTCGGCGGGGTCGACGCGGTGCCGATCGCGCTCGCGACCACCGACGCGGACGAGATCGTCGAGACCGTCGTCCGACTCGCGCCGTCCTTCGGCGGCGTGAACCTGGAGGACATCTCGGCGCCGCGCTGCTTCGAGATCGAGCGCAGGCTCCAGGAGCGGCTCGACATCCCGGTCTTCCACGACGACCAGCACGGCACCGCCGTGGTCACCCTCGCGGCCCTGCGCAACGCGGCGAAGCTGTCCGGCCGCGAGCTCGGTGACCTGCGCGCCGTCATCTCCGGCGCCGGTGCGGCCGGGGTCGCCATCGCGAAGTTCCTGCTGGAGGCGGGGCTCGGCGACGTCGCCGTGGCCGACCGCAAGGGCGTCGTCAGCCGGGACCGCGAGGACCTGACGGCCGTCAAGCGGGAGCTGGCCGAGATCACCAACCGGGCCGGGATCTCCGGCACGCTGGAGAGCGCGCTGGCCGGCGCGGACGTGTTCATCGGCGTCTCCGGCGGCACGGTGCCCGAGGCGGCCGTCGCGTCGATGGCGCCCGGCGCGTTCGTCTTCGCCATGGCCAACCCGAACCCCGAGGTCCACCCCGACATCGCGCACAAGTACGCCTCCGTCGTGGCGACCGGTCGTTCGGACTACCCGAACCAGATCAACAACGTGCTGGCCTTCCCGGGCATCTTCGCGGGCGCCCTCCAGGTCCGGGCCTCCCGGATCACCGAGGGCATGAAGATCGCCGCCGCGAACGCGCTGGCGGACGTGGTGGGCGACGAGCTCGCGCCCGACTACGTGATCCCGTCGCCGTTCGACGAGCGCGTGGCGCCCGCGGTGACGGCCGCGGTGGCCGCCGCGGCCCGCGCGGAGGGCGTGGCCCGGCGCTGAGGTCCGTTCGGGGCCGTGGCCCGGTTCCGGACCGAGGCCTTCGGGGCCGTGGCCCGGTTCCGGACCGAGGCCTTCGGGGCCGTGGCCCGGTTCCGGACCGAGGCCCGTTCGGGCCGGGTTCGAGCCGGGTTCGAGCCGGGCTGTGGTCGCGGTCCCGGACCTGGGTCCGGCACCGAGGTCTGCGGTGGGGCGGTGCGGGTACGGGTGCCCGGATGCGGGGTGCGTCTGGGGCGGGTCCGCTACCCGTCCGCCCCTTTTTCGTGCTTTTCCCGTGGTCCCTCCGGATTTCCGTGGCTGTGCCGGGCTGCGCGGCGCGCGTCACACCGGCGGCCGGTTACGCCGGCCCGCGCCCCGGCCTATCGTCGGGGCCATGTTCGCCGCCTACGCAGCCCGCATCGACCGCGACCGTCCCCTCGACGGCCTTGAACTGGGTGAACGTCCCGCCCCCGGGGCGCGCCCCGGCTGGACGACCGTCAAGGTGAAGGCCGCCTCGCTCAACCACCACGACCTCTGGTCCCTTCGCGGTGTCGGCCTCGCCGAGGACAAGCTGCCGATGATCCTCGGCTGCGACGCCGCCGGGATCGACGAGGACGGCAACGAGGTCGTCGTGCACTCCGTCATCGGCCAGACCGGGCACGGAGTCGGCCCGAAGGAGCCGCGCTCCATTCTCACCGAGCGCTACCAGGGCACCTTCGCCGAGCAGGTCTCCGTCCCGAGCTGGAACGTGCTGCCCAAGCCGAAGGAGCTGACCTTCGAACAGGCCGCCTGTCTGCCGACCGCCTGGCTCACCGCGTACCGGATGCTGTTCACCAACGCCGGGGTGCGTCCCGGCGATTCGGTTCTCGTCCAGGGCGCGGGCGGCGGTGTCGCCACCGCCGCGATCGTGCTCGGCCGGGCGGCCGGGCTGCGGGTCCACGCCACCAGCCGCGACGCGGCCAAGCGCGAGCGCGCCGTCGAACTCGGCGCGGTCGCGGCGCACGAGCCCGGCGCGCGGCTGCCGGAGCGCGTCGACGCGGTCATCGAGACCGTCGGCGCCGCCACCTGGTCCCACTCGGTGAAGTCGCTGCGCCCCGGCGGCACGCTGGTGATCTCGGGCGCGACCAGCGGTGACCGGCCCTCGCACGCCGAGTTGACCCGGATCTTCTTCCTGGAGCTCAAGGTCGTCGGCTCGACCATGGGTTCCAAGGACGAGCTGGAGGACCTCCTGGCGTTCTGCGCGACGACCGGGGTGCGGCCCGTCATCGACGAGGTGCTGCCGCTGGACCGGGCCCGCGAGGGGTTCGAACGGATGGCGTCGGGCGACCAGTTCGGAAAAATCGTGCTCACCTGCACTTGAGGTGTACGGGGCGTCCTGCTCTTATCTGGCCATGCCAAAACTGATACCTGCGGTAACACCGGGACGGGCGGGCGTACGGGGCCGGACGCGGACAGGGCGTGTCCTCGCCTCGGCCGTCACCGCCGTCCTCACCTCGTTCGTGCTCGTGGCGGGGGCGCTCGCCCCCGCCGCCGACGCGCGCCCCGCTCCGCCGGACCGTCCCGGCACCCACCGGCCCGCCGACGGCATCCCCCGCCTGACCGACGACCAGGGGCGTGTCCTCACCCTGCGCGGCTGGAACGTCGCGGACAAGGCGAACAGCGGCGACCAGGCCCTGACCGCCATCACCGAGAAGCACTTCCGCGATCTGCGTGCCAGGGGCTTCGGCCTCGCCCGCCTCCTCGTCTTCTGGGACGATCTGGAGCCGCGCCGGGGCCACTACAGCACCGCGTATCTGCGCCGGATCGACCGGATCCTGGACTGGGCGCGGAAGTACGACATCCAGGTGCTCATCGACGCCCACCAGGACGTCTTCGGCCCGGCGTTCGGGAGCCGGGGCATCCCGGCCTGGGCGACCCGCACCGACGGACTGCCCTTCACCCCGCACCCCGACGACTGGTTCTCCGAGTACTTCGAGCCCGCCGTGCAGCGCGCCTTCACCCATCTCTACGAGGACCCCGACCTCCAGCGCGCCCAGGCGCGGATGTGGCAGGTGCTCGCCGCCCGCTACGCGCACCACCCCGCCGTCCTCGGCTACGACCTGATCAACGAGCCGATGGGGGAGATGCGGGAGGGGGAGGACCTGGCGGCGGCCGCCCGCCGCATCGAGGCCCGGCAGATCACCCCGATGTACAACAGGCTGGCCCGCGCGATCCGTTCGGTCGACCGGTCCACCTGGCTGTTCGTCGAACCCACCCCGATCGTCGGCGAGGGCGTCCCCACCGGGCTGGGGGCCGTGGCGGACCGACGGACCGTCTACTCGCCGCACTTCTACAACGCCGTGATGGAGGCGGGGGGCGACTACGACCCGGCGGCCGGCTGGGTCGAGGCGTACGAGGCCGCCGTCACCCGGTATCCGGCGCGGTACCGCGTCCCGATCGTCGTCGGTGAATGGGGCCCGCTCAACAACACGCTCCCGAACATGGGCCGCTTCTACCGGGACGCGATGTCCTCGCTGAGCCGCTACAGCTCCGGCTGGGCCGGGTGGGTGTGGTGCTACGGCGGCGGATACTGCGCCCTGGACGCCTCCGGCGCCTTCGCGAAGAACAAGGAGCGCACCGCCACGCCGTACGCGCCCGCCGTCGCCGGAACCGTCCGTTCCGACACGTACGACGACGCCACCGGCGTCTACCGGCTCGCCTACACGGCGGGTCGGCGCGGTGTCACGGAGATCTCCCTGCCGTCGGCCACCGGGGCGTGGCGGATCTCGGTGACCGGTGACGCGAGGGCGCGCAGGGAAGGCGGCGAGGTGCTGGTCCGGGCCCGGCCGGGTTCCCGTGTCACGGTCACGGTGGCCCCGGCGGGGCGCGGCTGAGAACGCCTCCCGACACGACGGAGGCCCGTACGGCCGTGACCGGTGCCGTGGTTCACGCCGAACGGGCCGGGGCCGCATCGGTCACGGACGAACACCCGCTGCCGGCCCTGCCGGACCGGCGAAGCGGCCGGGCCGCCTCCGTCGCCGCCTCACTCGGCCTCACCGGCCGCCGGGCGGCGGTCGAAACCGATCTGGCCGCCGCGCGCCGCCGTGGCGGACCGACCCGGCCCGACGCGGACGCGCTCGCCGGTATCGGCGTCGGCGTCGACGCGATCGTCGCCCGTGTCGAGGAGGCCCACGGCACGGACGTGCTGGACCGGCCCGGTCGAACGGTCGGCATGCGGCACCGCCCGTTCGATCGCGGGGCGAAGGACGTCCTGGCGAGAGCGCCGCGGATCGCGGTGGGGCGGCAGGGCCGGCGCATCGGCGACGAGCGCATCCTCCTGGCGCTCACCGCCCGCCGCGGCGCTCTCGCCGATGTCCTCGCCGCCCACGGCGCGACGTACGAGACGGTGGATCGTGCGCTGTACGGAGGAGGCGGGGAACGCGGAGAGCACGGGGAAGACGGGGAGGACGGGGGAGCGGGGCGGATGCGGAGGGCGGGCTGAGCCCGAGCGGGCCCCTCGGCCGTCGTTCCCGTCCGTCAGACGTTCGCCCGCCGGTTCCCGCCCGTCGGCTGCCGGGCCGTCGGGCTCGCGCGCGGGCCGTGCGCCCGTCGCCCCTCGTCCGGCCCCGGTCTCTTCCCGGCGGCTCATCCCTTCTCGCCGTCGTCCTTCCGCAGCAGCGTCCCGATGTGGGCCGCGGCCGTCGACAGATGGCGGCGGGCCTCCGTGAGCTGCTCCTCGGTGACGCCGTGGTCGCGGGCGGCGTCACGGATGTCGTCGCGGAACCGGTCCAGCAGCCGTTCCAGGTCGCGGGCCGGCTCGCCGGTGCCCACGGAGTCCCGTCCCCACTCGGGGTCGGCGCCCGCGGGTTCCGGCTTGATGTACGGGGGCCAGCTGCCCGTCCTGGCGAAGGTGCCCAACTGTCCGGTGATCTCGGCCAGTCCTTCCCGCACGCCGGAGGGCCAGTCGCCCCGCGCGAAGTGCTCCTGCACCTGGCGGGCGGCGTTCTGCATCTGCTCGCGCGCCCTGTCCTGGGCCTCCTTGGCCTGGCGGCGGGCCTGCTGGGCCTCCTCGCGCGCCCGGCGCGACTCGTCCTTCGCGCGACGGGCCTGTTCCTTCCATTCCTGCTTGGCCCTGCGCAGCTCCTCCTTCACGGACGACCAGGACTCCTTGTCGCCGAGGTCCGCGAACTCGCCGAACGGGAAGTCCCGGTCGCCCTCGCGGTCGGTGGAACCGGCGTGACCCTGTCTGGTCTCGTGCGCCGCGGCGCGCATCTCGCTGCGCAGCTTGCCGGCCGCGCCGCGCACGTCGTCCCTTATCTCGGCGGCCAGTTCGGAGACGGAGTCCCTGATCTCCTCCTCCAGATCGGCCAGTTCACCGGAGCGGCCCGCCAACTCGGCGCGGCCCGCGTCGGTGATCGAGTAGACCTTGCGCCCGCCCTCGGTGGCATGCGTGACGAGCCCCTCGGCCTCCAGCTTGGCGAGCCGCGGATAGACCGTGCCCGCCGACGGCGCGTACAGGCCCTGGAAACGCTCCTCCAGGAGGCGGATCACCTCGTAACCGTGGCGCGGGGCCTCGTCGAGCAGCTTCAGCAGATAGAGGCGGAGGCGGCCGTGGGCGAATACGGGTGGCATGTCAGAGCACCTTTCCGGTCGGACCGGAGGCGGTCGGCCCAGTGGCGGGAGGTTCCGCGGTGGTCGGCTCGGAGTCGTACGGGCCGGAGTCGAACGGGTCGTCCTCGGGCGCCGGGCGGCGCAGCAGGGCGATCGACCCCGAGACCGTCGTCGCCCGCAGCTTCCCGGTCCCGGCGCCGAGGGTGCCGGTGATCTTCTTCGCGCCCCACTGGCCGCTGACCCGCAGGTCCTCGAAGCCGTTGGACACGGTGCCGCTCGCGGTGTTCGCCTCGACCGTCGCGTCCGCCGGATGCGGCAGCCGGATCGCGATCTCGCCGGACACCGTGGTCAGCCGGACGTCCGTGGGCCGCCCCGACGGATCCAGGTCCAGCACCATGTTGCCGTTGACCGAGTCCGCCCGGACCGAGGTCCCGGCACCCTCGACGACCGTCAGATCGCCCGAGACCGTGTGGAAGCGCAGCTCGCCGGTGACCGACTGGGCCTCCACGTTGCCCGACACCGTCTCGGCCCGGATCGGGCCGGAGAGCCCGACGAGCGTGGTGTCGCCGCTGACGCCCCGTACCTCCGTGCGTCCGTCGATCCCGGACACCACCGCCCCGGCGCCGACCACGCCGACCGCCACCGCCGACCCGGCCGGTACGGCCAGGGACACGACCGCCCGGCGGTTCCAGCTGGTGCGGTCGAACAACTTGAGGAAGTCGTTCCACGGCAGGCCCTCGTACGCGACCGTGAGCGCGCCGTCCTCGTGGGTCACGATCAGCGGCGGGCCCTCGATCTCGGAGATCTCCAGCCGGGCGGTCGGCTCGTCGGTGCCGACGACGTTGACGGCGCCGCCGACGATGCGCACGTCGAGCGAGGTCACCGGGGCGTCGAAGGTCAGTTTCTGGGGCTCGGCGATGGCCCATGTCGACACAGGCATGGATCTGGCCTCCCGGCTGACGCGGAATGACGCAACATATCGCGTCTCTTGGTTGTCACGATATATCGCGGCTCCAGGAAGTCAAGGGAGGCCGAGGGAGCGGGCGGATGCGGAGTGCGGGCACGCGGGGTCACGAGGCGGCCCCATCGCGTCGGAATCGCGCGATATGTCCTGGCGTGTGGGACGGCCGGGGCGGCCGGGACGTCCGGGGGCGGGGCGGGTGAAACGGGCCGGACGGTTGGGACGGACCTGGCGGACGGGACCGGTGGGACGCATGGGGCAGGCCGGAGAAGCAGGGCGGCAGGGGCAGGTGTGACGGGCCGGGCGGCCGCGGAGCCGGTCGACCCGGCCGTGGCGGACCGGGCCGCCGCCCTCGCGGTCGGCTCCTCCTGGCCGGCCCTGGCCGTGTGGTGGGACGGCGACCGCGCCGGGCACGTCCTCGCGTCCGGGTTTCCGGCGGCCGGTCGAGTACGTGTGGTTCGCGGACGGCCCGCCCGCAGGTGAGGGCGAGGCCATGCGTACGTTCGCCGAGCGGTCTGGGGCCGGACCGTCCTGGACGTCCAGGTGCTCGACGGGCAGGCCCGTTCCGCCACGGATGCCGATGCCCGCAGCCGGCTGCTCGGGGTGCTCGCCGTGCTCGCGCGCATCGGGCCGGCCCTGCCGTCCGGCCTGGAGCCGGGCGCGTCCACGGACGGGCTCCGGACGGTGGCCGACGGGCTGCCCGGGGCGGAACCGCTCGTCGGGGACGGCGGGCGCGAAAGGGTGAGGGCCGGGCCCGACGGGGTCGGGAGCGGTGTTCTCGGGTCCGTGGGTGCGCGGTCCCGGAGCCCGGGTACCGGGCGGCGCCCGGTCGGCGGCGGGACTGCCCGCTCGTCCTGTGGAGCGCCGGGCGTCGCAGGGGTGGCCGGGTCTTCGCGGGCGGCCTGCTGATGGCGCACGGGGCGCTCGGCCTCGCGCAGGACCGGTTCGGCGGGAGGCCGGAGGGGCTGGTCCGTGATGCCGGGGGCGCGGACGATTCCGGGAACCCGGTCCGTCCGGTCGCCTGACGCCGGTCCACCGGCCCGCGGTGGCCGTCCGTCGACCGGCGTCCGACGGGCCGGGGCGGCCGGCTACGCGTCCCGGTCGCCCGCCTCCGCCGCCCGTCCCCGGCTACTCGTCGTCGTCCTCGTCGTCGAGACGGGCCAGCCAGGTGGCGAGGCGCTCGACCGGCACCTCGAAGTCGGGGTTGAGGTCGACGAACGTACGAAGCTGCTCGGCGAGCCACTCGAAAGTGACCTCTTCCTCGCCCCGGCGCTTCTCCAGTTCCTCGATACCGCGGTCGGTGAAGTACATGCGGCAAGCCTAATGCCTGGTGACAGCCCCGCGACGGCCGGGAGCACGCCGTCGGCGAAGGCTCGCGGGGGTCGCGCGAGCCCTCTCAGAACCGTCGCACGGCGTCCCGGCGTCCTGGTCCACGGACCTCGCGCGGGTCGCGTACTGCCGTTAGCCTGCGGGTAGTTGGGAATCGGGGGGTTTTCATGACCGACAGCGGGGCTCGTATCGCGCGCATCGAGATGCCGGACGGCACGCCGGTCTGGGCGCGTGTCTCGGGAGCGGAGGAGCTGACGCGGCCCGCGCGGGGGCCGGCGTTCACGGACATCGGTTACGCGGACTTCGTCGACCAGGTGCAGGCCCGCGTCGAGAGCCTCAACGCCGTCGTGACCAGCGTCGCGCGTTCGCTGGCCGAGCCGCTGCGCGCGGTGCGGCCCGACGAGGTGAGCGTCGAGTTCGGCATCGAGCTCACCGCGAAGGCGGGCAAGGTCGTCGGTCTTCTCGCGGACGGCGAGGCCAAGGGCGGCATCACGGTCACGCTCACATGGCACGGCGGCGGCCCGCCCGTAGAACCGGCGAGCCCGGCGCAGGGCGGCGCACAGGGAGCGGGAGGGGCGCCAGGGGGTACGGCTGCCGGGACGCCGCCCGTGCCCCCACCCGCGGCGCGGACGTCTCGGCCGACCCCGCCCCGCCCCGCCCCGCCGATGCCGGCCGACCCCCCGCCCGTGCCCGGGGCGTCCACCGGCGCACCGATGCGTCCGGGCGCGGCCGGGCCGGACGGCGGGGACCGCTCATGACCCAGCCGCCGGGCAGGGGCGCGGGGGGCCGTTCCGAGAGCACGTACCGTGCGCTCACGGGCCTCGTGATGGCGGCGACCGTGCGCATCCACCGCCCGGAGCCCGGGTATGCCCCTGACGGATCCGACCGGGGCTTCCTGGGGAGCGGCTTCTTCGTCGCCCCGAGCTGGGTCCTCACGTGCGCGCACGTGGCGATGGCGGGGGAGGGGCGTCGGGTGAGCGTGGTGTTCAAGCCGGACCCGGGCGGCGCCGAGACGACGGTCGAGGGCGCCGTGGTCGCCGCCATGCCCGAGGACCGGCGCGCCGCACCCGGCCCCGGCGGCACATGGGGCGCCGCGCCGGGCGGCTGGCCCGCCCCCGACCTCGCGCTGATCCGGCTGCTGCGCCCCGTCGAGCACCCCTGTGTGTACGTCACCGAACGCCCGGCGGGCATGTTCGGCGGCGGCTCGGTCCTCTACACCGGCTGGACCGACGGCGGATCCGGGCAGCTGACCCGGTTCAGCGGGCGATGCCAGGTGATGGGCACCTTCGGGGACTGGGCCGAGGACGACGAACAGATGCGGCTCGACGGCGACCGGATGTACCCCGGCCTGTCCGGCGGACCCGTGGTGGACCTGGCGCGCGGCGAGGTCGTCGGGGTGCTCAAGTCCCGCTCCGACGGCACCACGGGCGGCACCTCGATCGGCGTCGAGCGGCTGCGCACCCTGCCCGTGCCGCCCGGAACGGTGGCGGGCGAGGCCGACGACCCGTACCAGGCGCTGTTCCACGCCCACGACCGCTACCACGCCGACCGGCACACCAGCCCGGTCGGCACCGAGCGGACCTGGGCCGACCTCCAGCGGGAGCTGGGGGCCGGGGCGGGGCTCGCCCTCAGCCCCCAGCAGCGCGTCGACCTGCTCGGGCGGCTCGCCGAACTCCCTCCCCCGCTCAGCACGCGCGGCCTCCTCGATCTCCTGGACGAGCTCCCGGACACCCACCCGCGCGAGCACCACGCGGCCCCGCGCGGCTGGCGCGACGGACTGGGCACGCTGTACGACGCCCCGGGCGGTGACGGCGCGCTGGAACTGATCCTGAGGTACTGCATGAGCGCCCTGTCCGCCGAACGCCCCTACGTACTGCCGTCCACCCCGGACGCCGAGGCGGCCCTGTGGCGATGGGTGAAGCGGGTGGCGGACGACCGCCTCTCCCGGAAGTTCCGTCATGAACTCATCGGACTCCGGTACAACGACCGGCGGACCCCCACCGGCAGCGAGCATTCCCGTGCCCCCGCGCCGACGCCCGAGCCGGCCAGGCCGCACGACGCCCCGTTCGTCCTGCTGCGGCTGGAGTCGCGGCACTGGGAACCGGACCTCTACGACTGGCGGGTCGCGGTCGTGCCGAGGCCCGGGGACTTCCGGCCCGTGGCCGAGGACAGCCGGGGCACCGCGCTGCACGCCCTGCCCGACCGGCTCGCGAGCCCGCTCGCGGAGGCGTTCCGCCGGTGCGACGAGCCGGACGACCCGGCGGTCCTCCACGTGGCGGTGGATCCGGCCCTCATGGGGCTGGGGGTCGACGAATGGCGGACGCGTCCCGACGGGAGGCCGCTCGGAGTGCTCCGTCCGGTGGTCGTCCGCCCCCTCGACCGGGGCACGGCGGGCACCGGTGGCGGCACGGCGGGGGCCGACGGCGGACCGGCCGAGCGCGAGGCCCGCTGGAACCGCGCCATGACCGCCCCGATGCGCGCCGCCGTCGTCGACTGCGAGGACGGGATGCGGATGCCCGTACCGGTGGCGGCCCGGATGCGACAACTGGCGTACGAGACCGTTCCGGTGCTGTGCAGATACGGCGACCGGCCCGGACCGGAGAGCACGACCGGCCTGGGACGGCTGCTCGACGCGGGGTACGGGCTGGCCCTGTGGCGGCGGCGCCGGACGGACGAACGGACCGCGGTCTGCACCGACTTCCACCGGCGCGCCGCCGACGCCGTCGCGGAGGCCCGTACGGCCGATCGTCTTCCGAAGACGATGCACGAGTTGAGGAGAGGGGTGCACGCGGGGCGCACGGAGGCGTACTGGTCGGACGGGGTCGCCCTGCTCTACGACGACCCGCGGCATCAACTGCCGGGCGACGAACTCTATTTCGAGGCGCCGTGATGGCGGGCCCGCCCTTCGGAGGTGTGACGGAAGCCGCCCGGCCCCTTACGGGGTGTGCCCCGGATCGCTACCGTGAAGCACGTTCGACAGCTGCCCCTGGCGGACGAGTGACGACGAGGAACACGCTATGAGTGAACCCAGCGAGTGGCTCATCTACCGAGGGGCCGGCGAACCGCACGAGGGCATCGACCGGTTGCCGCCCCCGCCCCCCTGGCGGGACTTCGCGGGCCACGGCGCCCCGGCCGCCGACGGGCGGGACGGGAGCGACGGAGAGAACGGCGACGGTCCGGCCGGATCGGACGGGTCGGCCGACCGCCGTCTGGGCGGCCACCGGCACATCGCCGAGCTCCACCGGCCCGGCGCCGAGGAGCTGGAGATGATCAACGCGGCGCTCTACCTGCGCCGTCCGTTGCTGGTGACCGGGAGTCCCGGCGCCGGGAAGAGCACCCTCGCCCACTCCGTCGCCCATGAGCTGGGGCTGGGCCGGGTGCTGCGCTGGCCCATCGTCAGCCGCTCGACGCTCCAGGACGGGCTGTACCGCTACGACGCGATCGCCCGGCTCCAGGACGTGCAGATCGCCGCACACGGCGCGGGGGCCGGGGCGTCCGGTGCCGGGGCCGTGGAGGACGTCGGCAGCTACATCCGGCTCGGCCCGCTCGGAACGGCGCTCATGCCCTCGGACCGGCCGCGGGTCGTGCTCATCGACGAGCTCGACAAGAGCGACATCGACCTGCCGAACGACCTGCTCAACGTGTTGGAGGAGGGCGAGTTCGGCATTCCGGAGCTGGAACGGATCGTGGACCGGTTGCCCGACGGCGAGGCGGAGGTCCTCGACGACGACGGGAACAAGGTGAGGGTGAAGGGCGGCCGGGTCCAGTGCCGGGCCTTCCCGTTCGTGGTCCTCACCAGCAACGGCGAGCGGGACTTCCCGGCACCCCTGATGCGCCGCTGCGTCCATCTGGAGCTGGGACGCCCCGACCACCAGCGTCTCGCCACCTTCGTGCGCGCCCATCTCGGCGACGAGGCGGCGCGCGCCGGGGACGATCTCATCGCCCACTTCCTGGAGCGCTCCCGCAGCGAACTCCTGGCCACGGACCAGCTGTTGAACGCGATCTACCTCACCGACGCGGCGGCGCCCGCGGGCCGGGACCGCCTCGCCGACCTGCTCATCCAGCGACTCGACCGGCCGAGGTGATGCCGATGTCCGGTGGCGGGGCGCGGCCCGGACCGGAGAGCGGGGGACGCCGCCCCGACGACAGCCCCCGCGACCCGGTGGAGGGCTTCGAGGAAGCGACGGAGGCCCGCGGCGCGCCGTCGCGGCCGGGCGACGCACACCGGCCGCAGGACGTGTCGTCGTCCGGTGACGAGGCGCGGCCGGACGGGGCGGCACGGTTCGACGGCGCGCCGGCGGGCGGCGGTGGTGCGCCACCGGGTGACGGTGCGTCCACGCGCGACGGCGCGTCGCCGGACGACGGCGGGCTGCTGTCCGCGTTCGTCGCCCGGCTGCGCGGCGCCGGGCTCGACCCCGACGCCGAGCAGCTCTGCGACGCCCTCTGGCTGGCCCGCTGGACCCGCCACCCCGACGCGCCGGACGACGACGGCGGCCAGGGCGACCGCGCGGCCGTACCGCCGCCGCCCGTCGGCCCGGACCGGGCGGACCGGCCGGAGCGACGCCCCGGCCCGCTCGTACCGGAGGGCCACGAGGCCGGTCTCCCGCCGGACGGGGACGGGGGCGCGGACCGGCACGAACCCGGGGACGCGGACCGACGGGTCCCGCTCCACCCCGTGCCCCGCGCGGCCTCCCGCGCCCCGGGCCGCGACGGCGACCGTCCGCCCGGACGCGGAACCGCTCCCGCCGCCGGTGGCCGGACGAGAACGCTCGCCCTCGGCGTGCCCGCCGCCCCCGCCCTTCCCGCGCCGCTCGAACTCCAACGGGCATTACGGCCGTTGCAGCGCTACCGCCCCGCCGCGCCCCCGATGCGTCACTTCCTCGACGAGGCGGAGACCGTCGAACGCAGCGCCCGCGCCGGAGGGCTGATCATCCCGGTCTTCCGCGGCGCGTCCCGGGGCGAGTCGCTGCTCC
Organism: Streptomyces sp. NPDC032161; assembly: GCF_040636995.1. NCBI lineage: Bacteria > Bacillati > Actinomycetota > Actinomycetes > Kitasatosporales > Streptomycetaceae > Streptomyces > Streptomyces sp. NPDC032161. Next base: position 523,197 of record NZ_JBEZVN010000001.1, on the reverse strand, counting down.
AGTGCGTCATGGACGCCTCGTCCTCGATGCTGGTGTGGGACCGGCTGTTCGGCGAACTCCAGGACCTGTTCGGGCAGTTGGGTGCCTTCAGGGACGTCTGGACGCGCTATCTGCACCAGGGGCCGGACGGGGCCGCCGTGGTGAGCCGCAGCCCGGACCCGGCCGTGGCGCCGCTGAGCTCCGCGGACCGGCTGAGCGACCCCACCGGCCGCCGCGTCACCCTCGTGGTCAGCGACTGCGCCGGCCCGCTCTGGCGCAGCGGACGGGCCCACCGGCTGCTGCACCACCTGGCCGGCCAGGCGCCGACGGCCGTGCTCCAGCCCCTGCCGCAGCGGATGTGGAACCGTACCCGGCTGCCGGTGACCTACGGCTCCCTGTCCCGGGGCGACGGGCCGGCCGGAACCACCGTCCTCAAGGTCGCGGAGCATGCCGGAGCGGGCCCCGCCGTGCACCCGGGCGCCCTTCCCGTACCCGTGCTCCCGCCCGTGGAAGGGGCGTTGGCGGCCTGGGCGAAGCTGCTCTCGGGCACCGGCGCGGGGCAGGTGTCCGGCGCCGTCGGCTGGGTGCGGGCCGACCAGCCCCCGGCGGCCGTGCAGCGCCCCGGCGACGGTCTGTCCTCGCTCCAGCTGGTCAGCCGCTTCCGCTCGACGGCCTCCCCGGCCGCCGGACAGCTCGCCGTGTACCTCGCGGCCGCCCCGCTGTATCTGCCGGTGATGCAACTGGTGCAGCGCACCATGCTGCCGAACTCCGGCCCCTCGGAACTGGCCGAGGTCCTGCTGAGCGGACTGCTGTCACGGGCGAGGACCGAGGACGCAGCCGGGACGGACGGCGAGGCCGCCGGCCAGTGGTACGAGTTCGCGCCCGGCGTCCGCGAGTCGCTGCTCGGCCCGCTCGGCCGGGACGAGGCGCTGCTCGTGCTCAAGCACTGCTCGCAGTACATCGAGCAGCGGTTCGGCAGGGGCGGGCCGAACTTCCCCGCGCTGGCCTTCGCCCAGCTCGGCGAGGGCAGGCACGGGCCGGTGCGGCTCACCCGCACCCCCGGACCGCCCGGACACGGAACCGGGGGCCGGACCGGACCGGAGGACGGGATCGAGGAAGGGGACGAGCACGGCGGGCGCGGCGGGCCACGCGTGCCCCACCCCTTCGCCGAGGTCGCGGTCCGCGTACTGGAGCGATTCATGCCGCTGCCCGAGCAGTTCGTCGTCGACACCGACCGGAACCGGCCCGATGCCGTCCTGCGGACGCCGAACGCGGCCGTGGAGAGCGCCCGCGTCCTGCTGCGGCACTTCGATTCGGACGGCATGGTCCAGTACCTGATCGACGCCGTGCAGCTGCTGCGCGGCGCCACCGAGCGCGAGGGCCGGCCGGGCGCCGACCCGGCGTTGTGGGCGGAGTACTCGCGCTGCGTCCTGCGCCTGTGGGAGGTCCAGGGCGACGCGGAGCTGCTCCGCGAGGCCGAGTACGCAGCCGAACGGGCCGCCGCTCACCCCGGCGCCTCACACGAACGGGCGGCTCTGGCCAAGGTGTTGCACGCCGCGGCCGACGACCGGCGGGCGCGCGGTGACCGGCGAGGCGCCCTGGAACTGCTGCGCCGCGCCGACCGGGAGTACACGGCCGCCTGCTCGGCCCCGGGACTGGAACCGGCCGAGGCCCTCCGGCTCACGCTGGAACGGGTCCGGGCCCTGGAGTCGCAGTGGCGGCTCGACGGTGACGCCTCCTCGCTCCAGGCCGCGTGCGGCATGCTGGAGGCGTTCGCCGACGCCTGGCCCGACCAGGAGAACCGGCCCGCCGCCCTGCCGCTGGCACACGGCCGTGCGCTGCTCAAACTCTCCGGGGCCACCGTCGACACCGAACAGTCCCGGGTCTACGCCGCCCAGGCGGCCCGCTCCCTGCGCACGGCGTTCGGGCAGGGCGGCGGCCGGCGCACGCTGGGCACCGGGACGCGCATCGTGCTGGACCTGGTGGACGCCCTGCTCGGCTCCGGCGCGGAGCCGGACGAGGCGGCGACGCTGGTCGAGCAGGCCCTGGAGACCGCGCGGGAGCAGCGGCTGCGGGCCTCGCTGCTCACCCGGGCCGCCCGGGTGCACGTCGCGCGGTACGAGCACACCGGGGACCCGGACGAACTCGTCGAGGCGGCCGACCGGTTCGCCCATGCCGCGCGCGGTGTGCCGCGCGACTCGCAGGCACACGCCGATCTGCTCGCCGAGTGGGGAGGAATCCTGCTGCGCCGGGCCCGGCTGCCGGACGGGCGCGTGCACATCGGGGCGGCGGTGAGGGTGCTGCGCGACTGCCGTACCGAGACGGCGGCGGGGGACGCGCGCCAGGCCGAGCGGCTGCTGATGCTGGGCCGTGCGCTGATGCTGCGGCACCGCGCCACCGAGGACCGGGTCGATCTGCGGGAGGCCGAGCACCTCTTCGGGCTCGCCGCCAGGGAGGCGACCGAACCGCTGTCGGCGGCGGACTGCTGGCTGGAACTGGGCCTGGCCCACCTCGACGCCGCCCGGGTGCTGGGGCGCCCCACCCGGCTCGACGAGGCGGCCGAGGCGTTCCGGGGCGCGGCCGAAGCGGCCGGCACGGCGGCGGAGGAGTCGGTCCACCCGCAACAGCGGCGTCAGGCAGTCGAGTTGTGTGCCACGGCCCACCACTGGCGGGGTACGACGTACGAGAGGGCGGGCCGGCCCAGGGCCGCCCGCGAGGCCTACCGGTCGGCCCGCCGGGAATGGCGCGGACTGCCGGACGGCGGCGGCGCCGCGGGCGAGGAGACGGCGGCACGGCTGGCGGAGCTGGAGCGCTGACCCCGGCCCCGGCCGCGCCGGAACGCCGACGCGGCCCGCCCGCCGCACCGGGACATCGCCGTCCGCCCGGGGCCGCCCGCCGCGACGGTCGCTCTCCGGCCGCCGTTCTTCGCGCCGTCTGCGACCGGCGTACGACGGACGCCGGTCGCCGGTCCGCGCAGGAAGGCGTAGGCCGGTCCGTGCGGGGCATCGGTACAGAAGCAGCCCGTGCGTACTGGGCGGCGCGACGGGGCAAACGTTGCCGGGAGGGGCACCAGTCCCGCACCGGCGCCGACGGCACCAACGGGGTACGACGGCGGCGGGTGGCCACCGCGGTGAAGGCCGAGGCGGACGGAGACCGCCGCGACGCGGTCACACGCACCGATGTCAGGGACACGGGCCCGACGGGACGCGCTCGACGACGAGCGGATCCCCGCGGGTCCGTCGCGAGGGCACGTGCGACGGGAACACGGGGAACCACCGGCAGGACACCGGGACCACCGGACCGGCACGGGGAACCACGGGAACACAGGGAACCACGGGGACACAGGGAACCACGGGGACACGGGAACCAACGGGGACACGGGGAGGCATGATGAACGAGCCGACGGGAAACGGCCGGCCCGGCGTCGGGACGCCGGACGCACCGGCCGACGGCGCGTCCGACACGGCATCCGACGAGGTGCCCGGTGGTCCGGGCGCGCTGCCCGAGCTGCTGGAGCTCGATCTGGAGACGCTGCGGACGCTGGACCACCCCGTGCTCCGCGAGGTGGTCGCGGATCTGCGTGGACGAGCCGGGCAGCCGCGGGAGACGCTCTGGGGATTCACCAGCGCGTTCTGAGACGTCCGGCCGCCCGGCCCCGCGGGCCGGGGCACCGGCCGCACGGATCCGGCCCGGGACCCGGCCGGACGGGACGTCGTGGCCCGGACCGGGTCTGCCCGCGCGGCGGGCCGGGCAGACCCCTCCCGGGCCGGCAGCGGGGGCGGGCCCCGCGCCACGCAGCACGGGGGTGCCGGCGTGTCTCGACAGGTGACGCGGTGCCCCCGCCGGTGCGCGGACACCGCCGCGGCGGGCCGGGGGCCCTTCCCGTTCCGGCAGTTCATCGTCAAGGTGCACGGCCGGTGCAACCTGGCCTGCCGCTACTGCTACCTCTACGAGGGCCCCGACCGGACCTGGCGCGCCCGCCCGGCCTCCGCCCCGGCCGCCGTACTGGACCGCACCGCCGACCGGATCGCCGAACACGCGGCGGCCCACGCGCTGCGCGACATCGCACTCGTCCTGCACGGCGGCGAGCCGCTCCTCGCGGGTGCGGGCCGCCTCGCCGCCCTCGCCGACCGCGTCCGTGAGCTCACCCCGGCGGACTGTTCCGTGCACGCCACCGTGCAGACCAACGCGACCCTGCTCACCGACGCCCGTGTGAGCGTGCTCGCCCGGCACGGCATCAGCGTCGGCATCAGCCTCGACGGCGGCCTGGCCGCCCACAACGCCCTGCGCGTCGACCACGCCGGACGCCCCTCCTGGCCCGCCGCGTCACGCGGCGCCCGGCTCCTCGCCGGCCGCCACCCCGACGCGTACGCGGGCATCCTCACCGTCGTCGACCCCCGCACCGATCCGGTCGAGACGTACGAGTCGCTGCTGTCCCTGCGCCCGCCGTCACTGGACCTGCTGCTGCCGCACGGCAACTGGACGAACCCCCCACCGGGCCTGCCCCCCACCGGAACGCCCCGCACCGCTCCCGTCCCCGGCCCGAACCGGCCGACCCCGTACGGCGACTGGCTCGCCACCGTCTTCGACCGCTGGTGGCGGGCCGGGCGGCGCGAGACCAGGGTCCGGCTGTTCGAGGAGTGCGTGGCCCTGCTGCTGGGCCTGCCCGCCGCCACCGAGTCCCTCGGCCTCGACCCCGTCGACGCGATCGTGGTCGAGACCGACGGGACGATCGAGCAGGTCGACTCCCTCAAGTCGGCCTACGACACCGCCGCAGCCACCGGTCTCGACGTCTTCCGCCACACCTTCGACGACGCCCTGCGCCACCCCGGTGTCGTCGCGCGGCAGGCGGGCGCCGAGGCGCTCGCCCCCGCCTGCCGTGCCTGCCCGCTGCTGACCGTCTGCGGCGGCGGCCACTACGCACACCGCTACCGGGCGGACAACGGCTTCGCCAACCCGTCCGTCTACTGTGCCGATCTCGAACGGCTGGTGCGCCACATCGCGGACCGGCTGTCCGAAGCGACCGCAGGAGCACACCGATGAGCCCGCCACTCCCGGACCACGCCTTGCGTCGGCTCGGCCGCACGGAAGGCGGCCCTGGCGCTCTCCACGCCCTCGCACGCGACCAGGACACCCGCCGGCTGCTCCTCGTGCGCGCCCTGCTCGACGCGGCCGAGGACGCCCCCGCCGCGCTCTGCCCGCCCCGGGCCCTCGACCGGCTGCGGCAGGACTGGGCGCTGCTGGAGACGGCGGAACGCGCCGACCGGAACGCCGTGCGCGCCGTCCTGCTCCACCCCCTCACCGGCCCCTGGGCGCAACGCTGCCTGCGCGGCCTCTCCGCCCCCGCGACCGACGCCCCCGTCCCCGGCGCCGGGCTCCGGGCCGACCTCGACCACTTGAGCGCCCTGGCCGCCGCGGCCGCGATCCGTTCCGCAACCGCGTTCACGACCCGGCTCACCGCCCACGACGGACTCCTGTCGCTGCCCACCCTGGGCGCTCTGCGCACCCCGTCCGGCCTGGTCGAACTCGCCTTCGCACGCGATGAACTGACTTTGCGTCACACCTCCTGGCGTGCGCCTCTCACCGTCCATGTGCACCACGACGCGACGACCGGCGCGGCCGACCCGCGCTGGCTTCCGGTGCTCGCCCTGCCTCCCGTACGGCCCGGCGCCGCTCCCGTGCCCCTGGACGACGTCGACCCGTACCGCACCGACGACAGCGGGCTCCGGCACCACGGGCTGCGCGCCGCGCCCCACCTCGACGACCACGAGCGCAAGGCATGGGCCGAGTCCTGGTCGCGGGTGCCGTCCCTGCTCCGCATGGGCGGCGAACACCGGCTGACCGAGACGGCCGTGCTGCTGCGCTGTCTGGTGCCGCTCGGCCGGCCGCCCGGATCCGGGCCCGCGGGCGGGAGCGCGGCACACTGCAGCGCCACCCGCCGCGAGGCGTTCGGGGCGGTCCTCAGCAGCAGACCGGCCGACCCCGCCCGGTTCGCCGCCACTCTCGTCCACGAACTCCAGCACACCAAACTGTCCGCGCTCGCCGCGCTCGCACCGCTGCACCACGAGGACGCGACACCGCGCCACTTCGCCCCCTGGCGCCCCGATCCCAGGCCCTTCGACGGCCTCCTCCAGGGCGCCTACTCGCACCTCGCGCTCGCCGACCACTGGCAGCGGCTCGCGCTCGGGGCCCGCCGTGTCACCCACCGGGACCTCGCCTGGACCGAACACGCCCGCTGCCGCGAACAGGTCGGAGCCGTACTGCCGGTGCTGGCCGGATCGGCGGCGCTGACCCGTGAGGGCCGGGTGCTCGTCGACGAGATGATCGCGCTCTACCACCGACTGGACGATTGTCCGCCCCCCGCGGGTCATTCGGCGCGCGCAGAGGCGTACGTGGCCACCGCCAAGGTGATATGGCAGCAGAGGAACGGCCCGCGTCATCCGCGGGAGTCACCGTGAATTCCGGCCGGGGCGCTCTGGCCCCGGTGTATGTTGACAGGTCCTGTACCGAGGCAGGGAGATGGTTGAATGCCCGCAACGGGTAATGGAGTTGGGGCGATCGGCGCGCAGACCGTCACCATCAGTTTCGCCGGTTTCAACCGCGCCTGGGCGGCGTGGATCGCGGACCGTCTGGAGCGGCGTGGCGTCATCGTCGTCCAACAACGCTGGGACCCCCCGGTGGAAGCGGCACTGGAGGAGTCGCTGCGGGATCTGACGCTGTCGCGCGGCGACGTCCTGCTGATCCTCAGCGACTGGTACTTCCAGCTGGGCCCCCGCAGCACCGCGGAGTGGAACAGGGCCCTGCGCGAGGTCGTCGCGCCGGACCCCGACCGCTTCGCCGCCGTGCGCGTGACCACGTCCGCGCTGCCCGGCGCCACGTCCGTCTTCGGAGCGGCCGATCTGACCAACGTCGGCGCCGACGAGGCCGAACGACGGCTCCTCGTACGCCTGGGACTGCCCACCGCCCCGCTGCCGGACGCGGTCGAGGCCAGGCCCGGGCCGCGGTATCCGGCGGACACCCCGGAGGTGTGGGGCGGGGTGCCGCGGCGCAACACCCGGTTCACCGGCCGCGACGAACTCCTCAGCAGGACGTACCAGACCCTCCAGGACGCCGGGCCCGGCGCCGGGGTCGTGGCCCTGCACGGGATGCCGGGCGTCGGCAAGACCCAACTGGCCGCGGAGTACGTCTACCGCTTCAGCTCCGAGTACGACGCCGTCTGGTGGGTGCCCGCCGACCGCCGCGCCCTCTACCGCCAGAAACTCGCCGAACTCGCCCCCGAACTGGGCCTGTCCACGGGCGCCGAGTACGGCGAACGGCTGCGCGCGGTACGCGACGCCCTGCGCCGCGGCGAACCGCACTCCCACTGGCTCCTCGTCCTGGACGGCGCCGACGAACCCGAACACATCTGGGACCTGGTGCCGACCGGCCCCGGCCACGTCCTGATCACCTCCCGCAACCGGGAGTGGCGCGAGCACAACAGCAACCTGATCGGGGTCCCCGTCTACGCCCGCGACGAGTCGGTCGCCTTCATCCGCCGACGCGCCCCGCGGCTGACCCGGGCCGAGGCCGGCCGGCTCGCCGAGGCACTGGAGGACCTGCCGCTCCTCCTCGACCAGACCGCCGGCTGGCTCAACGAATCCGACATGTCGGTGGAGGAGTACATCGGACTCCTCGAAGGCGGCATCGACCAGGACGTCGTCAAGGTCTCCGCGGACTTTCCGCTCGCCTTCCAGACCGCCTGGTCGATACTGCTGAACAAGCTCAGGGACACCGTCCCGGAGTCCGTCGACCTGCTGCGCCTGTGCAGCTTCTTCGCACCGGGCTCCATCCCCGTACGGCTGCTGAGGGAGATGCCGCCCGGCGAACTGCCGGAACAGATCTCCGGACTGATGAACGACCCGCTGCTGTGGAACAGGGCGATCGCCCAGCTCCGCCAGTACTCCGTGGTCCGCCTGGAGTCCCACGAGACGGCCGGTGAGGAGGCGTCGTCCGGCGAAGCCCTCTACATGCACCGCATGGTCCACCAGATCATCGGCAAGGACATGCCGGAGAGCGACCGCCGGGAGTTCATCGACGTGGTCCGCCGGGCCCTCGCCGCAGCCGACCCCGGCCGCCCCACCGACACCCGGCTGTGGCCCGCCTACGCCGAGATCACCCCGCACCTGAAGTGGGCCGACGTGCTCAGGAGCACCGACTCCTCGGTGCAGACCCTGGTGCTCAACTGCCTGCGCTACATGTACCTCTCCGGGGAGTACCGGGCCGGGATCAAGCTCGGCGCGCGCGCCATGGAGGCCTGGCGGGAACTCCTCGGCGAGGACCACCCCAGGCTCTGGGACCTCCGGTACCACTACGCCAACCTGTTGCGGGCCGTCGGAGAGTACGCCGAGACGGAGGCCATCGAGCGGGCCGCGGTCGACCACCTGCGCGCCGAACGCGGCCCCAGGGACCTGGAACATCTCCGCGCCGCCGGGGGGCTCGCCGCCGACCTGCGCGGACTGGGACGGTACGACGAGGCCATGGAGATCTCCGGCTGGATCCTCGGCGCCTACCGCGAACTCCTGGGCGACCAGGACTCGCGCACCCTCAACGCGCAGAACAACCTGGCCGTCTCGCTGCGTCTGCTGGGCCGGTACGAGGAGTCGCTGGAGCTCAACCGGCACACCCTGGACGCCCGGCGCCGGCTGCTGCGCCCGCGCCACAGCTGGACGCTCTACTCGGAGATCAACTACGCCACCGACCTGCGGCTGCTCGGCCGGTACGGCGAAGCCCTGTCGCTCCAGAACCAGAGCGTCCGGGTGCACCGGCTGGTCATGGGGGCCGACAACCCGCAGACCCTGCGCGCCGAACACAACCTCGCGCTCAGCCAGTACCGTTCGGGAGACCGCGGCAGGGCCGGCGAACTCTTCACCCGGGTGCTGGAACGGGCCGAACGCGTCCTGGGCGAGAACGACCCGCTGACGATGATGTTCGCGGCCGGCCAGAGCTTCTTCGCCCGCGAGCACGCCGACATCGACCAGGCCAGGGCCATAAGCGCCCGGGTCGTCACCGGATACGTGGCCATGCTCGGCGACCAGCACCCCTACGTGGCGGGGACCCGGGCCAACCACGCGCTGATCCTGCGCAACGTGGGCGAGCGGGACCACGCGCACGCGCTCCTGGAGGAGGCGCTCGCCGGCATGACCCGGGCCGTGGGGGAGAACCACCCCTGGACACTGGGCTGCGCGATCAACGCCTCGGCGCTGCGCAATCTGGTGGGGGACCCGGAGTCCGCCGCCGCCCTCACGGAAACGGTCGTCGCCCGGGCCGTCGAGGTCCTCGGCCGGACGCATCCGCTGACCCTGTCCGCCCGGATCGCCCACGCCGCGGACCTGCGCGGCCTGCGGGAACGGCAGCGGGCGGACAAGATCGAGACGGAGGCGCTGGGAGACCTGGAGACCACCCTGGGCGCCCAGCACGTCCACACGGTCTCGGCCCGCTCCCGCAACCGCCCGTACTGGGACTTCGAACCCCAGATGATCTGAACCGCGAGCCGGTGCGGCACCGGGCTCGTCCGCGTACCCGCCGAGAGCCCGCACACGCCGGGGGCCCGGTCCCGCGATCGACTCGCGGGACCGGGCCCCTCGTGCGTGCTTCAGAGCCTGTCGGGTGACCTCTGACCGGGCGATCGAAGGTCACCCGACAGGCTCTCAGCCGGTCAGGCCTCGAAGACCTCGGCGATCAGCTGCGCCTGCTCGGCCTGGTGGCGCTTGGCCGAGCCGACCGCCGGGGAGGAGCTGTGCGGCCGCGAGATGCGGCGCAGGCGCTCACCGTGCGGGACGTCGGCACCGACGGCCAGGTCCAGGTGGTCGATCAGGTTCAGGGCGATGAACGGCCAGGCACCCTGGTTGGCCGGCTCCTCCTGCGTCCAGAGGTACTTCTCGGCGTTCGGGTACTTGGCGATCTCGGCCTGGAGCTCGGCACCCGGCAGCGGGTACAGGCGCTCCAGGCGGATGAACGCGACGTCCGTGGCGCCGCGCTTCGCGCGCTCGGCCTCCAGGTCGTAGTAGACCTTGCCGGCGCAGAAGACGACCTTGCGGACGTCCTCCGGCTTCACCGTGTCGTCGCCGATCACCGGGCGGAAGCCGCCGGTGGTGAACTCCTCCGCCTTCGACGCGGCCGCCTTGAGGCGGAGCATCGACTTCGGGGTGAAGACGACCAGCGGCTTGTGGTGCGGGTTGTGCGCCTGCCACCGCAGGAGGTGGAAGTAGTTCGACGGCAGGGTCGGCATGGCGACCGTCATGTTGTTCTGCGCGCACAGCTGGAGGAAGCGCTCCGGGCGGGCGGACGAGTGGTCCGGGCCCTGGCCCTCGTAGCCGTGCGGCAGCAGCAGCGTGACGCCGGAGGTCTGGCCCCACTTCTGCTCGGCCGAGGAGATGAACTCGTCGACGACGGTCTGGGCGCCGTTGGCGAAGTCACCGAACTGGGCCTCCCAGATGACCAGCGACTCCGGGCGGGTCAGCGAGTAGCCGTACTCGAAGCCCATCGCCGCGTACTCGCTGAGCAGCGAGTCGTAGACGTTGTAACGGGCCTGGTCGTCGGAGAGGTAGAGCAGCGGGGTGTAGTCCTCGCCGGTCACCTGATCGACGAGGACCGCGTGACGCTGGCCGAAGGTGCCGCGGCGGGAGTCCTGGCCGGCGAGCCGGACCGGGGTGCCCTCCATCAGCAGCGAACCGATGGCAAGGGTCTCGCCCATGCCCCAGTCGATCGTGCCGTTCTCCACCGAGGCGGCGCGGCGCTGCATCTGCGGGAGCAGACGCGGGTGGACGGTGATCCGCTCGGGGATGTTGACCTGGGACTCCGCGATGACCTTCACGACCTCCGAGGAGACCGCGGTGTTCACGGCGACCGGGAACTCGGGCCGGGCCTCGGTGGTGTGCGCCGGGGCCGGGAGCGAGGTGGCCTCGCGGACCTCCGCGAAGACCTTCTCCAGCTGGCCCTGGAAGTCCTGGAGCGCCTGCTCGGCCTCTTCCAGGGTGATGTCGCCGCGACCGATGAGGGACTCGGTGTAGAGCTTGCGCACCGAGCGCTTCTTGTCGATCAGGGTGTACATCTGCGGGTTGGTGAACTCCGGGTTGTCGCCCTCGTTGTGACCGCGGCGGCGGTAGCAGATGAGGTCGATCACGACGTCCTTGTTGAACGCCTGCCGGAACTCGAAGGCCAGCCGGGCGACCCGGACCACGGCCTCGGGGTCGTCGCCGTTGACGTGGATGATCGGCGCCTCGATCATGCGGGCCACGTCCGTGGCGTACATCGAGGAGCGCGAGGACTCCGGGGCGGCGGTGAAGCCGACCTGGTTGTTGATCACCACGTGCACGGTGCCGCCGGTGCGGTAGCCGCGCAGCTGCGACATGTTGAGCGTCTCGGCGACGACGCCCTGGCCCGCGAAGGCCGCGTCGCCGTGGAGCGCGATGGGCAGGACCGTGAAGTCCGTGCCGCCCTTGTTGATGACGTCCTGCTTGGCGCGGACGATGCCTTCCAGGACCGGGTCCACCGCCTCCAGGTGCGAGGGGTTGGCGGCCAGCGAGACCTTGATCTGCTCGCCGTCCAGACCGGTGAAGGTGCCCTCGGCGCCCAGGTGGTACTTCACGTCGCCGGAGCCGTGCATCGACCGGGGGTCGAGGTTGCCCTCGAACTCGCGGAAGATCTGCGCGTACGACTTGCCGACGATGTTCGCCAGCACGTTCAGCCGGCCGCGGTGGGCCATGCCGATGACGACCTCGTCGAGGCGGGCCTCGGCGGCGGAGTCGATGACCGCGTCGAGCAGCGGGATGACGGACTCGCCGCCCTCCAGCGAGAACCGCTTCTGGCCGACGTACTTGGTCTGCAGGAACGTCTCGAACGCCTCGGCGGCGTTCAGCCGGCGCAGGATGCGCAGCTGCTCCTCGCGCTCCGGCTGCGGGGTGCTCGTGCGCTCGACCCGGTCCTGGATCCACTTGCGCTGCTTCGGGTCCTGGATGTGCATGAACTCGATGCCGGTGGTGCGGCAGTACGACTCGCGCAGCACACCGAGGATGTCGCGGAGCTTCATCAGCGACTTGCCGGCGAAACCGCCGACCGCGAAGTCCCGCTCCAGGTCCCACAGGGTGAGGCCGTGCTCGGTGATGTCCAGGTCGGGGTGCTTGCGCTGGCGGTACTCCAGCGGGTCGGTGTCGGCCATGACGTGGCCGCGGACCCGGTAGGAGTGGATCAGCTCGAAGACCCGCGCCGCCTTGGTCACGTCGTTGTCGTGCGAGGCGTCGATGTCCTTGAGCCAGCGCACCGGCTCGTAGGGGATGCGCAGCGACTTGAAGATCTCGTCGTAGAAGTCGTTCTCGCCGAGCAGCAGCTGGGAGACGATGCGCAGGAACTCGCCGGACGCGGCACCCTGGATGACGCGGTGGTCGTACGTCGAGGTCAGGGTCATGACCTTGGAGATGCCCAGCTTGTTCAGGGTGTCCTGGGAGGTGCCCTGGAACTCGGCGGGGTACTCCATGGCCCCGACGCCCATGATGAGGCCCTGTCCGGGCATCAGGCGGGGCACCGAGTGGACGGTGCCGATGCCGCCGGGGTTGGTCAGCGAGGCGGTGACGCCGGTGAAGTCGTCCATGCCGAGCTTGCCGCTGCGGGCGCGGCGGACGATGTCCTCGTACGCCTGCCAGAACTCGAAGAAGTTGAGCGTCTCGGCCTTCTTGATGGCCGCGACGACCAGCTGGCGGTCGCCGTTCGGCTTGACCAGGTCGATGGCCAGACCGAGGTTGACGTGCTCCGGCTTGACCAGGGTCGGCTTGCCGTCCTTCACCGTGAAGGAGTGGTTCATCGACGGCATGGCCTTGAGGGCCTGCACCATCGCGTAGCCGATCAGGTGCGTGAAGGAGATCTTCCCGCCCCGGGCGCGCTTGAGGTGGTTGTTGATGACGATGCGGTTGTCGAAGAGCAGCTTGACCGGGACCGCGCGCACGGACGTGGCCGTCGGCAGCTCCAGCGAGGCGTTCATGTTCTTCGCGACGGCGGCCGAGGGACCGCGCAGCGTCACGTACTCCGGGCCCTCGGCGGCCTCGGTGGCCGGCGCGGCGGCGGGCTTGGCCGGGACGGGGGCCTTCGCGGCGGGGGCCGGGGCGGCCTTCACCGGTGCGGCGGGCGCGGCCGGGGCGGTCGGCGCGGGCGCCGGGGCCGCGGGTGCGGGGGCCGTCGGAGCCTTCGCGGCGGGAGCCGGGGCGGGGGCGGCCTGGGGTGCGGCGGCCGGTGCGGCGGTGGCCGGGGTGCCGGGAACGGGCTTGTCCGCCGTGCCGGACGCCCCCGGCTTGTAGTCGGCGAAGAAGTCCCACCAGGCACGATCGACCGAATTCGGGTCCTGGAGGTACTGCTGGTAGATCTCGTCGACGAGCCACTCGTTGGGGCCGAAAGCGGCAGCCGGGTCGGTACCCGGGGCGGCTTGATCGGTCGAGATGCTCGAGTTACTGGGGGACTGAGACGACACGGCGGCAACCGCCCTCTTCCGCTTCACAAGGTGATGGACAGCGGAAATCAAGGCTACGCCTCCCGGGCCGTTCCATGCAGGCCGGGCCGCCCTTCGTCGCGCAAGTCACATCGAAAGGCGGGTTTCGGCGCAGGGATTGGCGGGAAACAAGCCTGGTTCCGCTGCACTACGGGTACGCGGGACCGCGGCTACGGCCCCCCTGGACCGTACCCCTGAAAGCGAGCACGCAGAACGTGCCCTTCCGGTTCGAACCCTATGTCAACCTCGCGATTGCGGTACCCCCGGAAGAGTGACGCGGATGCGGCAACCGCGAGCGGATTCGGCCACGCCGATGCGTCCGCCGTGCAGATCCACCGCCCAGCGGGCGATCGCCAGGCCCAGCCCCGTACCGCCGTCGCTGCCGGGACCGTGCGGGGAGGACACCTCGCCGCGGTTGAAACGCTCGAAGACGCGGTACCGCTCCGACTCCGGAATGCCCGGTCCCTCGTCCAGCACCTCCAGGTGCAGGGACTCCGGCCCGTCCCCGCGCCGGGCCAGCACCTGGACCCGGCCGTGCGGCGGGCTGTGCTTGACAGCGTTGTCGATCAGATTGGCCACCACCTGGTGCAGCCGTTCCGTGTCCGCGTACGCGGTCAGCTCGGGCGGCGACACGTCCAGCGCCAGGGCCACGTCCTTGCGGCTGTGGTTCCCCGAACCGGAGGACAGGTGGCGGTGGGCGGCGGCGAAGTTGTTCGCCTCCTTCAGCACCCCCGACAGGTACGGCCACACCTCGAAGCGGCTCGCCTTCAGCGTCACCACCCCGTTGTCCAGCCGGGACAGGTCCAGCAGCGTCTCCACCAGCCTGCCGAGCCGCTCGGTCTGCTTCAGCGCCGTCCGCATCGTCTCCGGATCGGCCGAGGACACCCCGTCCACGACGTTCTCCAGCACCGCCCGCAACGCCGCGATCGGCGTGCGCAGCTCGTGCGACACGTTCGCCACCAGCTCCTTGCGGTGCCGGTCCACGGCCTCCAGGTCGTCCGCCATGCGGTTGATCGTCTGGGCCAGGTCGCCGAGCTCGTCGCGCCGGTCGGCGCCGCTCACCCGTCTGGTGTAGTCGCCGTGCGAGATCGACCGGGCCACGGTCGTCATCTCGTCCAGCGGCGCCGTCAGGCCGTGCGCCACGAACTGCGTGATCAACAGGGTCGCGATCACCGAGAACACCGTGATGAACCGCAGCTCGGTCCTGGTCCGCAGGGCCACCATCAGCAGCCCGGTGGTGATGAACACCGAGACCACCACGAGCGTGCCCAGCTTGGCCTTGATCGAGAAGGGGCGCAGTCCGGAACCGGGCCGGGAGGTGCCGGGCCGGGCCGATCCGGACCGGGTCGAACCGGGCCGGGTCATGGGACCGGGGTCTCCAGCGCGTAGCCGACGCCGTGCACGGTACGGATCCGCTCCGCGCCGATCTTCCGGCGCAGCGCCTTGATGTGGCTGTCGACGGTACGGGTGCCGGAGGCGTCCGCCCAGTCCCAGACCTCGGCCAGCAGCTGCTCGCGGGAGAGCACGGCCCGCGGCGTGTTCGCCAGGCAGACCAGCAGGTCGAACTCGGTCGGCGTGAGGTGGACGTCCTCGGCGCGCACCCGGACCCGGCGCTGCGCGTGGTCGATCTCCAGCTCGCCCAGCCGCAGGATGCCGCTGCGCGGCGTGACCGCGGCCAGCGCCGCCCGCTCGACCCGGCGCAGCAGGACGTGCACCCGGGCCGCGAGCTCGCGCATCGAGAACGGCTTGGTCATGTAGTCGTCGGCGCCGACGCCCAGCCCGACCAGCATGTCGGTCTCGTCGTCCCTGGCGGTCAGCATCAGCACCGGCACCGGCCGCTGTGCCTGCACCCGGCGGCAGACCTCCAGGCCGTCGAAGCCGGGGAGCATGATGTCGAGGACCATCAGATCGGGCTGCCACGCCTCGGCCGCGTCCACGGCCGCGGGCCCGTCGAGTGCCGTCTGTACCAGAAAGCCCTCGGCCCGCAGCCGGGCGGAAATGGCTTCGACGATCGTGGCGTCGTCCTCGACCACCAGCACCCGGCGCTGAGCGCCCGGGGTGGCGGCGACGCCGTTGTGGGTGGTGTGTGTCTGTTCCATCGCCCCGCCCCTGCCCGTCCTCAGGGGGGCCATTCCCCCGGACGCGCGGTCTTCGCTTGTGGATTTCATGGGTGATCCCGTCACCGGTCAGCAGCGTAAGGGCAGCGGGCTGTTCTCGGCTACGCAGGGTGTATCAGCCGAGGCGCGGCGGAGTGGCGGAGTGTCGGCCTTGTGGCGCTTGGCCCCCGGGTGTCCGGAGGTCGGGCGGGGCCGGTGGGCTTCCTCAGGCTGTCCGGATCGCGAGATGCACCACGTCGGGAACACCTCGGGCAACGCGGACCTCTTCCGTACGTACACCGCTGAATCCGGCATTCCGCAGGGCCTGTTCGAAGTCGGCGGACGGCTGGGCGGACCACACCGCGAGAACCCCGCCCGGTGTCAGCCGCTCCCGGCAGTCCGCCAGACCGGCGGGGGAGTACAGGCTCGTGTTGTCCTCGGTGACCGTCCAGTCCGGCCCGTTGTCGATGTCCAGGCACAGCGCGTCATAACGGTCCGTAGTCGTCCGCAGGTACGCGACGAGGTCCCGTGTCAGGATCTCGGTGCGCGGATCGGCGAGCGCCGCGCCGGAGATCCGGGCCAGCGGACCCTCCAGGTGCCAGTCCACGATCGCCTGTTCCCGCTCGACGACGGCGATCCGTCCCCACCGGGGTTCGGTGGCGGCCCGGACGAGTGAGAAGCCGACACCGAGCCCGCCGATGAGCACCGCCGGGTGCGGGCGGTCGTCGGGCAGCGCGGCCAGCGCCGCGTCGATCAGCAGCCGCTCGGAGCGCCCGTCGGAGGTGTCCATGAGGAAGCACCCGTTGGCGATGATCTCGAAGTCGTCCCCACGTCCTCGCAGCACCACCTCGCCGTACGGGCCTTCGCGGCGGTCGAGCGTGACGGGGGTGTGGGCGTCGGGGCCGATGCTGTCGGGCATGGTGCGGATCTCCGATGGCGGACGGACGGGTCACCGCCATCCTGGCCGGTCGGCACGGTCCGCGGCCAACCGGCCTCCGGTCCCGTGTCCGGGGTGTCGCCGTGCCGCTCCGGGGTAGCGTGCACTGTCGGACAGGTCGGAGGGATGTGTTCCGGTTGTCTGCGGGCCGGGCCGGGTGCGACGCCTGTCCGCGGGCCGGGCCATGACGGTACGGGGCGATCGCGGAGGGTGGGACGTTGCCGGCGTTGTCTCGGGGGCGGAACGGAGAAGGGCCGCACGCGGCGCGCGGGACGACGGACGGCGCGGCGCACGGGGCGAGGAGCCGGGCCGGGGAGCGGGGCGCGGCGCCGCTGCTCGACGGCATACCGCGCCAGCGCCGTACCGAGGAACCGGCGGACCGTGGGCCCGCCCGCGCCGGCGTCACCGCCCCCGCGGCCATGACCGCCTCCTCCTTCCCGGGCTCGCCGGCGTCCTTCGCGTCCGCGCCGCGCCGGGCCAGGTGGGTGCGACTGCTGCCGACCCCCACCGGCACCCCTTTCACCTTCGGGTACCTGCTGGTGCTGGCCGCCACGTCCCTCTTCATGACGTACGCCGATCCGCACACCGTCGACGAGCTCCTGAGCGCGTCGAGCACGGACGTCGCGCACCTGGGCCGGACCCCGCTGCTCGTGCTGGGCGCCAGCGCCCTGTGGGTCGTGGACGGGTTCGCCTCCCCGTACGTCCTCGGCTTCGCCTTCGTACTGACCGCCCTGGAACGCCGCATCGGCGGGTGGCGCACTGCCGGGGTGTTCCTGCTCGGCCATGTCGTGGCGACGCTCGCCACGGAGATCCCGGTCGGGCTGTCCGTGGTGGCCGGACACCTGCCGAGGTCCTCGCTGCACCGGCTCGACTACGGCATCAGCTTCGGGCTGATGGCGAGCGTCGGCGCACTCGCCGGGCTGCTCACGCCGTGGCTGCGGGCGCTGGTGCTCGGCGGTGTCGGCGCGATGCTGCTGAACGATCTCCTCCGGCTCGCCGATCCCCTGGCCGACTGGGGGCACCCGCTGGCGCTGCTGCTGGGCGTGGCCTGCTGGCCGCTCCTGCGCAGGACCGGGGGCGGGGGTGGAAGTCCGGGCTGAGTGCGCGGAAGGCGCGCGGTCCCGGAGTCGGGACGAGCGTGCGGGAGGCGCGGTCCGGGAGTCCCGGCCCGCCGCTCAGTCGTCGTCGCCGCCCCGGCCCCCGCCCCCGTGTCCGCTCTTCTGGGAGCGGCGCACCAGCTCGCCCGAGGCGAGCGTCACGTGTGCCACGCCGCGGGCCCAGCGCGGTCCGCCGCGGGCGGCCCACACGACGCACACGCATCCGCCGACGGCGAGAGCCAGGACCCCGACCAGTACCAGAACAGCCATGCTTCCCCCTGCGTATCCGTGTGGTTCCGGGATCCTCTCAGGTCGCGAAGGGCGGCTGCCGAGCGGCGTGGCACGCGGCGGCCCTGACGGACGGCGCGGCCGTGGCGGACGGCTTCCGTCTGATCGCTCACGGCGAACAGGGTCGGGGAACAATGCCGGACTCAGAAGCATTGAGTCTGCATAGCTCAACTTGACTGCCGAAGGGGAGATCATGGCTACCGAGTCCAACGCGGTCACTCCGCTCGTCCTTCCCGTGCTGCCGCTCGACGACGAGGTCGTGCTGCCCGGGATGGTGGTGCCGCTGGAGCTGTCCGACGCCGATGTGCGGGCCGCCGTGGAGGCCGCTCAGGCCGCGGCCCGTGAGAGCGGCGGCAAGCCAGAGGTGCTGCTGGTGCCCCGGATCGACGGGACGTACACCGGCACCGGTGTCATCGGCACGGTCGAGCAGGTGGGGCGGCTGTCGGACGGGGATCCGGGCGCGCTCATCCGCGGCCGGGGCCGGGTGCGGATCGGGGCCGGGACCAGCGGGCCGGGCGCCGCGCTCTGGGTGGAGGGGACACGGGTCGACGAGACCGCCCCCGATCCTTCCTCGCCCTCGTACGAGCCCGGCCGGGGAGGCATCGCTCCCGGAATCGCCGCGGAGCTGGTCAAGGAGTACAAGGCGCTCGCCACGAGCTGGCTGAGGAAGCGCGGTGCCTGGCAGGTCGTGGACCGGATCCAGCAGATCGAGGACGTCTCCGCGCTCGCCGACAACTCCGGCTACTCGCCCTTCCTCACCACCGCCCAGAAGGTGCGGCTCCTGGAGACCACGGACCCGGTCGCCCGGCTGAGGCTCGCCATCGAGTGGCTCCGTGAACACCTCGCCGAACAGGACGTCGCCGAGTCCATCGCCAAGGACGTCCAGGAGGGCGTCGACAAGCAGCAGCGCGAATTTCTGCTGCGGCGCCAGCTCGACGCCGTACGCAAGGAGCTGGCAGATCTCAACGGCGACCCGGAGGACGAGTCCGACGACTACCGGGCGCGCGTCGAGGCCGCCGACCTTCCCGAGCACGTCCGAGGGGCGGCGCTCAAGGAGGTCGACAAGCTGGAGCGCGCCTCCGACCAGAGCCCCGAGGGCTCCTGGATCCGCACCTGGCTCGACACGGTCCTCGAACTGCCGTGGACCGAGCGCACCGAGGACGCCTACGACATCCGCGGAGCCCAGGAGGTCCTGGACGCGGAGCACGCGGGCCTCCAGGACGTGAAGGAACGGATCATCGAGTACCTGGCGGTACGCAAGCGGCGCTCCGACCGCGGTCTCGGCGTCGTCGGCGGGCGGCGCGGCGGTGCCGTGCTGGCGCTGGTGGGGCCGCCGGGCGTGGGCAAGACCTCGCTCGGCGAGTCCGTCGCGCACGCCATGGGCCGGAGGTTCGTCCGCGTCGCGCTCGGCGGTGTGCGGGACGAGGCGGAGATCCGCGGCCACCGGCGCACCTACGTCGGCGCGCTGCCGGGCCGGATCGTCCGCGCGATCAAGGAGGCCGGTTCGATGAACCCGGTCGTCCTGCTCGACGAGATCGACAAGGTCGGCTCCGACTTCCGGGGCGACCCGGCCGCCGCCCTCCTCGAAGTCCTCGACCCCGCGCAGAACCACACCTTCCGCGACCACTACCTGGAGGTGGAGCTCGACCTCAGCGACGTCGTCTTCCTCGCCACGGCCAATGTCCTCGAAGCCATCCCGGAAGCCCTGCTCGACCGCATGGAACTGGTCAGGCTCGACGGATACACCGAGGACGAGAAGGTCGTCATCGCCCGCGACCACCTGCTCCCGCGCCAGTTGGAGCGGGCAGGTCTGAAGGCGGACGAGGTGACGCTCGACGAGTCCGCGCTGCGCGCGCTGGCCGGCGAGTACACCCGCGAGGCGGGCGTACGGAACCTGGAACGCGCCGTCGCCCGGCTGCTGCGCAAGGTCGCCGCCCAGCACGAACTGGGCGACCGCGAGCTGCCGTTCACCATCACCGGAGCGGATCTGCGCGGACTGATCGGACGCCCGCACCACGTGCCCGAGTCCGCCCAGGACCCGGCCGAGCGCCGCACCGCTGTGCCGGGCGTGGCCACCGGACTCGCGGTGACCGGGGCCGGCGGGGACGTGCTGTTCGTCGAGGCGTCGCTGGCGGACCCGGAGACCGGGGCGTCCGGACTGACCCTCACCGGGCAGCTCGGCGACGTGATGAAGGAGTCCGCGCAGATCGCGCTGAGTTTCCTGCGGTCGCACGGCGCGGAACTGGAACTGCCGGTCGCGGACCTCAAGGACCGCGGCGTGCACATCCACTTCCCGGCGGGCGCGGTCCCCAAGGACGGCCCGAGCGCAGGCATCACGATGACCACGGCCCTGGCCTCGCTGCTCTCCGGGCGGCTGGTCCGCACCGACGTGGCGATGACCGGCGAGGTCTCGCTGACCGGGCGGGTGCTGCCGATCGGCGGCCTGAAGCAGAAGCTGCTGGCCGCGCACCGGGCCGGGATCACCACCGTGGTGATCCCCAAGCGGAACGAGGCCGACCTGGACGACGTCCCGGCCGAGGTCCTGGACACCCTGGAGATCCACCCCGTGACGGACGTCCGCCAGGTGCTGGAGATCGCCCTCGCGCCCGCCTCGGCCGCCAGGCCCGGGGAGAGGATCCCGGCCGCGGCGTAGCCGCCACGGCGTGACGGACGTGGCGCCGCGCACGCGACCGGTACGGACGGCCCGCCTCTCCGTCACGACGGGTGGGCGGGCCGTTCCGCGCGCCCAGGGGCGGGACTTGGGGCACCCGCTCCTCGTCAGGGGCGGTAGACCGTCCCCGGGACCGGCTCGGCGGGGGCCATCAGCTGGGGGACGGTGACGAAGGTGTAGCCCCGCTCCTTCAGCGCGTCGACGATGCCCGGCACGGCGGGCACCGTTCCGTCGTAGATGTCGTGCAGCAGGATGATGCCGTCCTTGCTCGCCTGGTCCAGGATGCGCTTCTCGATCAGCGCCGAATCCGTCGTCGAGTAGTCCTTGGCGGTGGCGCTCCACAGCACCTGGGCCAGCCCCAGCTCCTTGCTGATCTCCGCGACGGTCTCGTCGGTGCGGCCCTGCGGCGGGCGCATCAGGCGCGGCTTCTTCCCGGTGATCTCCGCTATGGCGTCCTGGGTCTTCTCCAGTTCGGTCCGTATGGCGGCCGGCTTCTGCTCCGTCAGGATCCCGTGCGTCCAGGTGTGGTTGGCCACCTCGTGGCCCTCGGCGGCGAGCCTGCGCACGGTGTCCGGGTACTTCCTGACGTGGTTCTTGCCCAGCAGGAAGAAGGTCGCGTGCACCTTCTTCTCCTTGAGGATGTCGAGCAGGCGCGGAGTGTCCTTGCCCGGCCCCGCGTCGAAGGTCAGGGCTATGCATTTCGCCTTGCGGCAGTCCACCGGACCGAAGGCGCCCTTGGCGTCGGAGCCCGCGTCGGCGCGCGCGTCCGAGGGCGCGGTGGTGTCCGAGGAGCAGCCGGCCAGCGTCAGGGTGAGTGCCGTCACAAGGGCGGCGGCCAACGCCGTACCGGTCGACTTCGTCTTCAAGAACAAGGCGGGTCACTCCTCCGTAGCTCGGCCGGGCACGCGATGCGCGGCGGAACGGACTATACATATGGTGTATACACGGTATGTATACAGGGTCGGGGAGGGGCGGGGCAGTGGGAGCGGGAAAGGGCGGAGCCCCCGGTGACGGGTGGTCACCAGGGGTTCGGTCGGATGGAACGGTGCGGCATGCGGGCGCGCCGGACGGATGCGGCGGGCGCGGCTCAGCGGCTCGATGGGCCGTGCCGGTCGCGGTCTCGGCGGCTCGCGGTGGGGTCCCGCTCGCGGCGTGGGGCCCGGGTCAGCCGTTCGCGAGGGCCTGCAGACGGTCGTAGGCGCCGTTGAAGCGGTCGTGGTCGCCCACGTACGGGCCGGACGAGGTGTACTGCCACATCGTGTAGAAGCCCCAGCCGGCCGGGAGTTCACCGACCGTGGTGTTGTAGCGGGCCACCCACAGCGGGTTGGTGGCGCCGAAGCTCGCGTTGTTGCCGGTGCAGGTCGTCCACCAGCTGGTCGCGGTGTAGATGACCGCGTCGCGTCCGGTGCGCGCCTTGTACGTGTTCACGAAGTCGCGGATCCAGGACACCATGGCCGACTGGCTCTTCCCGTAGCACTGGTCGCCGTACGGGTTCCACTCGATGTCGAGCACGCCGGGCAGCGTCTTGCCGTCCCGCGACCAGCCGCCCCCGTGGTCCACGAAGTAGTTGGCCTGCGCGGCTCCGCTCGTCGTGTTCGGGGTGGCGAAGTGGTACGAGCCCCGGATCATGCCGATGTTGTACGAGCCGTTGTACTGCTGCGCGAAGTACGGGTTCGTGTAGTACGTGCCCTCGGTGGCCTTGACGTAGGCCCACTTCACGCCGCTGTTCCACAGCGTCGCCCAGTCGACGTTGCCCTGGTGGCCGCTGACGTCCACGCCTTCGGTCTGCACGGCGCGCGTGTCGCGGGGCAGTCCGCCCTGGCCGTCGTGGGCGACGACGCCCATGCCCATCGTGGCCGTGCCGCGGGCGGGCTTGCGGGCGGCGGCGTCGGGGGAGCCCGTGGCGCTCGCCGCGCCGGGCAGGGTGAGAAGGAGGGAAAGGGCTGCGAGCAGGGTCCCCGCGGCGGCGAAGCGCGAGCGGCGGGACGTTCCGGATCCGGATCTGAGCACCGGCATGTGACTGCCTCCGAGGCGTTGGTGGGGGGACGTGCTGATCCAGGGGGAGCCGGGCGCACCCCCTGCCGGCATGTCATGGTGTGAACATGCCAGACATGACGCTACGCACGTAGACCCGTGCTTCGGAAGGGGGTCTGGGCGCCGCCGGTGGTCTAGGCCTGCGAAATACTGGCCGAGCTGCGGTGATGACCGGCGGCGGAAGAAACTTTCAGCGTTGGAAAAGCTCATGAGGGGTGTTGACGTGCACGGGAGCGAAAGCGGTAGTGAACGCGGCGCGACCAGCGAAAGTGGTGTGGACCACGCATTCCTCGCTCTGGAGCGGGAGTTGGCCGTCTTCCTGCGCCGGGCGCGCGCCAACTCCGGCGAGATGGCGCGCGAGGTCCATCCCGAACTGGAGCCCGCCGCCTACGGCCTGCTCGTACGGCTGGAGTCCGCCGGGCGGCAGCGGGCCACCGACCTCGCGGCCTACTTCGGCGTCGGCAAGGCGACCGTGAGCCGTCAACTGCGCGCCCTGGAGAGCCTCGGACTGGTGGCGCGCGAGCCCGATCCGGCCGACGGGCGGGCCTCCCTGGTCCATCTCACCGACGAGGGGCTGGCCCGCTACCGCAGTGTCCGCGACGCCCGCCGTGACCGCTACGTGCGCAAGCTCGCCGACTGGGACCGGGACGAGGTCGCCGAACTGGCCCGGCTGCTGCACCACTTGAACGCCCGCGCCGAGGACTGAGCCGGGCCCGCGCCCGGCCTGCGCCCTGTTCACGCGCTGCCCCTGGCCTGTGCTCCGTTCGCCTGTCACCCCGGTCTCGTGTGTCGCCGCGGCCTCTGCCCGTGTGTCGTCGGTGCTCCGCCCGTCCGTGGGCCGGGGCCGGACGGCGGGTGCGGGCGGGCACGGGGCATGCCGCGATACGTAGGGCGCGTGCGCCCGGCGCGGGATGCGCGCTCCGGCGCGTTCTCGCCTTGGCCCGCCTCGTTCCGCACGGCATGCCGTCACAGGGTCACGCAGACCGCCGTCGCGTCGTCGTGCTTCTTGGCGCGGCGCAGCCGCACGCGATCCGTGTCCGCGTCCTCCAGTGCCCTGACCCGGCCGATCAGCGCCTCCGGTCCCTCCTCGCGGAGCACCGCGAGGCAGTCCGCCCAGTCGCCCTCGTGGAACGTCTCGGTCCAGCGGGTCGCGCCGTCGGTCAGTGCCGCCACCGTCCGTACATCGGCGAGCGGGGTGCGGCCGGTGATCGCGCGGGCCGCCACCGAGGGGTCGGCCGCGGCGGTGAAGAAGCCGCCCTCCTTGTTCCGCAACCGCGCGTCCACGGTCGCCGCGTCGGTCAGCGAGCCCGGCGGTAGCCGATCCAGGCGGTCGTCGACAAGGGGGCGTACGGTCCCGTCGGACATACCGAACAACAGTACGGAATCGGAGAGCACCAAGTGCTCGATCTCCTGTTCGCCCCAGCGCGCCATGACGACCGTCGCCTGCGGCGTCCGTACGTGAGAAAGGTCACACGGAGGGTCATGGGCCTCGGCAGTGCGCCGAATGGACTCGGCCAGGATCTCCTGGAGACTCAGATCTCGGCGCGAACCGGACAGTTCGAGCAGTGAGCCGCCCAGTCGAGCGGTGAACCAGGGGACGGGGTGAATGCAGCCGTCATCGTCCGGCGGCGGGGTCACCCCGTCGAGCAGAACCAGTGTTCCGCCCTGGCCGGAGGCGGGCAGGGCGGTGGCGGCCCAGTCCTCGTTCGGGCGGTCGGCGCAACCGGCGACGGTGGCGAGTTCGATGCGCATGCGGTCAGTCTGCACGACGTCTTCACGGCCCCTGCACATGGCCGAAATTGGCCTATACCAGCAGGTCAGGGGCGTGCGCCGAGCGGAAGCAGAGGCTCCGTGCCGCGTGCGGGCGGGCATCCTGCCAAAGCCTGGACCGAAGTTCCAGCCGACGGGCCAGGTGTGGCCGGGAGGCTTCCGGGGGAGACTTGTTCGTCAACTCTGGAGTGATGTTCACTCGTTCGGGTGGCGGAGCGGTTGATGCGCGCCCCCCTTCTCAAAAGCACTGGGATGGTCGGAAGCCGTACCAGGGGTCGGGGCGCTCGCTCACACGTGACCGCGCGTCACCTCTGCTTCAAGGGCGGACGAGTCAAGATTGCGAGCACCGGTGCAGAAGAAGCGGCCTCGGAGCAAGGGCGGCAAGAACAGCGGTTCCGGGGTGACGCCCCCGGCGCCCGCCGAAAGTGCGAGCGCCCGACGAGCCGTGCGTGTGCGCAGCCGGTTGGTCGCCGGTGTCGCGGTCGTCGGAGTCACCGTCATCGCCGCGGGGGCCCCGGCGATCCTCGGCGTCTCCGCCGATCTGAACGAGTCGCAGCGGCTGGTCAGCCTCGCCGAGTTGAACCAGCAGGCGATCGCGCTCGCGCACGCTCTCGCGGACGAGCGCGACGACGCCGTCGGCCGCATCGCGGCCGGCCGTGACGGGAAGGCCGGGGGGAAGAAGGGCGACTCCGGCGCCCGTGTCGACCGGCAGGTGGACGAGATCAGGTCGGCCGCCCCCGCCGCGCTGCGCCGCGACCTCGCCACCATTCCGTCCCTGCGCCGCGACGTGTTCAGCGGCAAGGGCACGGCGCTGGAGGCCCACCAGGCGTACTCCGAGATCATCGCCAAGCTCCACGGCGTGGCCGCCGAACTCATGGAGAAGACCCCGCCGCGCGCCGCCGACGCCACCCGCGCCCCGCTCGCTCTCGGCCGGGCCACCGAGCAGGCGTCCGCCACCCGCGGGCTGCTGGTCGCCGCCCTCTCCGTGCCCCGGGCGGACACGGCCCCGCAGATCGACCCCGTCACCGGCCTGCCCGTGCAGGGCCAGGGCGGGGGCGGCGGCAAGGACGACCGCACCCGTGACGAACTGAGCGCCGCCGCCCAGCAGGCCCGGGTCGCCGAACTCGCCGCGCTCGCCGACTTCGACCGGAGCGCGGGCTCCACCACCCGCGACAAGCTGTCCACCACCGTGACCGGGCCCGAGGTCTCCAAGGCGGAGAAGTACCTCGACTCCCTCACCGACCGGCCCGAGCTGTCCGAGTCCGAGCAGGGGACCAGCGCCAAGAAGGTCGAGGAGGCGCTGTCCGCCCGGGTCGACCGGATGCGCGGCGTCGAGTCCGCCCTCGGCACCGAACAGGTCCGGCGCCTCGAACAGCTCCGTGACGACGACGTCACCGCGCTCGAACTGAGGATCGCGCTGCTCGGCGGCTGTCTGCTGATCGCGGTCGGTGTCTCGACGGCCGTGGCCCGCACCCTCACCCAGCCGCTCGCCGTCCTGCGGATCGGAGCCGCCCGCCTCGCGGCCGAACCCGCCACCGCCGAGCCCATCCGCTACAAGGGCCGCAACGACGAGTTCGCCCAGGTCGTACAGTCCGTCAACGCCCTCCACGGCAGGCTCCGGGCCCTGCACGGCGAGCACGACGGCCGGGTCGAGAGCCTCCAGGCCGAACGGTCCGAACTGATCGCCGGACGCGAGGCGCTCACCCGCCAGCGCGCCGAACTCCAGGTCCTCACCGCGGATCTGACCGCCCAGCTTGAACGGCTGCGGGACACCGTCGACCACACGTTCGTCAACCTCTCGCTGCGCACGCTCGGCCTCGTCGAGCGTCAGCTCGGTGTCATCGAGAGCCTGGAGGAGCGGGAGCACGACCCGGAGCGGCTGTCCACCCTCTTCAAGCTCGACCACATGGCCACGGTCATGCGACGGCACAGCGAGAACATGCTGGTTCTCGCGGGCGCCGAGCACGGGCACGGGCACGCGAACCCGATCCCGCTGGTGGACGTGGCGCGCGCCGCCGTCTCCGAGATCGAGCGGTACGAGCGGGTCACCATCCAGTCCCTGCCGCCGCACGCGCAGATCGCCGGCTTCGCCGCCGACGACCTCAGCCACCTCGTCGCCGAACTCCTGGAGAACGCGACCTCGTTCTCGCCCCCGGACTCCCAGGTCCAGCTCTCCGGCTGGCTGCTGGAGACCGGTGAGGTGATGCTCTCCGTCCAGGACGAGGGCATCGGGATGTCCGCCGAGCGGATGGCCGACCTCAACACCCGGCTCGCCGACCCCGCCCTGTTCGACTCGACGGGGCGGGACGACAAGGGGATGCCCGACGCGGGGCTCGGCCTCCACGTCACCGCCCTGCTGGCCGCGCGCCACGGCGTACGGGTCCAGCTGCGCGACCACACGGGCAGCGGGATCACCGCGGTCGTCGTGCTGCCCACGTCCCTGCTGCCGAAGGCGCCGCCGGTCGCCACGCCGCCCCCGGTGAAGGTCGCAGGGGACGGCCCCGGGCTCAACCTGCCCGGATCGGTCGCCGAGGCCAATTCCAACGCGCTGCCCGGACGCACCACGCCCGGTGGGTCGGGCGACGACCCGCTGATCGCCGCCGCCGAGCGCGCCATCCGCGCGGCCGAACCCGCGCCCGGCCTCGACCACGCCATCGGTCACACCGCCGAACGCGGCACGGACCACCCCGCCGACCGGTCCGCGGACCACACCCCGGCCCCGGAGGCGCCCGCCGTCCCAGGCCCGCAGGATCCCGCGCCCGCTTCCGCCCCGGCCACCGGGGCGGTCGAGGCCGAGTCCGAGATCACGATGCAGGTCCGGCTCCCGACGGCCCCGGACACCACGGACGCCCCCGCGACCACGGCGCCCGACCCGTATCTCACCATCACCGACCCGTACGGCGTCGGTGCCGCGGCCGCCCCCGCTCCGGCCGCCGCGGACACGGGCGCGTACGCCATCGGGCCCGACCGGCACGAGCGCACCGCCGACGGAGCCCCCGAGCCGTACGCCCCGACGGGCACCCCCGAGCCGCACGCGGCGCCCGCACCGGCACCCGCCGCCGAGACCGTACCGGCCCCCCGCGGGCCGGAGCAGCCGCATCAGGAGACCGTCACGGACAAGGGGCTGCCCAAGCGCACCCCGAGGGTCGTCAAGCCCAGCACGGCGCAGACCACCGAGCGCAAGGGCACCCTGGACAAGGACGCGCTGCGCCGTCGGCTCGGCGGCTTCCACCAGGGCGCCAAGGACGGCCGCCGCGACGTCGAGGCGGAACTCGCCACGGCCCCGGCGACCGGTTCGTTCCCCGGGACCGCAGTACCCGCCGGGCGCACCCCGCACATCGACCACAGCGGGCCGGCCGACCGTACCAACGACCGAACCGATGAGACGGGGGACACAGTCGAGGAGGCACGCAGTTGACTGCGCCCAGCACATTCGGGCTGAGCACCGAGGCCCGGAACCTTCACTGGTTGCTGAGCAATCTGGTGGAGGAGGTGCCAGGGGTCCACTCGGTCACCGTCGTGTCGTCCGACGGGCTCATGCTGCTCTCCTCCGACCCTGGCCACCTGAACGCCCAGGCGACCGGTCGGCAGGACGGGCCCAAGGGGTCCAGCGCCGACCTGGCCACCATCGTCTCCGGTATCGGCAGTCTCACCCAGGGCGCCGCGAAGCTGATGGACGGTGGCGGGGTCAAGCAGACCATGGTCGCCATGGACGAGGGCAGCGTCTTCGTCATGTCGATCAGCGACGGCTCGCTGCTCGGTGTGCACGCCACCCCGGACTGCGACATGAGCGTCATCGCCTATCACATGGCGCTGTTCGTCGGCCGAGCCGGACACGTACTCACCCCCGAACTCCGCAGTGAGCTGCGCAAATCGATGGAGAGCACCCAGTGACGTCCGCCGCTGAACCCGCCCGCAGGCTCCCGGTCCGCGGGTCCGACCGAAGGCCCGCGCGGGTCCGCCCGTACTCGCTCACCGGCGGACGCACCCGCTTCGGCCACGTCCTGCTCGTCGAGACCTTCGTGGCCGCGCTCGAAGCACCCGAGGAGCGCCGCGAGCTGACCAACGGCACGCAGCCCCGCCTGATGCCGGAGCTCCAGGCCATCGTCGAGCTCTGCCGCCGGATGCGTACGGTCGCGGAGATCTCCGCCCTGCTGAAGATGCCGCTCGGTGTGGTCCGGGTCCTGCTCAGCGACCTGGCCGACCAGGGAAAGATCCGCGTGTACGGGACCGGCCACGGCGCCGGGCAGCCCGACCGCGCACTGCTCGAAAGGGTGCTCGATGGACTCCGTCGTCTCTGAGACGTCGCTCTTCGCCCCGCGCCAGCCGGGCGCCGTGGACCAGGCCGAGGAATCGCTGCAGTCCTGGCAGTTGGACCACACCCGGGCACCCATCGCCACCAAGATCGTGGTCGCGGGCGGTTTCGGCGTGGGCAAGACCACGTTCGTGGGGTCGGTCTCCGAGATCACCCCGCTGAAGACCGAAGCGATGATGACCCAGGCCAGTGAGGACACCGACGACCTCACCGCGACGCCCGACAAACTCACGACGACCGTCGCGATGGACTTCGGCCGCATCACGCTCGCCGACGACCTCGTGCTGTACGTCTTCGGTACCCCGGGCCAGCAGCGCTTCTGGTTCATGTGGGACGACCTGGTGCGCGGGGCGATCGGCGCGGTCGTGCTCGCCGACACCCGCCGCCTCGCCGACTGCTTCCCCGCGCTCGACTACTTCGAGAGCTGCGGCCTGCCGTACATCGTCGCTGTCAACCACTTCGAGGGAACAACGGAGTTCGAGGCGGAGGACGTCCGGGAGGCCCTGACCATCCCTCCGCACGTGCCTGTTGTGATCATGGACGCGCGTAACAGGATCACCGTCGTCGAGTCGCTGCTCGCCCTCGTCGGTCACGCCCTGGACGCCACCCCCTGACGGGACGGCCGGCCGCACCGGCCGGTCCTTCCGTGCGACAGTCACGCAGAACATCGGAGAACCGCGATGCGGAGAATACTCATAGTCGGGGCCGGGCAGTCCGGCCTCCAGCTCGCCCTCGGACTGCAGTCCAAGGGATATGAAGTCACCCTGATGTCCAACCGCACCGCCGACGAGATCCGCTCCGGCCGGGTCATGTCGACGCAGTGCATGTTCCACACGGCGCTCCAGTACGAGCGCGACTACCAGCTCAACTTCTGGGAGTCGCAGGCCCCGCGCATCGAGGGCCTCGGGCTCTCGGTCGCCGCCCCCGACTCCTCGCGCGCCGTCGACTGGGTCGGCAAGCTGGACGGCTTCGCCCAGTCCGTCGACCAGCGCGTGAAGATGGCCGGCTGGATGGAGACGTTCGCCCAGCGCGGCGGTCAGCTCGTCATCCACGGCGCGGCCGTCTCCGACCTGGACTACTTCTCCCGCACCTACGACCTGGTGCTGGTCTCGGCCGGCAAGGGCGAGCTGGTCTCCATGTTCGCCCGGGACGCCTCGCGCTCCCCGTTCGACGCCCCGCAGCGCGCCCTGTCCGTCGCCTACGTCCACGGCATGGGCCCGCGCCCCGAGCACCCCGAGTTCGACGCGGTCCGCTGCAACCTGGTCCCCGGCGTCGGCGAACTCTTCGTGATGCCGACCCTGACCACGTCCGGCCGTGCCGACATCCTCTTCTGGGAGGGCGTCCCCGGCGGTCCGGTCGACGTGTTCCAGGGCATCAAGGACCCCTCCGAGCACCTCGCCAAGACGCTGGAGCTCATGGAGCGGTACCTGCCGTGGGAGTACGCCCGTGCCACCAAGGTCGAACTGACCGATGCGAACGGCACGTTGGCCGGCCGCTACGCCCCGACCGTCCGCAACCCGATCGGCCGGCTGCCCGGCGGCGGCCTGGTGCTCGGCGTCGCGGACGTCGTCGTCGCCAACGACCCGATCACCGGCCAGGGCTCCAACTCGGCCTCCAAGTGCGCCAACTCGTACCTGGACTCGATCCTCGAGCACGGTGACCGGCCGTTCGACGAGACCTGGATGCAGGCCACGTTCGACCGCTACTGGGAGACCGCGCAGCACGTCGTGAAGTGGACCAACGCGATGCTCGGCGTCCCGCCGGAGCACGTGCTGAACCTGCTCGGCGCGGGCAATCGGTTCCAGGCGATCGCCAACCGGTTCGCCAACGGCTTCAACAACCCGGCGGACTTCGAGAACTTCTTCTTCGACCCGGAGAAGACCAACGCGTATCTCGCCGAGGTGACGGGCGCCGCGTCGGCGGTCTGACCGCGACGGCCGGGCCGGGCGCCCGTCCGGATCACCGACGGCGCCCGGCCCGGCCGCCTACGGGCCGTGCCGTTTGCCCCGGGGCCTATTCAGCAGGTGCGGAGGACGAGCCGTAGCCGGTGTCCGAGCCCGCGGTCGCGCCCCGGGGGAGCGGCGGGGGCGCGTACGCGGCCAGCGGCGCGCTGCCCGGGTCCGGCCGTACGGCGCCCAGCAGCGGATTGGACGCCACCGGCGACACCTTCACCCGTGTGCCGGGCCGGGGGGCCTGCACCACCAGGCCGTTGCCGATGTACAGCGCCACATGAGTGGCCTTCGGGAAGTAGATCACCAGGTCGCCCGGGCGCAGCGCGTTCAGCGGCACCCTGGCCAGCTGCCGCCACTGTTCCTGCGAGGTCCGGGGGATGGGCCGGCCCGCCCTCGCCCACGCCCGCGAGGTGAGACCGGAGCAGTCGAACGAGTCGGGACCCTCCGCGCCCCACACGTACGGCTTGCCGACCTGCTCGATCGCGTACCGCACCGCCTCGCCGCCCGCCGAGGATGGTGCTCCGGCGGCGGACAGCGCCCCGGACGCGACCAGGGCGTCCTGGGCCCTCGCCATGCCCTCCCGCTCCAGCCGGGACAGTTCGGTGAGCTGTGCGGCCGACAGCGTGGCCAGCTTCTTCTGGACGGCTTCGAGGCGGGAGCGCACGGTGTCCCGCTGTTTCTTCCGCTGCGCGGTCAGGACCTTCTGCCGGTCCAGTACCTTGCGGGATTCGGCCGCGAGTCCGTCGGCGCGCTTCTCGGCCGCCGTGAGCCGCTGCACCGTGGCCGCCCGTCCGGCCGCCATACGCCGGACCACGTGCTCCTGGTCCAGGAAGTGCTCGGGGTCTCGGGACAGCAGCAGCCGCACGTACGAGGAGAGGTCGGACCGGCCCTGGTACTGCTCCCGGGCCAGCCGCCCCGCCTCCTCGCGGCTCCGGGCCAGGGCGGCCCGCGCGGTGGCGAGGGAGGCGTCGAGCCTCTTCGCCTGCGCCGCGCGCTTCTTCAGCTCCGCGGCGGTGCCGTTGTACGCCTCGGTGGCCTCCTCGGCCTGCTGGTACAGCTTGTGCAGCTGGGTGAGGAGCTGCGCGACACCGCCCCGGCCCGGTCCCGGTGCCGGTACGGACGCCGATGCCAGTACCGGTGTCCTGGGGTCGCCGGGCGGCCTCTCCGTGCTGCC
The DNA here is from genome assembly GCF_040636995.1 of Streptomyces sp. NPDC032161. Classification (NCBI taxonomy): domain Bacteria; kingdom Bacillati; phylum Actinomycetota; class Actinomycetes; order Kitasatosporales; family Streptomycetaceae; genus Streptomyces; species Streptomyces sp. NPDC032161. Next base: position 491,371 of record NZ_JBEZVN010000001.1, on the reverse strand, counting down.
CGCCAGGGGGCCCGGGGTCGCCTGGGCCGCGGTCGCGGACCAGGCCACGACGAGCGTGGAGAGGACCGCGGTGCACATCGCACGAGGGAATCCGCCTGACACGACATCACCTCCGGGCACGGGGTGCATCACGAAAACACCCCGTAAGTGGCCGTAACGGTCAATACGGTCACTCGATGCCGAGGGAATGCAAGGACCCGTGCGGTGTGGCGGCATGCCGGTTCACCCGGAGGGCGGCTGGTGGGTGCCGACGCGTCGGCAGGCCGCGGGCCTCCCGGCGGACCTCTTCGGTCGTGGGCTTCAGGCGACGGGGAAGGCGTAGAAGACCCGGTCCCGTTGGACGATCGCGGTGCCGTCGGTGGCCAGCACGCGGTACGGGGCGGTGATCGTCGGACCGTCCGGCTCCTGGGCCCCGATGTCCTGGAACTTCCACAGCCGCCGTCCGTCCTGCGCGGCGAAGGCGGTGACCTGGGAGACGTCCGAGGCCAGCAGCGTCCTGCCGGTCGTGCTGACCGTCACCGCGGGTGCGGCGCTGCCGGGGACGGCCTCCGTCGAGCGACGCCAGCGGAGCCGGCCCGTCGCCCGTTCGACCGCGCCCACCTCCTGGCCGAGGTTGCTGATGTGCAGCAGCGTGCCGCTGACGACCGGGGTGCCGTACGGGGCGCCGCTGGTGCCGTTCAGCGTCCACTTCGGCTTGCCCGTGGGCGTCTCGAACGCCTGGAGGCCGTCGCCGACCGCCGCGTACAGCAGCCCCTGCTCGTCGCCCGTGGCCGCGCCGGCCGGTGCGACCGCGCCGATCGCCCTGGCCCACAGCTGCTTCCCGGTCTTCCGGTCGAAGCTCCGGAACACGGCCTTCCCCTTGGCCGCCCCGATGTCGGCGGGGGTGAGCGTGGCCGGGGTCTGGCGCACGACGACGTCGTTCTCCCGGACCGCGATCACCCGGTAGGCGGGGGCGGCGGGGCCGCGCCCGGTCGGCACCGGGGTGCGCCACAGCTCCGCGCGGCGCACGACGTCGTGGGCGAACAGGTAGGAGTTGACGACCTGACGGTCCTTGCCGCGCTTCTTGCCCTTCTTCGGGGGCGGGGCCTTGACGGTGACCTTGTGCGAGCCGGTGAACCAGACCACGGGCCCGGACGCGCCCACGACCCCCGCGACCGCGAGGTCCGGAGCGCCGGGGACCCGTTCCGCGTGGGCCTCCCGGTGCACGACCTTGCCGTCCTTCGCGGACAGCCACAGGAACTCCGCCGGGGCGGCGACGAAGCAGAGGTCCTTCCCGGCCGGCAGCACGGTGTGGCCCTCGGCGGCCTCCGGGCCCGCCCAGAGGCGGCGTCCGGTGCGCAGGTCGACAGCGGTCGCCCCGTTCTCGCCGGTCAGCACCAGCAGCCGGTCGTTCCAGAGGGCGGCGGCGAGCGGGGACGGCTCGGCCGCCGGATGCCGGTACACCCAACGCGGGCGCGGCGGAAGCCCCGCCACGCCGGCCCGGCTCGGCGCGGGCTTGGGATCGTCCGCTGCTCCGTCGTCGGACGCCAGCGCGAACGCCCCGCCGCCACCGACCGCCAGCCCCGCGACACCGGCCGCGAGTCCGATGAACAGGCCGCGCCGGTCGACGCCGGGCCGGGCGGGCGAGGCGGACGGGATGGCGGAAGCGGGAGAGGCGGGAGAGGCGGGGGATGCCGCAGGGGCCGCGAGCGGGAGCGACGCCGACGGAACGGGTGCCGCCGGAAGGGGCGGCGCGGGCGCGGCGGCCGGTGCGGGCGTCGGCGCGGGGGTGGGGGACGCGGGGGCGCCGGTGAGCCCCTGCGGGACGGACAGCCGGGTGGTGGCCCGGTCGGTCGTCGGCACGCGCCGCGCGATGTTCCCGAGCTGCGTGGTACCGGTGTCCGTGGCGACAGGGGATTCCGTGGCGGGGGTGGGGGCAGAGGCAGGAGCAGGGCCGGGGGCGGCCCGCGGAGCCGGTTCGGTGGCCGGTGATTCCGGCAGGTGGCGGGTCGCGCTCAACTCCCGTACCTGAAGCGACTGTTGCCGCACTGCGGCCGCCAGGCGCTCCGGCAGCCAGCCGTCCCTCGTCAGGTCCGCCGATCCCTGTGGGGCCAGTTCGGAGGCCACCGCCCCCGCGTCGGGCCGGTCGGCGGGGTCCTTCGCCAGACAGCGGGCGATCGGGCCGCGCAACTCCTCGGGGACCGCGCCGAGTTCGGGATCCGTGCGGGCGATGCGTTCGGCGCCCTCGGCGGCCGGGCCGTCGGCGAGCGGGGTCGTGCCGGTCGCCGCGTACGCCAGCAGCAGGCCGAGCACGAAGAGGTCGGAAGCGGGACCGGGCTCCTCGCCCTCGACCTGCTCGGGGGTGAGGTAGCCGAGCCGTACCGACAACTGCCCGCCGGGCCGGGCCTCGGCGGCGGCCGCGGCGCCCAGCGGGCCGAACGCCGTGAGCCGGGGGCCGTCCTCCGCCAGCAGCACCGTCCGGGGAGCCAGCCCCTGGAGCACGGCCCCGGTGGCGTGGACCCGGGAGAGGGTCTCGGCGAGGCCCGCCCCGAGTATCCGTACGGCCCGTTCGGGGAGCGGGCCCGAGACCTCGATGGCGTCGGCGAGCGTCAGGGCGGGCACGTAGGGGGCGGCCGTCCAGGGCAGTTCGCCGTCCGTGCCGTCGACGGGGGCGCCGGACCCCGGCCGTTGCCCGTCCCCGTCCGCGGCCAGCAGGGCCGCCGTACGGGCCTCCGCCTGGAACCGGCGCCGGAAGGCGGGCAGTACGGCGAGTTCGGGGCGGGCGGCGGTGACCACGACGGCCGGTTCCGTGCCGTCCGCGGCCGGCTCGGACTCATCGGCGGGTGTCCCGTGCGCGAGGTACTGCACGGCGCTCGCGGTCTCCCGGAGCCGTGCCAGCAAGGCGTACGGTCCGATGCGACGTGGATCGTCCTGACGCAGCGCCTCCATGGCGCACCCCCCTTGCTGACCGCTGACCGTGCCCGGCACCAGAGCGTCGATCTTACGACCTGGGGAGCGATGGGGAGTGGGTCAGGGAGCGTCGTCATGCGGCTTCGATCGCAAGGCGGAGGAGGGAGCCGATGCGGCGCATCGACAACCGACGACAACGCCGCAAGCGGAGTCGCAGGGCGGCGCGAGCCCGCTCCCCATCGGTCCCCAGGTCGTTGGACCGCCGCCCCGGTCCGGACCGGGGCCGTCCCCTCAGTTCGGCTTTGACCAGGGCCACTTGGGGCTGTGCCGGGTCCGTCCCTCGGGGACGTACTCGTACACCCAGCCGCGTTGGATCCCCAGCCGTTTGGTGTGACCGGCCGGCGCCCTGCGGTACGCGTGCACGGTGGCGGGACCCCCGTCGGCGGCCGGCACCGGGACCTCGTACCACTTGGGGGGATGACCGGTCGGGCCGACCAGGACGGGCAGGACCCGCCCGTCCAGCGGGCCGCCGGTGAAGGGTGTGTTCTCGCTTCGCACATCCCCAGTCTCACGCACCGGCCGGCTCCCGGGACGCCGCGGTGCCGCCGACGCCCCGGTGCCTCCACGTCCCGACGTTCCGGGAACGGCCGACCGTCCCCCGGGGAGCCCCGATGCGCCGGGAGCGGCCGGTCAGCGCTCGGGCAGCAGGTGGGCCGCCCCGCCGACGACCGGGAGCAACCGCTGTGCGAGCCGCCCGGCCGGGCCCGCCTCGTCCTCCAGCGACAGGAGCGCCGCCACCGCCGCCGCGGCCTCCGGATCCGTCGCCGCGGTCGTGGCCAGCATCCCGATCAGCTGGTCCACCAGCCAGTCGCGCAGCTCGGACGCGGCGGGCCGCTTGCCCTCGTCCAGCCAGATCAGGGACGCCGCCTCGACGGCGGCGATCCAGGTGCGCACCATCATCCGCAGCCGGGGTCCGGGCCCCGGGCCCTCGCCGCCCCGGCCCAGGTGCAGCAGGATCTGTTCGGCCGCCGACCGCCGCACCTCGTCCACGATCGCCGTCGTACGGGACGTCTCGACGACGCTGCCGCCCCGCAGCAGCGCGCTGAACCCGGTGTCGTGCTCGTCCACGAAGGCCAGATACCGGTCCAGCACCCGCAGCACCCGTACCGTGGGCGGGCCCGCGGGCGGCTCGTTGAAGCACAGGATCAGTTCCTCGGCGGCGGACCGCAGCGCCGCCTCGTACAACTGCTGCCGTCCGCCCGGGAAGTAGCGGTACACCAGCGGGCGGGAGACCCCCGCGACCACCGCGACCTCGTCGAGCGACACCTCGTCGGGCGCCCGGTGGGCGAACAGGGTGAGCGCCGCGGCGAGGAGCTGGGAGCGGCGTTCCTCGACGCTGAGCCTTCGGTACGCGCGCTTCGGCGGGGCGGCGGCAGAGGTCATACGAGGAAGCCTAAGCCTCGATCCGCCGAGTGGCTCAGCGACGCCGGGCGCGGATGAGTGTGGTGGTCATCGGTGCGGCACCGTCCAGACCCGGGTCACGAACAGCGTCGCAGTCCTGCACGCTGAAGCCGTGCTCGGTCAGCAGCTTTTCCCAGACGGGTGTGTCGAGCACCCAGCGCTGCATGGTGCCGGGGGTGCCGTCAGCCAGGCGCGTGGAGATGTCTGCGGGCCGGCACTCCGTCGCTGGGACGGTCCCGTTCTTGTAGTGGCCGAGCGTTGAGAACACGAGTCGGCCGCCTGACCGCAGTGCTGTCGCGAGGGCTTCCAGGAGGGCCTTCGGGTCCGAGAAGTCGAGGGCGCCGAAGAGTGAGTAGGCGACGTCGAGACTCTGCGGTCTGCCGCTCAGGAACGTGGCGGCGTCGGCGTGGACGAACTCCAGCTCGGGGATGTGCCCGTACAGCGTCCGGCTGTTGGAGTGCTGCGCGGGTGAGCTGTCCAGGCCGATGAGCCGGGCGGGCTTGAGCGCGGTGGTGATGTACGCGGCTTGGTGCCCGGCGCCGGAGCCGAGCTCGGCGACGGTGAGGCCGCTCAGGTCGCCCAGCAGTTCGTCGCCGGGGCCCATGCGCTGGTACCAGTCCCAGCGCATGCCACTCAGTGTGCGTGCGGCCGGGTTCCGGCCGTACTGGTGCCAGAGGTCTTCCGGGGCTGCCTGTGAGGCCAGTGTGGTTGAGTGCACGGGCACATACTGGCCCGTCGTTCATGATCGGTGTGGCGGCCTCGCGGTTTTGCACCCGCGCGTGGAACAGCTCCGCCCGGTCCTGCCGGGCGGAGCGCTGGGGCCACCGTCAGTGGCCGTCTTCCCCTGGCCGACACGGTGTGCACGAGGAGGAGTCGGCCGCCCACAGCGGCTGGTCGACGTCCCAGCCCGCTGCGGCAAGGATGTCCGCTGTGCGGGCGACGGATCCGTCGCCCTTCATGTCAACCTCGGGCACGTGGTGCAGGTAGCTTCCCCCGTTGTACCGGTCGCACAGCGCGAAGTACGCCTTGGTGTCCAGCATGACCATGTGGACACCGATGTCGACGATCTTGCCCGGCCCCATGCCGAGACCACGGCCCTTGTTCTCCATGGCCGTGATCAGGTAGGCCATCGCCTGGCCGAGGACGCGCTCGGCCATGACTGAGTCGAACGGGTAGTCCCGCATAAGCAGCCCGACCAGCTTGGCCCACTGGGCGTCGCCGATGTAGTCGTGGGGGCTGCGGGCGGGAGAGAGGGGGTTGGTGGTTCCATGGACGGGGGTCTCAACGACTGCGGTCATCGCGGTGCTCCTTCTGCGGGGCCCCCGTGGCTGGGGGCGTTGACTCAAGGACACCTCGATCGGCCGACGCTAGGAAGGCAACGCCCTTTGTGTGCAAGCCGTTTGCACGTCCTGCACACGGCATATACGGGGCCCTGTCTCGGCGCATACCGTGGGGAGACGGCTCTCTGTGACCTTGGCCAGTGGAGGAGCGATGCGCACCGTCCAATCACTGTGGCGCTCCCCCCGAGTGAGCATGCTCGTAGCCGCCCATGATGTCGGCGGTCTTATCCGGCTGGCCCGCGAGGAGCTGGAGTGGCGTCAAGCGGATCTCGGGAAGCGTATCGGCTGCTCGGCCTCCACGGTGTCGCGCCTGGAACAGCGCGGGAGCCACACTGACTTGCAACTTCTCAAGCAGGCAGCGTTAAAAGTCGGTATGCCTACAAATGTCCTAGCGGAGGCTCTGGGGTTATCAAGACCTGCCACCACTAGAGTGACGGCGGTAGGTCCACGAGTCGAGGAGGACCCCATGCGCCGCCGTACCCTGCTGGCCGCCGCCGGCCTGGCCGCCCCGGTCGGACTGCTCGCCGGGATGGACTCGGCACTGGCCAGCATGCCCGAGCCCACTGGATCTCCTGTCCCGCTCGACCATCGTCTGGCAGCGGGCCATGCCGCATTCGACTCCGGTCACAACGATCAGCTTCTCCGCGCGCTTCCAGGGCTTCTCGCAGACAGCCACGACAGTGCGCGCCGGTCCCGCAGCAACCTCGCGTACGCGCGGCTCTCGTCGGCCTACAGCCTCGCCTCGCAGGTGTTGGTGAAGGTCGGCCGCCACGACCAAGCCCGCCTCACCGCTGACCGGGCAACCGTGTACGCCGAGCTCTCCGACTCACCGCTCGCAGCCGCAGCCGCAGCCCGCGAACTCAGCATCGTCCTTCGCCACCAGGACCAACCCGCCGCAGCTCAGCGCCACATCCTCGAAGCCGTCTCCCGGGTCGAAGCCACCGGCCTCAAGACAGACGCCCAGGCATCGGCCTATGCGCAGATGCTCTGTACGACCTCCTACACCGCGGCGGTGGCTGGCGACCGGCAGCAGGCCACCGCCATGATCCGAGAGGCGTCGCGGGCCGCCCGGGACCTGCCCGTCGAACCCCCGGCGGGGCGCCTGTTCCCAGTCACCCCCGCATCGGTTGACCTCTATGCCGTGAGCGTCCACTGGGCTCTCGGTGACGCAGGCGCAGCACTCGAAGCGGGCCGGGGCCTGCGAGCCGGTCAGTTCAAAACGGCCGAGCGCCGCGGCAGGATGCACACGGACCTGGCACGGGCCTGGTGGCAGTGGGGAAAGCCCGAGCAGACGGCCGCCGAGCTGCTGTCCGCGGCACGGGTGTCCCCGAGCGAGGTCCGCGACCGCCCGTCAATCCGCCGGATCACAGCAGAGATCTACGCCCGCCACCCGCAGACGACCGGTGTTCGGGAGCTGGCGGCGTCGGTCGGCCTTCGGGCTGACTGACCGTGGGCGGGGCCTTCTGCTACTCCCTGCCAGGCGCCGCGTGTCGTGGCCGTCGAGGGTCGCGTAGGCGCGTTCCTGGGCGCGGGGGGACGATGTCCTTGCCGGCCGCACCCAGGCGGTCCGTGTCGGTGCGCTCGTAGCCCAGTCAGAAGGCGCTCCTACTAGCCACTTACGGCGAACCTCACCCAGGGCGTCTCGCTGGCACCGGGCAGCAGCGGAGTCCTTAGACAGTCCCATCGTCCCAGCTCAGAGGGTATCCGCGCCTTCGTGTCCAAGCCCTGGACCGGCGGAGACCCGGTGGATCGAGGCTCAGCGAGCCCTGCCGTACGGGGACGGGCCGCGAGCGACCCTGCCGTGGGCGACGCGACCGCGAGCGACACGACCGCGACCGGATCCGGGCGCCCGACCCGCGACCGGCCCCGGTGAGCGGACCGCGGCCGGACCGGTGCGGGACCCGGGAGGGGCCCGCCGCGTCCGTCCCCGTTCAGGCCAGCAGGCCGGAGCTCCTCCACAGCCTGCGGCCCAGCCCGTTCAGCACCCCGATGTCGTCGAAGAAGTCCGTCAGCCGCTTCGCGCCGTTCTGCATGACCTCCGCGCGGTGGCGGCTCGCCTTCACCTGCGCGACGGCCTCGCGGCGGTCCAGGCCGACGTTCTCGTACACCTGCGGGTTGACGAAGCAGACGGAGAAGACACGGGCCGCCTCGCCGCAGCTGAGCCGGGTCAGTTCGCGTTCCCAGCGCGGGGCGGTCACCATCTGGCGGCGCAGTTCCTCGCGCGCGTACCGGACGTGCCGGGCCTCCTCGACCACGTGGATACGGGTCACGCCGCGCACCAGCGGCTGGACGCGCTCGTCCGGGAACGTCAGGCGCTGCATCCAGTCGAGGATCTCCTCGCCGAGCAGGGTCGCCGCGAACGAGCCGGGCGTGGTGGAGACGGTCTTCAGCACCCGCGCGAGGTTGTGATAGACGCGCGGTACGGGGTAGTCGGGCGCCCCGCTCCACTTGATCATGCGGCCGAACATCATCGAGTGCCGGCACTCGTCGGCTATCTCGGTGAGCGCGTAGCGGACGTGGTCGCTGGTCACCGGCCGGTCGTAGATGTGCCGGACCAGCAGCTGCATGAGGATGATCTCGAACCAGATGCCGAGCGAGGCCAGCGACGCCGCCTCGTGCCGGGACAGGTCGAGCCGCTGCTCCTCGGACATCCGCCGCCACAGCGGGGTGTCGTAGAGCGAGACGAGCTCGGGCGGCCAGTGCCACTTGCCGTCCTCGGGCGGCGAGTCCCAGTCGAGTTCCTTGTCCGGATCGAAGGAGTGCTTGGCCGAGGAGTCGAGCAGGCGCGCGGCGATCTGTTCGCGGTCCCGGAGCGGGCCGATCGCGTCGCGGAGCAGCCGCACGTCACGTTCGGTCACTGGAGTCATGGCTGGGGTACCTCTCACAAGGACGACAAGAGGGATGAAGGTGACAATGGGGGATCGGGGAGAAGGCGGAGACGTGGGCGGCAGGGGCGATCGGTCGGTGTTACCGGCGGTCACCTCCTTATGAGACTGCTTGTCAGCAAAGTCGTCAATCCCTTGCGCGCAACTTGTTGACCCGGTGTCTATCAGCGTGTGAACCTGCCAACCGATGTGACAGGCAAGGAACGTGACGGATTACGTACGCGAGGCGTGAGGAGCCGGCCATGTCGACGCTCGACCTGTACACCACCGCCCCCGACGCACCGCTGTGGCAGGTGCCCGCCACCGGCGCCGCCCGCTTCAGCTGGGACTACGACGACGGCCGTGAACGCCTGCTCGCCCTCTACCAGAAGGGCAAGGACAAGCAGTGGGACGGCAACAAGCGCATCGACTGGTCCCTGGAGGTCGACCCCTTCGACCCGCTCGGCGCGCCCGACGACGCCCTGACCCTGTACGGCACGCCGCACTGGGCGAAGATGACCGACAAGGACCGGGGCGAACTGCGCAAGCACTACGCCTCCTGGCAGTTCAGCCAGTTCCTCCACGGTGAACAGGGCGCCATGGTCTGCGCGGCCAGGATCGTGGAGTCCGTACCCGACCTCGACGCGAAGTTCTACTCCGCGACCCAGGCCATGGACGAGGCCCGGCACGCGGAGATATACGGCCGGTTCCTGCACGAGAAGATCGGGATGCTCTACCCGGTCAACGACAACCTCCAGGCGCTGCTGGGCGACACCCTGCGCGACTCCCGCTGGGACATGCCGTACCTCGGCATGCAGGTTCTCATCGAAGGACTCGCCCTGGCCGCGTTCGGCATGATCCGCGACACCACGGACAAGCCGCTGCCCAAGCAGATCCTCGCCTACGTCATGCAGGACGAGGCCCGCCACGTCGCCTTCGGGCGGATGGCGCTGCGCGACTACTACAAGCAGCTGAGCGATGCCGAGCGCCGTGAGCGCGAGGAGTTCGTCATCGAGGGCTGCCACCTGATGCGGGACCGGCTCCGGGGCGTCGAGGTGCTGGAGAACTTCGGCATAGGCAAGGAGGAGGCGCACGAACTGTCCGAGCGTTCGCCGTTCCTCCAGCTCTTCCGCAGGCTGCTGTTCAGCCGGATCGTGCCGTGCGTCAAGGACATCGGGCTGTGGGGCGAACGGCTCCAGCAGGCGTACGTGGACATGGGCGTCCTCGAACTCGGCGACACCGACCTGGACCTGCTGATGACCCAGGACGAGGAACTGGCCGAGCGACTGGACCGGGAACGCTTCGCGGCGGAGGAGAGCGCCCGGGTCGCCGAGGTCGAGGAGGCGGTGGCGCACGGCGCGTCGAGCACGCCGGGGGAGTAGCGGGGGCGGGCCGCTGGCGCGCGGGCCGGAGGCGGCGCCCGCGCCGCGGAACGCGTGGGCCCGGTGGGCGCCCGGGGCCGCCGCGCCCGCGCTCACCGGCTCAGAGCCGCGCGACGAACCCCCGTACCAGCTCCGCCACCCGTTCGGGGGCCTCCAGCAGCATCGCGTGCGTCGCCTCGATGCCCTCGACGGTGACACCCGCCCGTTCGGCCGCCAGCTCCGCCAGATCCCGGGCCAGGCCGTGCCCGTACGCCTCCGTCATCTCGTCCAGCCACTCCATGCCGGGGGTCGCCGGTACCCGGTGCAGGGCCCGGACCAGCAGCAGCGGGCAGTGGACGCGGCGGAACAGGGCGAAGAGATCAAGGGCGTCCATGGCGTCCAGCATCTCCAGGGCGCACTCCCGCTCCGGCAGCAACTGCCAACCGCCGTCCGGGAGTTCGCGCACGGACGCGCGGAACGACGCCTCCGCCCGCTCGTACGGAATGCCCAGACCCACGCTGTACGCGGCCTGCTGCTCCACGTACTCCGCGGGCATCCGCAGCCCCGCGGAGGCCCGTGCCATGGCCCCGATGTCGGCCAGACGGCGCGCCACCTCGTCCGGGTCCATCCCCGGGTACTGCGCGGGCGTGCCCCACCAGAAGCCGTCCAGGTTCACGGCTCCCGGCACGCGGCCCGGCCGTTCGACGGCGTACGAGGCCGCCACCATCCCGCCCAGCGAGTGCCCGACCGGGACCACCGGGCCCGCGATCCCCAGGGCGTTCAGTGTCTCGTCCAGGTCGTCCAGCACCGCGTCGAACGACCACGACGAGGCGGTGCCGAGGCCGTGCCCGGGCAGGTCGACGGCGAGCACCCGGTGGCCGGGGCCGAGGTGCGGCACCACGGCGTCCCAGTCGGCGAGGGAGCGCGAGGCGGCGTGCAGGAGAAGAAGGACCGGCCCGCCGTCGGAGCCGCCACCGTGATCGCGTAAGTGAAGAACAGTCATGCGACCACGGTAGGGCGTGAAAATCGGAGCGAGATCATCCGACGGTACGACGGAACGGGGCCCTCTCCGGGGCCACAATGGATGTACGCCGTCCGCCGGGACCGGACGGCGTGTGTCATGACCGCACGGTGGACAGCGCGTCCTGCGCCGCACGGGCCGTTTCGACCAGCGAGACGTCCGCCCCGTGCTCCGCGACCAATTGCAGACCCACCGGGCAGCCGTCCGTCGTGAAACCGGCCGGTATGGTCGCGGCGGGATGTCCGCTGAGGTTGAACGCCCAGGTCAGGGCGGTCGAGTAGATCTCGCCGGGACCGTCGTGGCCGTGCGGACGGTTCGGGGTGGTCGGGCTGAGCAGCAGCGGCACGCGGGCGAACAGCGCGGCCAGCCGGCGGTCGTTCTCGCGCCGCAGTTCGCGGGTGTGGGGGGAAGGCTCCCCGCCCCGGACCTCCTGCCATGCCCCCCGGGGATCGAGCAGGTCGCACGTGCGGTCCGTCGGCCGCACCACGCCGGCCGCCACCAGGCGGTCCACGGCGCGCCGGACCACGGCCTCGACCTCCGGTTCGACGTCCGCGTATCCCAGGTCCGGGCTGAAGACGGCCGTGACCGGAAGGGCGGGCGCCGCCTGCGGCTCCGCGTCGGGGACGCGGTGGCGGTGTCCGCCCGGGACGCCCGGCAGGCCCTCCGGGCCCCGGACGCGGTTCGCGTCCAGTACGCAGCGCAGGTACGTCAGGGCCCCGGCCGCCGAGCGCGTCAGCACCCCGGCGGAGGCGAGCCCGGTCCGGTCGGGCGAGGGCAGCAGACCGTTCGTCGTCTTCAGGCCGAACACCCCGCACCACGCCGCCGGGATCCGTACCGACCCCGCCCCGTCGCTCCCGGTGGCCAGCGGCACCATGTCCGCCGCGACCGCCACCGCCGAGCCCGCCGAGGACCCGCCCGGGGTGCGATCGGCCCGCCACGGGTTGACCGTACGGCCGTGTGCGCCCAGCCCCCATGTCTGCCAGGGCGTGCCGGGGCCGGGCACCGAGGTCGAGCCGACCGGCACCGCACCGGCCGCGATCAGCCGCCGGGCCGCGTACGAGCGGATCCCGGCCCGTCCCTTGACGGCGAACGGCAGGGCGCCCAGCGGGAGGTGGGCGGCGCGTTCCGCGTCCGCGACCGCCTGCTCGTGCCACACCTCGACGAACGCGGACAGACGCGGGTCGTCCCGCCCGATCCGCTCCAGCGCCGAGACCACCGCGCCCGCATCGCCCGTACCGGTCATGCCCGTCACACGGTCACCCCCGTATCCGCCGCGCGGTCAGTCTCGCAGGGTGCCCAGGGCGGCTTCCATCACGGAACGCGCGATCGGGGCGGCGCTGCCGCCGCCGCTGATGTCCGCCCGGTGGGCGGCGGCGTCCTCCACGACCACGGCGACCGCGACGGCCGGGCGGCCCGAGTCCGGCGACTGCGCCCAGGAGATGAACCAGGCATACGGCAGGCCCGAGTTGTCGACGCCGTGCTGCGCGGTGCCGGTCTTGCCGCCCACGGTCACACCGTCGATCGCGGCGTTGGAGCCGGTGCCGCGTTCCACGACGTCGACCATCATCTCGCGCAGCAGCATCGCCGTACGCGGGTTCATCGCCCGCCGGTAGGTGCGCGGGTCGTACCGGCGGACCACCGAGCCGTTCTTCGTGGTCGTACGGTCCACGAGATACGGGTACTTGAGGTCGCCGCCGTTCGCCACGGCCGAGGCGACCATCGCCATCTGGAGCGGGGTCGCCGTCGTGTCGAACTGCCCGATCGACGACAGCGCCAGCTGGTCGTCGCTCATCTCGGTGTCGAAGTTGCTCTTCGCCACCCCGGACGGGATCCGCAGCCCGGTGTCGTCGAAGCCGAACCGCCGTGCCGCGTCGACCATGCCGTCCAGGCCGACCCGTACCCCCAGTTCGGCCATCACGGTGTTGCAGGAGATCCGGATCGCCTCGGCCAGCGAGGCGTTCTCGCAGCCCTCCGCCTCGTTGGGGAGCGTGGTCCGGGTGCCGGGCAGCACGTACGGCGACGGGGTGTCGGTCCCGGCGTCGGGATCGACGACCACGTTCGCGTCGAGCGCCGCCGCCGCCGTCACGATCTTGAAGGTGGAACCCGGCGGATAGGTCTGCCGGATCGCCCGGTTGAGCATCGGCAGGCTCTTGTCCGCGTTCAGCCGCCGCCAGGCGTCGGTGACGGACGGACCGGTGCCGGAGATCAGCCCCGGATCGTACGAAGGGGTCGAGACCAGGGCCAGGATCCTGCCGGTCGAGGGCTCGACGGCGGCGACCGCCCCCCGCCGCCCGTCGAGCCCCTCGTAGGCGGCGCGCTGCATCGAGGCGTCGATCGTGGTGACCACGTTGCCGCCGGGCTGGCGGCTCCGGGTGATCTCGTTCCACAACGGGAACGGGGCGAGCGCCGAGTCGGTGCCGGACAGGACGCCGTCCTCGGCGTGCTCGATCAGGGTGGTGCCGTACGTCTGCGAGGCGTAGCCGGTCACCGGCGCGTACACGGGGCCGTCGCGGTACGTGCGTTCGTACGCGAGCTGCTCGCCGGTGTCCCTGGAGCCGGTGACGGACGTCCCGCCGACCAGGATGTCGCCGCGCGCCTGGCTGTAACGGGTGATCGTGAGGCGGCGGTTGGCGGGGTTCGCGTCGAGGCTGTCGGCCTCGAAGACCTGGATGCGCGCCGCGTTCAGCAGCAGGGCCACCAGCAGCAGCAGACAGAGGGCGGCGGCACGGCGGATGCAGCGGATCACGGCACGTCCTTCGGTCCGGGCGTCGTGCCCTTCGGTCCCGGCGCCGCGCCCCCGCCCTTCGGCCCGGGTGCCGGGTCCTTCGGTTCCGCCGCGACGACCCCGGTCTCCGCGTGGGCGGGCTGAGGGCGGCGGGCCTGGTCACTGAGCCGGATCAGCAGCGCCACGATGATCCAGTTGGTCACGACGGACGATCCGCCCTGCGCGAGGAAGGGCATCGCCATGCCGGTCAGCGGGATCAGCCCCATCACCCCGCCGGCGATCACGAACACCTGGAGGGCCAGGATCGAGGCGAGACCGATCGACAGCAGCCGCCCGAACGGGTCGCGCAGGGCCAGCCCGGCGCGGTAGCCGCGGGCCACGAGCAGCGCGTACAGCAGGAAGATCGCGGTCAGCCCGGTCAGGCCCAGTTCCTCGCCCGCGGTCGCCAGGATGAAGTCGGACTTGGTGGCGAAGCCGATGAGGATGGAGTGGCCGAGCCCGAGCCCGGTGCCGAGCATCCCGCCCGCGGCGAACGCGAACAGCGACTGGGCCAGCTGGCTGGGTCCCCGTCCGGCGGCGATGGTGGCGAACGGGTCGAGCCAGTCCTGGACCCGGCTGTGCACGTGCGGTTCGAGGGAGCCGACGACGAACGCGCCCACCGCGGCCAGCAGCAGGCCCACCGCGATCCAGCCGGTCCGGCCGGTCGCCACGTACAGAATGATCACGAACAGGCCGAAGAAGAGCAGCGAGGTGCCGAGATCGCGCTCCAGGACCAGTACGCCGACACTGAGCACCCAGATCGCCACGATCGGGCCGAGCACCCGGCCGGTGGGGAACTGGAGCCTCCAGATCCGGCGGCCGGTGAAGGCGAGGGCGTTGCGGTTCGCGGCGAGGTACGCGGCGAAGAACACGGCGAGCAGGATCTTGGCGAACTCGCCGGGCTGGAAGGAGAGTCCACCGACCCGGATCCAGATCTTGGCCCCGTTCACCGCGGGGAAGAAGATCGGCAGGATCAGCAGGACCAGCGCGGTGGCGACCGAGAGATAGGCGTAGCGCTGGAGCACCCGGTGGTCGCGCAGGAAGACGACCACGACGATGAACAGCGCCACACCGAGCGTCGACCAGATCAGCTGGGTGGGTGCGGCCTGGTCCTTCGGGGTCTCCAGGTCGAGCCGGTAGATCAGCACCAGCCCCAGCCCGTTGAGCAGCACGGCGATGGGCAGGAGCAGCGGATCGGCGTACGGGGCACGGAAGCGGACCGCGAGATGGGCGAGGAGGGCGAGCAGCCCCAGCCCGCCGCCGTATCCGGCCACGTCGGGCGGGACGGCGCCGTTCCTGGCCAGCCCGACGGCCGCGTAGCCGTAGACCGGGACGAGGACGGCGCCGATGAGGAGCAGTAACTCGACCCCGCGCCGCTTGGGCAGACGCAGAGCGGGCGGGGGTGTGTCCGCCGTCGTTACGGTCATGCCACGCAACGTAGCAAGACGCGGGGGCTATTTCCCTTATGTCATAGCGGGAATGTCAGCCGGGGACGCCGACCGGGCACGGCGGCCGGAACGTCGGCCGTGCGCGTCGGTCGGGCATGGCAGCCGGGAACGCCGGCCGTGCGCGTCGGTCGGGCCCGGCGTCCGAAGCCCGTCCACCAGGGCGCGTCAGCCGGGGTTCCCGTCCTGCGCTCTCGCGTTCCCGTCCCGTGCCGTCGCCTCGTCGGGCCGCCGGGTGCGCGCGGCTCCGTCGCCGTCCGGCCGCCGTACGCGGTCCGACGCTTCCCCCTCCGACGGTCGGACGCACGTCCCGTCGTCGTCCGGCTGTGCGTACTCCGGGAGCGTCAGGCGTGCCACCGCGCCGCCGTCCGGGGCGTTGGCGAAGGTCAGCTCCGCGCCGATCACCGCGGCCTGCCCGACGGCGATGGTCAGCCCCAGGCCGTGCCCCTTGCCGCCGCTCTCGGTACGGAACCGCTGCGGGCCGCCGTCCAGCAGGTACTCCGGGAAGCCGGGCCCGTGATCGCGTACGGTCACCGTCGGCCCGTCCACGGTCAGCAGCACCGGGGGCCGGCCGTGTTTGTGCGCGTTGGCGATCAGGTTGCCCAGCACCCGCTCGACCCGCCGTCTGTCGGTCTCGACCCGTACCGGCACGGGCAGCCGCGCGGGCGTGTGCTCCCGCCGCCGCGCGGCCCCGGCCGCCGTACCCGCGCCCGCCCCCGTCGCGGTCTTCCCGTGGCGGACCTCGGTCTCCGTCCCGGACGCGCGCACCACGCGCTCGATGAGCGGCGCGAGTTCGAACACGTCGAGCTCGACCTGTTCCGTACGGGCGTCGAGCCGTGAGATCTCCAGCAGGTCCTCCGTCAGGGCCCGCATCGCGCTGACCCGGTCGCGCACCATCTCGGACGGCCGCCCGGGCGGCAGCAGTTCGGCGGCGGCCGTCAGACCGGTGAGCGGGGTGCGCAGTTCGTGCGCCACATCGGCGGTGAAACGCTGCTCGGCCAGCAGCTTGCGCTGGAGGGTGGAGGCCATGGTGTCCAGCGCGCCCGCGACGATCGCCACCTCGTCCTGCGGACGCGAGGGGTGCGCCGTGCGTGGGTCGTCGACCCGGGCGTCGAGGTCGCCCGCGCTGATTCGGCCGGCCACCCGGGCCGTCTGGTGCAGCCGCCGGGTGACCCGGGTGACGGCGAACGCGCCGAAGAGCAGGGTGGCGCCCGTGGCCAGCAGCGAGGAGCCGACGATCGCCCGGTCGAGCGAGTTGATCGTGCGGACGCTCTGGCCGTAGTCGACCGTCGTGGCCAGTGTCCCGCCGTCGGCCGGGGCGGCCGCCCACATGGCCGGATGCCCGTCGCGGTCGGCGACCAGCGTGCCGCGCTCGCCCCGGGCGGCCAGCGCGCGCAGGGCGGGGGGCAGCCCCGGCGGATCGATACCCGAGCCCGGCGGCAGCGCCTCGCCCGCCTCGTACGCGGTCGTGACCTCCGAAAGCCGGAACAGCGCCTTCTCGCGGGCCTCGGCAACGGTCGTGCGGGTCACCTCCCCGTGCACCAGCACGCTGAGCAGGGCGGCGAGGGCGCAGCACATCACCGTGATGAAGACGGCCGATTTCCAGGTGAGCGTCGCCGTCCAGGCCGGGATCCGCAGGCGCCGCGGCCCCCTGCCGGCCCGTGCGCCGGATCCATGACGCCGGGCCGCCGCACCCCGTCGGAGGCCGTACGGTCTCATCGCCGCTCCGCGGTGACGCCGGCCGAGGGGGTGGCGGTGGTGTCCGGGACCGGGTTCGGCGGGCCGGTCTCGACGGGGGTCCGCGGCGCACCGGGCGAGGGCATCCGCAGGATCTCGTCCCGTGTGGGCAGCATGGCGCGCTGCCGGGCGTCCCAGGACCAGGCGGTGCGGTACTCGTACCCCCGGATGGCCGACGGCACCCGCGTGATCAGGTCCCGCCCGGCCAGCTCGATGCTGATCACGGCGTCCGTGGTGGACAGGATCCGGGTCAGACCGCCCGCCTCCGGCTTGTAGACGCATACGGAGATCTGCTGGTCGGGCAACCGGATGCCCAGCACCATCTCGTCCTTGCCGTCCCCCGTCAGATCGCGGAAGTAGGGGCGCAGCACCGGGCAGGAGGCTGGCTCCTCGCGGCACGTGTCGAGGCGGCGGACGGTTTCGGCGGGGAGGTCCTTCGCACCGCCGGACCGCTCGGAGCGCGCCTTCAGCCCGGCCCGCACCACCGCGACCGGGTCCAGCCGGTGCACGTCGCCGTCCGGCACCTCGATCCCCGGGATGCGCGCGGTCTCGCCCTCGCCGTAGTCGTACGGGGCGGCGGAGGCGGGCGGCAGCTCGGGCCAGAGCCGGGCGGGCCCGGCGGCGTGCGGGGCCGGCCCGTTGCTCCGCAGCCCGCCCCCCGCACCGCAGCCGGCCAGCAGCACGGCACCGGCGGCGACCCCGAGGGCCGACGCCGTACGGCACCGCACGCGGCGACGCGGACGCATGTCACGCTCCCTTCCCTTGGCCCATGCCCCCTGGTGCTGCGACCGGAAAGGTCTACCGGCTCGCGACGCCCGGCACGGCCCCTCGCCGCGTTGTCGCATCACCCGAGTACGTCCGGTACGAGGGCGATCCTCCGCCTTGCGATGCACCGCACCGGATGCCGCGAGCTTCCCGGCAAACGTTTCCGGCCACAGCACTAGACCTTATTCGGAGGGAAGTCGTTTATCCCTATTTAGTACTGGCCGTGTACCGGTGCGGTACAGGGGGTTCCGATCGACGCCGTCGCGCGCACGGCCACATCCGTCTTCCGTACGGACGGTGACGGGTTCGCGACGCGTACGGTGACGGGTTCGTACGGGCGGGTGCGGGGGTCCGTCCGGTCGCGCACGGGTTCCCGGGTCCTCGCCCGGTAGGTTCGGCACGTGGACCGACGGCTCGCCCGCGGCACGGGCCCTTCCCAGGACATGGAGCACCGGCGGAACTCCGCGACCTCGGCCCACGCGTCTCCCCTCGGAGATCGCTCCCGCGTCGGGTGAAGGGCCGTAGAAGCATTGAGGGCCGGGCGGAAGGCCGCGATACTGACGACCGGCCCACGGGGGATCAAGGGAGGACACATGAGCCAGGTTGTCGCGGGGACCATGGTGCGCGTCGAGGACGTCCACAGGTCGTACGGCCAGGGAGCCGCCGCCGTCCATGCCCTGCGCGGCGTCTCCTTCGACCTCCCCCGCGGTGAGCTCGTCGCGCTCAAGGGGCGCTCGGGTTCCGGGAAGACCACCCTGCTGAACGTCGTCGGAGGGCTCGACGCACCGGACCGGGGCCGGGTCACCGTGGACGGCCTGGACCTGTCGGAGCTCGGCGAGGACGGCCTGCTGGCGCTGCGCCGGGACCGGATCGGCTTCGTCTTCCAGTCCTTTGGTCTCATCCCGATCCTGACGGCCGCGGAGAACGTGGGCGTGCCGATGCGCATGCGCCGTGCCGACGTACGGGAGCGTGAGGAGCGAGTCGAGCTGCTGCTGTCCCTGGTGGGCCTCGCCGACCACGCGGCCCAGCGGCCCGGCGAGCTCTCCGGCGGCCAGCAGCAGCGGGTCGCCGTCGCCCGCGCCCTGGCCAACAACCCCTCACTGCTGATCGCCGACGAGCCCACCGGGCAGCTGGACGCGGAGACCGGCCATGCCGTGATGGAACTGCTGCGTGCGGTCGTGCGCAGCGAACAGGTCGCCGTCCTGGTGGCCACGCACGACGCGACGCTGCTCGACCTGGCCGACCGGGTGCTGGAACTGCGCGACGGGGAGATACGGGACGCGACGGGGGAGTAGGCCGAGCCATCGCCTGCCAGGACTGCGTCGACGGCGTCCCCCGACCCGCTCCTCCTCACATGGGCCGGGATCGTCGGTGGCCCGTGCACTGCTGTCCGGTCACGGCCGGCGATCAGCTGTGCCCGCTGTCGTCCGGCCATACGGTGATGTGGTCCTGTTCCAGATCCAGCGCCACCCGGTCGCGCATGCCCAGCGCCTTCGTGTACTCGGCGGGCAGCTGGAGGCGGCCCGCCCGGTCGAGCATGGCGTACTCGCGGGCCACCAGCGTCTCGTTGCCCGTGGTCTCGTCGACCTCGCTGCGGCGCAGGACCTCCGTGGAGGTGCGGCCGTCGCGGATGGCGACCGTGCGGCGGACCTCGGTGGCCACGGCGCGGTCATGGGTGACGATGACGATCGTGGTGCCCAGCTCCTCGTTCGCCGTGCGGAAGGCGGCGAAGATCTGCCCGGCGGTGTGGGAGTCCAGCTCGCCGGTGGGTTCGTCGGCGAACAGCACCGCCGGATCGCAGGCGAGGGCCACGGCGATCGCGACCCGCTGCTGCTGACCGCCGGACATCTCGTGCGGGCGGCGGCCTCGGCAGTCGGCGACCTGGAGCAACTCCAACAGTTCCAGGGCGCGTTCGGCGCGGGCCCGGGAGCGGCGCCGCCCGCCCGCCAGCTGGAGGGGCAGGGCGACGTTCTGGGCCGCGGTGAGATACGGCAGCAGGTTGCGGGAGGTCTGCTGCCAGATGAAGCCGACCACCTTGCGCCGGTAGTGCAGGCGGTCCTTCGCGGTCATGGCCAGCAGGTTGTGGCCGGCCACCTGGGCCGCCCCGGCGGTGGGGGTGTCCAGGCCGGACAGGATGTTCATCAGGGTGGACTTGCCGCTGCCCGAGGCGCCCACCAGGGCCATGAGTTCGCCCTTGCGGACGAGCAGGTCGAGGCCCTGGAGGGCCTGCACCTCCACGCCTTCCACCGAGAAGATGCGGACCAGACGGTCGCAGGTGATGAGGGCGTCGTGGCCGTAGGCGGGCCGGTCGCGGGTGGCGGTCGCCTTGTCGGCCAGTTCGGCGAGGGTGGGGTTGGTCGTCATCGGGCTCCTTGGTCTATGGGGGCCACGGCCGGCCGGGGGGCGCGCCGGGGCTGCGGCGGACGGGTGAGGCCGCCGGAACGGAGGCCGGGGCCGCCGAGTCCGCCGCGGCCAGGGGCCGGGGCAGCCGAGTCCGCCGGGGGGCAGGGGCCGGGGCCGCCGGAGCGCCCGGGATCCGGCGCCGAGGCCGCCGGGGACGGGGCGCGCCGCCCTTCTCACTTCGTGTCACCCGCTCTCAACTCCCGCACCGCTCCTCTCCTCCCCGCCCACCACGCCTGTACGCCGGCGATCCCCACCGTCACCGCCACCACGACCAGCGCGGGCACCGTCAGCGACCAGGCGTCGGTGTGCAGCGGGGTGTGTTCCAGGGGAGCGGCCCAGAGCGGTAGGGCCACTGCGGTCAGGTTCATGCCGGGGGAAAGCAGGCGGATCGTTGCCCAGCCGGTCAGGACGCCGCCCGCCGCGGCGAGCACGGCCTGGGGCAGGGACTCCAGGACGAGCAGGCGGCGGCCCTGCGAACGGGTGAGGCCCATGGTGCGGAGCCGGGCGAGCAGGGCGAGGCGCTCGGGAGCGGCGCGCAGGAGTGACAGGAGCAGTGCGAGCACGGCGTAGCCGGCGCCTGCCGCCACCGCCGCCGTGTAGAGGCGCTCCACACCGGACTGGAGGGGGGAGTCGACGTACCGGGCCCTCTCGTCGGCGCGGAGGTGGACCGACACCGCGTCCCCGGCCGCCTCGCGCAGGGCGCGGCCGTCCGCCTCAGGGCCCGTCACCAGCAGCGTCGTCGGCGTGGCCGCCGTGGCGCCGAGGCCGGAGCGGTCCACCACCAGGAAGTCGGCGCCCAGCACGGCCGGAGTGATGTCCCGGACGAGGACGATGCGGACGGTGACAGTGCTGCCGTCCTCCGTGCTGACGGGGAACGGATCCGAGCCGTGGGCGTCCGCCATGCCCGGGGAGGCCACGGCGGGCAGCGCGGCGTCGGCCCCCGGGCCGCCCCGGTCCTTCCTCAGCACTTTCTCGGAGAAGGCACCGAGCCCCGTCCGCCTCGTCAGCTCCGCGTAGCCGCCGGGATCCACGCCCACCACCGGCACCGCCTGACGCCCGTCGTTCGGCTTCGCCTGGTACGCGACGCTCACCGCCGTCGCCGCCCGCACGCCGGGAACCCGGCGCACCCGTTCGGGCAGCCCCGCGGGCAGGGAACGCACCGCCGACTCCAGTCGGGCGTCGGCCCCGACGGCGAGGAGCGCCGAGTGGTCCCGGGCCTCGCCGATGCTCGCCAGGACCGAGCCGCCGAACGCGGCCGTGGTGAGGGCGGTGAGCAGGGCGAGCAGCGGCAGCACCGCGGACGCGGACCCGCGGCCGGCCCGGGCCAGGGACAGATGGCTCACCACCCCGCGCAGCCGCCCGGCCGGGCCGGCCAGGCCACGCAGGGGGAGGGGGTGGAGGCGGACCAGCAGCAGCGCAGTGATCACCCCCACCAGCACGGGCGCCGCCGCGACCAGCTGATCGCCGGACCCGCCGGACGTGCCCTCCCGCCGCAGGGTCACCACCGCGCCGACGGCCACCGCCACCAGCGTCAGCTCCGCGACCGTACGTCGCCGGGACGGCCGTACGGACGTCACGTCCTGGCGGACCGCGGGGACGTGGACATGCCGGTGGACGGCGACCGCGCGCAGCGGGAGGGCGGCGCAGGCGACGACCGTGACCGCGAGGGCGGCCAGGACCGCGGGCAGGGCCCGGGCGCCGGGGAGGACCCACATCGCCATGGCAAGGCCGAGCGCCCCGGCCGGGACGGCGACCACCGCCGTCTCCGCGAGCAGACGGGTGGCGAGACCCGGCAGCGAGGCGCCGCGGGCGCGCAGCAGGGTCAGTTCGGTGCGGCGGCGGTCGGCGGCCAGGCCGCCCGCCATCGCCAGGACGACGACGGCGACCGTACCGCTGCCGAACGCCGCGATCGAGATCAGCGTGGAGACACCGGAGCGCAGGCGGGAGTAGGAGGCGAGCACGTCGTCGAGATCGGTGGAGGCCCCCGCGAGGAGGTCGGCGCGCTCGCGCACCTGCTGGAGACCGGGGCCCGACTCCAGGGAGGCGACCGCGGATTCGAGCGCGCCCAGGTCGCGGTGGTTCAGGGTGTCCGGGGCGGGGGCCAGCCGCCAGTAGCGCTTGGGCAGCTCCTCGACGCCAAGGAGCACGGGGGCGGCCTCGGGTGCCAGCAGCAGGGCGCCGAGCCAGTACCGGGGCGAGTCCGGGTCGGCGGGCGACACCCGCGTCAGCGCGGGCGTGCGCAGCAGGGGGTCCGCGGCCCAGTAGGCGCCGTCCCGGTCGCGCGGGGCGACGATGCCGGTGACCCGGACGGTGAGCGTGCTCTGGTCCGCGCCGGGGACGTGCAGGACCGAACCGACCTCGATGCGCAGGCTCTTGGCGGTGTCCGCGCTGACCGCCGCCTCCACCTCGGGTGTCGTCGCGGTGACCGTGCCGGACGCGCGGGGCAGACGGCCCTCGCGCAGCCGGGCGTGGTCGGCCAGCCCCGCCTGGGCTACGAGGGCGACCCGGGCGGGCAGCCCGCTCGGCCGGGGCAGCCAGGGGTCGGGCGCCTCGTGGTTCACGGAAGTGGTCACGCCGTACGACGACTGGCCGAGGTCGGGGACGAAGGGGCGCCGGACCGTGCCGAGGATGTTCTCGTAGTCGTACTTCATGGTGTCGGGGCGCATGAGTTGCTCGCGCTGCTCCTGCGACCTTTCCACCGTCAGGGGCGCCGGGGCGGACAGATGGACGACGCGCTGGGAGGCGGGCGTCTGTTCGACGGAGCGGCGCAGGCCCGCGTCCTCGTACCGCTCCAGCGCGCGCGGGAACGCGGCGGCCAGGCAGGCGGTCACCGCCACCAGCAGCGCGAGGGCGAGCGCGGCACCGGGAGCCGACCGCAGACGGGTGCGGACCCAGGGGGCGGCGGCACGTTCCACACGCCTGAACGGGATCACCATGTCACTCCCCCTCCCGCAGCGTTCGCACCGGATCGGCCTGGCGCACCGCCAGCAGCGCCACGACGACGACCGGGACGGCGGCCACGGCCGTCAGCAGGGCGGCCACCCGCAGCGGCGGCAGTTGCACCAGCAGATCCGGCACCGGGCGGGCGGCCTCGCCGGTCAGGACGACGAGCGGCAGCACCGCGCGGGTCAGGGCGATGCCCAGGCCCGTGCCCACGGCCAGCGCCAACGCGACCAGGACGCCCTGCTCGGCCGCGACGGCACGGGCCAGCCGGCGGCGCGGGGCGCCCAGCGCACGCAGGATCGCGAACTCGGCGTTCCGCTCCCGCAGTGCCCCTGCCGCGCTCACCGCGAACCCGAGCGCGGCCAGGACCGCCGCCGCCCCGGCCGCCGCGGTGAACGCGGCCTCCGGGCCCGCCCCGAACGGGTCGTCGCGCAGCTCGGCGGCTATCTCGTCGCGCACGACGATCTGCCCGGGATCGAGGTCGGGCCGGGCGCGCAGAGCGGTGGCGATGCCCGCGCCGTCCGAGGGCGAGTCCGGCCGCAGCCACCACTCGGTGGGCGTGACGGCGGCCCCGTAGCGCGCCTGGAGGACCCGGTTCACGGCGCGCAGATCGAGGAGCACGGCGCCGCCGTCGCCGTCCTGCTCCCTGCCCTGGGTCGTCGGCAGCTGCCGCAGGGCGCGCACGATACGCACGGGCACGTTCTGCCCGTCGAAGGCGATGTCCATCGTCTGACCGGGGCGGGCGCCGGTGGAGGCGAGGAAGCGGTCGGTGGCGAGGGCGGCCACCGCGGTGGTCCTGGGCTGTTTCACCTGCATACGCAGTGTCAGTGACGGTTTGAGCCAGAGCTGGTAGGACGGGACGTAGCCCGTGTCGTACACCACGGTCGGGTGCGCGGCGGGGCGGACGCGCGGGCGGGTCGGCGCGTTCGCGGAGCCGGACGAGCCCGGCCCGTGGGTGCCGGAGGCCGCCGTCCAGGACGCCGGCAGGGGCACTCGCCGTGCCGTGCCATCGGCGGTCGTCGCGGTCAGGGCGTCGAGGGTCAGGGTCTGCTGTTCGGCTCCGAGGGGCGGTACGGGCAGCACGAGCTCCACCCCGGTGAGCGTCAACGGCCCGTGGCTGCCCGGCAGGTCGACGGACAGCGGGTGCGGGCGCCCGTCGGCGGGGAGTTCGCCGGACGCCAACGGGTAGGGGACGCCGTGCTCGTCCTCCAGCGTCTGGGTCACGGTCGCCACGTTCTTCGTGCCCCGCGCCGAACCGGCCAGGGTCGCCGTCAGCGTCAGTCGGGTCGCCCCGGCGGGCACGCGCGCGCCCGCCGACTCACCGGGACCCATCCCCGCCAGCAGCCGCTTCATCGGGGCGGGCGCCAGGTCGGGACGCAGCAGGACGGTGTCCGCCGCACGCGCGGTGTCCAGCGTCAGCACCGTCGCCGTGCGGCGCCCGGACAGCGGCAGGGTCGTCCGCACGGCGGGGACGGCCTCGCGCACATGGGGCACGGCCGCGTAATCCTGCGTGCGGCCGAGCTCGCCGCCGTCGGTGCCCAGGATCCGCACCGGCGCGCCCGCCGCGAAGTCGGCCTGGTCGTCCTGCGAGCGCTCCCAGGAGGAGCCCTGGCCGATCGCCAGGACGCCGAGTGCCACGGCCAGGACGAGCAGCAGCACGGGACCGGCGCCGCGCCCCGGGCGGCGGCTGAGCTGCCAGCCGGCCAGCGCCGCGGCCAGCCCCCGCCCGCCCGTCGCCCGGCGCTCGGCGAGCCGGGCGGCGGGCGGCAGCAGACGCAGCGTCAGGACCGCGCCGGCCAGCAGCGCGAGGGCGGGCGCGGCGACCAGCAGCGGGTCGATGCCCAGGGCGCCGGTCGTGTCCGCGCTCACCGCGCCCGACGTGCGGCGGGCCAGCTGCCAGTAGGCGACTCCGGCCACCGCCACCAGCCCCAGGTCCGCCCCGGCCCGCAGCGGAGCGGGCAGGGCGCGGGCGCGGGACGCGCGGAAGCCGGTCGCCGCGACCGCCGGCAGGGTCACCGCAAGCGCGCACCCCAGCGCCACGCCGACCGCCGTCAGCCACACCCCGAGCCGTCCGCCGGCCGGCACCTCCAGCTCCAGCCCGAGCCGGGCCAGCGCCCCCTGCCCGGCCAGCAGCCGGATCAGCGGGCCCGCCAGCAGCGGGGCGATCAGCAGCGCGGGCCCGGCCAGCAGCAGCGCCTCCCGGGCGGCGAGGCCGGCGAGGGTGGCGCGGGAGGCGCCGCGGGCGCGCAGCAGTCGGGTCTCGCCGGTGCGTTCGGCGGCGAGCAGCCGGGCCACGAGCAGCAGCGTGCAGACCGCGAGCAGGGCAAGCTGGAGGGCGACGATCAGGAGGGTGGAGCGGGAGACGAGCAGGGAGCGCTCGATCCGGTCGAGGACCTCGGGGAGGGCGGTGCTCGCGGTCGCCCCGCCGACCGTACCGCCCTTGCTGTCGTCCCCCGTGGGCAGTTTGAGCAGGGTGGCCGGCCCGGTCCGCGCGGAAGCGCGCAGGGCGCCGACGCGGTCGGCGGTGAGGCGGGCGAAGTCGGCGGAGGCGAGCCACGCCGACCCTCCGTCGCTCACCCGGTCGCCGGTGACGACGGAGGGCGTCGTCAGCAGGGGGCCGTAGGTGGTGAAGGTGGACGCCCGTACGCCCCGACCGCCGAGTTCGTCCAGCAGCCAGTAGGGGGAGGCCGGGTCGGTCGGCCGGTACACGCCGGTGACGAGGATCCGCACGGGCGGCCCGTCGAGCCGGTCGGTGACGGTGAGGCGGGCGCCCGGCGCCAGTCGCAGCCGCCGCGCGGCGGTCTCGGGCATCGCCACCTCGACCTCCGACGCGCCCGCGCGTGGCAGGCGCCCCCCGCTGATCCGCACCTGCGTGGAGTCGAGCGCCGCGAAGTGCGTGAGGTCGGGCTTGTCGCCGGGCCGGGCGGCTGCGGCCCGGGGGGTCGCGGGCAGGGCGTACGGGCCGGAGCGCACCAGCGTCCGCACGGTCACCGGCAGTCCGTCGAAGATCCGGCGCGCTCCGTCGCGTACGGCGGCGTCGGCGTCCCGGCGACGCTCGGCCGCCACCTCGGCCTTGACGACCAGCGCGGCATCGGCGGCGTTGCGCGGTTCGGCCAGCGAGTGGCGCAGGGCCGCGTCGCCGATCGCGGTCGAGTAGGCGGCCAGGGCCGCCAGCACGGACGTGGTCAGCAGGACGGTGACGAGCGCGGCGGCGATCAGCGGGCGATGCGCGCGCGCCCTCGCCAGGACGAGCGCGGCACGCCCCGAACGCCCTGCGAAACGCCCCCCATACCTCGTCACTCGGCTTCCCCCAAGCCTCTGCTGTCACCCTCGCCCCAGACCTTCCGGTGATGTTGTCAGACCGGATGCTGCGGGGTAAGTGACGGTGAAGCGGGCTTGACCGGATTGTGACCGGAAGTCGGCGTTCTATGAACGGAATCCGGGCAGTGGAGCGCGAAACCCCGGCGTGTTGATCACCGAGGCCGCCGCGTACGGCAGGTGGTCGGTCTCAGTTCTGGTACGGGTTCCGACCGGGTCCGCCCGGCGCGTACCCCGGGTGTCCCTGGCCCTGCGCCTGTCCGAACGGGTTGCCCTGCTGCGCGGTCGCGTGCTGTGCCAGCAGCTGCTCCGCCTGCTCCTTCGGTATCTGCTGCTCCCCGCCGCAGAACGTGCACTGCGTCGCGAACTTGGTCGAGAAGGGGAACAGCGGCACGAAGAACAGCGTGAACTTGGTGACCCGCTTGCGCAGCGTGTGCGCGGCCGGATTGCCGCACCAGCCGCAGACCAGCGTCAGCACGGCCAGCTGGTACAGATATCCCCGCGTACCGAAAATGATCACGCCGTGGGGCCCTTCCCCGTGTCGCCCAGAAGCGCCTGCCGACAGAACGCCAGCAGCTGTTCGTCGTCGTATGTGTCGTGGCTGCCGAAGGTGCCGTCCATCGCGTTGTGGCGGCGCACGGAGGCGAGTTCGGCGCGCAGCGCCCCCGCCGCCTCCGGCCCGGCACCGGCGGCCCCCATCCGCGCCAGGCACCGCGCCACGCGGACCCGGGACTGACGGCTCCGCTCCCAGGCCGTCAGCAGCACCGGAACGGACTCCTCGGCCCGTCCCGAAACCTCCCACAGCGCGGCCGCCGCGTCCACCCGCAGCCACAACTCCTCGTGGTGGAGCAGCGCACGGAGCCGGGGCGCGGCCGCCGCCGCCCGCGCCCCGAGCCCGGCCACGGCGTTGACGGCGGCGCGCACCTCGTGGACACGTCCCGCCCGCAGCCCCTCGGTCAGCACCGGCAGTACGGCGTCGGTGTCCCCGTCGACCGCCCACAGGGCCTGGGCCGCCTCGACGGCCTCCACCGCCGAGACCGCCCCGGGGTCGCGCAGCAGTACCCGCAGATCCGGTACGGCGTCACGCGCGGCGGGCCCGAACGAACCGAGCGCCCGCAGTGCCGCCGTGCGCAGCCACTCGCCCCGGTAGGCCGGGGCGCCGCGCAGCACCCGCAGCACCTCCGGCACCGCCTCGCCCGCGGGTATCGCGGTCAGGGCCATCAGCAGCGGGCTCGCCCGGTCGTACGCCGCCTCGTCCAGCCGGACCTCGCCCAGCCTGCGGCGCAGCACCCCCGCCAGCGGGGCCGCCGCCGGCCCCAGGAAGCCGATGGCGAACCCCACGTCGTGGGGTATCTCGCGCCGCTCCAGGGCCGCGGCCAGCGCCGGTACGGCGCGGGGGTCGCCGAGGCGGGCCAGCGACTTCACCGCGCTGCCGAGCGCCGGGGGACCGCTGGACCAGTCCCGTACCCACGAGGCGGGATCCGCCGCGACCCGCGCCGCCAGCGCGTCCGAGGCGGGCGCGGCCAGCCCGAAGAGGTCCTCCAGCACCTGGGCCGCGGCGCCGGCCAGCCGGGGCTCGGGCGTGGCGAGCTGTTCGCCGACCAGCCGGACCAGCTCGTCGTAGGACCCCCGCCAGACCCGGATCAACGCACTGCTCATCCGGAGCGCGTCGATCCGCTGCTGGTGGTCGGGGCTGCGCAGCTGATCGGTCAGCAGCGCCGTCCGCTCGGCGACCCGGTCGTCGAGGCCGGTGTGGAGCGTACGCAGCAGATCCGCGGTCCAGGGCGCGGCGCGGGCCGGGACCTCCTCGCCGGACAGCGCCCGGGCCTGGCCCAGCCGGGCCGCGGACGCGGCCCGTTCCTCCGTCGGCGGCTCCCCGGCGCCGGACGCCTCGGGGTGCGCGTCGAGAGCCGCGATCACGTCGGCGGCCGGGCCGGGCCGGGGCTCGCCCGTGCCGTAGGCGGTCGGGGCGGAGCGCCGTGCGGGGGCCTGGCGCAGCTGACGCAGCAGGCCCGTCACCACCCGTACGACATCGCCCGGCAGCGCGTCCGGCGCGCACCGCGCCAACTGGGCCAGCGCGGCGAGCCGCAGCCCGGGCGGGAACCCCTCGCCGGTCAGCCGGGTCAGCCAGACCGAAGCCTCCCCGGCCAGCGAACGGTGCCGCAGCGCGACCCGCCCGGCCGCCTCGACCAGCGCGAGCCGTACCTCCTCGGACGGCTCCACCGGCAGCCGCTCCCGCAGCAGCGCGAGCACCCGCGACGGGTGGCTGTGGAGCCCGGCGAGCGCCAGCGGTGCGGCGAGCCGCACCCCGGGGTCCTCGTCCGCCACCAGCTCGCAGAACACCCCGGACCCCGCGGTGACGGCGGTCGCCGCCATCGCGTAGTTCGCCGCCCCCTCGATCTCCTCCTCGGCGATCTCGTCCTCGTCGTCCTCGCCCAGATCGATGCCGCCGATGCTGGTGAGCAGCTCCACGACGCTGCCCCGGTCCTGGACGTCCGGATCCACGATCAGCTCGAAGAGGAACGGAATGCAGGCCAGGGTGCAGGCGTACACCTCGCCCTGGTGGTGCACGGCCCCGTACATGCCGTCCAGTGCGGTCTCGCGTACCACCGGATCGTCGGAGGCGAGCCCCCGCAGCATCGCCGGTACGTCATCGGCAGGCCCGTAGGCATGCTCCATCGAGGCCCAGTCGACCTCTTCGATCCCTGCGAACACGCCCTCGCCTCCCCACGCGATTGACACGAAGCAGTGTCTGCCAGAGTGTGCACCACGGTCCGACCGTGTGCCCTCTACATGCGTTCTTTTCCTGACGGACATGACAAAGTTCTCGTCATGCGCTATCGGACAACCGGGCGGAACGTTCTTCTCCGGTGTCCGGCCCCGTCGGTCGCGGGACCATGGTCGGCCGCCCGTCGGCCGTCGGCCGCGAACGGCTGCCACCGGCCGTCCGCGACCCGTCGGCCGGCCCGCTACCCGTCGGCCGTCCGGGAGCCGGAGCCGCCGGGTTCGGCGGGCGCCCAGGAGGGTTTCGCCGCGGCTTCGGAGAGTGTCGGTTCGTCGAGGGTGATGCCCCAGGCGTCGCCGTCCAGGCGCACCTCGATCTCCTTGACCCCTTCGGTCCGTTCGCCATCGGCGGTCCGCTCGCCATCGGCGGTCCGCTCGCCGTCGGCGGTCCGCTCGCCGTCGGCGGTCCGCTCGCCGTCGGCGGTCCGCTCGCCGTCGGCGAAGTAGAGCACCACGACCTGGCGGGTGGAGCCCTCGTCGTAGAAGTCCGCCGTCACGTCGGACCGGGCCGCGGCCCCGAACGCCCTGATCCAGTTGTGGGCCGTCGCGTCGGCCCGGCCCCCCTTCGCGGCAAGCGCGGCCAGGCCCGCCGCGTCACCGTCCGCCAGGCGCCACACGGCTTTCTGCACCACTTCCAGACTGCCCGTGGAGGGATAGCCGACGACGCGCAGGGGCCGGTGGGCCGCGTAGTCGCTCCGATAGGCCGACGGCCCGTCCGCCGAGCAGCCGGTCAGGCCCAGACCCCCGACGAGCGCCGCGCCCAGGAGGCGGGCTCCTGGAAGGCGGCCCTCCGGCAAGTGGGCGTCCGGGATCGGGCGGGGACGGGGGATGCGCACGCGCGTGATCACTTCCATTCCTGTGGTCGTGCCGACTGGTCGGTACGGCTGCCACCGGGCCCGGTGGTGTGCGTGTCCGCAGCGGGTCTCCGTTCCGCCGCCGACGCACGGGCTTGATCGTGGCTGGTCAAGGGAACCACAACGAGTCGGGGCGGGAGAGGGTGGGGGACGGGAGAAGCGGGGCACGGACACGGTCGCGGACATGAGCACGGGCACGGGCATGGCGGGGGCGGCGGCATGGCGACCGCGACCGCGACCGCGGCCGGGGCCGGAGAGCGCCTCAGCCCCTCGTCGGCAGCGGCCGGGCCCGTTCGGGGTCGTTGAGCGGCTCGAGCAGATCGCCGTGCCGTGCCAGCCGGGCCGCCATGTCACCAGCCAGGAAGACCAGTTCTCCGGGCGCCCGGCACTTCTCGATCTCCTCCCAGGTGACGGGCGCGGAGACGGCCGGCTCGGGGCGGGCGCGCAAGGTGTAGGGGGTGGCGGTGGTCTTCGCCGCCGCGTTCTGGCTGAAGTCGATGAACACCTTTCCCGGCCGCAATGCGCGGGTCATCCGGTGGACCACCAGGTCGGGAAGCGCCTCCTGGGCCTCGACGGCCAGTTTCTTCGCGTAGGCCGACACCTGCTCGGCGGGGGTCGGCTCCACCGCCACGAGCAGATGCAGTCCCTTCGACCCGGAGGTCTTCCCGCAGGCGAGGAGCCCGTCCGAGGCCAGCCGGTCGCGCAGCCACCGCGCCACCGCGCAGCACTCCACCACGGTCGCGGGCGCCCCCGGGTCCAGATCGAACACCATCCGGTCGGCGGTCCCGGGCGCCCCGGCCCGCCACTGCGGGGTGTGGAACTCCACCACGAGGTTGGCCGCCCACATCAGCGAGGCCAGGTCGTCCACGACCACCTGCCTGGCCTGCTCGTCCTCGCGGTGCGGCACCGGAGTGGTCCGTACCCAGGACGGCGTACCGGGCGGCGGATTCTTGGTGAAGAAGCACTGCCCGTCGGGGCCGTCCGGATAGCGCAGGAAGGACACGGGCCGGTCGCGCAGATGGGCCAGCAGGGGGTGCGCCACCGCGGTCGCGTAGTAGTGGAGCACCTCGCCCTTGGTGGTGCCGGTGGCCGGATACAGCACCTTGTCGAGATTGCTGAGCGCCAGCCGTCGCCCCTCCACCTCTGTGATCGGCGTCATACGATAAGAGTCACATGATTTCTGTGCATACATGCGCAGAACGGGCATCGAGTGCGGCTCGTACGTACCCAACGCATCCATCCAGACCTCATGCGCACACAAGGGGCGAACAGTGAGATCCATATGGAACGGCGCCATCTCCTTCGGGCTGGTCAGCATCCCGATCAAGCTGGTCAACGCGACCGAGAGCCACTCGATCTCGTTCCGCCAGGTGCACCTCGCCGACGGCGGGCGGATCCGGTACCGGAAGGTCTGCGAGATCGACGGGGAGGAGGTCGCCGCCGCCGAGATCGGCAAGGCGTACGAGGACGCCGACGGCTCGATGATCCCGATCACCGACGAGGAGCTCGGCTCGCTCCCGCTCCCCACCGCCAAGACGATCGAGATCGTCGCCTTCGTGCCCGCGACCTCGATCGACCCGCTCCAGATGGACGCGGCGTACTACCTCTCCGCCAACGGCGTCCCGGCGGCCAAGCCGTACACCCTGCTCCGGGAGGCGCTGAAGCGGAGCCGGAAGGTGGCCGTGGCGAAGTACGCGCTGCGCGGGCGGGAACGGCTCGGCATGCTGCGGGTGGTCGACGACGTGATCGCCATGCACGGCCTGCTCTGGCCGGACGAGATCCGCAGTCCCGAGGGCGCCGCCCCCGAGGCCGACGTCACGGTGCGCGACGCCGAACTCGACCTGGCCGACGCGCTGATGGACACCCTCGGCGAGGTCGACATGGACTCGCTCCACGACGACTACCGGGAGGCCGTCGAGGAACTCATCGCGGCGAAGGCCGAGGGCCGGACCCTGGAGCCCGCGAAGGCCGAGGCCGCCGGCGGCAAGGTCATCGACCTGGTCGCCGCACTGGAGAAGAGCGTTCGGGAGGCCAAGGAGGCCCGGGGCGAGGAGCCGCGGACCGCGGAACCGGAAGCGGGCGAGGAGCCCGCGGAGGGCTCCATGGCCGAGGTCACCTCGCTCACCGGCCGCAAGAAGTCGGGCGGCACCGGAGCGAGGAAGAAGGCCGCGGCGCCCCCCAAGAAGGCGGCGGCGAAGAAGACGAAGTCCACGACGAGCCGGGCGCCCGCCAAGAAGACCGCGTCGCGGTCGACGGCGAAGAAGTCGACGACCGCCAAGGCGCCGGAGAGGAAGACCACCGCGAAGTCCGGCACCAAGTCGGCGGCGAAGAACACGACTTCACGCAAACGTTCCTCTGCGTGAGCCGAAGGCCGTCATGAAGACCGGCGTGAAGGCCGCCGCCTTTCTCCGTCCGCCCGTGCGGATGACAGGGGAGACCGGCGCGGCGGCGGGGGAGCCCGCCGTAGAGGACGGGGAGAAGCCGGACGGACCAGCGAAAAGTGTGTGCCGACGCTGTCCCGACTCACTCGCCCCGCGGTCGGAGAACGACAGATGACAGCGCGGTCACCGCGACGAACCCGGCCAGCATTCCGAGTGGCATCATCATGCTCGGCCGCTCGTTCAACCGGTCGATGTACTGGCCGACGGTGAAGAACCATCCGACCGTCCCGACGATCACCGTCAGATACACGCGACGCTCCCGCAACAGCCGCATCCCCACCCACAGCACGGCAGGCATGGCCAGCAGCGTGTTGACCACGGCCGCCGAGAACGCGGCGTCGCCCGAGCCCCCGAGATCCCCGCCGACGTTCGCGGCGGCCTGCTGCCACTGGGAAAGTGACAGCCCGTCGGACAACAACAGGTGGGACAGGGCGGTCGCGAGCACCGTCACTATCAGCGCCTTGCCGACCCGCCGTGCCACGTGTGTTCCAGACATGGCCGTCACGATAGGCCGCCCACGAATCCCGGTCGCGACCGGCCGGGACCGGACGGAGGCCGGGCCGGGACCGAGACGGGATACGACTGGACGGAGGCCGGGACCGAGACGGGAACGGACGGGCCGGGACGGTGACCGGACCGGACAGGACGGCGGTCCGGACCATCCCCGGGACCGGCCCGGGGAAGCGGGCCCGGTCCGGGCGTACCCGCCCACCGGGAGCCACGGGCCACCCATGACACGCCGGCGGGACGGTTCCTCGGGGACGATACGCCGAACGCGGTCACGAACGGCGCCGTGCCCCCGACTTCCCGTACGGCATACGCGCGACCGCCCCCACGAGGCGCGCCCCCGCGCCTATGCTCACGGCATGGAGCAGAGCGAAGTGGTGAAGCGCGTGGTGGGCATCCTCACGGAGGCGGGCGAGATCCGCCGACTGCTCGAAGAGAGCGGGGACCGCGACGACGTGGAAGCCGATTCGACCGTGGTGACCGCGCTTCTGAACGAGACGATGCCCCGGATCACGATCCCCGAGGACGCCACCATCGAAGAGGTCGCGTCCCTCGTCGGCCGCGAGGTCGGTGGCGCGGTGGAGCAGCTGGTCGGCGCGTTCACCCTGGCCTTCGCGATGCTCGCCCAGGTGCACGACTCCGGACAGACGGACGTGACCTCCGCCGACGTGCTCCAGGACCTCGCGCTGCGGGCCGAACAGATCGGCAACGGCGGCCCGGAGGGGACGGACGCATAGCCCGGGCCCGGGCCGGTCGAGGAACCCTGTCCGTCGCACCCCGGACATGAAGTCGCGGTGCCCCTCGGTCCGCTGCACGCGTGGGGCCAAAGGCACCCCTCTGCGTCCCTGCCCCTCGTAGGCTGACACCCAGGACGGGAACCAGGACCGGAGCAGGCGTGGGAAGAGTTGCGAAGAGTCTCACCGAGGCGAACCTCAGGGCGCTGGCAGGCGCCCGTTCCTTCGAGCGAGGGACCGGATATCTCGATGCGGTGTCCGGGATCGAGGTCGGTGAGGTCTCGGCCACCGCGACCGTCCACGGCACGGAGCGGTACGAGGTGGAACTGACGCTGGACGGACCGCGCGGCCTGGCCGGTGAGTGCGACTGCCCGTACGGCCTGGAAGGCAACTTCTGCAAACACCTGGTCGCACTCGGCCTGAGTCTGCTCGCCCGGTCGGCGAGCCTGCCGAAGCAGCGGAAGACAGCCCGGAGCCGGGCACAGACCCTCGACGCCTGGCTGTCCGACCTGTCCAGGGAAGAACTGCTCGAACTCGTACGTGACCGGGTCGCCGAGGACCGGCAGTTCCGGCGCCGTCTGGAGCTGCGGGTCGCGAACGCCCGAGGGGACATGGCCTGGGCCCGGTCCCGGATCCGTGAGCTGCTCGACATCGGTCCGTTCGCGCAGTACGGCTACGTCGAATACGCCGCCGCCCGTGGATACTCCGACCAGGCCGGGCAGGTGGCGTCCACGATCGGGGAACTGACCGGCTCGGGCCGGGCCGCCGACGCGATCACCCTGGCGCGGGAGGCGCTCCGGCTGCTGGCCGGGGCGGCGGAGAACGTCGACGACTCCGACGGATGGCTCGGGCAGGTCGGCGCGGCCCTTGCCGACGCCCACCACGACGCATGCCTCGCGGCCGACCCCGACCCGGAGGAACTCGCGCACTGGCTCGTCCAGCACACGCTCCACGACGACAGCGGCCTCACGGACATCGATCCGCTCGACTACGAGGACGTCCTCGGCGAACAGGGGATGACGGCCCTGCGGAGACACGCGGTCGAGGCATGGCGGGCCAATCGCACCGGCTGGGCGGAGAAGTACCTGATGGAACGTCTGGCCAAGGCGGGAGGCGACGCCGACATGGTGATCGCCGTGCACGCGGCCGACCTCGCCCCGGACGGCTCCACCCACCTGACCATCGCCCGGGAACTGGACACCGCGGGACGGCCCGCCGAGGCCCTGGAGTGGGCGGAACGCGGCATTCGCGACACCGAGGACGCCGCCGACCTGGACGCCGCCCTCGTCGACTATCTCGCCGACCGCTACACACGGGCCGACCGGCTTCCCGACGCCCTCGCCCTGCGCCGCGACCACTTCGACGCCCATCGCACCCTGTGGGCCTACCAGCACCTGCGCGCCGTCGCCCGGGCCGCCGACAGCTGGCCGGCCGAGCGCGAGCGGGCACTGGCCCTGCTGCGCGCGGACGCAGAACGACGGCCGGGGCGCCACAGCGGTTCCGTCCTGGTCGACACCCTGCTGGACGACAAGGACATCGACGCCGCCTGGCAGGCCGCCACCGAAACCGGCGCCCATGACCACCAGTGGCTCGCCCTCGCCGACCACGCCCGCCCCTCCGACGCACTCGACGTCTACCTGCGCCTGGCCGAACCGCTCACCCGGCAGACGGGCAACGCGATCTACGAACGGCTCGTCGGCCTGCTGCTGAACATGCGCGACTGTCATCGTCGCCTGGACACGCCGGACGAGTTCACCGCGTACGTGACCGCCCTGCGCACCACCCAGAAACGCAAGCGGAACCTGATGCGGCTGATGGACGAACACGGCCTCTGAACCGGGCTCGGGCGGGCCGCAGCTCCCCGTACCCGTCCTAGCCACCGCACCCGGCATGGAGGACCCCGCTCACACGCCCGCACTGGTCGACCCGGCGGTGCACGAGGACGAGGAGCCGGACCAGCAGGCCAGGCGCTCCAATCACACGCATGGACGAGATCGTCGACGCCATCGAGGTCGGCTGGCGTGGTCCCGCCGCCAAGGCATATCGGGCCCTCCATCGGGGTGCCGCGCAGGATGCCGTACGCATCCAGCGGACCATGCGACTGCTCGCGTTGGGGGTTCGCCTGAGTGAGGACGGCTTCACGAAGCAGGAGATCGAGACCTTCGAGCAGTTCCGTAGAGTCCAGACCGATGTTGACATCGAGACAGAGGTCGACGCCCTTTCCACTCCGGCGACCGCTCCCACCGCGTCGGCACCGACCAGTCGCCTGCGCGACCTCTGACGCGCGGTCGGGAAAGCGGCTGTCACGTGACGGGCCGGGACACCGCACCGGCCGGCCACCGTTCCCTACGGCCTCCGGCACTCCGCGCTCTCCACGTGGCTCAACGCGGGCGTGGACGCCACCGAGGTCGCTCACGGCCCGGTCCCAGGGCCTTCGTCGTTCGTCGTTCGTGGTTTCCGTGCTCCCACCTGGGACGATGCCTCACGGTCCAGGCCGCGAACAGGCCGCGGCCCCTGTCATACGGTCGCTGAGCACGGCACACGCCTGCACATACAACAAGACCCCGCGCTCAGCTTTTCCGCTGATCACGGGGTCTTTTGGCACTTCCTGCGAAGTGCCCCCGGCAGGATTCGAACCTGCGCACACGGCTCCGGAGGCCGTTGCTCTATCCCCTGAGCTACGGGGGCGTTTCGCCGTGTTGCTCGGCGACGGGAGAAACACTACCAGCTTCCACGGGGTGTCCGTGAACAGGTATTTCCGTGCTGCCGAGAGGGCCCGTGCAGGTCGGCGGGCGGGGAGGGCGGCCGGGACGGCGTACATCCGGCCATGCCCGCACCACTCGTCCGGGGGCGGAAATGGGCAAAACCCGGACGCAGCCCCTACGCCGCACCTACTCTCGGAGTGTGTCAGGCGCGTGTGGCCGCGTGCTTGTTGTCGACGACAACAAGGTCATCCGGCAGTTGATCAGGGTCAATCTCGAGCTTGAGGGCTTCGAGGTCGTGACCGCGTCCGATGGTGTCGAGTGTCTGGATCTGGTGCATCAGGTCTGTCCCGATGTGATCACTCTCGATGTCGTCATGCCCCGACTGGACGGTCTGCAGACCGCCACCAGATTGCGTTCCGATCCGCGGACCAGACATCTGCCCCTGGCGATCATCAGCGCCTGCACCCCCTGCGAGGTGGACACCGGGGTCGCCGCAGGCGTGGACGCGTTCCTGGCGAAGCCCTTCGAGCCCAGCGAACTGGTTCGGCTCGTGGGGGAGTTGGCGAACCGGGCGGAGCCGCCCGCGGCCGACGGCAGACAGGGGGCGGGGAGGGCGGAGAGCGCCGCCGGGTGACCGCATGGCGAAACGGGGTCGCGGGGTGGCCCCCTTCCTCCCATACGCTTGTCCTGTGACCCCCGCCGATCTCTCCAGGGCCGTGCTGCACGCTGTGCGTCGCGCGGTCGACGAGGACGCCTTGCGCGCGCCCGTGCCCGCGCGCGTGCGGGTGGAGCGGACCAGGCCCGGTGGGCGTGGGGACTACGCCTGTGCCGTCGCCCTCCAGCTGGCCCGGCCCGCCGCGCTGCCGGCCAGGGACGTCGCCGAGATCATCCGGGAGCGGGTGCGGGGCGTGCCGGGGATCGGTGTGGTCGAGGTCACGGGGCCCGGCTTCCTGAACTTCAGCCTGCTGGACGGTGCCGACCGGATCGGCGCGCTCGTCCGGGACATCGCGAGGAGCGGCCGGGAGTACGGGCACGGGCACGACCTCGCCGGTACGACCGTGTCCTTCGCGCCCGTCCAGGAGGCGCGCGCCCTGGTCGTCACCGAGGTCGTCGAGCGGCTGCTCCGCGCCCAGGGAGCGACCGTGGGCGCGCGGGCCGCGGGCGGGGAGGCGCTGCACGTGATGCCGGTGCCCGCCGCCGACCGCGATCTCTTCGCGCGGCTCGGGAACGACGCCGCGCGCTGGGCGCTGCTGCGGGCCGCGCCGCACGACCGGCCCCAGGACACCGGCGACGACGCGCTCCTCGCGCAGCGGGAGGGCAATCCGCTGTTCCGCGTGCGGTACGCGTACGCGCGCACCCGGGCCCTGAGCCGCAACGCCCGGCAGCTGGGGTTCACCGCCGCGTACGAGGGCCTCGGGGGCGGCGCCCGGCCCGGGGGCGCGGAGCGTGCGGACGCCGTGACGGACGCGCTCGCGGCGCTCCTCGCCGACCATCCCGACGTGCTCGCCGCCGCCGCCCGGCACCGGGAGCCCGACCGGGTCGCCCGGCAGCTGGAGGCGGTCGCGCGGGCGTTCTTCGACTTCCACGACGGCGCCCCGCCGCTCCCCGTCGGCGACGAGAAACCCTCGGCCGCCCACCGTTCCCGGCTCGCCCTCGCCGAGGCCGCCGGGACGGTGCTGGCAGGCGGCCTGTCCCTGCTCGGCATCAGCGCACCCGAAGTCCTCTGAGAGACCCGAGAGAGCAGAGCAAGCACCATGAGCCGTTCCGCACACCCCGCCGGGCCCCGCCACGCCGACGTCCTGCCGGAGGGGCACTACACCGCCCCGCCCACCGACCTCAACGCCCTGGACGCCAAGGTCTGGTCCCGTACCGTCGCCCGGAACGCGGACGGCGCCGTCACCGTCGGCGGGATCGAAGTGGCGCGGCTGGCCGAGGAGTTCGGCACCCCCGCCTACATCCTCGACGAGAGTGACTTCCGGGCCCGCTGCCGGGCCTGGGCCCACGCCTTCGGGCCGGACGCCGATGTGTTCTACGCGGGGAAGGCGTTCCTGTCGCGGGCCGTCGTGCGCTGGCTCAAGGAGGAGGGCCTCGACCTCGACGTCTGCTCCGGCGGCGAGCTGACCTGTGCTCTGGACGCGGGGATGCCCGCCGAGCGCATCGCCTTCCACGGCAACAACAAGACCGTCGCGGAGATCGAGCGGGCGGTCACCGTCGGTGTCGGGCGGATCGTGCTCGACTCGTTCCAGGAGATCGCCCGTGTGGCCCACGTGGCGCAGCGGCTCGGCAAGCGGCAGCGCGTACAGATCCGGGTGACCGTGGGTGTCGAGGCGCACACGCACGAGTTCATCGCGACCGCGCACGAGGACCAGAAGTTCGGGATCGCGCTGGCCGGGGGAGAGGCCGCCGAGGCGGTGCGTCGGGCGCTCGCCCTCGACGGGCTCGAACTCATCGGCATCCACTCGCACATCGGCTCGCAGATCTTCGACATGGCCGGCTTCGAGGTCTCCGCCCGGCGCGTGGTGGGGCTGCTCGCCGAGGTGCGCGACGAGCACGGTGTCGAACTGCCCGAGATCGACCTGGGCGGCGGGCTGGGCATCGCGTACACCTCCGACGACGACCCGCGCGCGCCGCACGAGATCGCCAAGGCGCTCGGCGACATCGTGACCCGCGAGTGCGAGGCGGCCGGCCTCGCCACCCCGAGGATCTCCGTCGAGCCGGGGCGCGCCATCGTCGGCCCCTCCGCGTTCACGCTGTACGAGGTCGGCACCATCAAGCCCCTGGAGGGGCTGCGTACGTACGTCAGTGTCGACGGCGGCATGTCGGACAACATCCGCACCGCTCTGTACGACGCCGAGTACAGCGTGGCGCTCGTCTCCCGTGCCTCCGACGCCGAACCGATGCTCGTCCGCGTCGTCGGCAAGCACTGCGAGAGCGGCGACATCGTGGTCAGGGACGCCTTCCTGCCGTCCGACCTGGCGCCCGGCGACCTGATCGCCGTGCCCGCCACCGGCGCGTACTGCCGCTCCATGGCGAGCAACTACAACCATGCCCTGCGTCCGCCCGTCGTCGCCGTGCGCGACGGGCAGGCGCGTGTGATCGTCAGGCGTGAGACGGAGGAAGATCTCCTGCGTCTCGACGTCGGCTGATGAAATAGATGTCTCAGGATCCGGACGTATGACAGAAACTCCCGTCCGTTGAGTGAGACTGGTCCAGATATCAGAGGTTGAGGAATCGAGGTCGGATGATGCGTACGCGTCCGCTGAAGGTGGCGCTGCTGGGCTGTGGAGTGGTCGGCTCAGAGGTGGCGCGCCTCATGACGACGCACGCCGAAGACCTCGCCGCGCGCATCGGCGCGCCGGTCGAGCTCGCCGGTGTCGCCGTCCGCCGTCCTTCCAGGGTGCGCGAGGGCATCGACCCCGCACTGATCACCACCGATGCGACGGCCCTGGTCAAACGGGGCGACATCGACGTCGTCATCGAGGTCATCGGGGGCATCGAGCCTGCCCGTACGCTCATCACCACCGCCTTCGAGCACGGGGCGAGCGTCGTCTCCGCGAACAAGGCGCTGCTGGCCGAGGACGGCGCGGCCCTGCACGCCGCCGCCGAGAAGCATGGCAGGGACCTCTACTACGAGGCCGCCGTGGCCGGGGCGATCCCGCTGGTGCGGCCGCTGCGCGAGTCCCTCGCGGGCGACAAGGTGAACCGGGTCCTCGGCATCGTGAACGGCACCACCAACTTCATCCTCGACCGGATGGACACCAGTGGCGCCGGATACTCCGAGGCGCTCGACGAGGCCACCGCGCTCGGCTACGCGGAGGCCGATCCGACCGCCGACGTGGAGGGCTTCGACGCCGCCGCCAAGGCCGCGATCCTGGCCGGTATCGCCTTCCACACTCGGGTCAGGATCGGTGACGTGCACCGCGAGGGCATCACCGAGGTCACGGCCGCCGACATGGCCTCCGCCCGCCGCATGGGCTGCACCGTCAAGCTCCTCGCGATCTGCGAGCGCGCCGCCGACGGGAACTCCGTCACCGCGCGGGTGCACCCCGCGATGATCCCGCTGAGCCACCCCCTGGCCTCCGTCCGTGAGGCGTACAACGCGGTCTTCATCGAGGCCGAGGCGGCCGGGCAGCTCATGTTCT
Organism: Streptomyces sp. NPDC032161; assembly: GCF_040636995.1. Lineage (NCBI taxonomy): Bacteria > Bacillati > Actinomycetota > Actinomycetes > Kitasatosporales > Streptomycetaceae > Streptomyces > Streptomyces sp. NPDC032161. The sequence continues at coordinate 450,893 of NZ_JBEZVN010000001.1, read as the reverse complement.
ACGGCCCCGGCGCGGGCGGCTCGCCGACCGCGTCCGCGGTCCTCGGCGACCTGGTCGCGGTCTGCCGCAACAAGCTGGGCGAGACCACCGGCCCCGGCGAGTCCGCCTACACGCGGCTGCCGGTCAGCCCGATGGGCGACGTCGTCACGCGGTACCACATCAGCCTCGACGTGGCCGACCGGCCGGGCGTGCTCGCCCAGGTCGCGACGGTCTTCGCCGAGCAGGGCGTGTCGATCGACACCGTCCGCCAGCAGGGCAGGAGCGCGAGCGGCGTCGACGCGGCCGCCGCCGCACAGGACGGCGGCGAGGCGTCCCTCGTCGTCGTCACCCACCGCGCGCCCGACGCCGCCCTCTCGGCGACCGTCGAGGCGCTGCGCAAGCTCGACACCGTGCGCGGTGTCGCCAGCATCATGCGTGTTGAAGGGGAGTAAGGACCCATGACCAGCAAGGGCACCCACCAGTGGCGCGGCATCATCGAGGAGTACCGGGACCGGCTCCCGGTCACGGACACGACGCCGGTCGTCACGCTTCGTGAGGGCGGCACGCCGCTCGTTCCCGCCCAGGTCCTCTCCGAGCGCACGGGCTGCGAGGTACACCTCAAGGTCGAGGGCGCCAACCCCACCGGTTCGTTCAAGGACCGCGGGATGACGATGGCGATCACCCGCGCCAAGGAGGAGGGCGCGCGTGCCGTCATCTGCGCCTCCACCGGAAACACCTCCGCCTCCGCCGCCGCGTACGCGGTCCGGGCCGGCATGGTCTGCGCCGTTCTCGTACCGCAGGGCAAGATCGCGCTCGGCAAGATGGGGCAGGCGCTGGTGCACGGCGCCAAGATCCTCCAGGTGGACGGCAATTTCGACGACTGCCTGACGCTGGCCCGCTCGCTTTCGGACAACTACCCGGTGGCGCTGGTCAATTCGGTCAACCCGGTCCGCATCGAGGGTCAGAAGACCGCCGCGTTCGAGATCGTCGACGCCCTCGGCGACGCTCCCGACATCCACGTCCTCCCGGTCGGCAACGCGGGCAACATCACCGCGTACTGGAAGGGCTACAAGGAGTACGCCGCGGACGGCATGGCCTCGCACACCCCGCGCATGTGGGGCTTCCAGGCGTCGGGTTCCGCGCCCATCGTCCGCGGCGAGGTCGTCAAGGACCCGTCGACCGTCGCCACCGCGATCCGGATCGGCAACCCCGCCTCCTGGCAGTTCGCGCTGAACGCCCGGGACGAATCGGGTGGTTTCATCGATGAGGTGACGGACCGCCAGATTCTGTCCGCGTACCGGCTGTTGGCCTCCCGGGAAGGCGTCTTCGTGGAGCCCGCCTCGGCCGCGTCGGTCGCCGGTCTGCTGAAGGCCGCGGAGCAGGGCAAGGTCGACCCCGGCCAGAAGATCGTCTGCACGGTCACCGGCAACGGCCTCAAGGACCCCGACTGGGCCGTCGCCGGCGCCCCGCAGCCCGTCACGGTTCCGGTCGACGCGGCCACCGCCGCCGAGAAGCTGGGCCTCGCCTAGTGCCGTGACCGGGTGGTCGACGGGCCCGGCCCGTTCCCCCGGCCGTCGGTCCGCCTCCCGGCCGCTCCCGCCCGTACCGGCCGGCCCCCTCCGGCCGGGCCGGTCGACGGTCACCAGGGACGGGAGCGCGGCCCGGTACGGGGCGCCGTCGGCGCGAGGGCCGGTCGCCGCAGGGAGGGAATTCGGCCCAACCGTCCCTTTCCGAGGGCGAGAGCGCGCAGGAGACGGGCGACACGCATCGTGCGCCTCCTGTGCGCCCTATGTCGCCACAGAACCTTCCTTCGATAAGCTGTAGTCGACCCGCCCGCCGCATATGCCGCGGTGCAGGGGTCGTTGTGGCCGTCGGTCTCCCGGAACCCACTCCCCGGAACCCACTCCCCGCCGCCACGACATCCGCCGTCGCCGAGAAATCGCTTCACCACCCCCGCCGCCTCACAAGGAGAGTCGTCCAACCGATGGCCGGTCCCGCCTTCCGAGCCGCCGCCGTCCGGGTGCGCGTCCCCGCGACCAGCGCCAACCTGGGCCCGGGTTTCGACGCCTTCGGCCTCTCGCTGGGGCTGTACGACGACGTCGTCGTCCGCGTGGCCGACTCCGGACTGCACATCGACATCGCGGGCGAGGGCGCCGAGACCCTGCCGCGCGACGAGAGGCACCTCCTCGTGCGCTCCCTGCGCACGGCCTTCGACCTGCTCGGCGGGCAGCCGCGCGGCCTGGAGATCGTCTGCGCCAACCGCATCCCGCACGGGCGCGGCCTCGGCTCCTCCTCGGCGGCCATCTGCGCCGGCATCGTCGCCGCCCGCGCGGTGACGACCGGCGGCGACACCCGGCTCGACGACGCCGCGCTGCTCGATCTCGCCACCGAGATCGAGGGACACCCGGACAATGTCGCGGCCTGCCTGCTCGGCGGTTTCACCCTCGCGTGGACGGACGGCGGATCGGCCCACGCGATCAGGATGGATCCCGCGGATTCCATCGTTCCGGTGGTTTTCGTCCCCGACCGGCCGGTGCTGACCGAGACCGCCCGCGGACTGCTGCCGCGCACGGTCCCGCACATCGACGCCGCCTTCAACGCCGGGCGTGCCGCGCTGCTCGTCGAGGCGCTGACCAGGCGCCCCGAGCTGCTGTTCACCGCCACCGAGGACCGGCTGCACCAGGAGTACCGCGCCCCGGCGATGCCGCAGAGCGCGGAACTCGTGCACCGGCTGCGCGCCGACGGCGTGCCCGCGGTCATCTCCGGTGCCGGGCCGACCGTGCTCGCACTGGTCGAGGACGGTGCGGCCGACAAGGTCGCACGGCTGGCGGGCGAGGGCTGGGCCGCCAATCGGCTCACGCTCGACGCCCCTGGCGCGAGTGTGCTTCCGCTCGCCCCGTAGCCGCGAGGTGAGGGCCGGGTGGCCGAGAAGTGATTGCCGGTGAGTGAGAGGGGGAATGTTTGTTGGAGCCGGTAGTGTTAACCTCAAGTCTGCAATCGACGTCCATGAGGCGCGTTGCTCCGTGTCCCTTTCCGGGACCACCTTTTCTCCGGGAGCCTCCCCAAACTGCCTGAGCAGCCTGCCTGAGCAGTTTCGTGCACGCTCCGGAACCGGCACGACACACCCCTCGCTCGTCCAGGAGTGGGCCGAGCAGGGGGATGCCCGCGCCGGACCCCCGCACACCTTCATTTTTCCGCCGTACCCCGGCGGACCACCGCCCCGGCACGGTCCGCAAGCAGAAGAGACCGCAGCCGGACAGCACAACCGGTCGCCGAGCCAGAAGGCCGACGTCCGCTCCAGGGAAGGACCCTTCGTGAGCGACACCACCGATCTGATGGGCGTGACTGCCGACAAGAGCGTCGACAGCGCCGCGCCCGCCGAAGGTGCTGCCACTGGCACCACCACACGGCGCCGCCGCTCCGGCACCGGCCTTGAGGGCATGGTCCTGGCCGAGCTGCAGCAGGTCGCGTCCGGCCTCGGCATCAAGGGCACCGCGCGGATGCGCAAGGGCCAGCTGATCGAGGTCATCAAGGAGGCGCAGGCAGCCGCCGCCGCGCCCAAGGCCGCCGCGCCCGCCGCCGACGCCGAGACCAAGCCGAAGCGCCGTGCCACGTCCAAGGCCCGCACCGGCGAGGACGCCGCGCCCGCCGAGAAGGCCGCCGCCGCCCAGCAGCAGATCGACATCCCCGGTCAGCCGGCCAGCGACGAGCAGCCCGCCGGCGAGCGCCGTCGGCGCCGTGCCACCGCGCAGGCGGGCAGCCCGGAGCCCAAGGCGGAGAGCAAGCCGGCCGTCGAGGCCAAGGCCCAGACGCAGGCCGAGCCCAAGAGCGCCGAGCCGAAGAACGAGGACCGCGCCGAGGCCGCCGCCGACACGGCCGAGGGCCGTCGGGGCGAGCGACAGGACCGCGGCCAGCGCGGCGAGCGGGGCGACCGCCAGGAGCGCGGGGACCGCCGCGACCGGCAGCGCGACCGCCGCGGCAAGGGCGACGACCAGGGGCAGGGCGGTGGCCAGGGACAGCAGGGCGGCCAGCGCCAGCAGCGCCAGGGCGGCCAGCAGGACGACGGATACGACGACGAGGCGGGCGGCCGCCGCGGCCGTCGGGGCCGCTACCGCGACCGTCGTGGCCGCCGCGGCCGCGACGACTTCGCGGGCGAGGTCCAGGTCTCCGAGGACGACGTCCTGATCCCCGTCGCGGGCATCCTGGACATCCTCGACAACTACGCGTTCATCCGGACCTCCGGCTACCTGCCCGGCCCGAACGACGTGTACGTCTCGCTCGCCCAGGTCCGCAAGAACGGTCTGCGCAAGGGCGACCACGTCACCGGCGCGGTGCGGCAGCCCAAGGACGGCGAGCGGCGCGAGAAGTTCAACGCGCTGGTCCGCCTCGACTCGGTGAACGGCATGGCGCCCGAAACCGGCCGCGGCCGACCGGAGTTCCAGAAGCTGACCCCGCTCTACCCGCAGGACCGGCTCCGCCTGGAGACCGACTCCAACGTCCTGACGACGCGGATCATCGACCTGGTCGCGCCGATCGGCAAGGGCCAGCGCGGGCTGATCGTGGCCCCGCCGAAGACCGGCAAGACCATGATCCTGCAGGCGATCGCGAACGCGATCACCGTCAACAGCCCCGAGTGCCACCTGATGGTCGTCCTGGTCGACGAGCGTCCGGAAGAGGTCACCGACATGCAGCGGTCGGTGAAGGGCGAGGTCATCTCCTCGACCTTCGACCGCCCGGCCGAGGACCACACCACCGTCGCCGAGCTGGCCATCGAGCGCGCCAAGCGTCTCGTCGAACTGGGTCACGACGTGGTCGTGCTGCTGGACTCCATCACCCGCCTCGGCCGCGCCTACAACCTCGCGGCCCCCGCCTCCGGACGCATCCTGTCCGGTGGTGTCGACTCGACCGCGCTGTACCCGCCGAAGCGCTTCTTCGGCGCCGCGCGCAACATCGAGGACGGCGGTTCGCTGACCATCCTGGCCACCGCGCTCGTCGAGACCGGCTCGCGCATGGACGAGGTGATCTTCGAGGAGTTCAAGGGCACCGGCAACATGGAGCTCAAGCTCGACCGGAAGCTCTCGGACAAGCGCATCTTCCCGGCGGTGGACGTCGACGCGTCCAGCACCCGCAAGGAGGAGATCCTGCTCGGCGGCGAGGAGTTGGCCATCGTCTGGAAGCTGCGCCGGGTGCTGCACGCGCTCGACCAGCAGCAGGCGATCGAGCTCCTCCTGGACCGGATGAAGAAGACCCAGTCCAACGCGGAGTTCCTGCTCCAGATCCAGAAGACGACGCCCGCTCCGGGCAACGGCAACGACTGACGTCGTACCGTACCGGCAGGCTCACAGGGCCGCCCCCGTCACCGCCGAGGTGACGGGGGCGGCCCTGTTTCCTGCGCCCGCGCGGATCGCGCGCGGTGCGTCGCTCCGCGCGCGATCCGGCCCTTTCGGTCGATCCGAGACCTTCGCCACACGACGGACCTGACGGCTCGGTTCGCGACGATGGCTGTACCGAGCAAGAAACCGCAGGTGAGCGCCGGATCACCGACTGTTCGCCGACGTGGGTCGCGGCCTTTGTGCCGACTTGTTCCTCACGCGGATGTGACGAACCGCTGTGCAACCCTTCTTCATGCCGCGACGTCGTACGAAGTACCGCGACGTCGTACGAGTCGCGTGAAGTGGCGACAAGTCGTCACAGCGGAAAGAACCAGTGCGCACGCACCGCTGCCGGGGGTGGCCGCGAGGAGCCGGGAACAGAAGGAGAAGGATGAGCGGGCAGAACGGGAGCGGCATCCGAATACGCGCCACCGGCAGACGCCGCAAGAAGCCTTCCCGCCGCCACCGGACGGCGGTGATCGCCGCCTGGACCCTGGTGGGGGCCGTGGCCCTCGGCGGAGGCGGGCTCGCCCTGGCCTACTTCGACCTCAACGGCAACCTCAAGGCCGTCGACATCAACGCGGCGCTCGGCAAGGACCGCCCCGACAACGTCGACAACGGCTCCCAGGACATCCTCGTGCTCGGCTCCGACTCCCGCTCCGGCGCGAACGCCGCGTACGGCACCGACGAGGGCACGGCCCGTTCCGACACCGCGATGGTCCTGCACATCGACAAGGGCCACCGGAGGGCCTCCGTCGTCTCCATCCCGCGTGACACCCTCGTCACCCGCCCCGACTGCGTCGGCGACACCACCGGGCGGCTCGTCGCGGGCGAGCGGCGCGCGATGTTCAACACGGCGTACGAGGTCGGCGGGCCGGCCTGCGCGGTCAAGACCGTCGAGGCCATGTCCGGCATCCGCATGGACCACTACCTGGAAGTCGACTTCACCGGGTTCAAGAAGCTCATCGACGAGCTGGGCGGCGTGAAGATCACCACGACCACGGCGATCCACGACCCCAAGAGCCATCTCGACCTTCCTCCCGGCACCCACGTGCTGAACGGCGAGCAGTCGCTGGGGCTCGTCCGCACCCGCAAGAGCGTCGGCGACGGCAGCGACCTCGGCCGCATCCAGCTCCAGCAGGCGTTCATCAAGGCGCTGATGGAACAGGTCAGGAGCGTCGGGGTGTTCTCCAGCCCGACGAAGCTGTACGACCTCGCGGACGCCGCCACCAAGGCCGTCACGACCGACTCCGACCTGGGATCGGTCAAGGAACTGGCTTCCTTCGCGAACGGCCTCAAGGGGCTCGGCGCGGAGAACGTCCACATGGTGACCCTGCCCGTCCAGTACGACCCGGCCGACCCGAACCGCGTCGTACCGCTGGAGGAGTCCGCCCGGCAGGTCTGGGACGCGCTCAAGGGCGACAGGCCGATCCCGGCCTCGGCCACCGAGAAGTCGGCCGGTGACAAGGGGACCGCGGGCGACGTCGTGCGCTGACCCCGGCCGCGCCGCGGGCCGGAACCGGTGACGCCTCGTGATGCGGTGTGACGGTCGGTGGCGCGCGGTCGCGTCCCCGATGCGGGACCGGGCCCGGGAATAGGTGCGGGCCGCCCCCGGTTTTGGGAGATGCGGCCGGTCCTGGCAGACTGGACCGTCGGCCCCGGTTCACGGACACGCATCCCGTGCGTCCGACCCGGTGCCCTCCCGAACCTAGGAGAATCCCTTGAAGCGCGACATCCACCCCGCGTACGTCGAGACGCAGGTCAGCTGCACCTGCGGCGCGTCGTTCACCACCCGGAGCACCATCGACGGCGGCACCATCCGCGCCGAAGTCTGCTCCGAGTGCCACCCGTTCTACACGGGCAAGCAGAAGATCCTCGACACCGGTGGCCGTGTGGCCCGCTTCGAGGCCCGCTTCGGCAAGGCTGCCGGCTCCGCCAGCAAGTAGCGAGCCACTGCGCCGGTTCTCGGCGCCCTCTTCCCGGGGGCGCCGAGACCGGCGTTTTTCCGGCTCGGGGTACGACACGTCCCCGTACCCCCGCCCGGACGGCGGCACGCCGTCCAGCAGGCACGTCCGAGTGAAGGAACCAGGAGCCCGAAGATGTTCGAGGCCGTCGAGGAACTGATCGGTGAGCAGACCGATCTGGAGAAGAAGCTCGCGGACCCGGCGGTCCACGCCGACCAGGCCAACGCGCGCAAGCTGAACAAGCGCTACGCCGAGTTGACTCCGATCGTCGCCACGTACCGCTCCTGGAAGCAGGCCGGCGACGACATCGAGACGGCCCGCGAACTGGCCGCCGACGACCCCGACTTCGCCGCCGAGGTCAAGGAGCTGGAGCAGCAGCGCGAGGAGCTCACCGAGAAGCTCCGCCTCCTGCTGGTCCCGCGCGACCCCAGCGACGACAAGGACGTGCTCCTGGAGATCAAGGCCGGCGCCGGGGGTGACGAGTCCGCCCTGTTCGCCGGTGACCTGCTGCGGATGTACCTGCGCTATGCCGAGCGCGTCGGCTGGAAGACCGAGATCATCGACTCCACCGAGTCCGAGCTCGGCGGCTACAAGGACGTCCAGGTCGCGGTGAAGACCAAGGGCGGCAACGGCGCCACCGAGCCCGGCCAGGGCGTCTGGGCCCGTCTGAAGTACGAGGGCGGCGTGCACCGTGTGCAGCGCGTGCCCTCCACCGAGTCCCAGGGCCGCATCCACACCTCCGCCGCCGGGGTGCTCGTCACCCCCGAGGCCGAGGAGGTCGACATCGAGATCCACGCCAACGACCTGCGCATCGACGTCTACCGCTCCTCCGGACCCGGCGGCCAGTCCGTCAACACCACGGACTCCGCGGTCCGCATCACGCACCTGCCGACCGGTGTCGTCGCCTCCTGCCAGAACGAGAAGAGCCAGCTCCAGAACAAGGAACAGGCCATGCGCATCCTGCGCTCGCGCCTGCTGGCCGCCGCCCAGGAGAAGGCCGAGGCCGAGGCCGCCGACGCGCGCCGTAGCCAGGTCCGCACCGTCGACCGCTCCGAGAAGATCCGCACGTACAACTTCCCGGAGAACCGGATCTCGGACCACCGCGTCGGCTTCAAGGCGTACAACCTGGACCAGGTGCTCGACGGCGACCTGGACGCGGTGATCCAGGCGTGTGTCGACGCCGACTCCGCCGCGAAGCTCGCCGCAGCATAGGACCGGCCGCACACGTCGACCTCCCGACGCGTCGGCCGACCCCAGCAAAGCCCGTCCCGCCCGTGACCCCGTACGGAGTACCGCGATGAACCTGCTGCTCGCCGAGGTGGCTCAGGCCACCCAGCGGCTGGCCGACGCCGGTGTGCCCTCACCGAGATTCGACGCGGAGGAGCTCGCCGCCTTCGTGCACGGCGTCAAGCGGGGCGAGTTGCACCGTGTGCCGGACGCGGACTTCGACGCCCGCTACTGGGAGGCGATCGCCCGCCGCGAGGCCCGCGAACCGCTCCAGCACATCACCGGCCGCGCCTTCTTCCGCTACCTGGAGCTCCAGGTCGGGCCCGGCGTCTTCGTCCCCCGCCCGGAGACCGAGTCCGTCGTCGGCTGGGCGATAGACGCCGTGCGCGCGATGGACGTCGTCGAGCCGACCGTCGTCGACCTGTGCAGCGGCTCGGGCGCCATCGCCCTGGCCATCGCCCAGGAGGTGCCGCGTTCCCGGGTGCACGCCGTGGAGCTCTCCGACGACGCCCTCAAGTGGACCCGGAAGAACGCCGAGGGGTCCAGGGTGACCGTCCACCACGGCGACGCCCTCACCGCCCTCCCCGAACTCGACGGCCAGGTCGACCTGGTCATCTCCAACCCGCCGTACATCCCGCTCACCGAATGGGAGTACGTGGCCCCCGAGGCCCGCGACCACGACCCGGAGATGGCCCTGTTCTCCGGCGAGGACGGCCTCGACACCATCCGCGGCATCGAACGCACCGCGCACCGCCTGCTGCGCCCGGGGGGCCTCGTCGTCGTCGAGCACGCCGACACCCAGGGCGGTCAGGTGCCGTGGATCTTCGCCGAGGAGCGCGGCTGGGCCGACGCGGCCGACCACCCCGACCTCAACAACCGTCCGCGCTTCGCCACCGCCCGCAAGGCCATGCCGTGACCGGCGCCACCCGCACCCGGGGCCGGGCCGCGACCGGCGGCGCCCGCACGCACGCCCCGCACCCGCCATATCCGTACATGCTTGAGGAGGCCGGCTGATGGCACGGCGATACGACTGCAACGACGCGACCGACCGTACGACGGGGCTGCGCGAGGCCGTGTCGGCCGTCCGCCGCGGCGAACTGGTCGTGCTGCCCACCGACACCGTGTACGGCGTCGGCGCGGACGCCTTCAGTTCCGAGGGCGTCGCCGATCTGCTCGCCGCCAAGGGCCGCGGGCGCAACATGCCCACCCCCGTGCTGATCGGCTCCCCGAACACGCTGCACGGCCTGGTCACCGACTTCTCCGAGCAGGCGTGGGAGCTCGTCGACGCCTTCTGGCCGGGCGCCCTGACGCTCGTCGCCCGGCACCAGCCGTCGTTGCAGTGGGACCTCGGGGACACCCGCGGCACCGTCGCCATCCGGATGCCGCTGCACCCCGTCGCCATCGAGCTGCTCACCGAGTTCGGCCCGATGGCCGTCTCCAGCGCCAATCTCACCGGCCACCCCGCCCCCGAGAACTGCGACGCCGCCCAGGAGATGCTCGGCGACTCCGTCTCCGTCTACCTCGACGGGGGACCGACACCCGGCATCGTGCCGTCGTCGATCGTCGACGTGACCAGCAAGGTCCCCGTACTGCTGCGGGCCGGCGCGGTCTCCGTCGAGGAACTCCGCAAGGTGGTACCCGACCTCGAGGTGGCGAATTGACCGCCCCTGAGGGGCGTGGCATAGCGGGGCGGGCCGACACTTTCCGCATCCTCCACGTCAGCACCGGCAACGTCTGCCGCTCGCCGATCACCGAGCGGCTGACCCGGCACGCCCTGGTGGACCGCCTCGGCGATCCGCTGCTGGGCGGGCTGATCGTGGAGAGCGCGGGCACCTGGGGCCACGAAGGCGCCCCCATGGAGGCCAACGCCGAGATCGTCCTCGCCGACTTCGGCGCCGACCCCACGGGCTTCGTCGGCCGGGAACTCCTGGACGAGCACGTGATCCGCGCCGACCTGGTGCTCACCGCCACCCGCGACCACCGGGCGCAGGTCATCTCGATGGGGCACTCGGCCGGGCTGCGGACCTTCACGCTCAAGGAGTTCACCCGGCTGGTCCGCGCCATAGATCCGGCCACCCTGCCCGACCCGCGCGGCGAGGGCGTCGTCGAGCGCGCCCGTGCGCTGGTGCGCGCCGCCGCCGCGCTGCGCGGCTGGCTGCTGGCGCCCACCGCCGAGGCCGACGAGGTGAACGACCCGTACGGGGCCCCGATCACGTTCTTCCGGTCCATCGGCGACGAGATCAACCAGGCCCTGGAGCCGGTCGTCACCGCGCTGACCGGCGTACCGGCCGCGCACTGACCCACGCACCGGCGACCCCGGCGCACCGCCCCGCCGTGCGGAGCCGTGCGCACCGTGCGCACCTGATTCCGTATGCCGCTGGGCGCCGCTCTGACGGCCGTAGGCGAGGACAAGCGCCGGAGGGTCGGGCGGGTGTACGGCGGCGCCGCACAGCGGGCGGAGGGCCCGTGACGTGCCTACATTGGAGCTGACGCCAGCGCACCCACTCCAGGCCCGGAGCTCCTCGATGCCGGTCACCACCCCCGCCGCACAGCCCTCGTCCGCCGACGCGGTCCTGCCGCAGGACTTCGGCGCCCTGCTCCGGGAGGACCCGGAGATCGCCGCCGTGCTGCTCGCGGAGCTGGACCGGCAGTCGAGCACCCTGCAGCTGATCGCCGCCGAGAACTTCACCTCCCCGGCGGTCCTCGCCGCCCTCGGCTCACCGCTCGCCAACAAGTACGCCGAGGGCTACCCCGACGCCCGCCACCACGGCGGCTGCGAGCACGCCGACGCCGCCGAGCGCGTCGCCCGCCACCGCGCCACCGCCCTCTTCGGCGCCGAACACGCCAACGTCCAGCCCCACTCCGGGTCCTCCGCCGTCCTCGCCGCCTACGCCGCCCTGCTGCGCCCCGGCGACACGGTGCTCGCGATGGGGCTCCCGTACGGCGGCCACCTCACGCACGGCTCGCCCGCCAACTTCTCCGGCCGCTGGTTCGAGTTCGTCGGCTACGGGGTGGATTCCGAGAGCGGCCTGATCGACTACGCGCAGGTGCGTGCCCTGGCCCGCGCTCACCGCCCGAAGGCGATCGTCAGCGGCTCGATCGCGTACCCCCGACACCCGGACTACGAACTGTTCCGGGACATCGCCGACGAGGTGGGCGCCTATCTGATCGCCGACGCCGCGCACCCGATGGGGCTGATCGCCGGGGGAGCGGCGCCGAGCCCGGTGCCGTACGCCGACGTGGTCTGCGCGACCACGCACAAGGTGCTGCGCGGCCCGCGCGGCGGGATGATCCTGTGCGGCGCGGAGCTGGCCGAGCGGATCGACCGGGCGGTGTTCCCGTTCACCCAGGGCGGCGCGCAGATGCACACGATCGCCGCGAAGGCCGTCGCGTTCGGGGAGGCGGCCACATCGGCGTTCGCCGCGTACGCCCGCCGGGTGGTCGTGCACGCCCGGGTGCTGGCCGCCGGTCTGGAGGCCGAGGGCTTCGAGGTCACCACGGGCGGCACGGACACCCATCTGATCGTCGCGGACCCGGCGCCGCTGGGCGTCGACGGGCGGCTCGCCCGGGACCGGCTCGCGGCGGCGGGCCTGGTCCTGGACGTCTGCGCGCTCCCGTACGGGGATGCCCGCGGTATCCGGCTCGGCACGGCGGCGGTGACCAGCCAGGGCATGGACGACGTAGACATGGCACGGCTGGCGGCCCTGTTCGGGGCGGCGGTGCGCGAGGAGGGCGCGGCGGCGGACGTCCGCACGGAGGTCCGGGAGCTGGCCCGCGCGCACCCGCCGTACCCGTCCGGCACGCGGGCCGCCGGCCCCGGACCCTCCGGACCCTCCGGACCCTCCGGACCGGACGGTCCGGCCTGACCGGGAGGCGTCCGGTCCGGCCCGGGCGGGCCCGGCGACGGGGGCGGAACGCGGAACCACCGGCCCGTCCGCGGGTGTCCTCGACCATGAGCCCGCGATGTCCTGGACCAGGAATCGGACCTTCCGGACCGTCTAAGGTGTGGGCTGAGATGGCCGTAGAGATCTGTGGGGCAGCCCGTGCGTGATTACCTGCTGACGCTCTGCGTCACGGCTGCGGTGACCTATCTGCTGACCGGCCCGGTGCGCAAGTTCGCCATCGCGGCCGGGGCGATGCCCGCTATCCGCGCGCGCGACGTGCACCGGGAACCGACACCGCGGCTCGGCGGCATCGCCATGTTCGGCGGGCTGTGCGCGGGCCTGATCGTCGCGGCCCATCTCCACAACCTCGACTGGGTCTTCCAGCAGTCCGACGAGCCGCGGGCGCTGCTCTCCGGGGCGGCGCTGATCTGGCTGATCGGTGTCCTGGACGACAAGTTCGAGATCGACGCGCTGATCAAGCTGGGCGCCCAGATGATCGCCGCCGCCGTGATGGTGCTCCAGGGCCTGACGATCCTGTGGCTGCCGATCCCCGGCATCGGCACGGTCGCGCTCACCCAGTGGCAGGGCACGCTGCTCACGGTCGCCCTGGTCGTCATCACCATCAACGCGGTCAACTTCGTCGACGGCCTGGACGGGCTCGCGGCGGGCATGGTGTGCATCGCCTCGGCCGCGTTCTTCCTGTACACGTACCGGCTCTGGTACGGGCACATGATCGAGGCGGCGGCCCCCGCGACGCTGTTCACCGTGATCCTGATGGGCATGTGCCTGGGGTTCCTGCCGCACAACATGCACCCGGCCCGGGTCTTCATGGGCGACTCGGGATCGATGCTGATCGGGCTGGTGCTGGCGGCCGGGGCGATCTCCGTCACCGGTCAGGTCGACCCGGACACGATGACGCTCTTCGCGGGCAGCGAGCGCGAGGCCACCCACGCGATGCTGCCGGTCTTCATTCCGCTGCTGCTGCCGCTGACCATCATCGCGATCCCGGCCGCGGACCTGGTGCTGGCGATCGTGCGGCGCACCTGGAACGGCCAGTCGCCGTTCGCCGCGGACCGCGGGCATCTGCACCACCGGCTGCTGGAGATCGGTCATTCGCACAGCCGGTCCGTGCTGATCATGTATTTCTGGTCGGCGCTGATCGCCTTCGGCGCGGTCGGCTATTCCGTGCATTCGGCGTCCCTGTGGATCGTGCTGGTGATCATGGGACTGAGCGCGCTGGGCCTCGTCCTGCTGCTGATGCCGCGCTTCACGCCCCGGGCGCCGTACTGGGCGGAACGCTTCCTGCCGCCCCGCTACCGCCGACACCGACGCGGTCGCGCGGAGGAGTCGCCGCAGGAAGCGGCCACAGCGGCCGGGGAGGCCCAACAGCGGCCCCCGGAAGGGCAGATGGGGGAGACGGACCGATGCGGCCAGGAGCGGCCCGCCACCGTCGCCACGGGCGTGTCCGGCGTCAACGGGGCGACCGCGCTCGGCGCTCGTTCGCGTTTTTCGGACAGAGATGCGACCGATTCGACCCGCTGACGATTCGGTCATCGAGGGTAATACCAGGTCAGGAATAGAGTTGTCTTGCTCACATGCGCAAATTCACTCTCATGTGTGACGGCAAGCACAGGTCTTGGTAAAGACCTCATCAAATAGTTTGTGATACCGTTCACTAGGCCCGGTGACGGAGTTGAAGGACTTGAGTACCACGGTCCGACGGCCCGAGTCGTCGACTCGGACCGGGCCCTACGCTCGTCCATGACGACACACCGACCCATCCCCTGCAAGCGGAGCTGCCCCATGCCGTCCAACGACGCCCGGACTCTCCTCCAGACCGCCGTACCCACCGCTGCCGCCGGCGCCGTCGCCGCCGCGATCAGCGGCGTTGTCGCGGGCGGCAAGGGAGCCCTCGGCGCGGTCGTGGGGACGCTCGTGGTGATCCTCTTCATGGGGATCGGACTCGTGGTCCTGCAGCGGACCGCCCGGTCCCTGCCTCAGCTCTTCCAGGCGATGGGGCTGATGCTCTACACGGCTCAGCTTCTCCTGCTGTTCATCTTCGTCGCCGCATTCAAGAACACCACGGTGTTCAATCCGAAGTCCTTCGCGATCACCCTGGTCGCGGCGACTCTGGTGTGGATCGGCGCACAGGCGCGTGCGCACATGAAGGCCAAGATCCTCTACGTCGAACCCGAGTCCGACAAGAGCGAGAAGCCCGAGAACGCCGGGTCGAAGTCGTGAAGGGTAGGGGCGGGATAAGCGTGGGTTCAAGACCCTGCTATCGTCCGGTTCCAACTGCGGCATTGCGGGCGCGGGCATGTGAGCTGACGCCTGCTCGATCGCGAGGCTCAATGCCTGACTGCCGCTCACACATCCGTAACACCAGTCCAGTGCCGAACCGCGGCTGCGCGCCGCGCCGACACAACGAGGTTGCCGTACCTATGCGCCACGCTGAAGGAGCCCGCGGTGAGTGCTGACCCGACACAGGTGCTCGCCTTCGAGACCGATTGCCACATCTTCGATGGTTGTGGTTTCCCGGCACCCGGCTTGCACTCGTTCCTGTTCGAGCCCCTCTGGGGCGACGCGGACAGCAACCTGTACTTCAACAAGCCGATGCTGCTGGCCCTGCTCGGCTCGATCATCGTCGTCGGCTTCTTCTGGGCCGCCTTCCGCAAGCCCAAGGTCGTTCCCGGCAAGCTGCAGATGGTCGCCGAGGCCGGCTACGACTTCATCCGTCGCGGCATCGTCTACGAGACGCTGGGCAAGCGCGAGGGCGAGAAGTACGTTCCGCTCATCGTCTCGCTGTTCTTCTTCGTCTGGATGATGAACCTCTGGTCGATCATCCCGGTGGCACAGTTCCCGGTGACGTCGATCATCGCCTACCCCATCGTGCTGGCGGCGATCGTCTACATCCTGTGGGTCAGCCTGACCTTCAAGCGTCACGGTTTCGTCGGCGCCTTCAAGAACTTCACCGGGTACGACAAGTCGCTCGGCCCGGTGCTTCCGTTGGCCATGCTCATCGAGTTCTTCTCGAACCTGCTGGTCCGGCCCTTCACCCACGCAGTGCGACTCTTCGCGAACATGTTCGCAGGCCACACCCTGCTGCTGCTGTTCACGATCGCCAGCTGGTACCTGCTCAACGGCATCGGGATCGCCTACGCGGGCGTCTCCTTCGTGATGGTCATCGTGATGACCGCCTTCGAGCTCTTCATCCAGGCACTTCAGGCGTACGTCTTCGTGCTCCTGACCTGCACCTTCATCCAGGGTGCGCTCGCCGAGCACCACTGAGCCTCCCGCACCCGACCCTTAGTCGTCCGGTGGCCAACCCCCACCGGTCCGTGAAAGAGAAGGAAGAACTGGCATGTCCCAGACCCTTGCTGCCGTCACCGGCTCCCTCGGCTCCATCGGTTACGGCCTCGCCGCCATCGGTCCCGGCGTCGGCGTCGGCATCATCTTCGGTAACGGCACCCAGGCCCTGGCCCGTCAGCCCGAGGCGGCCGGTCTGATCCGCGCCAACCAGATCCTCGGCTTCGCCTTCTGCGAGGCGCTCGCCCTCATCGGTCTGGTCATGCCGTTCGTCTACGGCCAGTGATCTTCGGATCCACGATTAGTCCACTAGACGAAAGGCAATGACGTGAGCCAGATGCTTATGCTCGCGGCCGAGACGGAGAACCCGCTCGTCCCGCCGATCCCTGAGCTCGTCATCGGCCTCATCGCCTTCCTCATCGTCTTCGGTTTTCTCGCCAAGAAGCTCCTCCCGAACATCAACAAGGTTCTGGAAGAGCGCCGCGAGGCCATCGAAGGCGGTATCGAAAAGGCCGATGCGGCCCAGACCGAGGCCCAGAGCGTGCTCGAGCAGTACAAGGCTCAGCTCGCCGAGGCCCGCCACGAAGCAGCTCGTATGCGCCAGGAGGCGCAGGAGCAGGGCGCCGTGATCCTGCAGGAGATGCGGGCCGAGGGCCAGCGGCAGCGTGAGGAGATCATCGCTGCCGGACACGCCCAGATCGAGGCCGACCGCAAGGCCGCGGCCGCGGCGCTGCGCCAGGACGTCGGCACGCTCGCCGTCGAACTGGCCGGCAAGCTCGTCGGGGAGTCCCTGGAGGACCACGCCCGGCAGAGCGGCACCGTCGACCGCTTCCTCGACGAGCTCGAGGCGAAGGCCGACGCGAAGGCCGAGGCCGTCCGATGAACGGCGCGAGCCGCGAGGCACTGGCTGCGGCACGTGAGCGTCTCGACGCGCTGACCGACAGCACGTCGGTCGACGCGGCGAAGCTCGCCGACGAGCTGGCCGCCGTGACGGCGCTGCTCCAGCGCGAGGTCTCCCTGCGACGGGTCCTCACCGACCCGTCGCAGGCCGGCGAGGCCAAGGCCGAGCTGGTCGGACGACTGCTGAGCGGTCAGGTGGGCGGCGAGACCGTCGACCTGGTCTCCGGCATGGTCCGCTCCCGCTGGTCGCAGTCGCGCGACCTGGTCGACGCGGTCGAGGAACTGGCGAACATCGCGGACCTCACCGCCGCTCAGCGCGGCGGAGACCTCGACGACGTCGAGGACGAGCTGTTCCGGTTCGGCCGGATCGTCGCCTCCGACAAGGAACTGCGTGCCGCGCTCACCGACCGGTCCGCGTCCGCCACCGCCAAGAGCCAGCTGCTGCGCAGCCTGCTCGGCGGCAGGACCCGGCCGGCCACCGAGCGCGTGATCACGCGCCTCGTCACCCAGCCGCGTGGACGTAGCCTGGAAGCGGGACTCGAGTCCCTCTCCAAGCTCGCCGCGGAGCGTCGGGACCGCATGGTCGCCGTGGTCACCTCGGCGGTGCCGCTCAGCGACCGGCAGAAGCAGCGTCTCGGTGCGGCACTGGCGAAGATCTACGGTCGGCCCATGCACCTGAACCTCGACGTGGACCCCGAGGTCCTCGGCGGGATCGAGGTGCGGGTCGGTGAGGAGATCATCAACGGCACCATCGCGGACCGCCTGGCAGAGGCGAGCCGTCGCATGGCCAGCTGACGAGCCGACGCAGCAAAAGAACCAGAGCAAGACCAGCGGCCCGGTTGGGCCGTGCAGAAACTGCAGAAGATTCCTGGGGGTCGGCCCCCAGACCCCCTTAAGAAACTTCGGGCCCAACAAGGAGAGCAGGGAACCCAGATGGCGGAGCTCACGATCCGGCCGGAGGAGATCCGGGACGCACTGGAGAACTTCGTCCAGTCGTACAAGCCGGACGCGGCCTCGCGCGAGGAGGTCGGTACGGTCAGCGTTGCCGGCGACGGCATCGCGAAGGTCGAGGGTCTTCCCTCGGCCATGGCGAACGAGCTGCTGAAGTTCGAGGACGGCACCCTCGGTCTCGCCCTCAACCTCGAGGAGCGCGAGATCGGTGCGATCATCCTCGGCGAGTTCGACGGGATCGAGGAGGGCCAGTCGGTGCAGCGCACCGGCGAGGTGCTCTCCGTCGGCGTCGGCGAGGGCTACCTCGGCCGCGTCGTCGACCCCCTCGGCAACCCGATCGACGGTCTCGGCGAGATCGCGACCGACGGCCGCCGCGCCCTCGAACTGCAGGCCCCTGGCGTCATGGTCCGCAAGTCGGTGCACGAGCCGATGCAGACCGGCTACAAGGCCGTCGACGCCATGGTGCCGATCGGCCGCGGCCAGCGTCAGCTGATCATCGGCGACCGCCAGACCGGCAAGACCGCGCTGGCCGTCGACACGATCATCAACCAGCGCGACAACTGGCGCTCGGGCGACGTGAACAAGCAGGTCCGCTGCATCTACGTCGCCATCGGTCAGAAGGGCTCCACCATCGCCTCCGTGCGCGGTGCCCTCGAAGAGGCCGGAGCGCTCGAGTACACGACCATCGTCGCCGCCCCGGCGTCCGACCCGGCCGGCTTCAAGTACCTCGCGCCGTACACCGGTTCGGCCATCGGTCAGCACTGGATGTACCAGGGCAAGCACGTCCTGATCATCTTCGACGACCTCTCGAAGCAGGCCGACGCCTACCGCGCCGTGTCGCTTCTGCTGCGCCGTCCGCCGGGCCGCGAGGCCTACCCGGGCGACGTCTTCTACCTCCACTCGCGTCTGCTGGAGCGTTGCGCGAAGCTCTCCGACGACATGGGCGCCGGTTCGATGACGGGTCTCCCGATCGTCGAGACCAAGGCGAACGACGTGTCGGCGTTCATCCCGACCAACGTCATCTCCATCACCGACGGCCAGTGCTTCCTGGAGTCCGACCTGTTCAACGCCGGTCAGCGTCCGGCCCTGAACGTCGGTATCTCCGTCTCCCGCGTCGGTGGTTCCGCCCAGCACAAGGCGATGCGCCAGGTCTCCGGCCGTCTCCGCGTCGACCTCGCCCAGTACCGCGAGCTGGAGGCGTTCGCCGCCTTCGGTTCCGACCTGGACGCGGCCTCGAAGGCGTCGCTGGAGCGCGGTAAGCGCATGGTCGAGCTGCTGAAGCAGCCGCAGTACAGCCCGTTCCCGGTCGAGGAGCAGGTCGTCTCCATCTGGGCCGGCACCAACGGCAAGATGGACGACGTCCCGGTCGAGGACATCCGCCGCTTCGAGACCGAGCTGCTGGACTACCTGCGCCGCGAGCGCAAGGACCTGCTGACCAGCATCCGCGAGGGCGCCAAGATGTCCGACGACACGCTGCAGGCGATCGCCGACGCCGTCGCCGCGTTCAAGCAGCAGTTCGAGACCTCGGACGGCAAGCTCCTGGGCGAGGGCTGATCGATGGGCGCTCAGCTTCGCGTTTACAAGCGCCGCATCCGCTCCGTCACCGCCACCAAGAAGATCACCAAGGCGATGGAGATGATCGCCGCCTCGCGCATCGTCAAGGCGCAGCGTCAGGTGGCGGCGTCGACGCCGTACGCCACCGAGCTCACCCGCGCGGTGACGGCGGTGGCGACCGGCTCCACCACCAAGCACCCGCTGACCACCGAGTCCGAGAACCCGGCGCGGGCCGCGGTCCTGCTCATCACGAGCGACCGCGGTCTGGCAGGCGGTTACTCCTCCAACGCCATCAAGGCCGCGGAGCGGCTGACCGAGCGGCTGCGCGGTGAGGGCAAGGAGGTCGTCACGTACGTGATCGGCCGCAAGGGTGTCGCCTACTACGGATTCCGCGAGCGCAAGATCGAGGATTCGTGGACGGGCTTCACCGACAGCCCGACCTATGCGGATGCCAAGCGTGCCGCCGCCCCGCTCATCGAGGCGGTCACCAAGGAGACCGCCGAGGGCGGCGTCGACGAGCTGCACATCGTCTTCACGGAGTTCGTGTCGATGATGACGCAGAACCCGGTCGAGGACCGGATGCTGCCGCTCAGCCTCGGTGCCGAGAAGGAGAAGGACGGCAAGGCCGAGATCCTGCCGCTCTTCGAGTTCGAGCCGTCGGCGGAGGACGTCCTCGACGCCCTGCTTCCGCGGTACGTCGAGAGCCGCATCTACAACGCGCTGCTCCAGGCCGCTGCTTCCGAGCACGCCGCTCGCCGCCGCGCGATGAAGTCGGCGACCGACAACGCCGGAGAGCTCATCAAGACGCTCTCCCGGCTCGCCAACGCGGCCCGCCAGGCCGAAATCACCCAGGAAATCAGCGAGATCGTCGGTGGTGCCAGTGCGCTGGCCGACGCGACCGCGGGGAGTGACAAGTAATGACGACGACAGTTGAGACGGCCGTTGCCACGGGCCGCGTCGCCCGGGTCATCGGCCCGGTCGTCGACGTGGAGTTCCCCGTCGACGCGATGCCGGACATCTACAACGCGCTGACCGTCCAGGTCGCCGACCCGGCCGAGGAGGGCAAGCTCAAGACGCTGACCCTCGAGGTCGCGCAGCACCTCGGTGACGGCATGGTCCGTGCCATCTCCATGCAGCCCACCGACGGCCTGGTCCGCCAGGCCCCGGTGACGGACACCGGCGACGGCATCACCGTGCCGGTCGGCGACATCACCAAGGGCAAGGTCTTCAACACCCTCGGTGAGATCCTGAACAAGCCCGAGGCCGAGACCGAGGTCACCGAGCGCTGGGCGATCCACCGCAAGGCGCCCAACTTCGACCAGCTCGAGTCCAAGACCGAGATGTTCGAGACCGGCGTCAAGGTCATCGACCTCCTCACCCCGTACGTCAAGGGTGGAAAGATCGGTCTGTTCGGTGGTGCCGGTGTCGGCAAGACCGTTCTGATCCAGGAGATGATCTACCGCGTCGCCAACAACCACGACGGTGTGTCGGTGTTCGCGGGCGTCGGTGAGCGTACCCGTGAGGGCAACGACCTCATCGAGGAGATGACCGACTCCGGCGTCATCGACAAGACGGCGCTCGTCTTCGGTCAGATGGACGAGCCGCCGGGCACGCGTCTTCGTGTGGCGCTGGCCGGTCTGACCATGGCGGAGTACTTCCGCGATGTGCAGAAGCAGGACGTGCTCTTCTTCATCGACAACATCTTCCGGTACACCCAGGCCGGCTCCGAGGTGTCCACCCTGCTCGGCCGTATGCCGTCCGCGGTGGGTTACCAGCCGAACCTGGCCGACGAGATGGGTCTGCTGCAGGAGCGCATCACCTCGACGCGTGGTCACTCGATCACCTCGATGCAGGCGATCTACGTCCCCGCGGACGACCTGACCGACCCGGCCCCGGCCACCACCTTCGCCCACCTCGACGCGACGACGGTTCTCTCCCGTCCGATCTCCGAGAAGGGCATCTACCCGGCCGTGGACCCGCTGGACTCCACGTCCCGGATCCTGGACCCGCGTTACATCGCCGAGGACCACTACAACGCCGCCATGCGCGTCAAGGGGATCCTCCAGAAGTACAAGGACCTCCAGGACATCATCGCGATCCTCGGTATCGACGAGCTGGGCGAGGAGGACAAGCTGGTCGTCCACCGTGCCCGTCGCGTCGAGCGCTTCCTGTCGCAGAACACCCACGTCGCCAAGCAGTTCACCGGCGTGGACGGTTCGGACGTCCCGCTCGACGAGTCGATCGCCGCGTTCAACGCGATCTGCGACGGCGAGTACGACCACTTCCCGGAGCAGGCGTTCTTCATGTGCGGTGGCCTGGAGGACCTCAAGGCCAACGCCAAGGAGCTCGGCGTTTCCTGAGCCGACGGCTCACCGAGGGGGACGGGCACGTCCCGTCCCCCTCACCACGCCCCTTAGAATTGACCCAACACCCGGCCGGCGCGGCCGGGTGGTGACCCGAGGAGCCACCCTTGGCTGCTGAGCTGCACGTCGAGCTGGTCGCGGCGGACCGCAGTGTCTGGTCCGGCGAGGCCACCCTGGTCGTCGCGCGCACCACGTCCGGCGACATCGGCGTCATGCCCGGTCACCAGCCGCTTCTGGGTGTGCTGGAATCGGGCCCGGTGACGATCCGCACGAGCGACGGCGGAACCGTGATCGCCGCGGTGCACGGCGGTTTCCTCTCGTTCGCGGACGACAAGCTGTCGCTGCTCGCGGAGATCGCGGAGCTGGCGGACGAGATCGATGTCCAGCGCGCCGAGCGTGCGCTGGAGCGCGCGAAGGAGGCGACGGACGCCGCTGCCGAGCGGCGCGCCGAAGTACGACTGCGCGCGGTGGCGGTGCGCTAGCGCACCGCGACGACGTAGCTTTACCCTCAGCCGCGGCACGGCCTGGAGACCCCTCCGGACCGTGCCGCGGCTGAGGCGATGCAGATGCCTGTGAAGTTCTGGTGTATCCGTTACTCGACGACGCGAGGAGGTCGGTGGAGATGTTCCTCGCGTTGTGGGTGGGCGGAGTGGTCGTCGCCCTGGTCCTGTTGGGACTCTTCGTCTTCGGTCTGCGCCGGAGGCTGATCCAGCGCTCCGGCGGGACCTTCGACTGCAGCCTGCGCTGGAACGTGCCGGAGGAGCCCGATCTCTCGGGCAAGGGCTGGGTGTACGGGGTCGCCCGATACAGCGGTGACCAGGTCGACTGGTTCCGGGTCTTCTCGTACGCGCCCCGTCCGCGCCGGATTCTGGAGCGTTCCGCGATCGAGGTGATCGCCCGCCGGATGCCCGAGGGCGAGGAGGAGCTGGCGCTCCTGTCCGATGCCGTGGTGCTCGGCTGTCTCCACCGCGGGACCCGCCTGGAGCTGGCCATGAGCGAGGACGCGCTGACCGGGTTTCTCGCCTGGCTGGAGGCGGCTCCGCCCGGCCAGCGGGTCAACGTGGCATAGCTTCGGATCTGTCGGACGTGAAGGGGCGCCCCCTCTCGGAGGGGGCGCCCCTTCACATGCGACCGTTGCGCGGCGCGCGCGGTCGGTGCGGGTGGGTCCGGCCGTCCCGGCCGCGGGACGTTCCGTAGGCCGGCACGTTCCGTGCCGGTACGGAACCCGGCGGCCAGGACGCGAGAACCGGGGAGACAGGGGGCGGACCTGTCTCCCCGGTGGCTTTTCGGGGTGTCACGCGCGACCACGCGTTACACGTGGTCGCGCGCGAGGGGTTACTTCAGGCCGTTGCTGACCGCGCTGACCAGCTCACCGTTGGCCGTGTCACCGCTGAACTCCCAGAAGAACGCGCCTCCCAGGTTCTGGCCCTTGGCCCAGTTCATCTTGGTGGTGATGGTGGCCGGGGTGTCGTAGCTCCACCAGTTGGTGCCGCAGTGCGCGTACGCCGTGCCGGCGATGGTGCCGGTGACGGGGCAGGTGTTCTTGAGGACCTTGTAGTCCTCCATGCCCGCGTCGTACGTGCCGGGGGCGGCGCCGGTGGCGGTGCCGCCGGGGGCGGACTGGGTCACGCCGGTCCAGCCGCGGCCGTAGAAGCCGATGCCGAGCAGCAGCTTGGACGCGGGGACGCCCTGGGCCTTCAGCTTGGCGATGGCGTCGGCGGAGTTGAAACCGGCCTGCGGGATGCCGTCGTACGAGGTCAGCGGGGAGTGCGGGGCCGTCGGGCCCTTCGCCGAGAAGGCGCCGAAGAAGTCGTACGTCATCACGTTGTACCAGTCCAGGGACTGGGCGGCGCCCGCGTAGTCGGTGAGGTCGATCTTGCCGCCGTCGGAGGCGTCGGCGGTGATGGCGGCCGTGACCAGGTTCTTGCTGCCGAACTTGGCGCGGAGCGCGGAGGTGATGCCCTTCAGCGCGTTCGGGCCGCTGCTGTCACAGGTCAGACCGCAGGCGTTGGGGTACTCCCAGTCGACGTCGATGCCGTCGAAGACGTCGGCCCAGCGGGGGTCCTCGACCAGGTTGTAGCAGGACTCGGCGAACGCGGCCGGGTTCTTCGCGGCCTGGGTGAAGCCGCCGGACCAGGTCCAGCCGCCGAACGACCACAGCACCTTGATGTGCGGGTACTTGGCCTTCAGCTTGCGCAGCTGGTTGAAGCTGCCGCGCAGCGGCTGGTCCCAGGTGTCCGCGACGCCGTCGACGGACTTGTCCGCGGTGTACGCCATCTCGTAGTCGGCGTACGCGTCACCGATCGTGCACTTGCCGTTCTGGACGTTGCCGAAGGCGTAGTTGATGTGCGTGATCTTCGCGGCGGAACCGGAGGTGTCGAGGTTCTTGACGTGGTAGTTCCGGCCGTAGACACCCCAGTCGGTGAAGTAGCCCATCTTGACCTTGTCACCCGGGCCGGGGGTTTCGCCGCCGCCACCCGTGGTGCGGACCTTGAGCGAGCCGCTGACCGGGCCGGTCTGGTCGGCGGTGTCACGGGCCCGCACGGTGTAGGAGTAGTCGGAGCCCGCGGTCAGGCCGGTGTCGGTGTGGCTGGTGCCGGTGACCGTGGCGACGACCGCGCCGTCGCGCAGCACGTCGTAGTTCTTGATGCCCTTGTCGTCGGTCGCGGCGGACCAGCTCAGCTTGACCGAGGTGTCGGTGATGTTGCTCGCGGTGGGGGTGCCCGGAGCGGAGGGGGCGTTGTCGCCGGGGACGCTGCCGCCGTCGCAGGGGTTGCCGTTCAGCTTGCAGCCGGTGGGGGCGCCGGAGCCGGTGCCGTTGAAGCCGAAGGAGACGCTGGCACCGGGGGCGATGGTGCCGTTCCAGCCGAGGTTCTTGGCGGTCCAGTGGTTGTTGGACCCGGTGACGGTGGCGTCCCAGGCGGAGCCGACCGAGGTGCCCGAGGGGAAGTCCCACTCGATGGTCCAGGAGGACAGGGCGGTGGTGCCGGTGTTCTTCACCGTCCACTGGCCCTCGAAGCCGCCGCCCCAGTCGGACTTCTTGAGGTACGTGGCGGTCGCCGAGTCGGCGGCCTCGGCGGGGGAGGCCAGGCCCACCATGGCGGCGAGCGGAAGGAGCAGCGCGGTGACGCCCGCGACCGCTCTGGATCTGGTGGCTCTCCCGGTCCCGAGTCTGAATCGGGTCCGGCGTAGGGGGGTTTCAGTGCTCAACGGTGCTCCTCGGGTGAGGTCCGGACAATCGGGGGTGGTCCGTGGACTGCAAACCCTGCGCCGCCCAGAGCACGCCTTGTCATGGCGCACTCACCGCAGTGTGTTGTGCGGCGAGATTAGGAAGGTCTGGACCAATCGTCAAGAGGTCCAGACCAAAGATCGTTCTTCCGGCCTCACATGCCCAACTCCTGCGCCAGCACCGCCGCCTGGAGCCGACTGCGCAGATTGAGCTTGCCCAGTACCCTGCTGACGTGCGTCTTCACGGTCGCCTCGGCCATCGAGAGCCGGACCGCGATCTCCGCGTTCGACAGTCCCTCGCCGAGGCAGCCGAGCACCTCCCGCTCCCGCCTGGTCAGTGCGTCGAGCACCTTCGGATCGGGCGCGTGGGCCGCCCGCGCGGGCCGCGTACCGGCGAACTCCGCGATCAGCCGGCGGGTCACCGCCGGAGCGATCAGGCCCTCGCCGCGCGCCACCGTGCGCACCGCCTCCAGCAGATCGCGGGCTTCGGCGTTCTTCAGCAGGAAGCCCGCCGCACCCGCCCGCAGTGCGCCGAAGACGTACTCGTCGAGGTCGAAGGTCGTCAGGACCAGCACGTCCGCCAGCCCTTCGCCGGTCACCTGACGCGTCGCCGAAACCCCGTCCAGACGCGGCATCTGGATATCCATCAGCACCACGTCCGGCCGGAGTTCGCGGGTCAGCCGCACCGCCGCCTCGCCGTCCGCCGCCTCGCCGACCACCTCGATGTCCGGCGCGCTGCGCAGGATGAGCACCAGCCCCGCACGGACGGCCGACTGGTCCTCGGCGACCACGACCCGGATCGTCATTCCCCCTCATTCCCTTCGTCCACGGGCAGTTCGGCCCGCACCCGCCAGATCCTCGTTCCGGAGCCGCCGTCCACCGGCCCCGCCTCGATCGTTCCGCCCAGCAGCGCCACCCGTTCCCGCATGCCCACGAGACCGGCCCCCGATCCCGGCGCGCGCGGCCCGGAACGGTCCCCGAACACACTGCGGACCTCCACCGTGAGCGAGGGCCCGGCCCGCCCGAGCCGCACCGCGACCGGGCCGGGCGCGGCGTGCTTGAGCGCGTTCGTCAGCGACTCCTGGACTATTCGGTAGGAGGCCAGTTCGACGGGTGCGGGCACCGGCCCACGCTCCTCGCGCGCGTCCTCGAAAGTACAGGTCAGCCCACTCGTCCCGGCGTTCGTACCGGCCTGTTCGACCAGTGCGTCCAGCGCGTCCAGGGTCGGCGAGGCGCTCGGCTCGGCGTCCGCGTCACCGGTGCGCAGCAGCCCGATCAGCCGGCGCATCTCGGCGAGCCCCTCGACGCTGTTCTCGCGGATCACCCCCAGCACCTCGCGCGAGGTGGCCGGGTCGTCGATGGAGAGCGCGGCGGTGGAGTGGATCGCGATCGCGGAGAGATGGTTGGCCACCAGGTCGTGCAACTCCCGTGCCATTCGGGAGCGTTCCGCGGTCACCGCCTGGGTGCGGTCCATCTCGGCGAGCAGTGCGGTCTGTTCGGCCCGCAGCCGGGCCGCCTCGGCGGCGTCGCGGTGGTTGCGGACGCTGACGCCGGTGATCGCGGGACCGAACGAGACCACACCGGTGAGGATCCCGACGAGCAGGGCCTCCGGATTGCGGAACCACGCCAGGAAACCGATCGTGACCGCGACCGTGATCAGGAACGTGGTCACCGGGATGCGGCGGGCGGCGGCCGGTGTCCCGTACAGCACCGCCGCGTACATCAGGTCGGTGAACATCACGACGGTCACCATGTTCCCGACCGTGAACTGGTCCGCGATCACCGCGAGGGTGCCGACGATCAGCCCCGTCTGCGGAGCCGTTCTGCGGACGAGCGCGAACGCCGAGACGACGGCGAGCGGCAGCAGGGAGACCCAGGGGGCGGAGAAGGGTCGGCCGCCCTGCGTGTGCAGCCCCAGCGCCCACAGCAGCAGGCCGCTGAGGAGGCCGATGACCGCGATGAGCACGTCGTGGCGGTGCGGACGGAGGAAGGAGAACACCCTCCCATCCAACACGGCCGCCCGGGTGGAGGCCTCGGTGCCGCGGGCGATGTGCGCGTACATCGAAGGATGCAGTCGAAGTTCGTCACCCGCGACGACGTGTCCGGGCGGCGCGGAAGGGAGGCTGGGGGACAACGGGAAGGAGACGGGCGTGATCGTCACGTTGATCGTGCTCTGCGAGGCCGGCTTCTGGGTGCTGCTGGCCGTGGGGCTGGCGCTGCGGTATCTGGCGAAGAAGCCGCGCCTGGGAGCGGCCGTGCTGCTGTGCGAGCCGCTGCTGGAGGTCGTGCTGCTGGTGGTGACGGCCATCGACCTGAAGAACGGGGCCGATCCCGACTGGAAGCACGGGCTGGCCGCCGTCTACATCGGCTTCACCGTGGGCCTCGGCCACTCCACGATCCGCTGGGTCGACGCCAGGGTCGCGCACCGCTTCGCGGGCGGCCCGCCGCCGGTGCGGCCGCCGAAGTACGGCATGGCGCGCGCGGTGCACGAGTGGAAGGTCGCCGCGCGCTGGACGGTCGCCGCGGTGACGGCGCTGGCGCTGCTCCAGGCGGCGATCTGGTATGTGGGCGGGGACGGCGACGTGTCGACGCTCCAGGAGTGGCAGATGAAGATGCTGGTCGTGATCGGGATCAACGTCGCCATCGCGGGCGGCTACACGCTGTTCCCGAAGCGGGAGCCCGCCGGGGAGCGGAGAGCGGGCAGCGGTGACGCGGCGGGCGCCGGCCGGGAGGCGGTGAACCGGCCGGAGAAGTGGTGAACCGGCCGGGGACATGGTGGGACGGCGAGAAGCCGTGAGCCGACCGGCTACGCGGCGCGGTGAACCGACCGGGGACACGGGGCGGTGAACCGGCCGGGGAAGCCGTGGAACGGCCGTACGGGCGCGATGACCGTGCCCGTACAGCCGTTCCGTCCGTACGGCGGCGGGCGCCGGCCGTCACCCCCGTACGGTGAACACGCGCGGCGGAGCGGTTACCGCTCCCCGCCCGGCACCCACAGCACGTCGCCGACCTCCTTGTTCGCCGTCCGCGCGAGGATGAACAGCAGGTCCGAGAGCCGGTTGAGATACGTCGCCGTCAGCGCGTTCATCGTCTCGCCGTGCACCTCCAGCGCCGCCCAGGTGGACCGCTCCGCGCGCCGCACCACCGTGCACGCCTGATGCAGGAGCGCCGCCCCCGGCGTACCGCCGGGCAGGATGAAGCTCCGCAGTTTCTCCAGCGGCTCCAGGAAGCGGTCGCAGTCCGCCTCCAGCTTGTCGACGTAGCTCTGCTCCACCCTCAGTGGCGGGTACTTCGGGTTCTCGACGACCGGGGTCGACAGGTCCGCGCCCACGTCGAACAGGTCGTTCTGCACGCGGGCGAGGACCTTCACGACGTCCCCGGACAGCTTGCCGAGCGCGACGGCCGTGCCGATGACGGCGTTGGCCTCGTTCGTGTCGGCGTACGCGGCGATCCGAAGATCGGTCTTGGCGGTCCGGGACATGTCACCGAGGCTGGTGGTGCCCTGGTCGCCGGTGCGGGTGTAGATACGTGTCAGATTGACCATACGGCCAGCCTAGTGCTGTGGCCGGAATCGCTTGCCGGGAAGCTCGCGGCGTCCGGCGCGGTGCATCGCAAGGCGGAGGATCGCCCTCGTACCGGACGTACTCGGGTGATGCGACAACGCGGCGAGGTGCCGTGCCGGGCGTCGCGAGCCGGTAGACGTTTCCGGTCGCAGCACCAGGTCCTGTCCCCGCACCGCCGACGTCCGGCGGGAGGCCGGGGCCGGGTCCTGTCCCGCGGGGGGGCGCGTCCACCGCGCGGCGGACCGTGCGGGTCCTCAACTGTGCCCGGCGCGCCGCCGGATGACGGGTGCCGGTGTGATGTCCGTCATGTGAGACGTGACGCGCATCTCTTCGTGGTCACAGGACCTCCCACGGGTACTAATCTCCGCCGAAGAGCAATGTGAACAACCGTTATGACCGGGGCCGTGCAGGGATCAGCTCAGGGATCAGCTGCAGAGGCGCATACGAACCGAGGGGTGCACACGTGGCCAGGAAGCTCGCCGTCATCGGAGCCGGACTCATGGGATCCGGCATCGCGCAGGTCTCCGCCCAGGCGGGCTGGGACGTCGTGCTGCGCGATGTCACCGACGAGGCCCTGGCCCGCGGACGGGACGCCATCGGTGCCTCGTACGAGAAGTTCGTCTCCAAGGGGAAGCTGGAGGCGGCGGACGCCGAGGCCGCGCTCGCCCGCATCACCACGACCACCGACCTCGACGCGGTCGCCGACGCGGACGTCGTCGTGGAGGCCGTGTTCGAGAAGCTCGACGTCAAGCACGAGATCTTCCGCTCCCTCGACAAGATCGTCCGGGACGACGCCGTCCTCGCCTCCAACACCTCCGCCATCCCGATCACGAAGATCGCGGCGGTGACGGAGCGCCCCGAGCGCGTCGTCGGTGTGCACTTCTTCTCGCCGGTCCCGATGATGCGGCTGTGCGAACTCGTCCGCGGCTACAAGACCAGCGACGAAACCCTCGCCACCGCAAGGGAGTTCGCCGAGTCCGTCGGCAAGACCTGCATCGTCGTCAACCGTGACGTGGCCGGCTTCGTGACCACCCGGCTGATCTCGGCGCTCGTCGTCGAGGCCGCCAAGCTGTACGAGTCGGGCGTCGCCACGGCCGAGGACATCGACATCGCCTGCAAGCTGGGCTTCGGGCACGCCATGGGTCCGCTCGCCACGGCCGACCTGACCGGCGTCGACATCCTGCTCCACGCCACGAACAACATCTACACCGAGTCGCAGGACGAGAAGTTCGCCGCACCGGAGCTGATGCGCCGGATGGTGGACGCCGGTGACATCGGCCGCAAGAGCGGGCAGGGCTTCTACACGTACTGATCTGCTCCGGTCCTCCGGCCCGGTCCGCCGTCGGCCGGGCCCGGAGGCAGGGGTGTCCTCCGAGGCATCGGGGCCCGTCCGGGCCGCGTCAAGCCGTGGTCACCCCACGGAGTGAAATCGGCATCGGTTCGCTTACAGACGGCAACTTCCCTGTCTCCGCCGCAGTCAGTTGTGGGAGAGACAGAACAGACAGACGAAACGTTGCAACGGAGATTCACGGGGAGCGCATATGCACATCAGGGGCGACCACGTCGAACTGGTCGTCGGGGGCCGCCTCGACGTCCGAAGCGCGGCGGACGCCCGTACGGCCCTGCACTCGGCCCTCGACGACGGAGTCGGCGACCTGGTGCTCGACCTGACCGAGCTGGACTCCTGGGACGCCACCGGACTCGGCGTCATCATGGGCGCGCACCGACGGGCCGGGCGGGCCGGCCGACGGCTGGTGCTTCGCGGCGTGCCGCCGCAGATGCAGCGTCTGCTGGTCGCGACGCGGCTGCACCGCATCCTGGCCATCGAGGGCGGAATCGCAGCGGACTCCCTGCCGCGCGTGTAGGTTCCCGGAGCCTCGGAGACCTCGGAGTCCCTGCTTCCGGCCCTCGACGCGTCCGGATTCGGCCATGTGGTGCGGCGAAGAGTCATATACGGCACGAGAACGCGCGCATCGGACGGCCCGGACCCCCGGCTGTGCGCGGGCACCGGGCGACCGTCTAGGGTCGGCCCGTCCGCCGATTGACGGGACCCACCGGGCGGACACCGGACCGGAGGCGACAGCAGGGCGTGCGAGGCCGGGAGGGACAACCGTGCGCGACGCGTCTGGGGGCTTTGGCGATGGACCCGACACACCAGGGGCCGGGGGAGTACGGCAGGGACGGCGACGGTCCCGGCAGGACGGCCGACGGCAAGGAGTCCGTCCCCACCCCACCGCCGGGCGCCGCGCCCCGTCCGATGGCGGGAACCCCCGCCGCCGCCCCGGACTTCGGTCAGCCGGCACCGCACCCGGCCCGTGTCGTCCGGCTCATATCGGGTGACTGCCTCCTCACCGTCAACCCGATCGACGGCAGCGAGGTCGAGCTGTACCCCCCGGGGGAGCAGCCCGCGCCCCCGGTACGGCGCACCGCGGCCGACCGCGCCGCCCGCGAGCGTGCCGCCGCGCCCCCCGTGCCGCCGGGGCCGCCCGCTCCGCAGCCGCCCCTCCTGGAGCGCGCGGAGGAGCGCGAACGGCTGGTGCGGCTGCTGACCCGCGGCCGCTCCGTGCGGCTCACCGGACCGGCTGGTTCCGGCCGGACCACCCTGCTCGACGCCGTCGCCGCCGACTGCGTCGGCCTCGCGCCGGACGGTGTCGTACGGCTCTCCGGCCTCAACAGGTCCGTCGCCGACCTGCTGTACGCGCTCTTCGAGGCCGTGTACGACGCTCCGCTGCACCGGCCCGACCGCCCCGCGCTCCTCGATCACCTCAGAGGGATCGGCGCCGTCGTCGTGCTCGACGACCTGGAGTTCGGCGGCGCCGCCCTGGAGGAGCTGCTCGACGCCACACCGGAGTGCGCCTTCCTGTTCTCGGCGACCCCGGACGTCGCCGCGCCCGGTGCGGACTCGTACCTCGAAGAGGTCTTCCTTCCCGGTCTCGGCCGGGGCGCCTCGGTCGAGCTGCTGGAACGGGTCGCCGAACGTCCGCTCACCGACGAGGAGAAGAACTGGGCGGGAGACCTCTGGTTCGAGTCGGAGGGGCTGCCGCTGCGCTTCGTCCAGGCGGCCGCCCTGCTGCGCGGTCGCGATCAGCAGCGCGCCGACGCCGACGCCTCCGCCCCGCACGACGGCCCGGACAACGGCGCGGACGGCCCGGCCGCGCGGCCGCCCTTCGGGCACGACGAGGCCACCGACGGCGTCCACATTCCACTGCCCAACCTCGGTGAGGCCGCCGCGCCCGCCGCGCTGCTCGCCTCACGGCTCAGCGAGCCCGCCCGTGACACCCTGCGCTTCGCGGTCGCGCTCGGCGGCGAGGTGCCGCACCAGGCGCACCTTCCGGCCCTGGTGGGGGACACCCACGCGGACGCCGCGCTCGGTGAACTGGCCGGCTGCGGACTGCTCTCCCCGGCCGGTTCGCGCTACCGCCTGGCCGCGGGGGCCGTCGCCCAGCTGGAGGCCGCGGGGTACGGCGACGACGGCGCCGAGCGGGCCCGTACCGCGGCCCGGCACTACGCCTGGTGGGCCGGGCACCCCTCGGTCACCCCGGCACGGGTCACCGCCGAGGCCGACGCCGTCATCGCGGCCATGGCGCGGCTCGTCCCCGGGGACGGCGACGGGCAGGCCGCCGAGGCCGTGCCGTCGGCCCACAGCGCGGCCCCGGCCTTCGCGGCGGGACTGCACTGGGGTGCCTGGGAGAAGGCCCTGAGGATCGGCCAGGAGGCGGCCAGGGTCGCCGGTGAGGTGGCCGAAGAGGCGTACTTCCACCACGAGTTGGGAATTCTGGCGCTCTGCTCGGGGAATCCGGACCGGGCCAGGACGGAGCTGGAGACGTCGATCGGCATGCGCGGGGCGCTCGCCGACAAGCCGGGCATGGTGGTCGGGCGGCGCGCGCTCGCCCTGGTCGCGGACCGGTCCGGAGCGACGCCGCCCGGGGGGCCGGTTCCGGGCGGACCGCCGTCGTCCGGTCCCGTGACCGGCGGGCCGGTGCCGGTGGGCCGACCGGGACCCGCCTCGCGGCACGAGGACACGGCGCCGCTGCCCGTCGCACCGGCGACCGCGGCGACGCAGAAGCTGACACAGGGGTCCGGCGCGGAGACCACCGCGGTGATCCACCCGCGCGGCACCACCCCCGAGGCTGCCTCGGGGGCCGCGGCGCGGAAGGGCCGTCCCGCGCCGCTGGGAAGCTCCCGGCGGGGTCTCGTCGCGGTGGGCGCGGCAGCGCTTCTCGCCGTCGTGCTCGGCACGCTCGTGGTGCTGGGCGTGACGTCCGGCGACGGGGACCGGGGGAACCGTCCCCGCGTCACGTCCGAGGAGTCGGCGGGCCCCGACGACGGCGGGAACGGGGCGTCGGACGACGGGTCGGCGGACGGGTCCGTCTACGGGGACGAGACGTCCGGGGGCGGCGCGGTGACGCCCGGCCCGTCCGGCAGCGAGGTAGCGCCGAGCGGGAGCGGTACGCCGTCGCCGGGCGCCACGGAGCCGAGCGGCAGCCCCTCGTCGGGCACCCCGTCCGAGGGCGGTTCCTCGCCGGGCACCCCGACCGGACCGACCGTCCCCACGAAGCCGGCCACGCCGACGGCGCCGACGAGCCCGAGCCCGACCGAGACGGAGGAGAACTCCCCGGAACCGACGGATCCGGCCACGGAGGGACCCTCGCCCTCCCCGCCTGAGGACACCTCCGACTCGGCGAGCGGGCCGTCCATGTCCTCCCTCCCACCGTCGGCGGAGGACGCGGACGACGGACCCGCGGTGGTCTGAGCGTGGTCTGAGCCGCACCGGACGCCGGGAGGCCCCTGACGCCGACAGACCCCCGATGCCGGACGCGCGAGGCGCGTCCGGCATCGGGGGTCTGCGGGGGAAGCCTGGGAAGGGGCAGGTCAGAACAGACGCAGCTTGTCGTCCTCGATGCCGCGCAGCGCGTCGTAGTCGAGGACGACGCAGTCGATCCCGCGGTCCGTCGCCAGCACCCTGGCCTGCGGCTTGATCTCCTGCGCGGCGAAGATGCCCTTCACCGGGGCGAGGTGGGGATCACGGTTGAGCAGCTCCAGATAGCGGGTCAGCTGCTCCACGCCGTCGATCTCGCCGCGCCGCTTCAGTTCCACGGCCACGGTTCCGCCGTCGGCGTCCCGGCAGAGGATGTCGACGGGGCCGATCGCGGTGAAGTACTCGCGGCGGATCAGGGTGTAGCCCTCTCCGAGAGTCTCGATCCGGTCGGCGAGGAGTTCCTGGAGGTGCGCCTCGACACCGTCCTTGATGAGCCCCGGGTCGACGCCCAGCTCGTGGGACGAGTCGTGGAGGATCTCCTCCATCGTGATGATCAGTTTCTCGCCCGCCTTGTTCATCACGGTCCAGACGTCCGCGGTGTCGCCGGAGCCCTCCTTGAGGGTGCAGGGCGGCGACATCCAGTTGAGGGGTTTGTACGCCCGGTCGTCGGCGTGGATCGACACGCTCCCGTCCGCCTTGACGAGGATCAGGCGGGGGGCGGAGGGCAGGTGGGCGGTGAGCCGGCCGGCGTAGTCCACGGAACAGCGGGCGATGACGAGACGCATGGTCGGCAACGCTACTCGACGACCCGTGCTCCACGCGATTCTCCCCCCTCCCGCCCCCGCGCGGAGGGGAGCGGCTCCTGTCCGGTCGTGACCGGACCGTCCCCGTTCGGTCCGGACACGACCGGATCAGCCCTTTTCGGGCTTGCCCCTCTTTGATCCTCTTCGTTGTTGGCCGGTTGTGTTCCCAATCTCCTGGTGCGGCCATGACCGCACCCTTACCGTGTAAGCGGGAGGTCGCCGTGTGTGCACGCTGCGTGGCGTTCCTCCTTGCCCTGCCCGTAAGGTCCCGGCCCGGCGTCGGGGCCGCGAGAGGAGAACCCATGTCGCTCGACGTCTCACCGGCGCTGTTGGAACAGGCCGAGCGAGGCGAGGTCGACGAAGCCGATTTCGTCGACTGCGTCCGGACCTCCCTGCCCTACGCGTGGGAGATGATCAGCTCGTTGGTGGCCCAGTTGAAGGTCGACGGCGGAGAGTTCGCCGACAACCAGACGCCCCCGCCGGACGAGCAGGCCCGTGGTCAGCTGCTGCGTGCGCTCGCGAGTGATGCGATACGCGGCGCTCTGCAACGGCACTTCGGAGTGCGTCTGGCATTCCAGAACTGCCACCGCGTCGCGGTGTTCCCGCTGGACGCCTCGGTCGACGAGCGGCTGGCCCGCTTCACGTCGGTGCGAGGTCAGTTGCTCAACCAGTCGCCCGAACTCCGGGACTGCTGAGGTCCGTTCGGCGGCAGGGTCTGTCCGGTCATGAGCCGTCGGGCAGGCCCTGAGTGCGTGCGTACGCTGCTGTTCCGGACCGCGGGAGGTGCGACGGGATCCGGGGCGGCAGCACGTACCCCCACCACGGCTCAGTGGAGGAGCGGCAGCACCTCCGTGCCCAGCCGTGCCACGTTCTCCTCCGTGGCCGCCAGGTCTCCGGAGCCCTCCACCAGGAGCGCGAAGCGGGTGATGCCCGTCCGCTCGGCGGTGGCGGCGAGCCGGTCGGCGGCCAGCCGGGGCGGACCCACCGGATGGAGGCCGCACAGCAGCTCCGTGTACGCGACCGGGTCGCGCATCACCCGGTGCCGTCCGTCCACCGTCACATGGGCGTCCAGACCCTCCCGCAGCCAGCCGGGCATCGCCTTGACGAGGGACTCCACCGCGTCCTCGGTCCGGTCGGCGATCTGGGCCACCCCGGCGGACACGTGCCCGGCCGCCCGGACGCTCTCCGGCGAACGGCCCGCGGCCAGGGCGGTGGAGCGCCACAGGGCGATCATCTCCGCCTTCTCCTCGTCCCCGCAGTGCATGCCCAGGAGCATCGGCAGCCCGCGCTCCGCGGCGAGCCGGACCGTCCGGGGCGAGGTGCACGCGACGACCACCTCGGGGGCGCCGGAACCGTCGCCCCCGGGCCCCTCGTCCCCGGGGGCGGCACCGCCGAACCCGGCGAGCGGCTCGTCGGCCCGGGGGACGACCGCCACCTCTCGGAAGTCGTACCGGGGCCCCTTCCCCGCGACCCTCGGCCGGGCCAGCCAGTCGAGCAGCAGCTCCAGGGACTCCGGGAAGCCCTTCTCGTACGCCTCCAGGCCCCCGCCGAACACCTCCAGGTCCACCCAGGGGCCGCCCCGGCCGACGCCGAGGGTGAATCTGCCGCCGGTGGTGAGGTGGAGCAGCGCTGCCTGTTCGCCGAGCGCGACGGGGTGCTGGGTCGGCAGCACGCTCACCGCCGTACCCACCCGGATCCTGCGGGTGCGGCCGAGCAGCAGCGCGGCCAGGGTGACGGCGGACGGGCAGACCCCGTACGGCACGAAATGGTGCTCCGCCAGCCATACCGAGTCGAGCCCGGACTCCTCCGCGACCTCGGTGGACCGGATCGCGCGATGCAGCGCTTCCCCCGGCCCCTGTCCGGGAAACTGGGCTGCCAGTACGAACGTTCCCACGCGCATCGCCAATTGCCTCCTTGCGGCCGACGCGGTCTCTCCCCTACGGGCAACAACGTCTGACACGTGCCAAGGGCACGGGCAGCGGCAAGTTGTTCGGATTGTCCGGTAAGTCGCCAAAGTCAGAGGGAACGTTCCCGCACGACATGGGGCGCAGGGCTCGGCCGAATGGCCCTACGCTGGGGGAAAACCGCCGGCCCGTCTGTGAGGTGTCCCGTGTCCCCGCGCCGCAACCGCCCCCGAGGCGGCGAGAGTTTCCCCGAGCGAGGCGCGGAGGAGGGGATCCGATATGGCAGCGGCGGACGCGTCGAGGAGTGGCGCGGGGAGGAGTGGTCGGTGCGCCCGGTGAGCGGCGCGAGCGCGGCCGGCAAGCGGTACCGCTGCCCCGGCTGCGACCAGGAGATCCCGCCCGGCGTCCCGCACCTGGTGGCCTGGTCCGAGTACGGCGGCATCGACGACCGTCGGCACTGGCACAAGGCGTGCTGGAACGCGAAGGACCGCCGCACCACACAGGTACAGCGGTCCAGGAACGCGCCCCGCTACTGAGCCGGCCGTCCCTCCACGGGCCCCGGGCTCCCTTCCCGGACGGCCGTTCCGGGCCGTCGGCCGGTCACACGTCGCGGCGCTCCAGGACCGCGTAGGCGGCGCCCATCGCCACGGCCGTCAACCCGAGCATGATCCACAGCGAATCCCAGCCGGAGGGGCCGAAACCGGTGACCGAGGTGTCGTAGAACGCGCTGAGCTGGCTCGGGATCGAGTACATGAAGAACGCCTCGCGCAGGCCGGCCAGGGACCGCGAGAACATGAAGATCCCCAGGACCAGCGGCAGCAGCACCACACCGATCATGATCGTGACGGCGGCGGCGGAGTGCCGGACGAGTGCGCCGACCGCCAGGGAGAGCAGCCCCAGCAGCGCGACGTACAGCCCGACGCCGATCGTGGCGCGCAGCCAGTCGTCCGTGCGCGGCTCCTTGCCGTGCAGCAGCGACGCCTGCACCACGGCGACCACGGTGGCCGACACGGTGGTGACGGCGAAGGTCAGCACGAAGAAGACGGCCGCCTTGGCGGTCAGTACGCGGGTACGGCTGGGGCAGGCCGTCAGCGTCGTCCGGATCAGGCCCGTCCCGTACTCGGACGTGATGGTCAGCACGCCGAGCGTGATCACGCAGATCGAGCCCAGCAGCACCCCGAAGAAACCGAAGCTGAGCTCCGGGACGTCGCCCAGATCGGAGTCGGTCAGCGTGATCATCGCGGCTATGAGCAGGCCCAGGCCGAGCACCACGGTGAGCATGACGCCGAGCGTCCACACCGTGGAGCGCACCGAGCGGATCTTGGTCCACTCGGAGGCGATCGCGTCGGTGAGGGTGGCGGGCCGCAGGGGGATCGGAGAGGCGTAGTACCCGACCGGTGCCTGCTGCCCGTTCCCGTGGGGGAGGGGTGCGTGCTGCAGGCCCGGTGCCTGCGGGTTTGGCGTCGGCGGTGTCGTCATCGGGCTTCCTCGCTGGTCTCGCTCCTGGCCGGGTCCGCGGGGGCCGCCGCGAAACCGGCGTTCCCGGTGCTCCCGACGGGCTCGGCGGGTGTCGCGGACGGGTCCTTTCCGGGCGGCGGCGGGGCGTACCAGCCCTGCTGCGGCACCTCGGGGATCTGCTGCCGCGGTCCGTGCCCGTCGTCCGGCACCAGCTGGTGCAGCCCGGCCTTCTCGTCCGTCGTCGAACGGTAGTCCACGGCGCTCTGCGTCATCCGCATGTACGCCTCCTCCAGCGACGCCTGGTGCGGCGAGAGCTCCCACAGCCGGACGTCCGCCTCATGGGCCACGTCACTGATCCTCGGCAGCGCCAGGCCGGTGATCCGCAGGGCCCCGTCCGGCTCCGGCAGCACCTGGCCGCCCGCCTCGATGAGCGAGGCGGTGAGCTTCTCCCGCCCGTCCGGGTCGCCGTCCGCGACCCGCACCCGGGCGAAGTCCGCGGAATTGGCGGCGATGAAGTCCTTCACGCTCATGTCGGCGAGCAGCCGGCCCCGGCCGATCACGATCAGGTGGTCGGCGGTGAGGGCCATCTCACTCATCAGGTGGCTGGAGACGAAGACCGTCCGGCCCTCCGCGGCCAGCGCCTTCATCAGGTTGCGGACCCAGAGGATGCCCTCGGGGTCGAGCCCGTTGACGGGTTCGTCGAAGAGCAGCACCTGGGGGTCGCCGAGCAGCGCCGCCGCGATCCCCAGCCGCTGGCCCATCCCGAGCGAGAAGCCCTTGGTCCGCTTCCGCGCGACCTCGTGCAGGCCGACGACCCCGAGCACCTCGTCGACCCGTGCGGCGGGGATGCCCGCCAGCTGGGCGAGCGAGAGGAGGTGGTTGCGGGCGCTGCGCCCGCCGTGCACGGCCTTCGCGTCCAGCAGCGCACCGACCTGGCGCGGGGCGTTCGGCAGGTGCCGGAAGGGGTGGCCGCCGATCGTGACATGACCGGCGGTCGGTTGGTCCAGGCCCAGCATCATGCGCATGGTCGTGGACTTGCCCGACCCGTTGGGGCCGAGGAATCCGGTGACGGTGCCGGGCCGCACCTGGAAGGAAAGGTTGTGCACGGCCGTCACAGCGCCGTAGCGCTTGGTCAGGCCGACTGCCTCGATCATGCTTCAGCCCCATCGACTCTTGTCCGTCGTCGGGGCCGGGCCGTCCGGCCGCACACCCCCCGTAAGGGTTACGAGGATATCCAGCCCTTGACGGTGGCGGCCAAGTCGTTCCGACGGGTGGCGCCCGCCCGGCCGCGCGGACCGGATGCGCGGGGGACCGGACGGCGTGCCTCCGGAGCGGAGGCGTCACCCCGGGTACGGGCTCCTCGCCCGCCGTTCACGCGTCGCGCTTCCTCAGCAGGAGGTACCCGCCGACCAGCGCCGCCGCCACCCACGCCACCAGGATGCCGAGCCCGCCCCATGGTCCGTAGGGGCTCGGGTCGCCGTTCAGGGCGTCGGGAGCCACCTGCATGATCTTGCGCCCGGCCTGGTCGGGGAAGTAGCGCGCGACCTTCTTCGCGACCGGCACCACCGACAGGATCTGGGAGACCAGGAAGAAGAACGGCATCAGGATGCCCAGCGACAGCATGGAACTGCGCAGTATGGTCGCCACGCCCATGGAGAAGATCCCGATCAGGCCCATGTACAGCCCGCCGCCGATGACCGCCCGCAGCACATGGGGCGCACCGATGGTCGTGCCGAGGTCGCCGAGCAGGGCCTGACCGAGGAAGAACGAGACGAAGGCGGTGAGGACACCGACCGCCAGCGCCAGCACGCCGGCCACCGCGATCTTGCCGAACAGGAACGTGCCGCGCCGGGGCACGGCCGCCAGCGAGGTGCGGATCATGCCCGAGCTGTACTCCGTACCGACCACCAGGACGCCGAAGACGACCATGGCGAGCTGTCCGAGGGTCAGACCGGAGAAGCTGATCGGGGTCGGGTCGAAGGTGGCCCGCTCCATGGGCGGAAGGTTGTCGAACTGAGCGTTCATCAGCGCGCAGATCGCCGCGCTCATCACGACGGTGACGCCGAACGCGGCGATGAGCGTCCAGACGGTCGACGAGACCGTACGGATCTTGGTCCATTCGGAGGTCAGGACCGCGGGTACCGATGCCATCGTCGTCAGACCTCCTTGCCGGTGATGCCTGTGGTGCCAGTGGTGGCGGTGGTGCCGGTCGTGTCCGTGGTGGCGGTGGTGCCTGTGGTGCGGGTCGTGCCCGTGGTACCGGTCGTGCCGTCGGGGTCGATCGCACCGGCGGGGCCGGGGGCGCCCGCGGTCAGGGGGCGCCGGTCGTACTGTTCGTCCCAGCGCGGGCCCGGGGGCGGAGACTCCGTGCCCGGCTCCGAGTGCGCGTGGTACTCCACCGAGTCCGCCGTCATCCGCATGAACGCCTCTTCCAGGGAGGCCCGCTGGGCGCTCAGCTCGTGCAGCACGATCCGGTGCCGGGCGGCCAGCTCGCCCAGCAGCTCGGTGGTGGTGCCGTCGATCTCCAGCACGCCGCTCCCCGCCTCGACCGCGACCAGCCCCTCCGCGTGCAGCACATCCCGCAGCCGCTCCCGGTCCGGGGAGCGCAGCCGGACGAAACTCCGGGAGTTCTGCTGGATGAAATCGGCCATCGAGGTGTCGGCGAGCAGCCGACCCTGGCCGATCACGATCAAATGGTCGGCGGTGAGTGCCATTTCGCTCATCAGGTGCGACGAGACGAAGATGGTCCGGCCCTCCGCGGCCAGCGCCTTCATCAGATTGCGGATCCAGTGGATGCCCTCGGGGTCGAGCCCGTTGACGGGTTCGTCGAAGAGCAGCACCCGCGGGTCGCCGAGCAGCGCCGACGCGATGCCGAGCCGCTGGCCCATCCCGAGCGAGAAGCCCCTGGACTTCTTCTTCGCGACCGCGGTCAGACCGACGGTCTCCAGCACCTCGGCGACCCGGCTCGCCGGGATGCGGTTGCTCTGCGCGAGACAGAGCAGGTTGTTGTACGCGCTGCGCCCGCCGTGCATCGACTTGGCGTCCAGCAGCGCGCCGACGTGCTTCAGGGGTTCGTCGAGGTCGCGGTAGTGCCTGCCGTCGATGCGTACCGAACCGCTCGTCGGGTTGTCGAGCCCGAGCATCATCCGCATCGTGGTCGACTTGCCCGCCCCGTTCGGTCCCAGAAAACCCGTCACCATCCCGGGGCGGACCCGGAACGAGAGCCGGTCGACGGCGACCTTGTTCCCGAAGCGCTTGGTGAGGCCATCGAGCTCGATCATGAGTTCACGCTAGAACGGCCGCGCGCCCGGCGCCACCACAGGGGCGGAACCGGGCGCGTCAGGGGGTACGCGTGGGTACGGTCGTACGGATCAGCGGTTCTGCTGGGCCGGGACGCCGCGGCCGGACGACTCCTCGTCGGAGGGGGAGCCCGCGGCGGCCACCGCGGCACCGGTGAGCGTCGCCAGCATCTCGCGGACGTTCGTCAGCTGGGCGTTGATCGAGTCGCGGCGGTTGGTGAGCGCCGCCAGCTCGCGCTCCGATTCGCTGCGGATCCGGTCGGCCTTCGCGTTCGCGTCGGCCACGATGTCCTCGGACTGACGCTGTGCGGTCTCGACCGTCTGGCGGGCACGGCGCTCGGCGTCCGTACGGAGCTTCTCGGCCTCCAGGCGGAGCTGCTCGGCGCGGTGCTCGATCTCGGCGAGGCGCTTCTCGGCCTTGGCCTGACGGGACGCGAGGTCGCGCTCCGACTGGTCGCGGCGCTTGGCCAGGTTGGTCTCGAAGTCCGCGGCGGCCTGGGCGGCCTTGGCGCGGGTCTCCTCGAAGAGGGCGTCCGCCTCCTCGCGCTTCTGCGCGGCGTCCTTCTGGGCCTCCGCACGCAGCGTGCCGGCCTCGCCCTTGGCCTTCTCGACGATGCGCACGCCCTCGTCCTCGGCCTTCGCCTTGCGCTCGGCCGCGAACGCCTCGGCGTCGTTGCGGACCTGCTGGGCGGCCGACTCGGCGAGCTCGCGGTGCTGCTCGGCGGCGCGACGGGCCTCCTCGCGCAGGTCCTTCGCCTCCTCCTCGGCCAGGCGGAGGATCTTCTCCACCCGCGCGCCGAGGCCGGCGTACGACGGCTCCGCGTCGGTCACCTGGGCCTGGGCGTTCTGCGTCTCGAGGTGCAGCTCCTCGATGCGCTTTTCCAGAGACGTGATGCGGGCGAGGGCGCTATCACGGTCGGCGACGAGCTTGGTGATGCGGTCGTCCACCTGACCGCGGTCGTATCCGCGTCGCACGAGCTCGAAGCCGAAAGGGGAGGAAGGGTCGCTCATGGGGTTCCTGTCGAAGAGACCGGTGAGGTGTTAGGGGGAATCCTAGGCGCCGGAACGGCGTGTCATCGAGTGGATGCAGGTTTGATCTGGAGAATGACGCCCCTTTTGAGTGGCCGGCCCCCCGTAACGCCTGCCACCCACGGGCTCGAACTCCCCTTTCTCGGCGCGGACATGACGTGATGTCGGCGCCGCTTCCGTGACCGGTGACGACCATTCGGGTGGCCGCCGCCGGTCATGACATCGGGACCGGCTTCGAACCGCCGTCCGCTGTACGAGGCCCGTCAGATGGTCTCCGTTCCGTGACCGGCGACGTCCGCCGGTCACGGCACTGGTGCCCCTCCCGGCACTAGCCGGACGACTTGCCGTTCGCGCGGGAGCCCGCGGAGGCACCGGCCTTGACGCCGCCGTTGGACCCACCGCCCGAACCCTTGCCGCTCGACGGCGTCTCGAACGACTCCAGGGCCTCCAGCACGTCCTGCACGCGCGAGATCTCGGTGTTGATGTCCTCGCGCCGGCGTACCAGCACGTCGAGTTCGCGCTTGCCCTCGTCCACCATGCGCTCGGCCTCGGCCTCGGCGTCCGCCCGCAGCTTCTCGGCCTCGCGGACCAGCGACGCCTTCTTCTGCTCGGCCTCCTTCAGCAGCGACTCGGCCCGCTTCACCGCGGCGATCCGGACCTTGCTCGCCTCCGAATTCGCGTTCGCCAGCAGCTCCTTGGCCTTGGCCTCGGCGTCCTCGCGCTGCTCGGTCGCCGCCTTCATCAGCTTGTCGACGCGCTCGCCCGCCGTCTTCATCTGCTCGGCGGTCTCCCGCCGGGCCCGGTCGTGCAGCTCCTCGATCTCGCTCTCGATCCGGGACCTGAGCTCCTCGGCCCGTTCCCGGATCGCCGTGGCGTCCCGGCGCGCGCCGACCAGCAGCTCGTCGGCGTCCGTACGGGCCCGCTCCACCAGGGAGTTGCCCTCCACGGTCGCCTCCGAGGTGATCCGCACGGCCTCCTTGCGGGCCGCACCGACCATCGTGTCGGCCTGCTTCTCCGCCTCCGTGGCGGTGCGCAGCGCCTCCTCCTGAGCCTTCTCGACGAGCTGGTCCGCCTGCTCGGCGGCGTCGGCACGGCGCTTCGCCGCCGTCTTCCGCGCCTCGTCGAGCAGCCGGTCCGCCTCCTCGCGAGCGTCGCTCCGCATCCGCTCGGCCGCAGCCTCCGCCTCGGCGCGCACCCGCTCCGCCTCCTCGCGGGTACGGGCCGCGTGCTCCTGCGCCGACGCGACGGTGGCCGCCGCCTCCGCGCGCAGCCGTTCCGCCTCGTCCCCGGCCTCGCCGGTCACCCGCTGGGCCTGCTGCTTCGCCTCGTCGACGAGGAGCGCGGCCTGCTGGGTCGCGTCGTCGACCAGCCGCGCGGCCCGTCCCGTCGCCTCCTCGACCAGCTGCGTGGCCCGCTGGGTGGCCGTGTCGACGAGCTCGGTGGCCTGCTGCGTCGATTCGGTGCGCAGCCGCTCGGACTCGCTCGTCGCCTCGCCCACCAGCCGGTCGGCCTGGGTCGCGGCCTCGGACCGCATCCGGTTGGCGTCCTCGCGGGCCTCGGCCCGGCTGCGCGCCGCGTCCTGCTCGGCCGACGCCAGCGAGTCGGACGCCTCGGTACGCATCCGCTGGCTGTACTCCGCGGCGTCCGCGCGCAGCCGCTCGGACTCGGCGATCGCCTCCGCGACGGTCCGCTCGGCCATCGCCTTCGCGGCCTCGGACTCCTCCCGCGCCTCCTGACGGATCCGGGCCGCGTCCTCGCCCGCCCGGTCGCGTTCCGCGTACGCGTCGGTGCGGACCCGGTCCGCCTCCTCCTGCGCCTCGGACCTCGTCCGCTCCGCGGCGTGCTCGGCGGCCGAGCGCAGCCCGGCGATCTCCTCCTCGGCCTGCTCGTGGAGCCCGCTGACCGCGTCCCGCACCTTCTGGGCGGACTGCTCGGCCGCGGCGACGAGCTCGGTCGCCCGGCCGTCCGCCTCCTCGACCAGGCGCTGGGCCTCGGCCTGCGCCTCCTCGACCCGCTTGCGGGCGGAGGCGAGCAGTTCCTCGCTCTGCTCGCGGGCCCGCTCGCGCTCCTGGTTCGCCTCGGTACGAGCCGAGCCGAGGGTCTCCTCCGCCTCCCGGCGACGCCGGTTGGCCTCCTCCCGCGCGGCCTCCAGGGCCTCGGTGGCCTCCGCCTCCACCCGTTCGGCGGCGGCCGCGGCCTCCGACCGCAGCCGGTCGGCGCTCTCCTTGGCCTCGGACTTGAGCCGCTCCGCCTCCGCGGCGGCCTCCGACCGCAGCCGTACGGCCGTGGACTCGCCCTCCGCCCGCGCCTGCGAGGCGTCCGCGGCGGCCTCGTCGCGCAGCCGCTCCGCCTCCGCCTCCGCCTGCTCGCGCAGCGCCCGCAGCCGCTCGGCGGCCTCCGCGCGCAGCCGCTCGGACTCCTCGTTCGTCTCGCGCCGGATGCGCTCCGCCTCGGCGCGCGCGTCCGTGAGCTCCTGCTCGGCGGCGGTGACCTTGGCGTCGGCCTCGGTCCGCAGCCGGGACAGCTCCTCGGCCGCCTCCGCCTGCCGGGCCGCCACCGCGCCCTCGGTCTCCTCGCGCAGCTCCGCCGCCGCCCGCTCCGCCGCGGTGGTGGTGGACTCGGCCTGCTCCTCGGCCTCGGTCCGCAGCTGCTCCGCCTCGGCGCGGGCGCGCTCCAGGGCCTCCTCGGC
The DNA here is from genome assembly GCF_040636995.1 of Streptomyces sp. NPDC032161. NCBI lineage: Bacteria > Bacillati > Actinomycetota > Actinomycetes > Kitasatosporales > Streptomycetaceae > Streptomyces > Streptomyces sp. NPDC032161. The sequence continues at coordinate 406,661 of NZ_JBEZVN010000001.1, read as the reverse complement.
CTGCTTGCGCAGCGAGGCGGCTCGCTCGGACGCCTCGGTACGGACCCGTTCGCTCTCCGTGCTCGCGGTGGCGCGCAGCTCCTCCGCGTCGCTCTTGGCCTTCGCCAGCAGCTCCTCGGCGGTCTTCGCGCCCTCCTCGATCTGCTGGACGGCCTCGCGGCGGGCCTCGCCCCGGATCCGCTCGCCCTCGGCGACCGCCTCGGAACGCAGCTGCTCGGCCTCGCCGCGCAGCCGGCGCGCCTCCTCCTGGAGCTCGACCGTCTTGGCCCGGTACTCCTTGGTGTCGTCCTTGGCCGCGCCCTTGAGCTGGTCGGCCTGCTCGGCGGCCTCGTCGCGCAGCCGGTCCGCCTCGGCCTCGGCCTCGCGGCGGATCCGCTCGGCCTCCTCGCTCGCCGCCCGGGTGGTGGACTTCGCGTCCTCGGACGCCTTGGTCAGCACCTCCTCGGCGGACCTGGCGGCCTTGGCGAGCTGGGCGGCGGCGTCCTCGGCCGCGGCCGAACGGGCCTTCTCGGCCGCCTCGGACTTCAGCCGCTCCGCCTCGGCACGGGCGTCGGCGAGCGCCTGCTCGGCCTCCGCCCTGAGCGTCTCGGCCTCCTTGGTGGCCTCGCCGACCAGCCGGGCGATCTCCGACCTGGCCGTCCGCGTGCGCTGCTCGTTGTCCGACTCGGCGGCGGCCAGCCGCTTGACGGCCGCCTCCTTCGCCTCGGAGGTGACCTTCTCGGCCTCCAGCCGGGCCTCGCGCAGCCGGGTCTCGGCCTCCTGCATGCGCTGCTCGGCGGCCCGGTTCAGCTCCGCGGCCTGCTGCCGCGCCTGCTCGGTCTCGGCGGTCGTCGACGACCGCAGCCGCTCGGCGTGACTGGTCGCCTCCTGCGCCTGCGCGGAGGCGGTGCTCAGCAGCCGCTCGGCGTCCTTGCGGGCGCGCAGCAGCAGCGCCTCGGCCTCGGCGCGGGCCGCCTCGGCCTCGGCCCCGAGCCGCTGCCGGGTCTCCTCCGCCAGCCGGCCGGTCTCCGTCCGCGCCGCCGCCAGCGCCTGTTCGGCCTCGGCCCTGGACTCCTCCAGCAGCCGACGTGCCTGGGACTCCGTCCGGGCCCTCAGCTGCTCGGCCCAGGAGACGTTCTCGTTGACGTGGGCCTCGACCGTACGGCGGCGCTCGGCCAGCTCCTGGTCGAGCTGCTGGCGACGCTGCACGGCCTCGTTGTGCAACTCGGCCTGGAGCCGCGCCTGGTGCTCGGCGTGCTCCTGAAGGATCCGCTGCGTCTGCGCACGTGCCTCGCGCAGCTCCCGCTCGGCGTCGGTGCGCAGTTGCTCGGCCTGGACCTGCGCGTTCCGGAGCAACTGCTCGGCCTGGTAACCGATGTCCGCGTTGTCGTACGCGGGACGGTTCGCGAGATTGCGCCGAGCCTCGTGCAGCTTGGCGCGCAAGACCTCGACCTGGTAACCGAGGTCCTCGGCGTGCTGGACGGCCTTCTCCCGGTCGGTCTTCAGCCGGTCCATCTCGGCTTCGAACCGCGAGAGATGGTCGTCGTCAGCTCGGTGGCTCTCCTGGCGTTCGTAGCCCCGCACTGCGCGGTCCCATCCGTCCCATGGTCGCAACTCTCCTACGAGTACCGTTCGCCGGTGAACGGTCCCCCGGGGAATGGTGACAGATCAACGGCTGGGGACGCGCCGCGGCCCCGACCCGGCCCCGGCCCGGAACGGCTCACTCTACCGGGCCGGGTATCCGGAGGTCAGTGCTCCGCTGCGGACGTGACCAGTTCGGTCAGGACACCGTGACAGTCCTTGGGGTGCAGGAAGGTGATCCGGGACCCCATCGACCCGGTCCGCGGCTCGTCGTAGAGCACCCTGACGCCCTTCCCCCGGATCTCCGCGGCGTCGGCGTCGACGTCCGCGGTGCCGAAGGCGATGTGGTGGACGCCCTCGCCGTTCTTCGCCATCCACTTGCCGACCGGGGAGTCCTCCCGGATCGGCTCCAGGAGCTGGAGGTACGAAGCGCCGCCGTCGGACGTATCGTTGATCTTGAGCATGGCCTCGCGCACACCCTGCTCCTCGTTGATCTCGGTGTGGAACACCTCGAACCCGTAGGTCGTCCGGTAGAAATCGATGGTCCTGTCGAGGTCGGAACAGGCGATCCCGATGTGGTCGATTCGCGTCAGCATGGAACCAGTGCAGCGCTCCACCGATGGTTACGCAACGTGCGCGCCGTCACACCCGTTGCCGGATGACGGGCGGAGTACCGCTCAGTACATTCGAGTAAACCCTCGTTCACATCTCACCCCAAGGGGCTGCGGCTCATGTCAGGAACGACCGGTACCACCTCAGTGATCGTCGCGGGCGCGCGTACGCCCATGGGCCGTCTCCTCGGCTCCCTGAAGAGCTTCTCCGGGGCCGACCTCGGCGGCATCGCCATCAAGGCCGCGCTGGACCGGGCCGGCATCGGTGGCGACCAGGTCGAGTACGTGATCATGGGCCAGGTGCTCCAGGCCGGGGCGGGGCAGATCCCGGCGCGCCAGGCCGCCGTCAAGGCGGGCATCCCGATGAACGTCCCCGCGCTCACCGTCAACAAGGTGTGCCTGTCCGGACTCGACGCGATCGCGCTGGCCGACCAGCTGATCCGCGCCGGTGAGTTCGACGTCGTCGTCGCGGGCGGCCAGGAGTCGATGACCAATGCCCCGCACCTGCTCCCGAAGTCCCGCGAGGGCCACAAGTACGGCGCCGTCGAGATGCTCGACTCCATGGCGTACGACGGCCTGACCGACGCCTACGAGAACATCCCGATGGGCGAGTCCACGGAGAAGCACAACACCCGTCTGGGGCTGACCCGTGCCGCCCAGGACGAGATCGGCGCCCTCTCCCACCAGCGTGCCGCCGCCGCCCAGAAGAACGGCGTCTTCGAGGCCGAGATCACCCCGGTCGAGATCCCGCAGCGCAAGGGCGACCCGGTCCTCTTCGCCAAGGACGAGGGCATCCGCGCGGAGACGACCGTCGAGTCCCTCGCCCGGCTGCGCCCGGCCTTCACCAAGGACGGCACGATCACCGCGGGCACCTCCTCGCAGATCTCCGACGGTGCCGCGGCCGTCGTCGTCATGAGCAGGGCCAAGGCCGAGGAGCTGGGCCTGGAGTGGATCGCGGAGATCGGTGCCCACGGCAATGTGGCGGGCCCCGACAACTCGCTCCAGTCGCAGCCGTCCAACGCGATCCTGCACGCCCTGAAGAAGGAGGGCATCCAGGTCGAGGACCTCGACCTGATCGAGATCAACGAGGCGTTCGCGGCGGTCGCCGTCCAGTCCATGAAGGACCTCGGCGTCACCTCCGACAAGGTCAACGTCAACGGCGGTGCCATCGCGCTCGGTCACCCGATCGGCATGTCCGGTGCCCGGCTGGTGCTGCACCTGGCGCTGGAGCTGAAGCGGCGCGGCGGTGGCGTCGGCGCGGCGGCGCTGTGCGGCGGCGGCGGCCAGGGCGACGCGCTGATCGTCCGCGTCCCGAAGAAGTAGGCCGCAGCGGCCCCTCGCCCGGGGACGGGACCGTACGTCCGCCCGGGGGACGGACCGTACGCACACGAGCGGGTCCGGACCGTACGTCCGGCGGGCTCGGGAACGGCCCGGGTGGGCCGTACGTAGTACACGTAGAGCACGCGCGAGTGAACGGAGCGGTGATGGTGGACGTCCCCACCCTGGTCGAGCAGGCCCGGGCCGGCCGGCCGAGGGCCGTGGCCCGGCTCATCTCCCTGGTCGAGGGGGCGTCGCCGCAGCTGCGCGAGGTGATGGCGGCCCTGGCGCCGCTGACGGGCAACGCGTACGTGGTCGGCCTGACCGGCTCGCCCGGTGTCGGCAAGTCGACATCGACGTCGGCACTGGTCTCGGCGTACCGGCGGGCCGGCAAGCGGGTCGGCGTCCTGGCCGTCGACCCGTCCTCGCCGTTCTCCGGCGGGGCGCTCCTGGGTGACCGGGTGCGGATGTCGGAGCACGCCTCGGACCCGGGTGTCTACATCCGTTCCATGGCCACCCGCGGGCATCTGGGCGGCCTCGCCTGGGCGGCGCCGCAGGCGATCCGGGTGCTGGACGCGGCGGGCTGCGACGTGGTCCTGGTGGAGACGGTCGGCGTCGGCCAGTCGGAGGTGGAGATCGCCTCCCAGGCGGACACCTCCGTCGTCCTGCTGGCCCCCGGCATGGGCGACGGCATCCAGGCGGCGAAGGCCGGAATCCTGGAGATCGGCGACGTGTACGTGGTCAACAAGGCCGACCGGGACGGGGCGGACGCCACCGCGCGCGAGCTCAACCACATGCTGGGCCTGGGCGAGGCCCGCGGTCCCGGCGACTGGCGCCCGCCGATCGTGAAGACGGTCGCGGCCCGGGGCGAGGGGATCGACGAGGTCGTCGAGGCGCTGGAGAAGCACCGGGCGTGGATGGAGGAGCGCGGCGTCCTCGCCGAACGGCGCACGGCCCGCGCGGCCCGCGAGGTCGAGACCATCGCCGTCACGCGGCTGCGCGAGCGCATCGGCGATCTGCACGGCGACCGCCACCTCGGCGCGCTCGCGGAACGCATCGTGACGGGGAGCCTCGATCCGTACGCGGCGGCGGACGAACTGGTGGCGGGGCTCACCGAGGCCTGAGCGGAAGAGGTACGCGGGTCCCCGGCCACGGCCGCCTCCGGGCCGGACCCCCGAGCCGGGCCGGTCCGCCGGGCGGCCGTGATCCGGCACCGGGGCACGGGCCCCGCGCCGACGCGGCCGACGGTGCGTCGGTTCCGCCGCCGGGGGTACGGGTCCGGTGCCGTCCCGTGACAGGTCCGGGACCGCGCAGCGTGACGTGTCCGTGGCAAAATTACCGCCGGACGCACGCGACGGAACCCGGCCTTCCCCGGTGTTCCCCGGCGCTGCGCGCGTTGTCGACGGGGGGATAGGCGCATGCTGGGGCCGTTGCGGGAGGACTCGCCCAGAAGGATCGGGCCCTACGGGGTACGGGCCAGGCTCGGGGCGGGCGGCATGGGGGAGGTCTTCCTCGCGCTGCGCGAAGGCGGCCCGGCCGGTGACGGAGCCCGGACCGGCGGCGGCGTCCCGGTCGCCGTCAAGACGGTCCGCCGCGATGTGGCGGGCGACCCGGGCTTCCGCGACCGCTTCCGCCGCGAGATCACCGTCGCCCGGTCCGTCGACGGCCCCCACCTCGCCCCGCTGCTCGACGGGGACGCCGAGGCCGAAGTGCCCTGGCTGGCAACCGGATACGTGGCCGGACCGACCCTGTCCGCGGCCGTCCGGGGCGCCGGGGCGATGGACGAGGCCGAGGTGCGGAGGCTCGGCGCCGGGCTCGCCCGCGCCCTGGCCGCCGTCCACGCGGCCGGCATCGTCCACCGCGACGTGAAGCCCGGCAACGTGATGCTCGCCGCGGACGGCCCGCGCCTCATCGACTTCGGGATCGCCCGGGACCCCGGCGCCACCCCGCTCACCACCACCGGCCGCATGGTCGGCAGCCCCGCCTTCATGTCCCCGGAGCACGTGGCGGGAAGCGGACGCGTCGTCCCCGCATCGGACGTCTTCTGCCTGGCCTGCGTGCTGTGCTTCGCCGCCACCGGCCGCGACCCGTTCGGGGACGGCCCGGTCGCCGCCGTGCTCTACCGGGTCAAGTACGTCGAGGCCGATCTCGGCGACGTGCCCGAGGCGCTGCGCGCCGTCCTGGCGGACTGCCTGACCGCCGACCCGTCCGCCCGCCCCACCGCCGCGGAGCTCGCCCGGAGGCTGGAGCCGGGAGCCGCCGCGCGATGGCCGGAACCGGTGGCCCGTCACATCGCCGAGTACGAACGCGAACTGGCCCGCGTCCTCGCGCTCGACGGCCCCCTGCTGCCCGGCTACACCCCCACCGAGGCCGCCACCGGCAGCCACGCGGCGCCCCACCAACTGCCCACCCAGGGGACCGACTTCGCGCCCGGCCTGCACATCGCGCCCACCCAGGGCCCCGGCCTCGCCCCGCCCCCGCGCCGCTCCCGCCGCGCCCTGGGCGCCGCCCTCGCCGCCCTGATCGTGCTGGGCGCGGCCACCGGCTCCATCCTGGCCTGGCGGAACAACCACGGCGACCGCGACACCGCCGACGGGGCGACGGGCAAGGGCGGTTCACCCGCCGCCCGGATCGTGGCGGGGGTGGACGAGAACGGCGGACCGGACGGCTCGGGCACGGTCCCGTACGGTCGCGACGTCCGGCCCGCGGGCTGGAAGAAGTCCTGGAAGGGGAGGTTCTCCCAGTCGCCGATCGGCTGCTCCGCGGGCCGCGACGTGCTCGTGTGCCGACTCGTCGACGGCACGTACGAGGCGCTGTCGGCGGCGGACGGGCACCGGCTGTGGACGTTCGGCACCGGTCAGGCGAGCAGGGCGGCGGGCTGGGGGCCGCGCGGCCAGTTCTTCATGCCGGCCGACGCCACCCGGCCCACCGTTCACGACGACACCGTGCTGCTCGCCGCGGGCGGCCGGCTGCAGTCGCTGGACGCGCGGACCGGCGCAGTCCGCTGGGAGACCGGGTCCGGTGGCGCGCACGACCTGCACAGTGCTCCGCGGGTCCTCGGAGACCTGGTCTTCGCCGCGACCACAGCCACCCCTGAGGGTGCCTCGCTCGCCGCCTACGACCGCGCGAGCGGCACCCGGAAGTGGGAGAAGCCGCTGGCCCCGCAGACCGTCTCCAACGCGCGGAAGGGCAACTTCTGGCCGGTCGCCACCGACGGAAAGGCGCTGTACGCGATCGGCGAGGAAGCGCCGAAGGCGTTCCGGCCCGAGGACGGCGCCCTGCTGGGCACGGCCGGTGGCGAGGCCGTGCAGGGCGAGGGGAACGGCCGCACCAGTACGGGCTGCGGGGAACTACGGGTGCGGGGCCGTTCGGCCTTCTGCGCCGCCGACGTCAGGAACGACGACCCCTCCGGCTTCGGCTTCGACATGATCGCGCTGCGGTACGAGGCCGGGACCCTCAAGGCGGAGGGGCGGGTGCCGCTCGACCGGGCACTGGTCGCCGGGGCGAGCCTGACCGCGCTCGACGACACCGTGATCACGCTCCGCCGGAGGGGCGACGAGTACACACCGGGCGTGCCGGACGAACTCGTCGTCGTGAGCCGTGACGGCGGCCGCACGCTCGGCCGGTTCCCGCTCGGCGGGAAGCAGGCGCCGGGCATGAGCAACCCGGTCTCCGATCCGTTGATCGTCGCGGACACCCTGGTGTGGGCGGACAGCACCACCCTGTACACGGTCCCGATCCGTCACGACGGCACCCTCGGCCCCCTGAAGCGGACCCGGCCGGCGGGCGCCCCGGGGCCGAGCCGGACACCGACGTACGACCCCGTGCCCAACGGCGTCGAGCTCGACAAGGAACTGCTCGACCCGCAGGTGCTGCCGGTCGGTGGCGTCGTCCACGTCGTCTACGACGACGGCACCACGGTCTCCGTGCCGCTGCCCGGGTGAACCGTTCGACGAGCGGCTCGACCGCCTGACGCACAGCCGAATCGTCCGACCAGCAACCGGACCGTCCGACGAACAGCCCTGGAGCCGCACAGTGATCGAGCCGCTTCCGCCCGGCCGGGCCGGAGTGATCGGGCCGTACCAGCCACTCGGGCTGCTGGGGGCGGGCGGCATGGGCGAGGTGTACCTGGCGCGTCCGGCGGGTGCCGCCGACCCGCTCGACGGGCTGGTCGCGCTGAAGACCGTGCGCCCGGACCTCGACCTCGACGACGGCTTCCGGATCCGCTTCCGGCGCGAGATCGACGCGGCGGGTGCCGTCCGCAGCCCGCACACCGCGGCCCTGGTGGGCGGCGACGCGAGCGGTCGGCTGCCCTGGCTGGCGACCGAGTACGTTCCGGGCCCCTCGCTCGCCGAGGCGGTGACCCGCGTCGGGCCGCTGCCCGAGCACGTCGTGCGCGAGACGGGGGCCGGGCTCGCCCGCGCGCTCGCCGACATGCACGCCGTGCGGGTCCTCCACCGCGACCTCAAGCCCGGCAACGTGCTGCTCGGCGCGGACGGGCCGAAGGTGATCGACTTCGGTATCGCCCAGGCGTTCGATGCCACCCAGCTGACCCGGACCGGGGTGGTGGTGGGCAGCCCCGGCTACATCTCGCCCGAGCACGTCAACGGCTCACGCTCGCTCGTCCCGGCCTCCGACGTGTTCTGCCTGGGCGCGGTGCTCGCCTTCGCGGCGGCGGGGCGGGGGCCGTTCGACGACTCGGACATGGCGGCCGTGATCTTCCGGATCTCCCGGGGCGAGGCCGAACTGTCCGGTGTGCCGCCCCGGTTGCGAGAGGTGATCGAGGCGTGTCTGCGCATCGGGACCGGGGACCGGCCGACCCCGGACCAACTCGTCGAGATGCTGCTGCCGGGGCGGGGGGCGGTGATGGTGGCACCGGGCGCCTTCGCCTGGACGGACGGGGTCAGGGGACTGCTCGACGAGCACGCGGCCGGGGCGCGGACCGTCGCGGCGGCGGTCGCACCGCTGCCCGCCGTACCGCGGGCGCCCCTCCGAGCGCCGACCCCGGCACCGGCCCGCAGCGCTCCGCCTTTCGCCCCGACGCCGGTCGTGCCCGTGGCCGCACCGGGTGACGGACGGCGGAAGCGGGCACTGCGGATCGGGCTGACGGCCGCCGTCGTCGTGGTGTGCGCGGCGCTCGGGGCCGTCCTGCTGCCGGGGGTGCTCGGGCGGGACGCCGGGGACGGCGACCGCGCGGGTGAACCGGCCGCCTCCGCGTCCGCGTCCGCCTCCGCCGTCCGGCGTGGTGCCGCAGCCGTCGTCGTCCCCGGCGCGGACGCCGGTCGCACCGGGGACTTCGGGACGGCGGCCACGGAACTCTCCGCCCGTCCGGCGGGCTGGCAGGCGTGGAAGAGCCGGATCGAGGACGGCGGTCCGGCGGAGTGCGTCCTCACGGACACCGCCCTGGTCTGCGGCGGACCGCGGCGCGTCACCGCGCTGGACGCCGCGAACGGGAAGAAGCGCTGGGCGACCGACCCGGTGAGCGCGGGAACCGGCCCGGTCCGGGTGGCCGCCGTCCTCGGCACCACCGTGTACGCCTTCGAGAACGGCTCGCTGGTCGCGCGCGGGCTGGCCGACGGGGCCGAGCGCTGGCGGGAGCCGCTGCCCGGCGGCGCCCGCGTGGCCGATTCCGTCGAGTCCGGCGGGGTGCTCTACTACGCCACGAAGCCCGGCGGCACCGGCCGCGCCCACCTCCTCGCCCGTCGGCTCACCGGTACGCACGAGCTCGTGTGGGACAAGGAGTGGGACGATCCGGCCGACGGGGCCGGACTGGCCTTCGCCGACGGCCGGCTCGTCGCGGCGGGCGAGGGCGTCACCGTGCTGAAGGGCTCGGACGGCAGCCGACTGGGCGGCATCGCGGCCGGTGAGATCGCCTGCCGCATGCCGGTCCTGAAGGGGCGGCAGCTCCTCTGCTCCGGTTCGAACGGCCTGACGGTCGTCGACGTGACGGCCCCGCGGAACCGCCGCTCGGTCGCCGCCGGGGTGGACATCGCCTACCGGCCCGCCCTGTCCCGCGACGGCAAGGTCGTGGTGAGCAGCCGGACGCGGACGTACGCGTTCGGACTGTCCGACGGGCGGCAGTACTGGGTCACGTACGAGGGCGGCGAGGGCATGAACACCTTCGGCAGGACGTCCGTGGCCGGTGACCGGGCCCTCGTCGTGGGCGACCGCAAGGTGTCGCCCCTGGACCTGGCCGCCGAGGGGGATCCGGGATTCGCCGGCGACCCGCCGAACGGATGGCCCACACCGGGCACCCCGCGCGACCCGGCGGGCATCTCGCTCGTCGCGCGCGGGAACGTCGTCTTCCTGTCGTTCGACGAGGGGACGGTCCTGAGCTACGCGCCCTGAGCCGCGCGCCCCACCCGCCGCCACCGGCGGCCCCCAACGATCTGGGGACCGATGGGGAGCGGGCTCGCGCCGCCTGCGACTCCGCTTGCGGCGTTGTCGTCGGTTGTCGATGCGCCGCATCGACCCCCTCCTCCGCCTTGCGATCGAAGCCGCATGACGACGCTCCCTGATCCGCTCCCTGTCGCTCCCTCAGGTCGTAACCCCGGGCGCGAGACCTCAGTCGTCGTCCTGGTCGTCGTGGTGGTTGCCCTGGGCATCGCCGTCGTCCGACCGGTCCGCCGTGACCTTCCCGGTCCTCGCGTCGACGTTGAGCTCGTGGTGCGTGCCGTTCTCGCCCCGGACCTCGACCTCCCAGTGCGACGCCCCGCCCCGGCCGTCGTGGTCGTCGTCCAGGCCGACCGACGTCACCGTGCCCGGTGCTGTCCCGAGCGCGGCCCTGACGGCGGCGTCCAGGGAGACGGAGGCCGAGCGGGGGGCGTCCGCGCCCCGGCCGTCGTGGTCGTCGGCGGCATGCGTGCCGAGCACCGTGCCCCTGCCCGCGTCCACCGTCACGTCGTGCCACCTGCCGTCGGATCCGTACACGTCCAGCTCCCAGACGACCGTGCCGTCCTCGTCGTCCAGCTCGGCCTCGGCGACCGTGCCCGGGACGGCCTTGACGGCGGCGGCCGTGGCGCCCCCGATGTCCACGCGGGCGGTTCCGGCGCCCGGCGCGCTGCTGCGGGCGGCGTCGCGGTCGTGTCCCTCGTCGTCCGCGAAGGCCACGACGGTGGCGGTCCCGCCGCCGACGAGCACGGCCGCGGCGACGGCGGCGACGATCCTGCGCTTCATGGGGTACCTCCCGGTCGGGTGTCGGTATCGACGGGTCCCACACTGCCGGGGTGATGCTGAACGCAGCCTGAAGGAGGCTGAAGCCGCCTTCAGGGTCGGTTTGCGACCCTGGATCCATGCGCCTTTTGATCGTGGAGGACGAGAAGCGGCTGGCGGCGTCCCTGGCCGGCGGGCTCACCGCCGAGGGCTTCGCCGTGGACGTCGTGCACGACGGTCTCGAAGGGCTGCGCCGGGCCGCCGATGGCGCGTACGACCTCGTCGTCCTCGACATCATGCTGCCCGGGATGAACGGCTACCGGGTCTGCGCCGCCCTGCGCGCCGCCGGACACGACGTGCCGATCCTGATGGTCACCGCGAAGGACGGCGAGTACGACGAGGCGGAGGGCCTGGACACCGGGGCCGACGACTATCTGACCAAGCCGTTCTCGTACGTGGTGCTGGTCGCCAGGATCCGGGCGCTGCTGCGGCGCCGGGGCGGCGGTTCCGGCTCGCCGGTGGTCACCGTCGGCGCGCTGCGCATGGACACCGCCGCACGCCGGGTCCGTCTCGCCGGAACCGAGATCCCCCTCACCACCAAGGAGTTCGCGGTGCTGGAACAGCTCGCGCTGCGCCCCGGACAGGTGGTGAGCAAGGCGGACATCCTGGAACACGTCTGGGACTTCGCCTACGACGGCGACCCGAACATCGTCGAGGTGTACGTCAGCGCGCTGCGGCGCAAGCTCGGCGCGGCACTCATCCGCACGGTGCGGGGCGCCGGGTACCGGCTGGAGGAGGCGCCGTGAGGTCGGTACGCGCCAGGGCGGCGCTCGGCGCCACCGCCGTCGTCGCGCTCGCACTGGTCGGGGCCGGGCTCGCCGTGCTCCTCGTGCTGCGCGCGAACCTCACCGGCCAGGCGGGTCTCCAGGCCGAGGTGGTGGCCCGCGAGGTCGCCGGGCAGCTCGCCCTCGGCGTGCCGTACGACCGGCTGGAGACGCGCGACGAGGAGGACCACCCGGTCCAGGTGACGGACGAGGACGGGCGGGTGGTCGCCGTGTCGAAGGACCTGGAGGCGATCTCCGGGACCGGCACGGACCGCGTCACCCCGGTCCCCTCCACCGCACCGGCGAGCCCCGACGGCTCCGCTCCCGGCTCCGGGGGAGACGACGAGTCGGACGACGGCGACGACGGCGGCGGTCGCCCCGAACCCGGCCGGGGCGAGGTCGACTCCGACGAACCGGACTTCGACAACGGCACCGCCACCGTCGACGGCGAGACGGCCGACTACCGTTTCGCGTCCGTGCGGGCGACCACCCCCGCCGGGACGACCCTGACCGTCCACGCGGGTGCCCCGCTGGCGGCCGAGCGGGAGGCCGTCGGCAGCGTGCGCACCGCGATGCTGGCCGGGCTGCCGGTGCTGCTCGTCGTGGTCGCCGGGGTGACCTGGCTGGTGACCCGCCGGGCGCTGCGCCCGGTCGAGGGCATCCGCCGGGAGATGGCCGCGATCACCGCGTCCGAGGACCTGAGCAGGCGGGTGCCGGAGCCCGGCTCCCGGGACGAGATCGCCCGGCTGGCCCGTACCACCAACGAGACACTGACGGCCCTGGAGGCGTCGGTGGAGCGGCAGCGGCGTTTCGTCGCCGACGCCTCGCACGAGCTGCGCAGCCCGATCGCCTCGCTGCGCACCCAGCTGGAGGTGGGCGCCGCGCATCCGGAACTGCTGGACCTGCCGGGGGCCGTCGCCGACACCGTACGGCTCCAGGCGCTGGCGGCCGATCTGCTGCTGCTGGCCCGGCTGGACGCGGGGGAGCGGCCGGGCCGCACGACGCTCGACCTGGGAGTGCTGGTCCACGAGGAGGTCTCCCAGCGCACCGGCGACCGGATCGCTCCCACGGTGCGCGTACCGGACTCCGGTGGTCTCGAAGCGACCGGCTCCCGGGGGCAGTTGGCCCGGGTGATCGGCAATCTGCTGGACAACGCCGAGCGTCACGCGGAGCACGTGGTGACGGTCTCGGTATGTCGGGAGCGCGGCGGGGTCGCCGTCGCGGTCACCGACGACGGGGCGGGGGTACCGCCGAACGAGCGTGAACGGGTATTCGAACGCTTCGTACGCCTCGACGACGCCCGTAGCCGGGACGAGGGCGGCGCCGGGCTGGGTCTGGCCATCGCGCGTGATGTCGCCGTACGGCACGGTGGCCGGCTGACGGTGGGCGACGCCCCGGAGGGCGGCGCGTGCTTCGAGCTGTGGCTGCCGGCCGCCGACTGATCCGGACGGCCCGCCCTCACCCCGTGCCGTGGGCCCCACCTCGCCCGTGGGATCGTGCCGCTCGCGAGGTCACGCCGTGCGCGGTTCGTCCCGCCCGCGGGGCCGGGCGGCCCGCGGGGGCGCGTCGCCCGCGAGCTCGCATCGCCCGCGGTCGGATCCTTCCGCCGCGGTCAGATCTTTCCGCGTCGGCCGCGCAGATGCTCGGCCACCGGGGTCAGTGCCGTGTGCAGGTTGTCCAGCGCCTCCGGCGTCAGCAGGTCCATGAAGTGCTTGCGCACCGACGCCACGTGGTGCGGCGCCACCTTCCGCATGGTCTCCGCGCCGTGCTCGGTGAGGACGCCGTACAGTCCGCGCCGGTCGGACTCGCAGTTCTCCCGGCGGACCAGGCCCGCGTTCTCCATGCGGGTGATCTGGTGCGAGAGCCTGCTCTTGGACTGCAGCGTCGCCGTGGCGAGGTCGCTCATGCGCATGCGCTGACCCTCCGACTCCGAGAGGTTGACCAGGATCTCGTAGTCGTTCATGGTCAGGCCGAAGGGCTGGAGGTCCTTCTCGAGCTGGTGCATCAGCAGTCTGCTGACCTCCAGATGGGTGCGCCAGGCGCACTGCTCCGCGTTGTTCAGCCAGCGGGTGGCGGTCTCGGTCTCGGTCTCCATATGACGATTCTACCTAAGAAGTTGAAAGACGGACGAAGTAAAGGTGCGGCGTCCGCGGTACGGGCTCGAACGCGGCTCGGAGCGCGGGGTGCGGGCGCCCGGCGTCACAGTGCGCAGGCTACCGTTCACCAACCGAAGCGACGCTGGAGGTCCCCGAGCTGACCGGACGGACGGTGTGAGGCGCCGGGTTGACCCGAGCCGCCCGGCACCCCCGGCTGGGGCGGTGTCGCGCCCGTCGGCTGGTCGGGCAGCAGCGCCTCGGACGACTGGAGCAGGACCGTACCCGCGCCGACGAACTCGAACTGGTGCTCCTCGCCCGAGGTGCCGCCGATCCCGGTCAGCGCCCGCAGGCCGCCCAGCACGCCCGTCAGATACCCGTGGTCGTAGTGGTGGCACGGCGAGGGGCAGTCCGCCCAGCCCACCAGTGCCTGCGGGTCGACCCGGAGCGGCGGCTCCATGAAGACCACCGGGCCGTTGGACGCGGCCACGAACTTCCCCGTGCCGATCAGCGTCAGGAACCCCGGCACGATCGACTGCTTGAGCGCCAGGGACGGCTGGAACGCCAGCAGGTTGCCCGAACGGATCGTCAGGTTCCCGTCCTCCAGGTCGTACGAGTTCACGTCGAACGCCCGGTCCGCGAGCAGCATCTTGCCGCTGCCCTCCGCCACCACCCAGTCGCTCGCGTGCAGCGGCGAATGGAAGCTCGTCCGCAGCAGCCGCTCGAAGCGGCCGTGGCCGACGCCGTCGAACTCGATCCGCCCGTAGTAGGCGATCATCTTGCCCTTCTGCAGGAACCACTGGCTTCCGGCCAGCTCCACGCAGAACGTGTACGCGTTGACGTTGTCGTCCGAGGGCAGCGTCATCGGGTCGAAGACGACGGGCGTGCTCACAGCTTCTCCTCCGATGCCTGGACATAGACCGTGCCGCTGCCGCTCAGCTCCAGCTGGAACGCCTCGCCGGAGCCGCGTCCCACCATCTCGCGCCAGCCGAGCGCGGCGGAGAGCTTGTTGCGCACATTGCCGTGGTGCGCGACGTACGCCTGCGGGTCCACGTGCACCTCGTCGCCCGGGGTGATCGGCAGCTCGATCACCCCGCCGTGGGCCATCACGGCGACCGCCCCATGGCCCGTCAGCGTCGTGGTGAACAGGCCCTGGCCGGTCACCTGGCCGCGCACCATGCCCATCACCCCGCCCTGCGAGCCCATGAACATGGTGGACTGCTGGAGCGAGCCGTCGAAGGCGAGCAGCCGGTCGGCCTCGACGTACAGGGTGTCCCCGGACAGCTCGATCACCTGGATGTGATGGCCGCCGTGGCCGAACATCACCGTGCCGTTCCCCTCGACCGTCATCAGCGGGGTCGCCTCGCCCGCCACCCGGCGGCCGATCATCGACAGCATCCCGCCCTGGCCGCCCTGGATGTTCGGGGTGAACGAGACCTCGCCGCGGTAGGCGAGCATCGCGCCCCGCTGGCTGTACAGCTTCTGGCCGGGAACCACCGTCGCCTCGACCATCTTCGCGTTGATCTCACGGAACGGCATCAGAGTTCGCCCCCCAGGGTGTTGCGCTCGCTGGGCTGGACGTACACGATCCCCTCGCCCTCGAACCTCATCTGGAACGCCTCGCCCGAGCCCTCGCCCATCAGCGTCCGGAAGTTCACCCCGGACTGGAGGTGCTGCCGCAGATCCCCCTGGTGGGCGATGTAGGCGCCGGGGTCGACGAACAGCGGGTACTGCGGTGAGACCCGCAGCCCCACGGCCGCGCCGTCCGACACGATCGCCACCTGACCGGTGCCCTCGACGGTCGTGGTGAACAGCCCGTTGCCGCTCGCCCCGCCGCGCAGGCCGGTGAAGGTGGTGCCGGTGCGCAGGCCGGCGTCGGTGCAGAGCAGATTGCTCGCCTCGACGTAGAGCTTGTCGCCGTGCAGGGAGACCAGGCTGATCTCGCTCGCGCGGTCGGCGAAGTAGCAGGTGCCCTTGCCCGTCACCTGCATCACGGACATCTGCTCACCGGTCAGCCGGCGCGTCACCATGCCGCGCAGCCCGTCGCCGCCGCCGGTCATCTTCTTGAACGTCATCCGGCCGTCGTACGCGACCATCGAACCGTTCTTGGCCTTGACGGCGTCGCCGTTCAGGTCGACGGCCAGAGTTCTGCTGCCTTGAAGTCGGAACATCGCCACCCGCCCGACGGTATCCGCAGCGTCCCGGCCCGGACAGGGCCCGGAGGCCGAACAGCGCCCCTGAATCACCCCTGATGCACACCCGGTACCGAATCCGCACAGACCCGGGACGAATCGCCTCGGGCGCACGCCGGAGGCGCACGACGACGGGACGCGCCCCCGGCGTGCGCGCGCGTGACCGGGGACATACGCCCCCGGCGCCGGAGACCGCCCGCGCCGATGCCACAATGGGGGCGCTTGTGCCCTCGTTCACAAGCAGTCACGACCCTCCCACCGAAGGTGCCCTCGTGGACATCAAGACCGCTACCGCCCTGCACCGGCTGCGCCTCATCTCGATCCCCGAAGCGCTCTCCTTCCCGGCGCTGATCATCTTTGGCTCGATCCTCAGCCGGGTCTCGGACATCGAATTCCTGATGATGCCGCTCGGCATCCTGCACGGTGTGCTCTTCGTGATCTACGCCGTGCTGCTGCTCGACGTCTGGTCCAAGACCAAGTGGCCGCTGAAGCGGGTCGCGCTCTTCTTCCTGCTCGCGCTGCTGCCGTTCGGCGGGCTGTACGGGGACAAGCTGCTCAAGCGCTACGAGGCCGACGGCGTCATCGCCGCCCGGGCCCGCCGGGAGGGAGTGGTGGGCGCGTGATCGTCGCGTTCTCGGTCAGCCCGCTGGGTGTCGGCGAGGACGTCGGCGAGTACGTCGCCGACGCCGTCCGGGTCGTCCGCGAGTCCGGGCTGCCCAACCGCACGGACGCCATGTTCACCTCCGTCGAGGGCGAGTGGGACGAGGTCATGGACGTCGTCAAGCGCGCCGTCGCCGCCGTCGAGGCCCGCGCCGGACGGGTCTCCCTGGTGCTGAAGGCCGACATCCGCCCGGGTGTCACCGACGGCCTGACGTCCAAGGTGGAGACCGTCGAGCGGTACCTCTCGGAGGGCTGACCCCGCCGTACGGCGCACGCCCTGCGGCCTCGCGCAGGCGTGCGCCCGCGCGAGGCCGCGTTCCCACGCCGGGAGCGCGCCCGCACGTAGCCGTGTCCCCGCGCCGAGGTGTGCGCCCGCGCGCAGCCGTACGGCGTGCGCGAACCCGGGGCAACCCCTGGCCGCCGCCGGGGGTTCCCTCGTCATTCCTGCCCGTCGTGGCACTCCGGCGCGGCCAGGGCGATCCCGAGCGGGGTCCGCTCGTACAGCACCTGGTGGCCGTACCGCCGCGACGTGAGCAGCCCCGCCGCGCGCAGCACCGACAGATGCTCCGACACGGAGGAGAGCGCGAGGCCCAGCCGGTGGGCGAGCGCACTCGTCCCGGCCGGCTCGTCGAGCGCGCACAGGACCTCGGCCCGTCCCCGCCCGAGCAGCCGCGCGAGCGCCTGCGGGGTGCGGTCGGCGGAGCGCGTCCACAGCCCTCCGATCCCGCGCGCCGGATAGATGATCGCCGGCTGCCACGGCGGTTCGAAGCCGCTCACCGCGTCCGGCCAGGAGAAGACGCTCGGGATCAGGACCAGCCCCTGACCGCCCAGTACCCGGCTGTGCCGCCCCTGTGTCCCGACGATGGTGAGCGCCGACTCCGACCAGCTCAGCTGGGGGCTCAGCTCTCCCAGCAGCCGTTCGAAGCCGACCGCCGCGAGCCGCCGCGAGTGGTAGGCGATGTCCGCCTCCAGCAGGGCGCGCAGCCGCGGCCAGTGCGGTTCGACCAGTACCTGCCAGGCCCGTTCCAGCAGATCGGCCAGGACCCGCACGGCCTGGGCGGGATCGGCGAGCAGCGCCTGTGCGATGGGGGAGCGCAGTGCCTCCGGACGGCCCGCCAGCGTCAGTTCGAGGTCCTGGCGGACGAGCTGCGGATCGAGCGAGCGCACCACCGCGATCTCCTCCTCGAAGGAGAGAACCGGACCGGCCGGCGGTGGGTTGAAGAAGTCCGGGGTGTGCCCGCTCCGGGGCATCAGCAGCCACAGCGGTCCCAGATCGAGCCCGGCCGCCGCCTCCCGGATCAGCCGCAGCCACGGCAGGTGGTAGCCGTGCCGGTAGGGCTGGGCCAGCACGCGCACCGCGGCCTGCGTCTCCCCGAGCGGCGAGAGCGCGAACCGGCAGCGCAGCAGATCGCTCTCGTCGAGGTGCAACTGGAACGACATGTGCCGCCCTCCGTAGACTTTCGGCCAGGGCCGAAAGTCTACGGAGGGCGGCCCCGGACCAGCAGGCTGCGCCCATGCCGAGAAACACCGGGACCGCAGCGCAGTCCCCGCCCGAGAACCGCACCACCGTGCCGTCCGTCGCCCGCACCGCCAGCAGCCCCCGCACCCCTCGCGGATACCGTGCCGTCTTCGCCGTGCGGGAGTTCCGGGCGGTCTTCGCCGCGCATCTGCTCTCCCTCCTCGGTGTCGTCGTCAGCGAACTCGCCCTCACGGTCCTGGTGTACGGCCTCACCGGCTCGCCCCTGCTCAGCGCCCTCACCTTCGCGCTCGGTTTCCTCCCGTACCTCGTCGGGGGCACGCTCCTCGCCGGGATCGCCGACCGGTATCCCGCCCGCAGGGTCCTCGTCACCTGCGATCTGGTGTGCGCGGCGTGCGTCGCGGTGATGGTGCTGCCGGGCACCCCGGTCGGCGGGCTGCTCGCCCTGCGCTGCCTGGTCGCCGCGGTGTCGCCGGTCTTCACCGGGACACGGATGGCCGCGCTCACCGAGATCCTGGGCGACGGCGACCGATACGTCCTCGGCCGCTCGCTGCTGCGGATCGTCTCGCAGAGCGCCGTGCTCATCGGCTTCGGCGCGGGCGGGATGCTGCTCGCCGTGGTGACCCCGCGCGGCGCGATCACCATCACCGCCGTGACGTTCCTCTGTTCGGCGGCGCTGCTCCGCTTCGGCACCCGTGCCCGGCCGGCCAGGGCGGGCGCGGGTGCCGAAGCGGGCGGCGGCACGCTTCTCAAGGAGTCCCTCACGGGGGCCCGCGGCCTGCTCGGGAACCGCCGGATCCGCGCCCTGATGCTGCTGTTCTGGGTGCCGCCGCTGTTCCTCGTCGCGCCCGTGGCGCTCGCCGCCCCGTACGCGGACGAGATCGGGGTCGGGTCGGCCGCGCTCGGGCTGCTGATGTGCGCGATGCCGGTCGGCCGGATCGCGGCGGAGCTGTACGTGGGCACCGCGCTGTCGCCCCGGCTGCGCTCCGCGATCGTGCTGCCGGCCGCGGCCCTGCAACTGCTGCCCCTGGCGCTGTACGCGTTGCGCCCCGGAGTGGCCCCGGCCGCGGTCGTTCTGGCGCTGGCGGGTGTCGGCGGGGCGTACGTCATCGGCCTGGACAAGTGGTTCGTCGCGGCCGTACCGGAGTCGCTGCGCGGCCGGGCCATGACCGTGCTCACCGCCGGGATGATGACGCTCCAGGGCGTCGGCATGGCCCTCGCCGGGCTCGCCGCCGAGTTCTTCCCCGTGCACCACGTGGTCGCCGGGGCGGGAGCGCTCGGCGTGCTGTGCCTGCTGCCGCTCGTACGGGAGGCCCGGAGGACCGCCCCCGCCGATCACCCGGCCGGGGCCCGGGACGAGGTCCCGCCCGGGCCCCGGGAGGCGGCCACGGCCGAAGTCCGGGACGGGGCCGCGACCGAACTCCGAGACGAAGCCCGGACCGAAGTCCGAGACGAGGCTGACCAGCATATGACCAGTGGGTAAGGTCGGTTGCGTGCCGAAGCCGCTCAGTCTCCCCTTCGATCCCATCGCCCGCGCCGACGAGCTCTGGCAGCAGCGCTGGGGGCCGGTGCCCTCGATGGCCGCGATCACCTCGATCATGCGTGCGCAGCAGATCCTGCTCGCCGAGGTCGACGCCGTGGTCAAGCCGTACGGGCTCACCTTCGCCCGGTACGAGGCGCTGGTGCTGCTGGCCTTCTCCAAGGCGGGCGAGCTGCCCATGTCCAAGATCGGGGAGCGGCTCATGGTCCACCCCACGTCCGTCACGAACACCGTGGACCGGCTGGTGCGCTCCGGCCTGGTGGACAAGCGGCCCAACCCGAACGACGGCCGGGGCACCCTCGCCTCCATCACCGACAAGGGCCGCGAGGTCGTCGAGGCGGCGACCAAGGACTTGGTCGACATGGAGTTCGGGCTCGGGGTCTACGACGCCGAGGAGTGCGCGGAGATCTTCGCCATGCTGCGGCCGTTGCGGATCGCGGCCCAGGACTTCGAGGAGTCGTAGGGCGGCCCCGGACGGGGGCCGCCGGGAACCGCGCGAGGGCCTTGGAACGAGGGCTTCGAGGAGCCGTGCGGCGGCCCCGGTCCGGGGCCTCGGGGAAACCGTACGGGGGCGTTCCGACACCCCGGCCCGCTGCAAGATCGCCACAGGCGTCCGGTTACGCTCGATGCCATGAAACGCAGTGTGCTGACCCGGTACCGGGTGATGGCCTACGTCACCGCTGTCATGTTGCTGGTGCTCTGCACCTGCATGGTCTTCAAGTACGGCTTCGACACGGGCGAGGGCCTGACGCTCGTCGTCTCCCAGGTCCACGGCGTCCTCTACATCATCTACCTGGTCTTCGCCTTCGACCTCGGTTCCAAGGCGAAGTGGCCGGTCGGCAAGCTGCTCTGGGTGCTGATCTCCGGCACCATCCCGACGGCCGCGTTCTTCGTCGAGCGCAAGGTCGTCCGCGAGGTCGAGCCGCTGGTCGCCGACGCCTCCCCGGCGACGGCCGAGGCCTGAACCGACGGGTCGCGGCCCGGCCCCGCGACCCCACCGAACCGCCCCGTGCCAGGCACCGGGCGGTTCCCCATCGACATTTACTAGGACGTCCTAGTAAATTCGATGGTATGGACGCTGACGCGATCGAGGAGGGCCGCCGCCGCTGGCAGGCCCGTTACGACAAGGCCCGCAAGCGTGACGCGGACTTCACGACGCTCTCGGGAGACCCGGTCGAGCCCGTGTACGGCCCCCGCCCCGGGGACGCGTACGAGGGCTTCGAGCGGATCGGCTGGCCCGGTGAGTACCCCTTCACCCGAGGGCTGCACCCGACCGGCTACCGGGGGCGCACCTGGACGATCCGCCAGTTCGCCGGTTTCGGCAACGCGGAGCAGACCAACGAGCGCTACAAGATGATCCTCGCCGCGGGCGGCGGCGGGCTGAGCGTCGCGTTCGACATGCCGACGCTGATGGGCCGCGACTCCGACGACCCCCGTTCGCTCGGCGAGGTCGGGCACTGCGGGGTGGCCATCGACTCCGCGGCGGACATGGAGGTCCTCTTCCGGGACATCCCGCTCGGCGACGTCACGACGTCCATGACGATCAGCGGACCCGCCGTGCCGGTCTTCTGCATGTACCTGGTCGCCGCCGAGCGCCAGGGCGTCGACCCGTCCGTCCTCAACGGCACGCTCCAGACGGACATCTTCAAGGAGTACATCGCGCAGAAGGAGTGGCTCTTCCAGCCCGAGCCCCACCTGCGCCTCATCGGCGACCTCATGGAGCACTGCGCCCGCGGGATCCCCGCCTACAAGCCGCTCTCCGTCTCCGGCTACCACATCCGCGAGGCCGGTGCGACGGCCGCGCAGGAGCTCGCGTACACCCTGGCCGACGGCTTCGGGTACGTGGAGCTCGGCCTCTCGCGAGGGCTGGACGTCGACACCTTCGCGCCCGGGCTGTCCTTCTTCTTCGACGCGCACGTCGACTTCTTCGAGGAGATCGCCAAGTTCCGCGCGGCCCGCCGGATCTGGGCCCGCTGGATGAAGGAGACCTACGGGGCGAAGACCGACAAGGCGCAGTGGCTCCGCTTCCACACCCAGACCGCCGGTGTCTCGCTCACCGCGCAGCAGCCGTACAACAACGTCGTACGGACCGCGGTCGAGGCGCTCTCCGCGGTCCTCGGCGGCACCAACTCGCTGCACACCAACGCCCTCGACGAGACCCTCGCGCTCCCCTCCGAGCAGGCCGCCGAGATCGCGCTGCGCACCCAGCAGGTGCTCATGGAGGAGACCGGCGTCGCCAACGTGGCCGACCCGCTGGGCGGTTCCTGGTACGTCGAGCAGCTCACCGACCGCATCGAGGCCGACGCCGAGAAGATCTTCGACCAGATCAAGGAGCGCGGCACGCGGGCCCACCCCGACGGACAGCACCCCGTCGGACCCATCACCTCCGGGATCCTGCGCGGCATCGAGGACGGCTGGTTCACCGGCGAGATCGCCGAGTCCGCCTTCCGCTACCAGCAGGCGCTGGAGAAGGGCGACAAGCGGGTGGTCGGCGTCAACGTCCACCACGGCTCGGTCACCGGCGACCTGGAGATCCTGCGTGTCAGCCACGAGGTCGAGCGCGAGCAGGTCCGGGTGCTCGCCGCCCGCAAGGACGCCCGCGACGACGCGCGGGTCGGGGCGGCGCTGGACGCGATGCTGATCGCCGCCCGTGACGGCTCCAACATGATCGGGCCGATGCTCGACGCGGTACGCGCCGAGGCCACGCTCGGCGAGATCTGCGGGGCCCTGCGCGACGAATGGGGCGTCTACACGGAGCCGGCCGGCTTCTGACGCACGTCCGCAGGTCCCGTCGCACGCGAAGACCGCCGGTCCGGCCCACGCGGGTGCACGGCCCGGCCGGCGGCCCCGCGCACGCGGTGTGTCCGACGGGACCGGCGGTCCGGCGCCCGGGGGAGCGGGGTGCGGCTCACGCCTTGGCGGCCGCGCCGAGCCCTCCGAGCAGCAGCACGGTGAAGCGGTGGGCCCATTCCGCGTCGATGGGCTCGGCGCTCACCAGGGCCCGGTGCACGACCGCCCCGGCGATCACGTCGAAGATCAGGTCCGCGGTCCGGCTCGCCGGGCCGTCGTCCTGTTCGACGGGCAACTCGCCCCGCTCCTGGGCCCGTCGGCGGCCCTGGAGCACCAGCCGCTTCTGCCGGTTCACGATCGAGTCGCGGATCCGGGTCCGCAGCGCCTCGTCCCGGGTCGACTCCGCGACCACCGCCATCAGCGAGGTCCGGGTCTCGGGCCGCTCCAGCAGTGCCGCGAACTGGAGCACCACCGCCTGCACATCGGCCGCCAGACTGCCGAGGTCGGGCAGCTCCAGCTCGTCGAAGAGGACCGCGACGGCGTCCACCACCAGCTCGTTCTTGCCCGCCCACCGCCGGTACAGGGTCGTCTTGGCGACCCCGGCCCGCGCCGCCACGTCCCCCATCGTCAGCTTCGACCAGCCGAGATCGACCAGGGAGGCGCGGGTCGCCTCCAGGATCGCTTCATCGGCCGCGACGCTGCGCGGGCGTCCCGTTCGTGGGGATTCGGGGCGGCTGCGGCTCAGCATGCCGCGACCATACCGGTCAGTAAGTAGAACCGGACGGGCCCGAGCACCGTGAGACAGATCACCGGATGCCCCTGTGCGCGGAGGGGGTGGGGCAGTTACGCTACGGGTCGTAGCGTAAGGCGGCGGTCACGCCGTTCCCGACGCCACGACCGAACGACAGCCACAGGCACCGGGTGGGGACCCGGCGCCGACCGGGCCATTCAGGGGCCCTCGGACCGCGTCCGGCCGTCCACCCCGCACACCGGCGGGACCGCGGACGGGTGCGGTTCGGCCATCGCTTTCCGTATCGGCGCACCGAGGGGGGAGGATGTACGTATGCAGCCTAGGAACATGTCCATGAGCGGCGTCGTCGACCTCGCCGCGGTGAAGGCGGCCGGTGAGGCCAAGGCCAAGGCGGAGCAGGCCCGCGCCGATGCCGCCCGGCAGGGGGGCGCGGGCGCCGTACCGCCGTCCGCCCTGGTGATCGACGTCGATGAGGCGGGCTTCGAGCGCGAGGTCCTCCAGCGCTCCACCGAGGTCCCGGTCGTCCTCGACTTCTGGGCCGAGTGGTGCGAGCCGTGCAAGCAGCTGGGCCCCTTGCTGGAGCGTCTGGCCCAGGAGTACAACGGCCGCTTCGTGCTGGCCAAGATCGATGTCGACGCCAACCAGATGCTGATGCAGCAGTTCGGCATCCAGGGCATCCCGGCGGTCTTCGCCGTCGTCGCCGGGCAGGCCCTCCCGCTCTTCCAGGGCGCGGCCCCCGAGGCCCAGATCCGTCAGACGCTCGACCAGTTGATCCAGGTCGGCGAGGAGCGCTTCGGCCTCACCGGCATCACGGTCGACCAGGACGCCGCCGAAGCGGCCGACCAGGCTCCGGCCGAGGTCCCCGCCGGTCCGTACGACGCCCTCCTCGAAGCGGCCGTGCGGGCCCTGGACGCCAACGACTTCGCCGGTGCCGTGCGGGCGTACCGGAACGTCCTGGCCGACGACCCGTCCAACACCGAGGCCAAGCTGGGCCTCGCCCAGGCCGAACTGCTCTCCCGGGTCAAGGAGATGGACGCGCAGCAGGTGCGCAAGGACGCCGCCGAACGGCCGGCCGACGTCGCCGCCCAACTCGCCGCGGCCGACCTGGATCTGGTGGGCGGTCATGTCGAGGACGCCTTCGGCCGGCTCGTCGAGACGGTGCGCCGCACCTTCGGCGACGACCGGGACGCCGCGCGGGTCCGGCTGCTGGAACTGTTCGAGGTGATCGGCCCCGAGGACCCGCGGGTGACCGCCGCGCGCACGGCGCTGGCGCGTGTCCTGTTCTGACGCGACGCGGGTCTTGTACTGATGTGACAACGCGGCCGCGGTGCCCCTCGGGGTACCGCGGCCGTTTTCGCGAACGGGCGATAAGAGACGGCCCCCCTTTACCAAATCTTGATAAAGGGACTGCCTGTTACTGGCAGTAAATCACCCCTCGGTTTCTGTCCGATAAGGAACCGAATCTCACCTTTCGCCCTTCCGTTCGATGCCACCCTGTGTGGCCGGGCGGTGTCACGCTGCCGCGCCCTGTTCATCACGCCATTACCAGTGAGTAACGAACCCCTTGTGCGGCGGGCGGGAATGCACCACGATCGGCCACGCTCGGTCCAATGACGCCAAGCCCGGCCGCCAGCCGGTGCGGTGGCGCCGTTGGGTCCCCACCGAGTGGGCCGGTGGCAGTGACACCGGCTCCGGACAGGGGGGTTCCTGCCGTCCGGCAGGGCCTGTCCGATCGGGCCGCGCGACTGCGCGGCCGGTGGTTGTCGCTCGGGGGTGATCGCCGGTGATTCGGGCGCGGTTCCCGCCTCCGTACGCGGGCGCTCTCCTTACCGAGGACGTAGCACTTCTCCCATCCCAGGACGGGCTCGGCCCGTACCGGAGATGTACGTCCGAGAAGGAGGAAAGAGAATGAGTTCCCAGGTTCGTGGCGGCACGAGATGGAAGCGCTTCGCTCTGGTCATGGTGCCGAGCGTCGCCGCGACCGCCGCGGTGGGTGTCGGTCTCGCGCAGGGCGCCCTGGCGGCGTCGTTCAGCGTGTCCGGCCAGGAGTTCAAGGTGACCGCGGGCACTCTCGTCGGTCAGGACTTCGTGCAGTACGGCTCCGTGGCCACCGGCAAGACCCTCGACGGCAAGGACGCGGCGCACGCCGTCGCCGTCTCCGGCTTCAGTGATGCCACGATCACCAACATGTGCCAGTCGGTGGTCACTCCGAACCTTCCGTTCGGTCTCGGCACCGTCACGCTGCGGCTGTCGGCGGGTACGGACCCGGAGAAGCCGGTCAAGGCGACCAACCTGTACCTGGACGTCGCCCAGCTCGACGCGGACGCCGAGTTCAAGAACATCGACATCGGTGTGGCGGCGGGCGATGTCGGCAAGCCGGGCATCCAGCCCGGTACCGAGAAGAAGGTCAACCCGAACGGCTTCGCGCAGCGTGCCGAGGAGGCCAAGCTGAGCAACGTGAGGCAGACGGCGTGGGCGACCACCGCCGGAACCTTCAAGCTCACCGACCTGAGCCTGCGGTTGAAGTCGGGCAACAAGCCTTGCTACTAGGGCATATGCCTGGGTGGCCGGGGCGCCCGCGAGGGATCTCCGGCCACCCGTTCCTTCTCTTCTCACAGCAGTACCGGTTCCAGGGAGCTGTTTTCCATGAGCCCCGAGTCCACAGGGCAGAACGAGCACTTTCTCCGTGTCTTCCGGCGCGAATTCCGCACCTGGCGGGGTAACCGGCCGTTCTGGGCGGGCCTGTTCACCATGATGGGCGGACTGCCCATCGCGTACTTCCCGTACGCCAACATGCACCTCGGCAACGTCACCCTGGCGATGTCCACGACGGCCGGCGCGGG
Organism: Streptomyces sp. NPDC032161; assembly: GCF_040636995.1. Taxonomy (NCBI): domain Bacteria; kingdom Bacillati; phylum Actinomycetota; class Actinomycetes; order Kitasatosporales; family Streptomycetaceae; genus Streptomyces; species Streptomyces sp. NPDC032161. The sequence continues at coordinate 380,851 of NZ_JBEZVN010000001.1, read as the reverse complement.
TTCGCTGATCATCGGCGTCCTGCTGGTCACGCTGGGCCTCACCATGTGGTTCCACCACATCGTGAGAGTGTTCGCCGGAATCGCCACGATCCTGCTGGCGCTGGTCTCCATACCCGTGGCCAACATCGGCGGCTTCCTGATCGGCTTCCTGTTCGCCCTGCTCGGCGGCGCGCTCTCCGTCTCCTGGGCCCCCGGGGAGCCGGAGCCCGAAGCCCCGGACACCGGCATACGGGGCGGGGAGTTCGACGAGGCCGGTGCGGGGACACCGGAGTCCGGCCCGGACCTGCGCAAGGCGGCGGTGGTGCCCCAGCGGAAGCCGGAACAGGACGACGACGCGACGGTCGAGGCCGACGGCGGGAGGCATCGTGCGGGGTGACGAGACACAGCTGAACTCGACCGGGGAGGACCACCGGACGAGAACCGGACCGCGCCACGCTGCCCCCAGGAAGTCGTTGCTGACGAAGCTGCACATCCCCGCGGGCAAGGCGTTCGCGCTCGCCGCGATGCCGACAGCCGTCTTCGTGGGCATGGGGCTGACGCCCCGGCTCGCACTGGCCGACGACAACTCGGACATCCCCTTCGCGCCCGGCCCCTGCGTGACCCGCTCCGACGAACCGAGCGAGTCGCCGTCCCCGTCCGGGTCGGAGACGAAGTCCCCGTCGCCGTCCGCCACCGACTCCGGGGGCAAGGACGAGGACGAGGCGCCGAAGCCCTCGGTGACTCCGTCGGCGGACGACGCGGCGAAGTCCGGGACCGAAACCGGGTCCGGGGCCGAGTCCGAGGCCGCTTCCGATGCGCGCACCGCCGATTCCCCGGCCGCCACGCCGAGCGCCACGCCCACCCCCACGAAGTCGAAGAACCCGCTCGACCCGCTGGGTGTCGGCGACGCGCTCAGGGACCTGTTCGGCATCCCGGACAAGGAGGCCGCGGACCCGTCCTCGTCACCGTCCGCCGGGACCGAGTCCCCGAAGCCGTCGTCGAGCGACTCCGCCGGGCCCGAGCACAAGCCCGCGGACCCGGCGAAGAAGTCCACGGATCCGGCGGACCCGGCGAAGGAGACCGGTGACAGGTCCGCCGCCGCCATCCGTGAGGCCGCGGAGAAGGCCGGGGCGCCCGTCGAGGAACTCGACGAAAGCGTCACGGGTCTCGACGCCAAGAAGGACGAGGACATCCCGGACGGCGCCAAGCCGCGCTTCCCGTGCCCGACCGCCGACCCGAAGGCACTGGCCGCGGCCGACCTGGAGACGGGCGTGCCGCTGCTCCCCACCGACCCGTGGATCCTGGACAGTTCGCTGCTCACCCTGAACGGGCTGGACTACAAGGGCATCGTCGAGGTGAAGACGTACGACGGCACCGTCAAGAAGGTGCTGAAGTTCACCGCGAGCTCCATCGACATCAAGGACCTCCACCAGAAGACGGTTGGCCCGAACGGCACCACGGGCCATGTCGAGGCGCGCAAGGGCTCCACGTCCACCATCCGCAACGGCACGGTGACCATGTACACGGAGGAGCTGAAGGGCAATCTCTTCGGCCTCATCCCGGTCACGTTCAGCCCGCAGAGCCCGCCGCCGCTGAACGTCCCCTTCGCCTTCTTCACCAAGGTCAAGGTGACCCAGGCCGGCCAGTTCGGCGGCACGCTCACGGTGCCGGGACTGCACAACTACTTCACCGGCGGCAACAGCTAGTGCCGCTCCCGGCACTAGCCGACACCGACCCGTTCGGGAGCCGCACCGCACTGCGGGCCGTGCCCCTCGCAAGAGGGACACGGCCCGCAGTCATGTCGTACGAGCGTGTCGGGGCACCGCGCCGCACCGCCATGGCGGGGACCGCAGAGGTGCTGCCCGGACACGGGCTACGTGCAAGGCGCGCAGCAGCAGGCGGAAGGCGTCGTGGAGGAGCCGGGCGTCACGGCGTACCAGGAGCACCGCTTCCGGTTCCAGCTCCTCCACGAACTGACCGGCCACGACCTCCGCCTCCGTGGAGGCGTCCAGTCTCCAGTCCTGGTGGGACGGACCGGTCCATCGGGCGTCAGTCGCGCGCCCGGCCGCCCACGTGGTGCACGCGCACCATGTTCGTGGTGCCGGGGATGCCGGGAGGCGAGCCGGCCGTGATGATCATGGTGTCGCCCGCGTTGTAGCGGCTCAGCTTCAGCAGCTCCGCGTCGACCAGGTCGACCATCGCGTCCGTGTTGTCCACGTGCGGGACGACGTGGGCTTCGACGCCCCAGCTCAGGGCGAGCTGGTTGCGGGTGGACTCGTCCGTGGTGAAGGCCAGGATGGGCTGGGCCGCGCGATAGCGGGAGAGGCGGCGGGCCGTGTCACCGGACTTGGTGAACGCGACCAGCGCCTTGCCGTTCAGGAAGTCCGCGATCTCGCAGGCGGCGCGGGCCACCGAACCGCCCTGGGTACGCGGCTTCTTGCCCGGGACCAGCGGCTGGAGGCCCTTGGAGAGCAGCTCGTTCTCGGCGGCGACGACGATCTTCGACATCGTCTTGACCGTCTCGATCGGGTACGCGCCGACGCTGGACTCGGCGGAGAGCATGACCGCGTCCGCACCGTCCAGGATCGCGTTGGCGACGTCGGACGCCTCGGCGCGGGTCGGCCGCGAGTTGGTGATCATCGACTCCATCATCTGGGTCGCCACGATCACCGGCTTGGCGTTCCGTCGGCAGAGCTCCACCAGGCGCTTCTGCACCATCGGGACCTTCTCCAGCGGATACTCCACGGCCAGGTCGCCGCGGGCCACCATCACACCGTCGAAGGCCATGACGACCTCCTGCATGTGCTCGACCGCCTGCGGCTTCTCCACCTTGGCGATGACGGGGACCCGGCGGCCCACCTCGTCCATCACCTTGTGGACGTCCTTGATGTCGTTGGCGTCCCGCACGAAGGAGAGCGCCACCAGGTCGCAGCCCATCCGCAGCGCGAACCGCAGGTCCTCGACGTCCTTCTCGGACAGCGCCGGGACGTTGACCGCCGCACCGGGCAGGTTGATGCCCTTGTGGTCGGAGATGACACCGCCCTCGATGACGATCGTCCGGACCCGGGGGCCCTCGACCGCGACGACCTTCAGCTCGACGTTGCCGTCGTTGATCAGGATCGGGTCGCCCTTGGCGACGTCGCCGGGCAGGCCCTTGTACGTCGTGCCGCAGATCGACTTGTCACCGGGCACGTCCTCCGCGGTGATGGTGAACTCGTCCCCGCGGACCAGCTCGACGGGCCCCTCGGCGAACTTCCCCAGGCGGATCTTCGGGCCCTGGAGGTCGGCGAGCACACCCACGGCGCGGCCGGTCTCGGCGGCGGCCCGGCGGACCAGGTCGTAACGCCCCTGGTGCTCCTCGTGGCTGCCGTGGCTGAAGTTGAAACGGGCCACGCTCATGCCGGCCTCGATCAGCGCGACGAGCTGCTCGTGCGAGTCGACGGCGGGGCCGAGCGTACAGACGATTTTGGAACGGCGCATGAGGCGGATCCTATCGGTTTGTTTAGCAACGGAATATTCCGTCTGGCGGAAGGTACAAAGGGGCGCGGGGGTGCTCAGTTGTCGTTCCGTCCGACGAGTGCGAAGGTCTGGACGGCTATCTCCAGCTCCTCGTCCGTCGGTACCACCGCGACCGCCACCCGCGCGCAGTCCGGCGAGATCAGCCGCGGCGCACCGGACCGCACGGCGTTCAGATCCGCGTCCACCGCCAGGCCGAACCCCTCCAGTCCGGCGATCGCAGCCTCCCGCACCGGCGCGGAGTTCTCCCCGACCCCCGCCGTGAACACCACCGCGTCCACCCGCCCGAGGACCGCCGAATAGGCGCCGATGTACTTCTTCAGCCGGTGCACGTAGATGTCGAAGGCCAGCGCCGCCCGTTCGTCGCCCTCGTCGACCCGGCGCCGGATCTCCCGCATGTCGTTGTCGCCGCACAGCCCGACCAGACCGCTCCGCTTGTTGAGCAGGTCGTCGATCTCGTCCGCGGACATCCCCGCCACCCGCTGGAGGTGGAAGGTGACGGCCGGATCGATGTCGCCGGAACGCGTGCCCATCACCAGCCCCTCCAGCGGGGTCAGGCCCATCGACGTCTCCACGCACCGGCCGCCCGCCACCGCCGACGCGGAGGCGCCGTTGCCCAGGTGCAGCACGATGACGTTGACGTCCGCGGGAGCGCGTCCCAGCAGCTCGGCGGCCTTGCGGGAGACGTACGCGTGCGAGGTGCCGTGGAAGCCGTAGCGCCGGATGCGGTGCGCGTCGGCGGTCTCCACGTCGATCGCGTACCGCGCCGCGGACTCCGGCATCGTCGTGTGGAACGCCGTGTCGAACACCGCCACCTGCGGCAGGTCCGGGCGCAGTGCCTGGGCGGTACGGATGCCGAGGAGGTTCGCCGGGTTGTGCAGCGGGGCCACCGGGACCAGGCGCTCGATCTCGTCCAGCACCTCGTCGTCGACCACCACCGGCTCGGTGAACCGCAGGCCGCCGTGCACCACCCGGTGGCCGATCGCCGCCAGCTCGGGGGAGTCCAGGCCCAGCCCGTCGGCCGCCAGTTCGTCGGCCGCCGCCTTCAGCGCGGCCTCGTGGTCGGGGATCGGGCCGGTGCGCTCGCGCCGTTCGCCGGTGCCTCCCGCCAGCGGGGTGTGCACCAGCCGGGACGTCTCCTCGCCGATGCGCTCGACCAGCCCGGCCGCCAGCCGGGAGTGGTCGGTCATGTCCAGGAGCTGGTACTTGACCGACGAGGAGCCGGAGTTGAGGACGAGTACGCGATGCGGCGCCATGGGCGGGGTGCCCTCCGGGATCGTCGGGGCCGGGGTGGTCATGCGGTCCGCACCTCGCCGCCCTGGGCCTGGATCGCGGTGATGGCCACGGTGTTGACGATGTCCTGGACGAGCGCGCCGCGGGACAGGTCGTTGACGGGCTTGCGCAGACCCTGGAGCACCGGTCCGACCGCGACCGCGCCCGCCGAGCGCTGCACGGCCTTGTAGGTGTTGTTGCCGGTGTTCAGGTCCGGGAAGATCAGCACCGTCGCCCGCCCCGCCACCTCGGAACCGGGCAGCTTCGTCGCGGCGACACCGGGGTCCACCGCGGCGTCGTACTGGATGGGCCCCTCGATCAGCAGGTCCGGCCGGCTCGCCCGGACCAGGGCGGTCGCCTCGCGCACCTTGTCGACATCGGCGCCCGAGCCGGAGGTGCCGGTCGAGTACGACAGCATCGCGATCCGCGGCTCCACGCCGAAGCGGGCGGCGGTGGCGGCCGACTGCACCGCGATGTCCGCGAGCTGCCGCGCGTCCGGGTCCGGGTTGACCGCGCAGTCGCCGTACACCAGGACCTTGTCGGCCAGGCACATGAAGAAGACGGAGGAGACGATCGACGGGACGGGCCCGCCCGTCCCGTCGCCGGCGTCCGCGGACCGGGTCTTGATGATCTCGAACGCGGGGCGGATCGTCGCCGCGGTGGAGTGCACGGAACCGGAGACCATGCCGTCCGCGAAGCCCTGCTCGACCATCAGCGTGCCGAAGTAGTTGGCGTCCGCGACCACGTCGTACGCCAGCTCGGTCGTGACGCCGCGGTGCGCGCGCAGCCGCGCGTACCGCTCGGCGAACGGCTGACGCAGCTCGGAGGTCTGCGGGTCGATGATCTGCGTGCCGGCGAGATCGATGCCCAGGTCCGCGGCCTTCTTCCGGATGACGTCGGGCTCGCCGAGGAGCGTGAGGTCGCAGACGTCGCGGCGCAGCAGGACGTCGGCGGCGCGCAGCACCCGTTCCTCGGTGCCCTCCGGCAGGACGACCCGGCGCCGGTCGGCGCGCGCCTGCTCCAGCAGCTCGTGCTCGAACATCATCGGGGTGATCCGCCCGCTGCGGGCCACCGAGATCCGCTCCAGCAGGGCGCCGGTGTCCACATGGCGTTCGAAGAGGCCCAGGGCCGTCTCCGCCTTGCGGGGCGTCGCCGCGTTCAACTTGCCTTCCATGGCGAAGAGTTCATAGGCGGTGGGGAAGGAGCCGCCCGCCACGGAGACCACCGGCGTGCCCGGCGCGAGGCGCTCGGCCAGGGTCAGGATCTCCGGACCGGGATGTTCGTCCAGGGTGAGCAGCACACCGGCGATCGGCGGGGTCCCGGCGCTGTGCGCGGCCAGCGAGCCGACCACCAGGTCCGCCCGGTCCCCGGGCGTGACCACCAGGCAGCCCGGGGTCAGCGCCTTCAGCAGGTTCGGCAGCATCGCGCCGCCGAAGACGAAGTCCAGCGCGTCCCTGGCCAGCCCGGAGTCGTCGCCGAGCAGCACCCTGCCGCCGAGCGCCGCGGTGATCTGGGCGACGGTCGGCGCGGAGAGGGCCGCGTCGTCGGGCAGCACCGAACAGGGAACGGGCAGCTGTGACGCCAGCCGCTCCGCGAGGGCGTCGCGGTCCCCGGCCGCCACCCGGTTCACGATCACCGAGGCGACGTCGCAGCCGAGCCCCGCGTACGCCCGGTACGCGTTGCGCGCCTCCGCGCGCACGGACTGCGCGTTCTGGCCCCTGCCGCCGACCACCGCTATCACCGAGGCGCCGAACTCGTTGGCGAGGCGGGCGTTGAGCGCGAGCTCGTCGGGGAGCTGGGTGTCGGCGAAGTCGGTGCCGAGGACCAGGACCACCTCGTACGCCTGGGCCACGTGGTGGAAGCGCTCGACGAGCCGGGAGACCAGTTCGTCGGTACCCTTCTCGGCCTGGAGCGCGGACGCCTCCTCGTAGTCCAGCCCGTAGACCGACGCGGGTTCCTGGAGCAGCCGGTAGCGGGCCCGCAGCAGCTCGAACAGCCGGTCGGGACCGTCGTGGACAAGCGGCCGGAACACCCCGACCCGGTCCACCTGACGCGTCAGGAGCTCCATGACTCCCAGATCGACGACCTGCCGGCCGTCGCCCCGGTCGATCCCGGTCACGTACACGCTGCGCGCCACGCGTGCTCTCCCGTCCATATTTGCGGTTTGGGACGTATCGCCATGTTGACGATACGCCGGGCGTGCGCGACGTCGCCCGCCGGGCGTGCTCCCCGCGTCCGCGGCGCACGCGCCCCCACCGGCGCGCCGGTGATTCATCCCCGCATTCGACGGGCCACCCGGGCGGGCGTCACCGGAACGGGCGAGACCATGAGGTCCAGACCACGTGGGACAATCGTCATGTTTCACGGTTCGGGGGATCTTGTCCTCGCCCCCGGAACGCACGGCACCAGCGAGGCAGGAGACACAGGACGATGCGCATCGGAGTTCTCACGGCAGGCGGCGACTGTCCGGGTCTGAACGCAGTGATCCGGTCGGTCGTGCACCGCGCCGTGGTGGGGCACGGAGACGAGGTCATCGGCTTCGAGGACGGGTTCAAGGGGCTCCTCGACGGCCACTACCGGCCTCTCGACCTCAACGCCGTCAGCGGCATCCTCGCGCGTGGCGGCACCATACTCGGATCGGCCCGCCTGGAGCGCGCGCGGCTGCGCGAGGCCGCGGAGAACTGCGCGGAGCTGAGCCGCCGTTACGGCATGGACGCCCTCATCCCGATCGGCGGCGAAGGCACCCTCACCGCCGCACGGATGCTGGCGGACGCCGGGATGCCGGTCGTCGGCGTCCCCAAGACCATCGACAACGACATCTCCGCCACCGACCGCACCTTCGGCTTCGACACGGCGGTGGGTGTCGCCACCGACGCCATAGACCGTCTGAAGACCACCGCCGAGTCGCACCAGCGGGTCATGGTCGTCGAGGTGATGGGGCGGCACGCCGGCTGGATCGCGCTGGAGTCCGGGATGGCGGGCGGCGCGCACGGCATCTGCCTGCCCGAGCGCCGCTTCGAGGTCGACGACCTGGTCAAGATGGTCGAGGCGCGGTTCGCGCGGGGCAAGAAGTTCGCGGTCATCTGCGTCGCCGAGGGCGCGCACCCGGCCGAGGGCTCCATGCCGTACGCCAAGGGCGAGATCGACCAGTACGGTCACGAACGCTTCCAGGGCATCGGCAACCGGCTGGCCATCGAGCTGGAGACCCGGCTCGGCAAGGAGGCCCGGCCGGTCATCCTCGGCCATGTGCAGCGCGGCGGTACGCCGACCGCGTACGACCGGGTGCTCGCCACCCGCTTCGGCTGGCACGCGGTGGAGGCCGCGCACCGGGGCGACTTCGGCCGGATGACGGCGCTGCGCGGCAACGACATCGCGATGGTTCCGCTGGCGGACGCCATCACCCAGCTCAAGACGGTCCCCAAGAACCGGATGGACGAGGCCGAGTCGGTCTTCTGATCCTTCCGCCTGCGGCCTGCCCCGCCCCGGCCCCCGCCGACGAGCGGTCGCGGGCCGGGGCCGCGGGTTCCCGGCGGCCCTGACCATCCCCCCGTGGAAGGTCAGGGCCGCCAGCCGTCTCCCCTCGCGGGTCGGGGCCCTCGCGGGGCCTCGCCGGGCGGGGCGTGCTGCCGGAATCCACTCTTGAGGCACCGGCCCGGATCAACAAGGCTTGCCCCTGTCCCGGACATGTCCCAGCTCTGTCCGGACAGCCGATTCCAGGGGAGGGGCACAGCGCATGGTGGTCGAAGGCGGGATTCCGGATCCCCGGGAGGCGCGGAGCGCGGCCGAGTTCGTCGCCCTGCTGAGGGTGGTCAAGGACGGTTCCGGTCTGACGTTCCGCGAACTGACCCGGCGGGCGGACGCGGCCGGCGACGTGCTCCCGCGCTCCACGATCGCCAACATGCTGGCGCGCGCCTCCGTCCCGCGCGAGGAGCTTCTCGCCGCCTTCTTACGGGCCTGCGGCCGGGAGCCCGCGGAAATGGTGGACTGGCTCGCCGTACGCGAGGAACTCGCCGCGCGCGGGCGCCGGACCGGCGCGGCGGACGGGATCGAGGAGGCGGACGGGAGCGGCGCGGCGGGCGAGGGAGCCGACGGAGACGGGAGGACGGACGGGAGCGGCGCGGCGGGCGAGGGAGCCGACGGAGACGGGAGGACGGACGGGAAAGGCGCGGCGGGCGAGGGAACAGGCGGGAACGGGGAGGGCCGGGGGAGGGACGCTGTGCGGGCGGCCGGGCGGGCCATCGTTCCGGCCGCGATTCCGCCCTCCGCCCTGCGTCGGCGCCGTGCCGTCCTGGTGGCCGCCGCGTCCCTCGTGGCGCTCGCCGCCCTCGTGGTGACCGCGGTCGTTCTCGTACGCGAGGAACGGCCGGGGGCGGCTCCCGTCGGCGGCCCTGTGGAAGGTCGGACGGTGCAGCTCCGGTCGGTCCGCTCCGGACTCTGCTTCTCCGAGGAACGCGGCTCCGAGAGCGGCCGACTCTTCGAGACGCCCTGCGACGGGCCGACCATCCCGGACTTCTCCCTGAAACCGCTGGGCGACGACGTCTGGCGGATCGTGACCGATCACCCCGACTACGGCCTGGGCTGCACGGGCGTCTGGGACGGGGCGCGGGAGGCAGGTGCCTCGATGCAGGACCAGGAGTGCGGCCGTCGCGGCCCGGCGGAGGAGTTCCGGATCGAGCCCGTGGGGCACCCGGTCGAGGGCTACCGCATCCGCCCCGTCCACACCCGTCTGTGCGTCGGTACGGAGGTGCGCAACGGCAGGCGCGAGGCCGAGCTGGTGCAGACGAGCTGCGACGGGGCGGCCCGCACGGTCCTGTTCTCCTTCGACCCCGTGACGTCTTCCCCGGCCCCGTGACGGCGGCGTACGGACGTGACGGCGGCGTATGGACGTGACGGCGGCGTATGGACGTGACGGCGGCGTACGGACGTGACGGCGGGCGGTTCAGGCGCTTTTGTCCCGCAATCCCGCCGTCCGCCAGAACCGTTCCACGATCCCCGCCAGGAACGCCCGCTCCGCGTCGTCCGTCGCCCCGGAGGGCTCCCGGGGCGGCTCCCCGACCGCGCCGGTCCGGCCCGGCGCCGATGCCGCCAGCGCCCGGTAGTCGGCGTGGAGCTGGTCCAGCACGTCCTGGAGGAGCCCCCGGTCCAGCCGCACCAGCTTCGCCACCGCCCGGACGGGCGCCTGCCGCCGCGTCGTGACCGCGGCGCGCAGCAGCTCCGCCAGCTCCTCGTCCCGCCCGGACACCGTCACCAGCCCGGCGGCCGTCAGCCCCAGCACCTCGGAGAGCGCCGCCGACTGGCGCTCGTTGCCCCGCCAGCGCCCCGATTCCTCCATCCGCAGATACGCGGCGGACGTCAGCCCCACCTGACCGGCCAGTTCCTCCACGGTCATCCGCCGGGCCGTCCGGTGTTCCCGCAGGGTGCGCACCGCGGTCAGCAGCTCGCCCGGTGAGCACCACAACACCCCGGCCAGTGCCGTGAGTTCGTGCCCGGTCGGGACGGCTTGCCCGCGCTCCCAGGCGAGCACCGTCGCGGTGCTGATCCGGAGCCCGTACTGGGCCGCGAGGCCGTACGCGACGTGGCCGGGCAGCATCCCCAGGGCCTCGCGGAGGCGGCGTGCGGCGGAGGCGTCGAAGGGAGGCCGGGAGCCGAAGGACGAGGGAGAGCCGGAGGAGTGGGAGGGGCGCACGGCTTCACCGTAGGAGCGGGCACGCCGTCCGACCACGGTGTGTTCCACCGATATCACGGCTCGTAGGAAGGTCCTATGCCGGTACGGGGGCCGTGCCCGTGCGAGCCGTGCCGGTAGGAGTTCGGAGGTCCTGTGCTCGTGCGGGGCCCGTTCCCGTGACGCGGGTTCGGAGTTCTGCGCTCTCTCGTGTGCCGGGGCCGGGCCGCCGTCGTCACGGCGTCAGTGGTCCCGGGTCACCCACCGGTAGTGCAGTTCCGGGCGCCCGACCTGGCCGTACTGCGGCTTGCGCACCGCGCGCCCCGTCGTCACCAGGTGCTCCAGGTACCGGCGCGCGGTGATCCGCGAGATGCCCAGCTCGGTCCCGGCCGCTGCCGCCGTCATGCCGTCCGAGGCCCGCAGGACGCGGGTGACGGCCTCCAGCGTCGGGGCGCTGAGCCCCTTCGGCAGCCGGTTCGGCTGCGGGGCGCGCAGCACTCCGAGCGCCCGGTCCACCTCGTCCTGACCGCTCGCCTCACCGGCCGCCGCGCGGAACTCGGCGTAGCGGACGAGCCGGTCGCGCAGCGTGGCGAAGGTGAACGGCTTCAGCACGTACTGGACGACACCGAGCGACACCCCTTCCCGGACCACCGACAGATCACGTGCCGAGGTCACCGCGATGACGTCCGCCGAGTGCCCGGCCGCGCGCAGCGAACGCAGCAGGTGCAGGCCGTGCCCGTCGGGCAGGTACAGGTCGAGGAGGAGCAGATCGACCGGTGTGCGGTCCAGTGCCCGTACCGCCTCCGCGCGCGAGTGCGCGACCGCGGCCACCTCGAACCCGGGGACGCGGCCCACGTACAGCCGATGGGCGTCGGCGGCGACGGGGTCGTCCTCGACGACCAGCACCCGGATCACGCGACGACCTCCCCGGCGGTGTGTTCCGTGCGGTCGCCGGTCGTCAGCGGCAACCGGACCGTGAACATGGCGCCGCCCCCAAGGCCGCGGTCCAGCTCCACCGTCCCGCCGTTGCGGCGTACCGCCTGCCGTACGAGGGCCAGCCCGATGCCCCGGCCCGTGCCGTGCGTCGACCAGCCCCGGTCGAACACCTCGGCGGCGACGGCCGGATCGATCCCCGCCCCGGTGTCGGCGACCCTCAGCAGCAACTCGTCCTCCACGGCGAGAGCGGTCACGGTGACCGTGGCCCGTCCGTACTGCCCGGCCCGCCCGGGGACCGTACCGGCCGCGGGCCGTCCCGGCTCCCCGTCACGGGGGCCGGGCACGACGGGGGCGACGACCGGGCGGGGCGCGTCGGGGGCGGCCGGGGGTGCGGTCGGACGGGGCGTGCCCTGCGGGGCGTGGCCGGCCGCCGCCTCCGACGCCGCGTCCACCGCGTTGTCGATCAGGTTGCCGAGGATCGTCACCAGGTCCCGGTCCGGCAGCGTCGCGGGCAGGGCGCCGTCGTCGATCAGACTGTCCTCCGCGAGCACCAGCTCCACACCCCGCTCGTTGGCCTGTGCCGCCTTGCCCAACAGCAGCGCCGCCAGCACCGGTTCGCCGACCGCGGCGACGACCCGGTCGGTGAGGGTCTGGGCCAGCTCCAGTTCGGCGGTGGCGAAACCGACCGCCTCGTCGGCCCGCCCCAGTTCGATCAGCGAGACCACGGTGTGCAGCCGGTTCGCCGCCTCGTGGGCCTGCGAGCGCAACGCCTGGGTGAACCCCCGCTCGGAGTCCAACTCCCCGGACAGCGCCTGGAGTTCGGTGTGATCGCGCAGGGTCACGACCGTGCCGCGCTGCTCCCCGCCCACCACCGGGCGGGTGTTGACCACGATCACCCGGTCCGCTGTCAGATGCAGCTCGTCGACCCGCTCCTCGGAGGCGAGCAGTGCCCCGGTCAGCGGCGCCGGAAGCCTCAGATCGGCGACCCGGCGCCCGAGGGCGTCCGGTCCCAGCCCCAGCAGCTCCCGGCCAGCGTCGTTGATCAGCGCGATCCTGCGCCGCCCGTCGAGCATCAGCAGTCCCTCGCGCACCGCGTGGAGCGTGGCCTGGTGGTAGTCGTGCAGCCGGCTCAGCTCGGCCGCGTTCATGCCGTGCGTGTGCCGGCGGAGCCGGGCGTTGATCACATACGTGCCGAGACCGCCGAGCACCAGCGCCCCGCCCGCGGCCAGCCCCAGCGCCCCCAGCTGCGCCCGCACCTGCGAGGAGACCCGGTCGACCGTGATGCCCGCACTGACCAGGCCGATGATCCTGCCGCCGTCCCGGATCGGGGTGACGACCCGGATCGAGGGACCGAGGGTGCCGGCGTACGTCTCGGTGAACGTCTCGCCGCGCAGGGCCCGCGAGGTGTGGCCGAGGAACTCCTCCCCGATCCGGTCGGTGACCGGATGCGTCCAGCGGATCCGTTCCGGGGACATGATGGTGACGAACGCGATCCCGGTGTCCCTGCGGACCTTCTCCGCGTACGGCTGGAGCGCGGCGGACGGGTCCGGGGCGCGGATCGCCTCCCGGACGGACGGGGAGCCGGCGATCGCCAGCGCCGCCGTCCTCACCTGCCGGGTCGCGGTCTCCTCCGCCTGTTTCCGGCCGGAGGCGTACGCGAAGAACGCGCACCCCGCCACCACCGCCGCGACCAGCACCACCTGCATGGCGAACAGCTGTCCGGCCAGGCTTCGCGGACGGGGACGGGGCAGACGCATGTCCCCCAGTCTGCCTGGCCGGAAACATATGAACGAAATGCACGTAACAGTGACCGCCCTCACACGGAGCGAGATATTCGCCGAGGGTTTTTCCGGCCCCGATCCGCCGGACAGCCCTTGCGCCCCCAGGGACGGGGGAGTGACCCGGACGAGCCGAGGAGAGCCCCCGTGGGAGTGGCAGCCGCCAAGCGGGACCGTACGCACTATCTGTATCTGGCCGTGATCGCCGCCGTGGCTCTCGGCATTCTGGTGGGCTTCGTGGCCCCGGACGTCGCCGTCGAGCTCAAGCCGATCGGCACCGGCTTCGTGAACCTCATCAAGATGATGATCTCGCCCATCATCTTCTGCACGATCGTGCTGGGCGTCGGATCGGTGCGCAAGGCCGCCAAGGTCGGCGCGGTCGGCGGACTCGCCCTCGGCTATTTCCTGGTGATGTCGACGGTGGCGCTCGCCATCGGTCTGCTCGTCGGCAACCTGCTGGAGCCCGGCCAGGGCCTCCACCTCACCGAGGCGGCACGCGCCGCCGGTGAGAAGCAGGCGGCGGGCGCGAGCGAGTCGACCACGGACTTCCTGCTCGGCATCATCCCCACCACGATCGTGTCCGCGTTCACCGAGGGCCAGGTGCTCCAGACCCTGCTGGTCGCCCTGCTCGCGGGCTTCGCGCTCCAGGCCATGGGAGCGGCGGGCGAACCGGTCCTGCGCGGCATCGGCCACATCCAGCGCCTGGTCTTCCGCATTCTCGCCATGATCATGTGGGCGGCCCCGGTCGGCGCGTTCGGCGCGATGGCGGCCGTGGTCGGCGAGACCGGCGTCGACGCGCTGAAGTCCCTCGCCATCATCATGATCGGCTTCTACGTCACCTGCGCGCTCTTCGTCTTCGTGGTGCTCGGCACGATCCTGCGGCTGGTCGCCGGGGTCAATCTGATCGCGCTGCTGAAGTACCTGGGCCGTGAGTTCCTGCTGATCCTCTCCACCTCCTCCTCCGAGTCCGCGCTGCCGCGGCTCATCGCGAAGATGGAGCACCTGGGGGTCAGCCGGCCGGTCGTCGGCATCACCGTGCCGACGGGGTACTCCTTCAACCTCGACGGCACCGCGATCTACCTCACGATGTCCTCGCTCTTCATCGCCAACGCGCTGGGCGACCCGCTGAGCTTCGGCGAGCAGGTCTCCCTGCTGCTCTTCATGATCGTCGCCTCGAAGGGCGCGGCCGGGGTCACCGGCGCGGGACTGGCCACCCTCGCGGGCGGTCTCCAGTCGCACCGGCCCGGACTGGTCGACGGCGTCGGGCTCATCGTCGGCATCGACCGCTTCATGAGCGAGGCCCGCGCCCTGACGAACTTCGCCGGGAACGCGGTGGCCACCGTCCTCGTCGGCACCTGGACCAAGGAGATCGACAAGGAGCGGGTGGAGCAGGTCCTCTCCGGCGCGCTCCCGTGGAACGAGCGGATGCTGAACCGGGACGGCGAGGGCGCGGAGGTCCCGGAGCCGCGCGCCGGTGGCCAGGAGCCCGTCACGGCGAAGGCGTAGCGGGCTTCCGGAACACCCGGAACACAACGACGAGGGGCCGTCGCGGGCACGTCCGCGACGGCCCCCGTACGTGCTCCCGGGTCCTTCAGGAGTCGGAGGACGTGCTGGAGGGCGGCCTGAGCCGACCGGGTCCCGGAGATCGGCGTCTTCCGGCCGACACCTCGTGTGTCGGCCATTGTCGCCGAGGCGCCCCTCGCGGGCGGGCGGACGGCGCTAGCGTGACGGGCGCCATCACTCCGAGCAATCCATTGATCGCACAGGGGGACCCGTCATGAATTCGCGTGCGAGCCGCGCCTTGCCCAGGGCGTTGGCCACCTTCGTGGCCGCGCTGGCCGTCGTACTCGGCCTGACCGCGCAGACCGGAACGGCGAGGGCGGCCGAGGCGTCCGGCCTCGCCGGGCTGACGTTCACCGCGGCCGGCAACGGCCGGAACCTGGACGTGCAGAACGGCAACACGGGGGACGGCGTCTACGTCGTCACCAACTCCGCGCCCGGCCACCACCAGCAGTGGACCGCCAACAAGCAGGCCGACGGGTCGTTCACCCTGGCCAACGACTTCACCGGGAAGTGCGTGGCGACCGGCCTTCCGCTGAGGCAGCAGCCGTGTTCCGGGGCCGCCTCCCAGCGCTGGTACTTCCAGCCCGTCACCGGCGTCGCCAACACCTTCATGATCCGCAACGCCGGTGACAACAAGTGCGTCGACATCGTCCTGAACGCCCAGTACGACGACGCGTGGACCCAGACCTACGGCTGCAACGGCTCCGCCGCGCAGCAGTGGAAGATCCCCGCCGCGGCCTCGGGCGCCGCCCTCGACGCCGCCGTGGAGTACGCCTCCAAGCGCTGTCAGAAGGACGCGGCCACCTGCTCGTGGACGAAGGGGACCCAGGCCCCCGCCGAGCCGCTGCCCGTCGAGTGCGTCTCGCCCGTCTGGTACAACGGCACCGGTGCGCCGGTGCCGTGGACGTTCTCGCTGACCATCACCAGCGGATGGACGAGCACACTCGGCGTGTCCTTCACCTCGGGCGTGGGCTCGGGAGCGGCAAGCCCCGTCCAGGCGAGCGTCTCCCTCACCATCTCCGGCAGCGTGACGTACAACCTGAGCGAGACGCTGGGGAACAGCCTGACCATCACCGTCCCGGAGCAGCAGTACGGCTGGGTGGCGCTGTCGAAGCTGGCCACGAAGGTGACCGGCGACTGGACCTTCGACGCGAACGGATACCCGTGGAAGGCGCACGACACCGTCACGGTGCCCCTGATCAGTGACGACCAGGGCCACGCCAGTGTCTACCTGGCGAAGACCGCACCCGAGTTCACCACCTGCGGCTGACCCCGGACGCGGCCACGATCAGACCGGCCGCAGCCACACCGTCGCCAGCGGCGGGAGCGTCGGCGTCACGCTGGCGTTCCTGCCGTGGGCCGGGATCGCCTCCGGCTCCAGCGGACCGGGGTGGCACACACCGCCGCCGCCGTACCGCGCCGCGTCCGTGTTGAGCACCTCCGCCCACGCCACCCGGCCGCCGCGCACGTCCGGGACGCCGATGCGGTAGTCGTGCCGCACCACCGGGGAGAAGTTGCTGACGGCGAGCAGCGGCGCACCGTGCCTGTCGTGGCGCAGGAAGGCGAAGACGTTGTCCTCGGCCGCGCCGCCGTCCACCCAGGAGAAGCCCTCCGGCACGGTGTCGCACTGCCAGAGCGCGGGCGTGGCGCGGTACACCGCGTTCAGATCGGCGACCAGGTCGCGCACGCCCCGGTGGTCGCCCGCCGACGCGTACGTCGGGTCGAGCAGCCACCACTCCGGTCCGTGCTCCTGCGACCATTCCGCACCCTGCGCGAACTCCTGCCCCATGAAGAGGAGTTGCTTGCCCGGATGGGCCCACATGAAGCCGAGGTAGGCGCGGTGGTTGGCGCGCCGCTGCCACCAGTCGCCGGGCATCTTGCTCACCAGCGCCTGCTTGCCGTGCACCACCTCGTCGTGCGAGATCGGCAGCACGTAGTTCTCGCTGTACGCGTACACCATCGAGAAGGTCATCTCGTCGTGGTGGTACTTGCGGTGCACCGGCTCCTTCGTCATGTACTGGAGGGAGTCGTGCATCCAGCCCATGTTCCACTTCAGCCCGAAGCCCAGCCCGCCGTAACCGCCGTGCCCGACGTGGTGGGTGGCCCGGGTGACGCCGTCCCAGGCGGTGGACTCCTCGGCGATGGTGACGACGCCGGGGTTGCGGCGGTAGACGGTGGCGTTCATCTCCTGGAGGAAGGCGACGGCGTCCGGATTCTCCCTGCCCCCGTGCTCGTTGGGGGACCACTGGCCGTCCTCGCGCGAGTAGTCGAGGTAGAGCATCGAGGCGACCGCGTCGACGCGCAGCCCGTCGACGTGGAACTCCTCGCACCAGTAAGTGGCGTTCGCGACCAGGAAGTTGCGCACCTCCTTGCGCCCGTAGTCGAACTCCAGCGTCCCCCAGTCCGGATGCGCGGCCCGCGCCGGGTCGGAGTGCTCGTACAGCGGGCGGCCGTCGAACTCCGCGAGTGCCCAGTCGTCGCGCGGGAAGTGCGCGGGCACCCAGTCCACGATCACCCCGATACCGGCCCGGTGCAGCGCGTCGACGAGGTGACGGAAGTCGTCCGGCGTGCCCAGACGGGACGTCGGCGCGTAGAAACCCGTGACCTGATAGCCCCAGGACCCGCCGAAGGGATGCTCGGCGACCGGCATCAGCTCCACGTGCGTGAATCCCAGGTCGCGTACGTACCGGGGGAGTTGCTCGGCCAGTTGGCGATACGTCAGACCTGGTCGCCAGGACGGCAGATGGACCTCGTAGACGGAGAACGGCGCCTCGTGCACCGGCACGTCGCCGCGGTGCGCCATCCACTCCTGGTCCCGCCACTCGTGGTGCGTGGCCGTCACGATCGACGCGGTGGCGGGCGGAACCTCGGTGCGGCGCGCCATCGGGTCGGCGCGCGTGGTGTGCGAACCGTCGGGGCGGCAGATGTCGAACTTGTACAGGGCGCCCTCGCCGATCCCGGGCAGGAACAGCTCCCACACCCCGCTGGCGCCCAGCGAACGCATCGGGAACCCGGTGCCGTCCCAGAAGTTGAAGTCCCCGACCATCCGCACCCCGCGCGCGTCGGGCGCCCAGACGGTGAACCGGGTCCCGGCCACGCCCTGGTGCTCCATGGGGTGTGCGCCGAGCGCGGTCCACAGCTCCTCGTGCCGGCCCTCGCCGATCAGATGCAGATCGAGTTCACCGAGCGCGGGCAGGAAGCGGTACGGGTCGTGCACCTCGGTCTCGGTGTCCTCGTAGACCACCTGCAATCGGTACTCGGGCAGCGAGGGCATCGGCAGCAGCCCGGAGAAGAGTCCGTCCCCGTCGTCGTGGAGCCGCACCCGCAGCCCCTTGGCGAGTACGGTCACGGACCGCGCGAACGGGCGCAGCGCCCGGAAGACCACCCCGCCGCGCACCGGATGGGCGCCGAGCAGGGCGTGCGGGTCGTGGTGCTCCCCGGCGAGCAGCCGGGCCCGGTCGCCGTCGTCGAGAGGGCTCGCCTCGCGGACCCCGTGGCCGCCGGAGCCCTCCACGCGGGCACGGGCGGGTGCGGTCCGCCCGACGGCCCGTCCCGCCCCGTCCCGCTCGGCGGCGGGCCTCCTCAGCCGGGCCGGGGCGGCGGAGGAGGCGGATGCGACGGACGCGACGGATGAGGCAGGGGCGGTCGTGGCCGGCGCCGCGGTCACGGGGGCCGTGGTCATCGGTTCCGCCGCGACGGACGGTGCGGCAGTGGCCGGTGCGGTGGCGACCGGTGCGGTGACCGGTGCGGTGGCGGCCGGGAGTGTGGCGGGCGCTTCGTCGACGGGCGTGTTGCGGGACGGCTTACGGGCGGTCACGGGGACGGCCTCCTTCGCGGGGTGGTGGGGGAGAGCGAACGGGGAGGACAGATGTCGGCCGGATGCCGGGCAGCCGCCGGGCAGGCGGCCCGTCAGTCGGAGACGGCGGCCAGACGGTGGATCGCCGCCATCGGGACCGGCAGCCAGTCGGGCCGGTGCCGTGCCTCGTACAGCACCTCGTACACCGCCTTGTCGGTCTCGTGGGCGCGCAGCAGCTCCGGTTCGCTGCGCGGGTCGACGCCCGCGGCCTCGGCGTAGCCCTCGCAGTACGCGGTCCGGCAGCGCGCCGCCCACTCGGCGTTCCACGGGCGGTGCGAACGGGCCGCGTAGTCGAAGGAGCGGAGCATGCCGGCGACGTCGCGCACCGGTGGCTGCGGGCGGCGGCGCTCGGCCAGCGGCCTGGCCGGCTCGCCCTCGAAGTCGATCAGCGACCAGAAACCGTCGGCCGCGCGCAGGGTCTGGCCGAGATGGAGATCGCCGTGGATCCGCTGGGCCGCCCGGTCGTGGCCCCGGTCCCCGAGCGAGGCCACCGCGTCGAACGCCGCGCGCAGACCGGGCACGTACGGCACGAGCGCGGGCACCGCGCGCGCCGCGGCCTCCAGTCTGCGCACCATCCCGGCCGCCAGGTGCGCGGTCTGGGCGGGACGCAGGACGGGCGTGGGCAGCGCGGCGGCCAGCGCGGTGTGCACCTCCGCGGTGGCCCGGCCCAGCGCGTGCGCCTCTTCGGTGAAGTCGTGGCCCCGGGCGAGGGCGCGCAGGGCGAGCTGCCAGCCGTCCTCCGCGTCGCGCAGGTACGGCTGGAGAACGCCGAGGGTGAGCGGTTCGGGCGCGACGGACTCGAACCAGGCGACGGGGGCGGGCACCCGGCCGCACCCCTCGCGAGCGAGCGCCAGCGGCAGTTCCAGATCGGGGTTGGTGCCCGGGAACACCCGGCGGAAGATCTTGAGGATGTA
The DNA here is from genome assembly GCF_040636995.1 of Streptomyces sp. NPDC032161. Lineage (NCBI taxonomy): Bacteria > Bacillati > Actinomycetota > Actinomycetes > Kitasatosporales > Streptomycetaceae > Streptomyces > Streptomyces sp. NPDC032161. Next base: position 361,375 of record NZ_JBEZVN010000001.1, on the reverse strand, counting down.
GGCGTCGCCGTAGACGAGCGAGGTGTTGGACTGCTCGGTGTCCAGCACGCGTGGCGCCGTTCCGGCGGCGACGGGTGCGCCGCCCCGGCCGAAGCGCAGGGCGCCCAGCGCGCCGGGGGTGCGCAGCCGCTCCAGCAGGAGCGCGGCGAGGCGGGGATCGCGCAGCCCCTCGTAGACCGCGCGGCCCGCGAGCGGTCCGTTCACCGGACGGCCGATGAGCGCGGGTGCCAGCGGGGGAGGCAGCGCGGCCCGTACTCCGAGCAGCAGTTGGTAGCAGTCGGCGGGCCATCGCGCGGGCGCCGAAGGCTGATGGGCCCGCACCAGCAGATGGAGCAGCCCGGCCCCGGATCCGGCGGTCACGGTAGGGGCGTCCACCGGCAGCATCTCGGTCGCCGACACCAGCGAGAATCCGGTGATCGGCTGCCCCTTGCCCGCGAACCACCGCTGCCGGGGCAGCCATTCGTGCAGCAGGGGGACGAGAGACGGAAGCAGAGCTGTGCTGTCGGCCAGGGCGACCCGGATGGATGCAGCCTCCGACATGGCAACGCGTCCTTTCCCCGGGCACACCACAGGATGCGAAGAGTGTTCCGGATTGCGGCATTGGCTGTCCGACTGTGCGGGACGTGTCGGGTCAGGATGGTCCGTACGGACTCGGCTCGAAGAGGGGCCCGGAAGCGTTCGACGCGGCGAATGGGCGAGAGGCGCGAGAGAGGGGGAAGGGCGTTCCCCGTGCGGGGCGGCGGTCACCGCCCCGCGTTCGGTTGCCGTGAAGTGACGTACCGTCAGTTGGACGGGACGTCCTTGCGCAGCCGGAACCAGTAGAACCCGTGCCCCGCCAGCGTCAGCAGATAGGGCAGCGAGCCGATGGCGGGGAAGCGCACCCCGCCGATCAACTCGACCGGATGGCGCCCGTCGTACGAGCGCAGATCGAGCTCCGTGGGCTGCGCGAACCGCGAGAAGTTGTTCACGCACAGCACCAGGTCGTCACCGTGCTCGCGGGTGAAGGCGAGCACCGCCGGGTTCGACGACGGCAGTTCGTTGAACGAGCCGAGCCCGAAGGCGGGGTTCTGCTTGCGGATCTCGATCATCCGCCGGGTCCAGTGCAGCAGCGACGACGGGGAGGCCATCGACGCCTCGACGTTGGTGACCTGGTAGCCGTAGACCGGGTCCATGATCGTGGGGAGGTAGAGCCGCCCGGGATCGCTGGAGGAGAAGCCCGCGTTGCGGTCGGGCGTCCACTGCATCGGGGTGCGCACCGCGTCGCGGTCGCCCAGCCAGATGTTGTCGCCCATTCCGATCTCGTCCCCGTAGTAGAGGATCGGGGAGCCCGGCAGGGACAGCAGCAGCGCGGTGAACAGTTCGATCTGGTTGCGGTCGTTGTCGAGCAGGGGCGCCAGGCGCCGCCGAATGCCGATGTTGGCGCGCATCCGCGGGTCCTTGGCGTACTCCGCGTACATGTAGTCACGTTCCTCGTCCGTGACCATTTCGAGGGTGAGTTCGTCGTGGTTGCGCAGGAAGATGCCCCACTGGCAGTTGCTCGGGATCGCCGGGGTCTTCGCCAGGACTTCGGAGACCGGGTAGCGGCTCTCCCGCCGGACCGCCATGAAGATCCTCGGCATCACGGGGAAGTGGAACGCCATGTGGCACTCGTCCCCGCCGCGCTGGTAGTCGCCGAAGTAGTCGACGACGTCCTCCGGCCACTGATTGGCCTCGGCGAGCAGCACGGTGTCCGGGTAGTGCGTGTCGATCTCCTCGCGCACCCGCTTGAGGAAGTCGTGCGTCTCCGGGAGGTTCTCGCAGTTGGTGCCCTCGCGCTGGAAGAGGTACGGCACGGCGTCCAGCCGGAACCCGTCGATGCCGAGGTCCAGCCAGAAGCGCAGCGCGGCCAGGATCTCCTCCCGCACCGCCGGGTTCTCGTAGTTGAGGTCGGGCTGGTGGGAGAAGAACCGGTGCCAGTAGTACTGCTTGCGCACCGGGTCGAACGTCCAGTTGGACGTCTCCGTGTCGACGAAGATGATCCGGGCGTCCGGGAACTGCTTGTCGTCGTCGGCCCAGACGTAGTAGTCGCCGTACGGCCCCTCCGGGTCGGTGCGGGACTGCTGGAACCACTCGTGCTGATCGCTCGTGTGGTTCACGACGAAGTCGATGATCACGCGCATGCCGCGCTGGTGCGCGGCGTCGACGAACTCGACGAAGTCGGCCAGGTCGCCGAACTCCGGCAGCACGGCGGTGTAGTCGGAGACGTCGTAACCGCCGTCGCGCAGCGGCGACTTGAAGAAGGGTGGCAGCCAGAGGCAGTCGACGCCCAGCCACTGGAGGTAGTCCAGCTTGGCGGTGATGCCCTTGAGGTCGCCGATGCCGTCGCCGTTGGAGTCCTGGAAGGAACGGACCAGTACCTCGTAGAAGACGGCACGCTTGAACCAGTCGGGATCGCGGTCCTTGGCGGGGGTGTCCTCGAACGTGTCGGGGACGGGCTCATTGACGATCATGGTGTGGGTGACCCTCCGGTAGACGGGGACGGTCGCAGGCCCACGATGTGCGCGGGCGTGACGCCCGGCTCCAGGCGCACATAGAAGGTCCTGCCCCAGTGATAGGTGTCGCCGGTGAGCTCGTCGCGCACCGGCACGCTCTCGTGCCGGTCGAGGCCGAGTCGCGACATGTCCAACGAGACCGTGGCCTCCTGGGTGTGGTGCGGGTCGAGGTTGACGACCACCAGTACGGTGTCCTGCCCCGAGCGCTTGCTGTACGCGATCACCGCGTCGTTGTCGGCGGCGTGGAAGTGCACATCGCGCAATTGCTGGAGAGCCGGGTGACACCGCCTGATGCGGTTGAGACGGGTGATGAGCGGGGCCAGCGTGCGGCCCTCGCGCGCCGCCCCCTCCCAGTCCCTGATCCGGATCTGGTACTTCTCCGAGTCGAGGTATTCCTCGCTGCCCGGGCGCACCGGCGTGTTCTCGCACAGCTCGTAGCCCGCGTACACGCCCCAGGAGGGCGCCAGCGTCGCGGCGAGCACGGCCCGTGCCTCGAAGGCCGGGCGGCCCCCGTCCTGGAGATGGCCCGGCAGGATGTCCGGGGTGTTCACGAAGAAATTGGGCCGCATGAACGCGGCGGTCTCGCCCGCCAGTTCCGTGATGTACTCGGTGATCTCCTTCTTGCTGTCGCGCCAGGTGAAATACGTGTAGGACTGCTGGAAACCGATGGCGGCCAGCGTCCGCATCATCGCGGGACGGGTGAATGCCTCGGCCAGGAAGATCACATCCGGATCGGTCCCGTTGATCTCGGCGATCACCTTCTCCCAGAAGACCACCGGTTTGGTGTGCGGATTGTCGACCCGGAAGATCCGCACTCCGTGGTCCATCCAGAAACGGAGAATGCGAACCGTTTCCTCGACCAGGCCGCGCATGTCCTTGTCGAAGGCGATCGGATAGATGTCCTGGTATTTCTTCGGCGGATTCTCGGCGTAGGCGATCGAACCGTCGGCGCGGTGCCGGAACCAGTCGGGGTGCTCCTGGACCCAGGGGTGGTCGGGGGAGCACTGGAGCGCGAAGTCCAGCGCGATCTCCATGCGCAGCTTGCGCGCCGTCGCGACGAAATGGTCGAAGTCGTCGAGGGTGCCGAGATCCGGGTGGACGGCGTCGTGACCGCCCTCGGCCGATCCGATCGCCCACGGCACGCCGACGTCGTGCGGTGCGGCGGAGAGGGAGTTGTTGGGGCCCTTGCGATGAGTGGTGCCGATGGGGTGGACGGGCGGAAGGTAGACCACGTCGAACCCCATGGCGGCGACCGCGGGCAGCCGCTCGGCGGCGGTACGGAAGGTGCCGCTGACGATCCGCGGCGGCGCGGCCGTCGTGGTCCGGTCCGGTCCGGCCTGTCCCGGCCGCCCGGAACGTCCGGCCGGCTCGGACACCGCGACCGCCCCGGCCGCCGCTGCCGGCTCGACGGTGGCGCCCTCCGAGCGGGGGAACAGTTCGTACCAGGAGCCGAACAAGGCCCTTCGGCGCTCGACCAGCAGCGGCAGCGGGGCGGACCCGGTGACCAGCTCGCGCAGCGGATGGCGGTCGAGCGCGGCCCGTACCTCGGGCGCCAGCGCCGCGGCCAGCCGGGCGGCGGCCGGGCGGGACGCGTCGCGCAGCGCGTCGGCCGCGGCCAGCACGGCCTCGCGCCCGTCCCGCTTGGGCACGCCCACGGCGGCCCGTTCGTGCAGCTCGGCGCCCTCCGCCAGGACGAGCGCGGTGTCGATCCCCGCCGGGATCTTGATGCCGGCCTCGTGCCGCCAGGTGGTGACCGGGTCGCTCCACGCCTCGACCGCGTACGTCCAGCGCCCCTCGGCGTCCGGGGCGACGTCGGCGCCCCACCGGTCGGTGCCGGGGGCGAGTTCGCGCATCGGCGTCCAGGGCCCGGTCCGCCCGTTCGGGTCCAGCAGGACCACGTTCGCCGCGACGGCACCGTGGCCCTCCCCGAAGACGGTCGCGGTGACCTGGAAGGTCTCGCCGGTGACCGCCTTGGCTGGCCTTCTGCCGCAGTCGACGAGGGGGCCGACGTCGAGGACGGGAATGCGACCGATCATGGAAACCTCTGGGGACAGGGCTCGGGCCGAGCAGGGCGCGCCGGTGTCGCGGAGGGCCGAATGCGCCCACCGCGACCGACGGGGGTCCGTCCTTTCTAGCCGCTTCCGGCCGCTCGGTCGGCGGCTGACGGTGTGTGGGCAGGGCCGCTTCTTTCGCATTCACTCAAATGGCACTCGAACGGCCGGGTGCGGAAGCGCCGAGCGCGCGCGAAACGGCCTGCTGCACCCCGTTTTTGTAGTGCATTCGGGCGGAATTCATGGGGTGTGGAAGGTGTTGGGTCCGTATTCGTCCATTCGGGGCCGAAGGACATGTCCGCGCATCGCCGGGAAATTCTGTGGGCGGCTGGGAATCCCCGAGGGTGACGGAGCCGCGTACGCCGTGGTGCGTCCGCCGGGAACGGCGCGTCCCCTGTATAGGTGGAACGTGTGAAGGCCATTCGTCGATTCACCGTGCGTCCCGTCCTCCCCGACCCCCTTCGACCGCTCAGCGACCTCGCCCACAACCTGCGCTGGTCCTGGCACACCGAGACCCGTGAACTCTTCCAGGCCGTCGACCCGGAGATCCGGCGGACGGCGGAGTGCGACCCCGTGCGGCTGCTCGGCGCCGTGTCGGCCGCACGGCTCGCCGAGCTGGCGGCGGACGAACAGTTCCTGCAGCGGCTGGCCGAGGCGTCCGCGGATCTGCGGAACTATCTGGACGGGCCCAGGTGGTACCAGGAACAGCTCGGCCGGGGCGTGGAACTCCCGGCCGCCGTCGCCTACTTCTCGCCCGAGTTCGGCGTCACCGCCGCCCTGCCCCAGTACTCCGGCGGGCTCGGCATCCTCGCCGGGGACCACCTCAAGGCCGCCAGCGACCTGGGTGTCCCGCTCGTCGCCGTCGGTCTGCTCTACCGGCACGGCTACTTCCGCCAGAGCCTGTCCCGCGACGGCTGGCAGCAGGAGCACTACCCCGTGCTCGACCCGGACGAGCTGCCCCTCACCCAGCTCCGCGAGGCCGACGGAAGCCCCAGCCGGGTGGTGCTCGCGCTGCCCGGCGGCCGCTCGCTGCACGCCCACATCTGGCAGGCCCGGGTCGGACGCGTACCGCTGCTGATGCTGGACTCCGAGGTGGAGGAGAACGCGCCCGGCGAACGCGAGGTGACCGACCGGCTGTACGGGGGCGGCAGCGAGCACCGGCTGCTCCAGGAGATGCTGCTCGGCATCGGCGGGGTACGGGCGGTGCGCACGTACTGCCGCCTCACCGACCACCCGGCGCCCGAGGTGTTCCACACCAACGAGGGGCACGCCGGATTCCTTGGCCTCGAACGCATCCGTGAACTCGCCGACTCGGGGCTGGACTTCGACGCCGCGGTGGAGTTCGTACGGGCCGGAACGGTCTTCACCACCCACACGCCCGTGCCGGCCGGGATCGACCGCTTCGACCGCGAACTCGTCGCCCGGCACTTCGGCGACGAGGGCGAACTCCCTGGCGTGGACGTCGAAGACGTCCTGGACCTGGGCACGGAGACCTACCCCGGCGGCGAGCCGCGCGTCTTCAACATGGCGGTGATGGGGCTGCGCCTCGCCCAGCGCGCCAACGGCGTCTCCACCCTCCACGGACGGGTCAGCCGTGAGATGTTCGCCGGGCTGTGGCCGGGCTTCGACGCCGAGGAGGTGCCGATCGCCTCGGTGACCAACGGAGTCCACGCACCCACCTGGGTCGCCCCCGAGATCCTGCGGCTGTGCGGCCGGTACGGCGGGTCCCCCGGACGATGGGACGGCGCCGCCGGGCCCTGGGACGGTGCTACCGACATCCCCGACGGCGAACTCTGGGAGCTGCGGCGGGAGTTGCGTGACCAGCTGGTCACCGAGGTGCGCGAACGGCTCCGCGTCTCCTGGCGCGACCGGGGCGCGGAACCGGCCGAACTCGGCTGGATCGACGGCGTGCTGGACCCGGACGTGCTCACGATCGGCTTCGCCCGGCGCGTGCCCTCGTACAAGCGGCTGACCCTCATGCTGCGCGACCGCGACCGGCTCAGGGAATTGCTGACCCATCCGGAGCGCCCGGTCCAGATCGTCGTCGCGGGCAAGGCCCACCCCGCCGACGACGGCGGCAAGCGGCTGGTGCGGGAGCTGGTGCGGTTCTCCGACGACCCCCGGGTCCGCCACCGCATCGTCTTCCTGCCCGACTACGGCATGGCCCTGGCGCAGAAGCTCTATCCGGGGTGCGACATCTGGCTCAACAACCCGCTGCGCCCTCTGGAGGCGTGCGGCACCAGCGGAATGAAGGCCGCGCTCAACGGCTGTCTCAACCTCTCGGTCCTCGACGGCTGGTGGGACGAGTGGTACGAGCCGGACTTCGGCTGGGCGATCCCCACCGCCGACGGTCTGGCCGTGGACGAGGACCGCCGCGACGACCTGGAGGCGGGCGCGCTCTACGAGCTGATCGAGGACCGCATCGCGCCGCGTTTCTACGACCGGGACGACGAGGGGCTCCCGGGCCGCTGGATCGAGATGGTCCGGCGCACGCTGCGCGACCTCGGCCCCAGGGTCCTCGCCGGGCGCATGGTCGCGGAGTATGTGGAGCGGCTGTACGCGCCCGCGGCGCTGGCGCAACGGGCGATGGACCGGGGCGCGGCCCGCCGTCTCGCCGGCTGGAAGGCGGCGGTCCGCACCGCCTGGCCGCGGGTCGCGGTCGACCACGTGGCGGCCGAGGTGCCGGACACGGTGGAGGGCTCGGCCGAGCTGGGCTCGACGCTGATGCTGCGGGCCAGGGTCACCCTCGGGGAGCTGGAGCCGGAGGACGTGGAGGTGCAGGCGGTGGCCGGCCGGGTGGACGCCGCCGACGGGATCTCGGACGCCCAGGTCCTCCCGCTGAAGCCCGCGGGCGGCCAGGACCTGGAGGGCCGCTGGCTCTACGAGGGGCCGCTGGTGCTCGACCGCACCGGTCCGTACGGCTGCACGGTGCGGGTGCTGCCCGCGCATCCGCGGCTGGCGACCGGCGCCGAGCTCGGGCTGGTGGCGCTGCCGACGGAGACCACGGCGGACGGCGCGGGCCTGCTCATGCGCTGAGAGCCTCAGGCTCTGAGCCCGGGGCCGTCCCGTACCCCCGTGGACGCCGAACCGCCCGGGAGGAGCGCGGTGCTCCTCCCGGGCGGCCGTTCCGTACCGAGGTCCGGAACGTGGTTCGGGTGCTGTCCGGGCGTCACAGGGTGTCGCCCGGGTCTCGGGGAGTCGGCCCGAAGCCGTCTCAGAAGGTCAGCTTGAAGCCGTTGATGGTGCCCTTGTCGCCCGAGTACATGTCCTGGACCTTGAGCTTCCAGGTGCCGTTGGCGACCTCGGACGAGGCGTCGACCGTGTAGGTCTCCACGACGTTGTCCGCCGAGTCGCCGAGACCGGCGTTCTTCAGCCGGTAGGTCGAGCCGTCCGGGGCGACCAGGTCGATGGCCAGGTCACCGCGGTAGGTGTGGGTGATGTCCACGCCGACCTTGAGGGTGCTGGGGGCGTTGCCCGTGATACCGGTGACGTTCACCGAGGTGGTGACGGCCGCGCCGCGGTCCGGGATGGCGACCGAGGCGGTGTTCTCGAAGACCTTGCCGCCGGGGTTGGGCTCGCCGCCACCGGGACGCGAGCCGACGTTGATGGCGGCCCAGGCGTCGGCGACGGCCTTGTACTCGGCGCTGGTGGTGCCGTACAGCTCACCGGCGGCGGCGAGGGTGCCGGTGCGGGCCGCCGCGTAGTTCGTGGTGGAGGTGAACTTGGTGCTGAGCGCCTTGAACCAGATCTTCTCGGCCTTGTTGATGCCGATGCCGGTCACCGGCAGACCGTCGGAGGTCGGCGAGTCGTAGTCGACGCCGTTGATGGTCTTCTTTCCGCTGCCCTCGGAGAGCAGGTAGAAGAAGTGGTTCGCCGGACCCGAGGAGTAGTGGACGTCGATGTTGCCGATGCCCGAGTACCACGCGTCCTTGGACGCGCCGTCCTTGCTCGGCTTGTCCATGTAGCGCAGCGGGGTGCCGTCGCCGTTGATGTCGATCTTCTCGCCGATGAGGTAGTCGCCCTTGTCGGACGCGTTGTTGGCGTAGAACTCGACCGCGGTGGCGAAGATGTCGCTGGTCGCCTCGTTGAGGCCACCGGACTCGCCGCTGTAGATCAGGCCCGCGGTGTTGGCGGTGACGCCGTGCGACATCTCGTGCGCGGCCACGTCGAGGGCGGTCAGCGGGTTCGTGTTGCCGCTGCCGTCGCCGTACGTCATGCAGAAGCAGCTGTCCTGCCAGAACGCGTTGACGTAGTTGTTGCCGTAGTGGACGCGGGAGTACGCGCCGACGCCGTCGCCCCGGATGCCGGTGCGGCCGTGGACGTTCTTGTAGTAGTCCCAGGTCTCCGCCGCGCCGTAGTGCGCGTCGGCGCCGGCCGTCTCGGCGTTCTGCGGGGTGCCGTTGCCCCAGACGTCCGTGGTGTTCGAGAACAGCGTCCCGGTGCCGGAGCTGCCGTGGTTCAGGTTGTACGTCTTGTGGTTGCCGCGGCCCGCGTCCGTCAGCGTGTACGAACCCGAGGTGCCCAGGGTGACCTGGCCGCTGAACTGCGTGTTGCCGACGCCGTTGACGACACCCTGCCACTCGTACAGCTTCGCGCCGGTGGTGGCGTCCGTGATGACGTGCAGCTCGTTCGGCGTGCCGTCCTCCTGGAGGCCGCCGACGACGGTCTCGTAGGCGAGCTGCGGCGTGCCCTGCGCCATCCAGACCACCTTGCGGGGCGCCCGGTCGGCCTCGGTCTTCTTGGAGCCTTCGGCCTTGGCGAGCCCGAGCGCCTGCTTCTCGGCGACGGCGGGCGCGACATCGGCCTTCGTGTCCACGGCCTTCAGCTGGCCGCTGGTGACCTTGGACGCCTTGGTGACGCCCTGGGTCGCGCCGGACTTGGACTCCTTGACGACCAGGTCGCCGCCGAGCACCGGCAGGCCCGCGAAGGTGCGCTCGTAACGCGTGTGCGTCGTGCCGTCGTTGTCCTGGACGACGTCCCTGACGACGAGCTTCTCCTGGGAGCCGAGTCCCAGCTCCTTGGCCGTGGCCGCCTTGGTCGCGTCGGCCTCGCGGATCAGCTCGGCACGCTGGGAGGGAGTGAGCTGCTTTGCCAGTGCACCGAACTTGGCGCCGGCGGTCGCCGCTGCCGCGGTCGTGTTGCCGGGGGTGGCGGTGGCCGTGCCGGCCTGGACGCCGACGGCGAGAAGCGCCGCTGCGGCTATCAGAGCACCGGTCGCGGTGGCGCGACGGCTGGGCGTGGATCTCACGCGAACTCCTTCTGCAAGGGGGGTACCGGCCGGTGGGTGTCAGCCGGCCGGCGAATGAGAAGTGCGCAGAACGGGGTGAAGAGTGTCAGCCGGAGGGTGTTCCTGTCAGGAGCGCGTCAACAACTTGGCCGGATCTCGTTCGTTGCCGGAGAGACCATGTTCGTTAAGCGGACGTTTCGCCGATCAACACCGGGGTGGCGTACGGGGGCCCGCACCGGCTGAATCCATGGCGCGGGACGGCATCGGCTCCATGACGGCCGTAATCGAACATCGGCTCACGCGACGGGAGTTCACGGTGGCCGAGATGGTATGGGGTGTGGCTGAAACCCTTCGCCGTGCCGGTGCTGGGCGGCGCGGCCCCGGGCCCGTACACCGACCGGAGCCGCGCGGCGGCGACTTCAAGCCCCGACGGTCGGGGGTGGGGCGTGTGCGGAGGCGAAACGCGACGCCCCGCCCCGGTCTGCGTCGGGGCGGGGCGGGGCGTCGCGTGCGTGTTGTGGAGTTCTCAGTCCCGGGTGGCGTAGGAGAGGAAGCTCCGCCAGGTGTCGGGGGCGAGGGTGAGCCGGGGGCTCCTATTCAGCTTGGAGTCCCGTACGTGGACGGCCGTGGTCGCTGCCGCGGCGGACCGGGACATCGCCACCTCGACGCAGCTGTCGCCCTGTGATCCGCTGTAACTGCTCTTGAACCAGGTCGGCTTGGGCGTGCTCATAGCACTCCTCGCATTCGCTTCGACGGGTCCCTCGCAGACTACTCGTCGTTCCAGTCCGGCGGCGTCGTCACGCCGGAGAGCCAGTCGCGGCGCAGGATCGCGTATCCGACCGCATCGTGGACGCGCCCCTGTGCGCCGGGCCAGGCCTCGCGGTAGTGCGCTTCCTTCACGTACCCGCCGGACAGAAACGTGCGCCGCATCGCGCGGTTGTCCTGGCGTGTGGTGCCCTCGATCCGCCGAAGACCGGGGAACTCGGTGAACAGGTAGTGCGTCAGCCAGGTCAGGGCCTGTCCACCCAGACCCCGTCCCCGGTGGGCTCCGCCGATCCTGAGGTCGAACAGCGGCGTGCCTCCGTGGGGTACGTCGGAGAGGTCGAACAGCCGGATAAGACCGGCTCTTTCACCGCCTTCGGTGATCCAGAAGGTGCGGTTGTCGTCACCGTCGTAGAAGCCCTCGTGGACCCGCTGTCGGACGGTGTCATGGTCGAGCACCGTCGGCCCGTGAAACGGCCACGACTCGTTGATCAGGAAGTCGGCCAGGTGGGCGGTGTCGGAGGCGGCGAGGCGCCGGTAGGTGGTGTCCACGGCGCGCACCCTACGGATCGATCACCGCGCCCGGAAACGGATTTCGAAGGTTTCGGGCGACCTGGGCGACTCGGACGCAGGGCCCGGCGCGGGCTTTCGTCGGCCGGGGTGGACGGGCGCCGTTGGATCGTGCGGGAAGCGGCGAGGCACCGGCGTTCCGGTCGGCCCCGCCACCGCCGCGGTGTGCGGTGGCGGGCCCGGGGCACGAGAGCGTGGCGCTTCTCGTGTTCGTACGGAGGGAGTGGCTCAGCCGTGCGTCGCGTACGGCAGGAAGTCGCACCATGCCTCGGGGGTGACGGTGAGTCGGGGGCTACGGTCCAGCTTCGAGTCCCGTACGTGGACGGCCGCGGTTGCTTCCTGGGGGCGGCCGGACAGCGCCACCTCGACGCAGTCGTCACCTTGGGAGCCGCTGTAGCTGCTCTTGAACCAGGTCAGTTCGGACGTGCTCATAGCGCTCCTCGCATTCGCTTCAACAGGCTGAGGGAATCCTCGGGGGTCAGGGCCTGTGAGCGCAGTGAAGCATAACGCCGGTGAAGGCGGCTGATCTCCTTCGTGTCGGTGATGAGTCGCCCGTTTTCCTGCCCCTCCGAATACCCGAACCACCGGTGCTCAGGTGTCTCCGCAAGTCGCATCGGCCCGTCCAGCCCCGCGTGCATCGGCCGCCGCAGCGGCATCAGTTGGAACTCGACGTTCCAGTGCCGTTCGATCACGTCCAACAAGTGGTCGAACTGGCCTCGCGTCACGTCCTCCCCGCCCGTGTGCCGTTCCAGCACCGCCTGTTCCACGATGAAGCTGAACGCCGTCGGCGGCTTACGGCGCGTGGACAGCAGTTCTTGGCGGTCCAGTCGTGCCGCGATGCGCGCGTTCAGTTCCTCCTCGTCCGGCAACGGCGGCACGCTGAGCGACACCGCCCGCGTGTACGCCTCCGTCTGCAACAGGCCCGGCACCACGCGGCACTCGTACGTGTACAGGCTCACCGCTTCCGCCTCGACACCCGCCCACCGCCGGAACCAGTTCGCGATGCCCGGCCGCCGCGTCAGATGCCGCGCCGCTCCCCGCAGCGCGCCGAACGCGTCCAGGACCTCCTCCGCCCGCTCCACGAATTCGAGCGAGGGGAACCGGCGGCCCTGCTCGATGGAGGCGACCGTGGGTACCGAGTACCGGACCCGCGGGGCGAACTCTTCCTGTGTCAGCCGCGCCCGCTTGCGGAACGCCTTGACGACCGCGCCGAACGCCTTGAGGCTGTCCGACGCCTCAGGTTCGCCACCGCAGGCGGGTTGGTCGTTGGTGAATCCGCTGCCCGCGACCCCGATGCCCGCCGTCGTACTGCCCGCGACCGTGCTGCCGGTGGCCGTACTGCCCGGCTCCGCGAAGCCTGCGGCCGTACTGCCCGGTTCCGTGGTGCCCGCGGTCGTACTGCCTGCCTCCGCACTGTCCGTCACGACTGGTACCTGCCTTCCCTTGGCCCGTAACTCCGTCCGAGCAAGGGGGACTTCATGTCGTCCCGGCGCTCGCATCCGGCGCCGACATCGTTACGGAAAGTCAGCATGTGAGTCCACTGCGTGTACCCGTACGCTGACGCGGCGTACGGGTCGGCGATCTGGTGTCCGTGCGCACGGCCTTTCGCATCGTCGTCCGGCAGGGTGTGCGCCTGGCCCCGCCCGTGACGTGTCGTGGCGGGAGAACCCGGGCATGTTCCAGCGGGGGTGGTGCCATGAGGGTGCCTGATGCCGGAAGCGGGGCCGGGTACTGGGACCCGGACCATCCCGTCCTGGAGATCCTGCGCGCCCGACGTGCCTCGGGGAGCCTGCCGGGTCGGCGCGAGGACGGGGCGCGCGTGGCGCTCGCCGTGGAGGGCGGCGGCATGCGGGGAGTCGTCTCCGCGGCGATGCTGTCCCAACTGGAGGACTACGGCTACAAGAACGCCTTCGACGTCGTCTACGGCTGCTCCTCCGGAGGCATCAACGCGGCCTACTTCCTGGCCGGGGAGACCTGGTATCCGCTCTCGATCTACTACGACGACCTGACGACCAAGCAGTTCGTCGACTTCTCAAGGGCGTTGCGGCGCAAGCCCATCCTCGACCTGTCGTACTCCTTCGACCGCGTCATGGAGCGGGTCAAGCCGCTCGACTACGAGGCGGTCATCCGCTCGCCGATACCACTGGCCGTGCCGGTCACCGACGTCGACGCCCTGCGGACCGTCGTGCTGCGGGACTTCGCCGGACGCAGGGATCTCAAGGACACGTTGCGGGCCTCCGCCTGGCTGCCCGTCGCCCTGCCCGGCACGGTCCCGACACCGGACGGGAGGCGCGCCGTCGACGGCGGGGTGCTCACCGCCCTGCCCTTCCGGCTCGCGGTCGACGACGGCTGCACGCACGTCCTCTCCCTCAGCACCCGCCCGATGCGGGCGGCGAGCAGCGGACTCACCCTCGCGCACCGCCTCACCGGCCTGCACCTGGAGCGCATGCGCACCGGGCTCGGCCGCGGCTACCTGGCGGCGATCCGGCAGAAGCGCCGGGACCAGGAACGGCTGCGCCGGATGCGCACGGACCCGGCGGCCGACGCGCCGTACGTCCTCGATCTGGCTCCGCTGCCCTGGATGCCGGAGATCAAGCGCCACGAGCTGAACCAACGGCGACTCCTCGACGGCGCCCGCGCGGCGTACGGGATCGCCTTCTGCGCCACCGAGCGCCGGTCCGTCGAACTGATCCGTCGCGGAGGCATCCGCACCATGCCGAGACTGATGGTGGTGGACACCGAGAATGGAGAACCGAGGCGCGACCCCGGACCTGCTGGTCGCGGCACTGCGCGAGCTGAGGAGCCATAGCGACCGGGACCTGGCCCGGTTGCTGGACCTGCTGCAACTGCCCCCCGACGGGACACCGGAGACCGCCCGCGCGCGGACCCGCCGCCTCGCCTCGTGGCGGCTGCTGCTCCAGGACGTCCCGCTGGACGAGCGTTCCTTCGACGACCGGTTCGGGCCCGGCGGGCGCCAGGACACCATCAGCGTCCTGACGGCCTGGTGCCTCGGACACCGCGAGCGGAGCGAACGGCACCGGGCCGGCCACGCCGCGCTGTTCGGTTTCGTCGGCCTGTACCTGCTGACCCTGCTCGGCCTGGCCGAGTCCGAGGCCCAGCGCTCGCTCCCGCAGCCGCCGCCCGGCCCCGGTCCCGGCGGCGGACGGGCGCTGACCCACGACTGCGGTGCCGTCTGCGGCGTACTCGTCACCGAGGCGGCGGTCGCCGACACCATCGCCGAGATCCACCACCCGCGGCCACGCCCCGGACGCCGTCGCGCGGACGCCGCCCCCGGACCCGCCGAGCGCGAATGGGACGCGATACGCGGGCGGCTCGCCTTCCACCGGCACGGCAGCACCTCGCTGATCCTGCGCGGCACCGCGGCGGGAGCGGTGCACGGGACCCGCCCGGAGTTTGCCCTGAAGCTCATCCTGTACCCGTTCACCAGGATCCCGACTCTCACCCGCGCCACCCGCGAGTACGCCGAGACGTACGGCACCGCCGATACCGGCTCACGGCACCTGGTGCGGGTCTGGGCCAGCTTCGACAGCTGGATCCTGATGGACTTCATCGAGGGCAGGACGCTCGCCGAACACCTCCGGGAGGACGACGACCCGGATGCGTCCGGAGCGGCGGGCCAGGCGCTCCGGCTCCGGCTCGACCGGCTCCGGGTGAACGGGGTGCTGCTCCTCGACGCGCTGGCGGACCTGCAACGCGTCGCGCGGGAGGCCACTGCGAGCGGCCGTCTCACGGGCGTGCACGCCGACCTCTCGCCGTCCAACATCATCGTGTCCGACGTCGACGGCGCGTTCAGACTCGTCGACCTCGGCCGCAACTACCTCTACACCCACACCATCACCGGCACACCCGGCGTCGAGTCCTCCTACATCGCCCCCGAGGTCAGGGCGGGCGACAGCGACATCGCCCGCGCCGACCTCTACTCGCTGGGCCGACTGCTGATCCTCTTCGGCACCGGACGTGCCGACACCGACGGCGTGATCCCGGACATCTTCTACATGCGCGCCGTGCAACTGGCCCGCTTCATCGAGGACCTGATCGAAGCCGACCCGGCACGCCGACTGATCGTCTTCGGCACGGAGACGGAACCCTCCTTCTCCTACGAAGAGTTGAAGACCGCGTTCCTCACCGAACTGGAGACGGTGCAGGCCGCCGAGAACGGCGAGTCCGAGCTGCGGACCGAGACCGGCTGGCGGGCGCTGCCCGGCCTGCTGCGTCCCCTGTCCGGGGACCCGGGCCGGGAGTGGCGGCTGTGGCGGATGCACCGGCGGCAGAGTGCCCGGCCCGACGCGCACCGCCGCCCCTTCGCCCGCTGGCTGCTCCTCTGGGCGATGGTGTCCGCGCTGATCTGGGCGGTGACGAACGCCATCGTCATCACCTGGCTGCTGCGCGATCTCGGCCTCGACTGGGGCAACAAGCTGGTGGAACTGGTGCAGCACGTCGACGGCGGCACCGACGGGCTCCCGATCGTGGACTCGTGGCGGCGTGACGACTACCGGCTGCCGGACTGGCGGGCCAACCTCCCGGCCCGGATGGTCGGGCTCTCCTACGCCATCGCGGCACCGAAGTACTACCAGACGCTGTTCTCCGGCCTCACCCCGCTCACCATCGGATGGCGGGCGGGCGGGCTGACCCGGCTGGCCCTGGCGACCGAGGCGGTCATGCGGGTGATGGCCGTCGTGCCCTGCATGCTCGTCCTGGCGATCACCCTGGTCGAACCGCGCTGGTGGCCCCTCAACTCGGCGATCGGACAGTGTCTGACCTGGCTGGCGAACTTCCTGGTCCTCGCCTACGTCCGTGCCGTCGTCACCCGCTCACGTCGGCTCGGCCTCAGTACGGTCCCGGGCGACGACGGCAAGATCACCGGCTTCGCCGCGCTCACCCAGTGGGTGCCGACCTCGCTGTTCTACGCCACCGCCGTGCTCACCATCGGCACCTTCCTGTACCTGGGGATACTGCACGACGTCTATGTGTACGCGCTGGCCGTGACCTCGACCAATCTCTTCCTCTTCTACGTCATCAAGTGCGGCATAGGCGGCCCGACGGTACGGGTGACGATGGTCCGCACGTGTCTGGCCGCGGAACGTGTGGCCCGATGCCGGTAGCCGTCATGCGGGCGGCGTCCGGACCGCGGTGGTCGGACCGGCGGGACGGCCGCCCGGTTCCGCTCCGCCCGGCCCTGTTCCACCCGGGTCCTGTTCCGTCCGGATCTGTTCCGCCCGGTCAGGAAGGGCCCGTATCGGGCGAGCCGGTACGGACGTTGCTGACGGCGCGCCAGATCTGGTCGGGAAGAGTGCGGCCGGCCTCCGCCAGATCGATGTCACCGACGGTGAGCCAGCGGCGGACGACGGCGACGACCGGTCCGAGGACGAGGGCCTCGATCACGGGGGTGGGGAGATCGGCGAGTTCGCCGGACTTCGTGTGGGCGTGGATCCAGAGGGCGATCGGCGTCAGCCGGGCCTCCTGGGACTCACGGATCTGCCCGGTGCGGGTCATGAGCTCGTGGTCCGCGGTGACGGAGTGCATGAGCCGGGCCGCTTCCGGATGGGCCTGCGCGAAGTCGAGGTAGGTCCGGACGACGGCCCGGACGCCGGAGCGGGCGTCGGTCGCCTGCTCCAGGGCGGTGGTCAGCGCGTCCAGGAGCTGGCCCACCGACCGCAGCGCGAGCGTGGCGATCACGCCGTGCAGGTTGCCGAAGTGGTGGTAGACGCTGCCGGAACTGACCCCGCTGGCCTTGGTGATCGCGCCGACGGTGAGGCCGGCCTCACCCTCGGAGGCGTATATCCGCAGCGCTGCCTCCAGTACCTGCTCGACCGTGGCTTCCCCGCGCTGCTGCTTCGGTCTCATCGAACGGACGTCCTCGGTCTCGTGGGACGGATGCCCTGGGGGTCTCGACACGGACAGCGTAGAACACTCCTTCTGGATTTTTTTCTAGAAAGGCTTCCAGTTGGGGGAGTTGGGCCCTCACACTGAGTGGTGTGCGCCGGACTCTGCCAACTCGGGGGACGCGAAGGGGCGTTGAGTCGGTGGTGCGCGAGCGGGGGTGAGCCGGCCCGGGACGGGACACGTTCCCGCCGGGCCGGGGCTCCGGACCGCGGCCGCCATGGCTCCGCCGAAGCGGTGGCGCGACGTCGACACAGATGAGGGGAAGTCATGACCGAGCCGGGTTCCGCCGAAGGACAGTGGCGGGCCGCGGGACAGCCGCCGTCGGGTGCCCCGTTCGTACCGCCACCGCCCGATCACCCACCGGTGCCGGTGCGCCGCTCCTGGAGAGAGCGCTTCCGGGCGCTGTCCGGAAGGCGGCGGGTGCTGCTCCTCGCCGGGGTCGGGGCTCTGGTCCTGGCGCTGGTGGGCGGGCTGCTGACCTGGGTGGACTCCTCCTCCGAATCCGCCCCGGCCGTGGCGAGACGTGACCTGCGGCCGTTCGAGGAGGCGGTCGACGACCTGGGCGGCGCCGACGGGCTGCGCTATCGGGACACGGCGATCGCCGGCATCACCGAGCGGGACATCACCGTCACCGCCTCCGGGGACCAGTTCGGCAGCACGAGCTCCGGCATCAAGCGGCACGACCGCGACGTGCTGCGGATCGGGCGGAAGGACTTCACCCGCTGGAAGGTGGATCCGGTCCCCGACGCGGACTCCGCATCGGGCACGAAGGCGCCGGGTGCGAAGGTGCCGGGCGCGTGGACGGTCGGGTTCTACGGCAACTCCGACATCCTCGACGAGATACTCGATCAGCGGCCCTCCCCGTCGAAGCTGGCGGCCCAGCTGTCCGATGCGCTCCAGGTCCTGGCCGACGCCCCGCGGTCGGACGCCTCGACGCCGAGGCGGACGACCACGGTGAACGGGACACCCGCCCTCGGGGTCGACACCTCCGCAGGCCGTCTCCTCGTCACCCGGAACAAGCCGTACCGGGTCCTGCGGCTGGAGCCCTACGACCTGTCCGAGACGATCGGCAAGTGGCGGGACGGGAAGCGGCCGACCGAGGTCCCCCGGGTGACCACCGGACCGTTGGCCGACGGCGGCTCCGAGGGGATGGACCTGACCCCGATCGTCGGGGACGCCGTCAAGGCGATGTACGACACCCTGGTCGCCTACGCCGATCAGCTCAAGGACGCGAGCGACGAGGGCATCAACTTCACGCTCGACGGCTCCGGGGACCTGAATTGCGGTTCGGGGGGATGCACCGCCCACCAGAAGTTCACCGGAAAGGTCACCACCGGGGCGAGGAGCCGTGTCACCGACGGCAAGGTCACCGCCGTCATGAGCGCGACCTTCACCATCGGCGGACAGTCCGCGGGACGCTGCACCAGCAGCCGCGGCACGTTCCCGCTCAACGGCAACTCCGTCTCCGGCACCCTCACCTGCACCAACCCGGGCGCAGGTTCCGTCTACACCTCGGTCGCCGCGAAGTACCGGGCCGATGCCCTGGCCGAGTCCCGCGCCAGCGGCGGCCGTACGGTCCGCTACAGCATCCCGCTGCGTGCCAGCACCCTGATCGACGCCCGCGCTCTCGCCACCGTCGAGGTCAAGCAACTCGTCGACCGCGTCCGGCGCGAACGGGACGGCGCGAACTGCGTCAAGCTCCACAGCTTCCCGCCAGGCACGCAGGTCCTCCTCGCCGACGGGACCACCCGTGCCATCGAGGCGGTCCGCGCCGGCGATCGGGTGACCGCCACCGATCCGGAGACCGGACTCACCGCCGCACGCCCGGTCACCGACACCATCACCACCGAGGACGACAAGGACTTCACACGCCTCACCGTCGTCACCGACCGGGGTCGCGCCACCCTCACCGCCACCGACAACCACCCGTTCTGGCTGACCGGCGCCGGGCGCTGGGCCGACGCGGAGGACATCCGCCCCGGCGACGAACTGCGCAGCCCGACGGGCGCGCCACTCCGGGTCGCGGGCGTGGCCGACGAGAAGGGCCTGCGGCGTACGCACGACCTCACCGTCGGCGACCTCCACACGTACTACGTGCTGGCGGGGACCGCTCCCGTACTGGTGCACAACAGTGGGCCCGGCTGTGGATCGAACTGGATGTCGCCCGACAAGCTCCCGCATCACTACATGCGGACGAGCGACCAGGGCGTCAGGCACGCCGAGGACTTCGGCGTGAAGGGCCCGTACAACAAGGCCAACGGGGAGGCCTTCATCCGGGCCATCGGACAGTTCGTGAAGAATCCGGGAACGCGGCGCATCCAGGGTACGTACCGGGGGCGGGACGCCGTCCACTACGTGGACGACACCGGACTGCACGCATCGTTCGCCGCGAACGGCCCGAATGTCGGAGAGTACCTCGGAGGATGGCGGTCCTCGGGCGATCAGCTCACCTACCTGCTGCGGGACGGGAAGCTGTAGTACCGCGTCGCCGACGTGAGGGCAACGAAACGAAGAAGGATCCTCGTGAACATCGAATTGACGGACGACCAGGCACTCGTCCTGTCCGACTGGATGAGCCGCGTCATGCACCGGGAGGATTTCTCGGCGCTCGTCGACGACCGCGCGGTCTGGTCGGCTCTGTTCAGGATCAGCGGGGCGCTGGAGACGCAGCTGCCGGCGGTCTTCGATTCCTCGTACTCCGAACAGCTGGATGCGGCCCGTCGGCGGCTCATCGGCGAGCTCGGGGACTTCGGCGAGCGCTGACCCGCGACGCACACCGTCATGGCGCCGCGCTCCGCTCGGGTCCGGGCCGTCGGCCGCCCCGGACCCGAGCCGCCGGTCGGCCGGGTCCGGGGCACCGGCCTCACGTCAGGCTCTCCCGCCACGCGCGGTGCAGATCCGCGAACCTGCCCGTGCCGCCGATGAGTTCGGACGGGGTGCCGTCCTCGACGATGCGGCCGTGCTCCATCACCAGGACCCGGTCCGCGATCTCCACGGTCGACAGGCGGTGGGCGATCACCACCGCCGTACGGCCGTGCAGGACCGTGTCCATGGCCCGCTGCACCGCCCGTTCACCGGGGATGTCCAGCGAACTCGTCGCCTCGTCCAGGATCAGCACCGACGGGTTCGCCAGCAACGCGCGGGCGAACGCAACCAGTTGGCGTTGACCGGCCGAGATCCGGCCGCCCCGTTTGCGTACGTCCGTGTCGTAGCCCTCCGGCAGGCCGGCGATGAACTCGTGCGCGCCGATCGCACGGGCCGCCTGTTCGATCTCCTCGCGCGTCGCGTCCGGCCGGCCGATCGCGATGTTCTCGGCGACCGTCCCGGAGAACAGGAACGCCTCCTGCGTCACCATCACCACGCCCCGCCGCAGCTCGGGCACGGCCAGGTCCCGCAGGTCCGTGCCGTCGAGCAGCACCCGGCCCTCCGACGGGTCGTAGAAGCGGGCCAGCAGCTTGGCGAGCGTCGATTTGCCCGCGCCCGTCGAACCGACCACGGCGACGGTCTGACCGGCCGGGATCGTCAGGTCGAAGCGGGGCAGCACCTCGCCGCCCGTGCGGTAGGCGAATCGCACCGAGTCGAAGACGACCTCACGGCCGGGGTGCTCACCCTGGAGGGCGGGCAGCTCCTTCGGGGCCGCGGTCTCGGGAACGGACGGGGTCTGGGCCAGCAGACCCGCGATCTTCCCCAGTGAAGCCGCCGCCGACTGGTAGGAGTTGAGGAACATGCCCAGCCGGTCGATCGGGTCGTACAGCCGGCGCAGGTACAGTACGGCCGCGGCCAGCACCCCGAGCGCCAGGGTGCCCGACGCCACCCGGTACGCGCCCCACAGCACGATGCCCGCGACCGCCGTGTTGGCGACCAGCCGGGAGCCGACGACGTAGCGCGCCATCTCCAGCGTGGCGCTGCCGTTCGCCCACCGGTGCGCGTGGTTGAGCTTCTCGAAGTGCGCGTCGTTGACGCGCTCCCGGCGGAACGCCTGGACGGGGCGGATGCCGTTCATCGACTCGGCGAACTTCACGATGACCGCGGCGATCGCCGTCGACCGCGCCGCGTAGAGCACCCCGGCCCGCCGCTGGTAGAGGCGCACCAGCAGATACAGGGGGACGAAGGACAGCACGGCCGCCGCGCCGAGGCCGAGGTCCAGCCAGAGCAGCATCAGCGAGATGGAGAGGAACGACAGGATCACGGTGATGAGTTCCTGGAGCCCCTCGCTGAGCAGCTCCCGCAGCGATTCCACGTCCGTGGTGGAACGGGAGATCAGCCGGCCCGAGGTGTAGCGCTCGTGGAAGTCCACGCTCAGCGCCTGCGCGTGACGGAAGATCCGGCCGCGCAGATCGAGCAGCACGTCCTGGTTGATCCGCGCGGAGACCGCGATGAAGGCGTACTGCATGCCTCCCGCCGCCGCCGAGCACAGTGCGTACCCGACGGCCACCGCGATCAGCGGCCCGTGGTCCGCCTCGCGGAACGCGGGCACGCCCCGGTCGATGGCGTACGCGACGAGCAGCGGGCCCGCCTGCACCGCCGCCTGCTGGACCAGCAGCAACAGCGCCGCCACCAGCACCCGGGCCCGGTGCGCCCGGAGCAGCGAGAACAGCAGCGCGCGGGTGGCGCCCGGGGGAGTGGGCAGATCGTCGCGGTCGAACCGGTCCCCGGTGCCGCTGCCGGGGCCGACGTCGTCGGACGGGGCGCCGGACTCCTCGTGCGTGTCGGGTCGGCCGCCGGGGCCGGTCGTCGTCGTACTGGTCATCGGGTGCGGCCCTTCTCGGCGGCGACGTCCGGCACGAGGCGGCCGTCGGTGGACGGGTCGGGGAAGGCGTCCTGTTTTGTGTCGTCGCCGTCGCCCGACATCAGCCGGGCGTACTCCGCGTTGCCGCGCAGCAGCTCCTGGTGGGTGCCGACCGCGACGATCCGGCCCTCGGAGAGCAGCGCCACCCGGTCCGCGAGCATCACCGTGGACGGGCGGTGCGCGACCACGATCGCCGTCGTCTCCTCCAGCACCTGCCGCAGCGCGGCCTCCACCAGCGCCTCCGTGTGCACGTCCAGGGCGGAGAGCGGATCGTCGAGCACCAGGAAGCGCGGCCTGCCGACCACGGCGCGGGCCAGCGCGAGGCGCTGGCGCTGCCCGCCGGAGAGGCTGAGGCCCTGCTCGCCGACCTGGGTGCCGATGCCGTCGGGCAGGTCGTGCACGAAGTCGGCCTGCGCGATCGCGAGCGCCCGGCGCAGCTCGTCCTGTCCGGCGCCGTCGGCGCCCATCAGGACGTTCTCCCCGACGGTCGCGGAGAACAGCGTCGGCTCCTCGAACGCCACCGACACCAGCCCGCGCAGTTCCTGCCGGGACATGGCGGCGATGTCCCGGCCGTCGAGCGTGATCCGTCCCGCGGTGGCCTCGTACAGGCGGGGCACGAGGGCGGTGAGCGTCGTCTTCCCGGAGCCCGTGGCCCCGACCAGGGCCATCGTCTCGCCGGGGCGGATGCTGAGGTCGATCCGGGACAGCACGGGCGCGGAGCCGGGATCGGCGTCGGGGTAGCGGAACTCCACTCCCTCGAACACCATGCCTTCCCGGCCGGCCGCCGGCCCGTCCGCCGGAACCCCGTCCGCCGCGCCTGCCGTACGGGCTCCCGCGCCTGCCGTACGGGCTCCCGCGCCTGCCCCACGTGCTTCGTCGGCCGCTCCGGCCGTGTCTGCCTTTCCGGTTGTCCAGGTTCCTTGGACCGTTCCGCCGGCTGCGGTCGGCCCGGTCGGTTCGGACAGTTCGTCGCGTTCCTCCGCCACGTCCATCACCTCGAAGTACCGCTCCGTCGCCGTCGCCGACTCCTGGCTCATCGCGAGCAGGAAGCCGATCGACTCGATGGGCCACCGCAGCGCGAGGGCAGTGGAGAGGAAGGCGACGAGGGTGCCCGCCGAGAGACCGCCGTCGGCGACCTGGATCGTGCCGAGGACCAGGGCCGCCCCGATGGCCAGCTCGGGAACCGTGGTGATGACGGCCCAGATGCCCGCGAGCAGCCGCGCCTTGCCCAGTTCCGTCTCCCGCAGCCGCTCGGAGAGCGCGCGGAACGCGCGGGCCTGGCTGCGGTGCCGGCCGAAGCCCTTGATGATGCGGATGCCCAGGACGCTCTCCTCGACCACCGTGGTCAGATCGCCGACCTGGTCCTGGGCCCTGCGCGCCACGGCCGAATACTTCGTCTCGAAGAGCGAGCAGACGACGACCAGCGGCACCACCGGAGCGAGCAGCACCAGCCCCAGCGTCCACTGCTGCATCAGCAGAATGACGAAACCGACCAGGATCGTCGTGCCGTTGACCAGCAGGAAGATCAGCGGGAAGGCCAGGAACATGCGCAGCAGCATCAGGTCCGTGGTCGCGCGCGAGAGCAACTGCCCCGACGGCCAGCGGTCGTGGAACGCCACCGGCAGCCGCTGGAGGTGCCGGTACAGATCGGCCCGCATCGCCGCCTCGACCCCGGCCATCGGCCGGGCCACCAGCCAGCGCCGCAGGCCGAAGAGTCCGGCCTCGGCGAGGCCCAGCAACAGCAGGTACAGCGCACCGAGCCAGACCCCGCCCGGGTCCCGGTCCGCCACCGGCCCGTCGACCATCCACTTCAGCACGAGGGGGATCACCAGACCCACGCAGGACGCCACGACGGCGACCACCGCGGCGCTGAACAGGCGCCCCCGCACCGGTCTCACGTAGGGCCACAGCCGCAGCAGGGAGCGCACCGTGGACCGGTCCTTGGGGTCTACATGTTTTTCGGGCATCACAGCCGAGCCTACGGTTCGCCGCGGTCCTCGCTCATGTGGTTTTCGGCCGACCGGTGGTGACGTCCCGTCGGGGGCGGGGCGGGTCCGGCAGGTGACCCGGGGCCACGGGTCGTACGCCCCGGTCAACCGATCGGACGATGCGCCTTCGAGCGCGTTGGACGATGGTGCGGTGCCGCGCCCGCCACGATCCTCGTGGCATGGCAATCATCGAAGTCAACGGCCTGCGCAAGGCGTACGGCGGGCGGCCCGCGGTGGACGGGGTGAGCTTCGGCGTCGAGGCGGGGGAGATCTTCGGCATCCTCGGGCCCAACGGGGCGGGCAAGACCACCACCGTCGAATGCGTCGAGGGGCTGCGGGTCCCCGACGCCGGTACGGTCCGCGTCGCCGGGCTCGACCCCGTGGCCGACCACGACCGGGTGACCCGGCTGCTCGGCGCCCAGCTCCAGGAGAGCGAGCTCCAGGCGAAGATCACCGTCGCCGAGGCGCTGGAGCTGTACAGCGCCCTGTACCCGGACCCGGTCGACTGGCGCGCGCTGGCCGAACGGCTCGGCCTGCACACCTCGTACGGCACCCGGTACGCCAAGCTGTCCGGCGGTCAGAAGCAGCGGCTGTCCATCGCGCTCGCCCTGGTCGGCAATCCGCAGGTCGTGGTGCTCGACGAGCTGACCACCGGCCTGGACCCGCGGGCCCGCCGGGACACCTGGAAGCTCATCGAGGACGTGCGCGACAGCGGCGTGACGGTCCTTCTCGTCACCCACTTCATGGAGGAGGCCCGGCGGCTCTGCGACCGCGTCGCCGTCATCGACAAGGGCGAGGTGGTCGCCCTCGACACGCCCTCGGGACTGATCCGCAGGGCCGACGGCGGCACGGTCATCTCCTTCGCGCCGTCCCGCCCCCTGGACGACGCCGAACTCGACGCGCTGCCCGGGGCGACCGGTGTGGAGCACAAGGACGGACGGATCGTCATCCACGGCACCGACGCCACGGTCAACGCGGTGATCTCCCTGCTGGCCCGGCACCGCGTCACCGCACATCAGCTCCGCGTCTCCGAGGCGACCCTGGACGACGCCTACCTCGACCTCACCGAACAGGCGGCCTGAGATGACCACGACGCACACCGACGCCCTCGCCGCGCCCGCCGGGGAGTCGAGGACCCGGGCCCCGTGGGCGGCTGTCCTGCGGACCGAGACACGGCTGTTCCTCCGCGAACCCGGCAGCCTGTTCTGGATCCTCGTCTTCCCGGCCGCACTGATGACGATCCTCGGCCTGATCCCGTCCTTCCGTGAACCCGACGACGCGCTCGGCGGCCGTCGCGTCATCGACCTCTACGTTCCCGTGGCGGTGCTGCTCGCCATGGTCATGGCGGGGCAGACCATGCCGACGGTCCTCACCGGCTACCGCGAACGCGGCATCCTGCGCCGCATGTCGACCACCCCGGTACGGCCGTCCGTCCTGCTCACCGTGCAGCTCGCGCTGCACGGGGCCGCCGCTCTCGTCTCCGGGGCCCTGGTCCTGACCGTCGGCCGGACGGCCTTCGACGTACGGCTGCCGAAGCAGCCGCTCGGCTACGCACTGGCCCTGCTCCTGGCGGTCGCGGGCGTGCTCGCCATCGGCGCGCTGGTCTGCGCGCTCTCCCGCACCGCCAAGGCGTCCGCCGCCGTCGGATCGACCGTCTCCCTGGTGATGATGTTCACCGCCGGGGTGTGGATCCCGGTGCAGTCCATGCCCGACACCCTTCGCCACATCGTCCAGGTCACCCCGCTCGGCGCGGCCTCCCAGGCCCTGGACCAGGCGGCGTCCGGCGGCTGGCCCGGCTGGGTCCATCTGGGCGTGGTCGCCCTGTGGACGGCGCTCGCGACGCTGCTGGCGACCCGTCTGTTCCGCTGGGAGTGACCGTTGGGAGTGACCGCCTCCAGGGCCCGTGCGATCCGCGGGCACAACCCGCCCCCGCCCCCGCTCCCGCTCCCGCTTCCGGACACCGGGCCGCGGAAGGCGTTCCCCGACCCGCGGGAGGCGTTTCTCGGCCACACTTCACCCATGGACACGGGGGACACGACGCGAACGCACCGGGGCGGACCGGGGACGGCGGCCCAGTGGTGGGAACGGTTCTTCCGGTACGGGCCGTACGGCATGCTCGCCCTGAGCATCGTGATCTCGGCGGTGACCGCCGGGGCCATCATGTCCGAAGCGGACGTCCACGTCGCCGCGGTGCTCGTCCCGCCTACGCTCGTCCTCCAGCTCTGGTGGAGCCGGGTCGGGGCCGCCGCGCCGTCCGGGTCGCGGCGGGCGGTGTTCTACTTCGGCGTCCGTACGCTGCTCGCCTTCGCGCTGAGCTGGTGCAACCCGTTCTTCTCCATCTTCGCCGCCATCGGCTACTTCGATGCCGCCCGGCTGCTGCCCCGG
The DNA here is from genome assembly GCF_040636995.1 of Streptomyces sp. NPDC032161. NCBI lineage: Bacteria > Bacillati > Actinomycetota > Actinomycetes > Kitasatosporales > Streptomycetaceae > Streptomyces > Streptomyces sp. NPDC032161. The sequence goes on along the minus strand of NZ_JBEZVN010000001.1, from coordinate 335,168 downwards.
CGGGCCGTCCGTCCCGGACTGCTGGCCACCGCCGTCATCCTGGCCGGTTCGCAGTGCGGTGGCTTCCCACCGGCCGGACCCATGAACTGGGCCGCCTTCGGCATCCTCTTCGCCGTGCACGCGGCGCTCACCATGGTCTTCGCGCAGATCGGAGACCGGGAGGCCGAGCACGTACGGGCCCAGGCCGACACCATCAACGCGCTGGAGTCCGCCAACGCCCGCCTCGAACAGGCCCTCGCCGAGAACGCCGGCCTGCACGCCCAACTCCTCGTCCAAGCCCGGGAGGCGGGCGTCGCCGACGAGCGGCGGCGGCTCGCGGCCGAGATCCACGACACCCTCGCCCAGGGCCTGGCGGGCATCATCGCCCAGCTCCAGGTGGTGGCCTCGGTCACCGACACCGATCCCGAACTGGCCCGCCGTCACCTCGACCGGGCGACCGGCCTGGCCCGGCACAGCCTGGGCGAGGCGCGTCGCTCGGTCCACGACCTGGTCCCGGCCGCGCTGGTCCACGACTCCCTGCCCGGCGCACTGCGCAAGACGGTCGACGACTGGACCGAACGCAGCGGCGTCCGGGCCGAGTTCACCGTCACCGGCACGGTCGAACCGGTGCACGACGAGATCGCCGCAACCCTGCTCCGCATCGCCGAGGAGGCCCTCGCCAACGCGGGGCGCCACGCCGGGGCCTCACGGGTCGGCCTGACCCTGTCGTTCATGGACGACGAACTCAGCCTGGACGTACGGGACGACGGCCGGGGCTTCGACCCGTCCGCCCTGCCGCCGCGCGGGGGGACGGGAGGCTTCGGGCTCGGCGGCATGCGCGCCCGTGCCGAACGCGTCGCCGGAACCGTCGAGCTGGAGACGGAACCGGGCCGGGGCACCGCCGTCCGCGCCCTGGTCCCCCTGGTCCGGGACGGGCGGTGACCAGGACCGAGTACGGTTGGCCCCGTCATGGCTGAGGAACCCGCACGCGTCATCACGCTCGTCGTCGTCGACGACCACCCCGTCGTACGGGACGGTCTGCGCGGCATGTTCGAATCGGCGCCCGGGTTCCGGGTCCTCGGGGAGGCCCCGGACGGGGTGACGGGCGTCGACCTCGTGGCCCGGCTCGATCCGGACGTCGTGCTGATGGACCTGCGGATGCCGGGCGGCGGCGGGGTCGCCGCCATCGCCGAACTCACCCGGCGCGGCGCCCGGGCCCGGGTGCTCGTGCTCACCACGTACGACACCGACTCCGACACGCTGCCCGCGATCGAAGCGGGCGCGACCGGCTACCTGCTCAAGGACGCGCCCCGCGAGGAGCTGTTCAACGCCGTCCGCGCCGCGGCCGACGGCCGCACGGTCCTCTCGCCCGCCGTCGCCTCCCGGCTGGTCTCGCGGGTGCGCACCCCGTCCGCGGCGGGCAACGAACCGCTGTCGGCCCGCGAGCGCGAGGTGCTCGTACTCGTCGCCAAGGGCACCTCGAACCGCGCGATCGCCGCCGAACTGTTCATCAGCGAGGCCACCGTGAAGACCCACCTCACCCATGTCTTCGCCAAGCTCGGGGCGAAGGACCGGGCCGCCGCCGTCGCGATCGGCTACGACCGGGGCATCCTCGGCTGACGCCGCCCGTTCCGTTCACCCGCCCCCGCGTTGCCCCTGACCGGCACGCGTCGTTGGGGGGACGTGGACCACGTAGCGAAGAGGCCGGTGGCTCGCGCGGGCACCGTGCCGGCACGGACAGGACGTGTCGCCGTACCGGGGGCACTGGGAGCACTGGCCGCACTGGCCGCCGTACTGAGCGGCTGCACCGGCGGCCCCGCCGCCTTCGGGGACGGGCGCCGCTCCCCGGAGAAGGCGATCCTGGTCACCCCCAGCGACGGGGCACGGGGCATCGCTCCGGACGGCCGGGTGGAGGTGAGGGTTCCGGAGGGGCGGCTGAAGAGGGTCGGGGTCACCCGGATCGAGGACGCGCAGCCGCAGCGAGTGCCGGGCCGGCTCGCGCGCGACGGCCGTTCCTGGACGTCGTCGGCGGAGGGGGAGAAGGGACGGCTCGGACTCGCCGCCACCTACCGCGTCGACGCGGTCGCCGTGGACGGTGACGGACACGAGGTCGCCCGGCGCACCACCTTCACCACGGCCGTCCCCGAGCACCGCTTCACCGGCCGGGTCACCCCGGAGAACCGTGCCACGGTGGGCACCGGAACGATCGTCTCCGTCGCCTTCGGCCGGCCGGTCGTCGACCGGGCCGCCGTGGAGCGGGCCGTACAGGTGACCACGGTGCCGGAGGTCGAGGTGGTGGGGCACTGGTTCGGCGGCAGCCGGCTCGACCTCCGCCCGGCCGCGTACTGGGCACCGGGCACCGAGGTCACCGTCACGGCGCGGCTGCGGGACGTGGAGGGCGCGCCCGGCGTGTACGGGAGCCAGGACAGGACGGTCGCCTTCCGGGTGGGCCGCTCCCAGACGTCCCTGGTCGACGTGGCCGCGCACACGATGGAGGTCCGCCGCGACGGCCAGCTCGTCGCCACCGTCCCGATCACGGCGGGACGTCCGGGCGCGGACACGTACGGCGGCCGGATGGTGGTCGGCGAGATGTACGACGCGATCCGCGCAGCCGACTGCGGCCGCGGGGGCGACGGCGGGGAGATCCCGCACGCCCTGCGGCTCACCGGCTCCGGCGTCCTGCTGCACGGCGACCACTGGTCGGACGAGGGGGCCTTCGGCTCGGCGAACGTCGGCCGGGGCTGCGTCGGACTCCGTGACGTGCCGGGCGGCGGGAGCGACACCCCGGCCGGCTGGTTCTTCGACCGGACCCTCGTCGGCGACGTGATCGAGGTGGTCAACTCCCGGGGCAGGCCGGTCGCGCCGGACGACGGGCTCAGCGGCTGGAATCTGAGCTGGAAGAAGTGGAAGGCGGGCTCCGCTCTTCGCCGGCCCTGACTCCGCCAGTGCGCCCGTTGCCTCCGGAAGCACGTCCACGAGCCCGGAGGCCCACCCACGTCCCCGGGGGCGCCTGCCGCCCCGGCGTGTGCTCGTCCTGCCCCGTCCTGTCCCTGGAAGACGTTCGGATTCGTTCGGTGCCGTCCCTCGGAGACGTCCGGATGGACGAGTTGGGACTGAACGGTGACATCCGAGGGGTCTTCTCGTCGCGACCAGTGTGATTATCTTTCGCTGAGCGCGCATGTGCAGCGCGCGGGGGAGGGGGCCCTGGGCCCCCGGGGCCTTGGCGGGGCCGGGCCGTGCGAGGGGAGACGAACACATTGAACGGGCAGCCGATATCGGGGAGATCGGCCGGGACGGGCAGCGAACGGCGAGGACGCGGGGCCACCGGACCACTGGCTCTGGCCCTGGGGGCGCTGCTGATGCTGGTGACGGCCTGCGGCGGGGACGACACCGGGGGCGCCGGCCGGGACGGCAAGGACGGAGCGAAGGTCGAGGACACCACCGCCTCGCAGGCGGTGGTGACCGTCGCGCCGAAGGACGGGGCCGAGTCCGTCGCCACGAGCGGGGCGCTGAAGATCTCCGCCTCGCAGGGGAAGCTGACCACGGTGAAGGTCTCCGACCCCAAGGGCGCCGAGGTCGAGGGGAAGATCGCGGCCGACGGCACCAGCTGGACGCCCGACCGCCATCTGGCCGCCGCGACCAAGTACAAGGTGCATGCCGTCGCCGAGGACACGAAGGGCCGTGAGTCGGCGAAGGACACCAGCTTCACCACGCTGGTCCCGCAGAACACCTTCATCGGGCAGTACACCCCGGAGGACGGCTCCACGGTCGGTGTCGGAATGCCCGTCTCGATCCACTTCACCCGGGGCATCACCGACCCGGAGGCGGTCGAGAAGGCCATCGAGGTGAAGGCCGAGCCGTCCGTGCCGATCGAGGGCCACTGGTTCGGCAACGACCGCCTCGACTTCCGCCCCGAGAAGTACTGGGCGGCCGGCACGAAGGTGACCGTGAAGCTCGACCTGGACGGTGTCGAGGGCCGTCCGGGCGTCTACGGCAAGCAGACCAGGACGATCTCCTTCACCGTCGGCCGCAGCCAGATCAGCACCGTCGACGCGAAGTCGCACCGGATGACGGTCGTCCGCGACGGCCGGCAGATCAAGGACATCCCGATCTCGGCGGGCGCCCCGGCGACCACCACGTACAACGGTCAGATGGTCATCAGCGAGAAGCTCAAGGTGACCCGGATGAACGGTGACACCGTCGGCTTCGGCGGCGAGTACGACATCAAGGACGTCCCGCACGCCATGCGGCTGTCCACCTCCGGCACCTTCATCCACGGCAACTACTGGGGCGGCTCCGGCGTCTTCGGCGCCGCCAACACCAGCCACGGCTGCGTCGGCCTCCAGGACGTGCGCGGCGGTTGGAGCAAGAAGACCCCCGGGGCCTGGTTCTTCGACAACTCGCTCATCGGCGACGTGGTGATCGTGAAGAACTCCCAGGACAAGACGATCCAGCCGGACAACGGCCTCAACGGCTGGAACATGTCCTGGGCGGAGTGGACCGCGTAACTCCCGTCGCACGGAGGACGGGGCCGGGGGTGTACGGAACGGGCTCCCGTCGTACGGAACACGGGCGGGCCCGGTGCTGTGACCAACGGCACCGGGCCCGCCGTCGTCTGGGCCTGTTCCGAGTTCGCCCGCGGCGTCGCGGCGTCCGGCACTGTCGCCTCCCGCGTTGTCGTCGGTCGCCGACGCCCCGCGTCGACTCCCTTCTCCGCCTTGGATTCGACGGCACCGGACGCCGCTCCTTGCTCCACGGGAGAACTCGGAACAGGCCCTGGCGGCGGTTAATCTCCTCCCATGACCGTAACCCTCGAAGCAAGCGACGGCGTCGGCACCATCCGGCTGGACCGACCGCCCATGAACGCCCTGGACGTGGCCACCCAGGACCGGTTGCGCGAACTCGCCGAGGAGGCGACCCGGCGCGACGACGTGCGTGCCGTGGTCCTCTACGGCGGCGAGAAGGTGTTCGCGGCGGGCGCGGACATCAAGGAGATGCAGGCGATGGACCACACGGCGATGGTCGTGCGGTCCAAGGCGCTCCAGGACGCGTTCACCGCGGTGGCCCGGATCCCCAAGCCGGTCGTCGCGGCGGTCACCGGCTACGCGCTCGGCGGCGGCTGCGAACTGGCGCTGTGCGCCGACTTCAGGATCGCCGCCGACAACGCGAAGCTGGGCCAGCCCGAGATCCTGCTCGGGCTGATCCCCGGCGCGGGCGGCACCCAGCGGCTCGCCCGGCTGGTCGGCCCCTCCCGGGCCAAGGACCTGATCTTCACCGGCCGTCACGTGAAGGCGGCGGAGGCCCTGGCGATCGGCCTGGTGGACCGTGTGGTGCCCGCCGCCGAGGTGTACGAGCAGGCCCGTGCCTGGGCCGCCGCCCTCGCGAAGGGGCCGGCCCTCGCGCTGCGCGCCGCCAAGGAATCCATCGACGCGGGACTGGAGACGGACATCGACACCGGGCTCACGATCGAACGGAACTGGTTCGCCGGGCTGTTCGCCACCGAGGACCGGGAACGCGGTATGCGCAGCTTCGTGGAGGAGGGGCCGGGCAAGGCCGTCTTTCTCTGATTGAACGTCAGTTACGCACGGACGGGCGCCGGTTCATCCGTGCGGGCGGACTGGCCGGATCTTGAGGGACTCTCGGGATCCGGCCATCGGCGTGAGCGGGCACATGCGCCCGGAGGCGCTGTCCTCGCAGGTCAGAGCCATGGATCCGAACAGCATTCTGCCAATGCCATATGTCGTGCGAATGTCGCGGATTATTGCGTTCCGCGGTGGTGATTCCTCCGGAACGACCCCCGGGCGCGCGTCGTGCGGCCATGATGGTGTGCATGGCGGGCCTGGAGGGTGTGGAACAGCCGCGACCGCGCGCAGGCGCGACGGCGGCACGCTGGATGACTACCGGCGAGGAAGAGCAGGCGTACAAGGCGCTGGAGTTGTTCGGCGATCCGGCGGAGGGGGAGGTGCGACTGCCCTCCCGCCCGGAATCCGCGGCCCATGCGCGACGACTCACCTCGCACGTGGTGCTCCGGCAGTGGGCGCTCTCGCCGCAGATCTCCGAGTACGCCGTACTGCTCGTCTCGGAGCTCGTGGGCAACGCGGTGCGGCACACCGGCGCCCGGGTCTTCGGCCTGCGGATGCTGCGCCGCCGCGGCTGGATCAGGATCGAGGTGCGCGACCCCTCGCGCGGGCTGCCGTGCCTGATGCCCGTGCGCGAGATGGACGTCAGCGGGCGGGGGCTCTTCCTCGTCGACAAGCTCTCCGACCGATGGGGGGTGGATCTGCTGCCCCGGGGCAAGACCACCTGGTTCGAGATGCGGACCTCCGACCGCTGACCACCGCCCGGCCGTCGCGGCCGGGGGCGGCCCGCGCCCCGGGCTCCCGGTTTCCGGCGCCGGAAACACAGCAGCCCCCGGGCTGCCGTCGTGGGGCGCTTCGGGGGCCGCTGTGGTGGGGGCCGTGACATGGGGGGTGTGTTCACGGCCGCTCGTGACGACCGAACTCGGGTCGGTGCGGGTCGTGTCACCGACTATGGCAGACGGGCGACCTCGCCGCCAAAGGTGCAAACAGGACATTTCCATGCATATCTCGTCATTTCTTCAATAATTCGTAGGTGTGATGGGTCACTTGCCTGGAAAAGCGTGAACATTTATGGGATTCAGTGGATGATTCATTCGCGCCGCCCATATATCCGCATTGCTGTCATCCGCCTCTTCCGCCCCTATCGTGTCTGCGCATGAACGCCTCCGACGGGCCGGTGCACCGCCGCAGTGCCCTGCGCGCGGGAGCGGGGGCCGTACTCGCCGGCCTCGCCGCCGGCTGCGCGGACCGTCGTGACGCCCGCGGTACGCCGACCGGGCCCGCCACCGCCGGGGCGGGCGCCGGGAAACCCGTCACCCGGAGCACCCGCCCTCCGTCCCCGCGTCCGGCGCCCGCCCCGCACCGCTTCCCCGGGCGGCCGGCCCAGATCGACCACGGTCCGCGCGACCGCCCCCGCGTCGCCCTCACCTTCCACGGCCAGGGCGATCCCGTCCTCGCCCGGACCGTCCTCGCCGAGGCCGAACGGGCCCGCGCCCGGATCACCGTCCTCGCCGTCGGCAGCTGGCTCGACGAGCATCCCGGCATGGCCCGCCGCATCCTCGACGGCGGCCACGACCTCGGCAATCACACCTGGCACCACGTCGACGTCTGCGCGCTCGGCGATACCGAGGCGTACGCGGAGATCACCGGCTGCGCGGAGCGGCTGCGGCGGCTCACCGGATCCATCGGCTCCTGGTTCCGGCCCTCGCGCGCCCGGTACGCCACCCCGCTCGTCCAGCGGCTCGCAGCCCGGGCGGGCTATCCGCACGTCCTCTCCTACGACGTGGACTCCCTCGACTTCACCTCACCCGGCGCCGCGGCCGTCTCCCGCAAGGTGGCCGGGGAGATCCGCAACGGCTCGGTGGTGAGCCTGCACCTCGGCTACGCGGACACGGTCGCCGCCCTGCCCCTCCTCCTCGCCGAAATCGACCGCCGCGGACTGCGTGCGGTGACGACCACGGAGCTGCTGACCTGATGTTTCCCCACACCAAGCACATCGCCGCCCTGCTCGGGGGCGTCCTTCTCGCCGTCCTCACGGGCTGCGGATCCTCCACCGAGAAGGGGAACATCGAAGCCGTCGGCAGCGAGGCCGCCCGGCCCACCGACGCCGGACGCGTCGTACCGCCCGCCCCGCCCGGACTGCCCGGCATGCCGCCGGTCCTCGATCCCCAGGACGTCTACGCCGCCGACCGGCCGGGGAAGCTCTCCCCGGTCGTCAGGAACTTCCCCTCCCGGGTGTACGTCCCCAACACCAACTCCGACACGGTGTCCGTGATCGACCCCGCCACGTACAAGGTCATCAGGACCATCAAGGTCGGCCGCCAGCCGCAGCACGTCGTGCCCTCCTGGGACATGAAGACCCTCTGGGTCAACAACGACCTCGGCGACAGTCTGACCGCCATCGACCCCGCCACCGGCAAGGTCGGCCCCACGGTGCCCGTCTCCGACCCGTACAACCTCTACTTCACCCCGGACGGCAAGTACGCCGTGGTCATGGCCTCCATGGACCGCGAACTGGTCTTCCGCGACGCCCACACCATGAAGACCGTCAAGACCGTCCCGGTCAGCTGCGCAGGGGTCAACCACGCCGACTACTCCGCCGACGGGCGGTACTTCATCGTCTCCTGCGAGTTCTCCGGCGAACTCCTCAAGGTCGACACGGCGCGGATGGAGGTCGTCGGGCAGCAGAAACTCCCGCTGCACGGGGCCATGCCGCAGGATGTGAAACTGTCGCCGGACGGCGGCACGTTCTACATCGCGGACATGATCGCGAACGGGGTGTGGGCCCTGGACGGCGAGAAGTTCACCACCCCGAAGATGCTGCCCACCGGCAAGGGCGCCCACGGCCTCTACGTCAGCCGCGACTCCAAGGAGATGTACGTCTCCAACCGGGGCGAGGGCACCATCTCCGTCTTCGACTTCGCACAGCGCAAGGTGACCAAGAAGTGGCGGCTGCCCAACGGCGGCAGCCCGGACATGGGCGGGGTCTCGGCCGACGGCAAGGTCCTCTGGCTGAGCGGCCGTTACAACTCCGAGGTCTACGCCATCGACACCGACAGCGGCAAGCAGCTCGCCCGGATCCCGGTCGGCAGCGGCCCGCACGGCCTCGCCGTCTACCCGCAGCCGGGACGCTACTCGCTCGGCCACACCGGCGTCTTCCGCTGACGGACCGGGAGGCCGCGAGGCGGTGAGGTCGTGGCGCGGTGAGGTCGTGGCGCGGCGAGGTCGTGGGGCGGCGAGGTCGTGAGGCGGGACGGTTCGAGTGGGGCGGATGTTCTGAATGTGAAGGATGTCCCAGTTGGTCGGGGTGGTAGGACGTCAACTCCCGGCCGGACTCGCTCACCATCGGATGATGGTGAGCGGCCGGTATCCGCTCTGCCGGGACAGTGATCCGCATGATGATCACTTCTCTTCTGCGGCGCCGGGCCGCCGTTCTCGCCCTCTCCCTCGCCGCCGCGCTCGTCCCGGCCGCGGCCACCGAGGCCGCTCCTGTCGCCGCCTCGGCGGCCCCCGCGGCAGCCGCGTTCAAGCCCGGTGACTGCCCGGTCGTCACCGACCGCCTCTTCGCCGCCGCGGACACCGTCGACGTCGGCCGGATCACCCCGCGGCCCGCCTGGCGCGGCGACTGCCGCCAGCTCTACCGGGCGGACGGGCGGGGCCCGGAGACGATCTTCGACGAGGGCTTCCACGCCCGGGACATCACGTACGGCCAGTACGACGTGGAGAAGTACGTCCTGGTCAACCAGCCCTCTCCGTACGTCTCCACCTCGTACGACCACGACCTGTACAAGCGGTGGAAGGCCGCGTTCAACTACTACATCGACGCTCCCGGAGGTGTCGACGTGAACAAGACGATCGGCGACACCCACAAGTACGCGGACCAGGTGGAAGTTGCCTTCCCGGGCGGCGTCGACCGGACGTTCATCGTGGGGGCGTGCCCGATCGACCCGACGAACAAGACCGAGATCATGAGCGAGTGCGTGGACAACCCGCACTACCGGCCGTGGCGCAGCTGAGCCGTCGAGGTCGGGTCCGAGCCGTCGAGACCCGTGCGGTGGGCGGACGTCCCGCGGCGGGCGGCCCGCGGCGGACGTCCCGCGCGCGGCGACCGGCCGCCGCACGGGTCCGTCGTGACGCCCGTTAATCTGACCCCCGTCATGAACGCACTGACCAGGCATTGGTCAGGCACTGGTCAGGCATTACGGAGGACGGAACTGTGGCGGACATCGAGTCGGCGCGCAAGGCGTTCGAGCGGTTCGATCTGAACGGCGACGGGCTGATATCGGCCGCCGAGTACAAGAGCGTGATGGCTCAGCTCGGCGACCCCCACGTCACCGAGACGGTGGCCCAGGCCATCATCAACGACCACGACGCCAACGGCGACGGTCTGCTCACCTTCGACGAGTTCTGGGCGTCGCGGAACAAGGGCTGATCCGCCGGGGCCCCGGCCCGTGACGACGCTCACGGCCCGGGGCCTTTCCGTGCGAATGCCCCGGCGAGGGACCCGGTCCCCGGCGAGGGACCCGGTCCCCGATGAAGGGGTACGGCGCGGGCGCGGGGGCGGCCGCGCTCACCCCCTCCCGCGCCGGTACGGCGCCCAGCCGCGCAGTTCGTCGTCGCGCGGGGCGCGCACCACCGCGGGAGTCCCCGGGCCGAAGCCCATCACCGGTCGGGACTCGTCCCACACCGGCCAGCCCGGATCGCCGGTGGCGGCGAACCGCACCCAGGCCGTATGCATCGCGTCGGCCAGTTCCTGAGGGGCGTCCGGGCCGGCCAGAGCCACCGCGTCCGGCTTGTCCAGGTTGTCGAAGACGAAGCCGATCTCCAGCGCGTGACAGGCGCCGAGCCCCAGCACGGGGGACGGCCAGCCGAACTCGTAGAGACGGGTGCTCCCCGGCGCGCCCGCACGGGCGTCCGCCACCCGGTTCAACGGGACGCGCAGCAGCAGGTCCGTGGCGAGCGCCCCGAGCAGTTCCCCCGGAGCGGCGTCCGGGCGGCCCGCGCGGTAGGCGCGCTCCGTGTCCCTCGGCACGCGGAACTTCAGCAGGGCCAGCCTGAGCCCGACCCTCGACAGCTTCTCCGTGAGCCCGCTCGGCACGAACCAGAGCCGGTACTCCTCGGTGTTCGCGCCCATCAGCAGATCGACGTCGGCCGAGGCGCCGTCCAGCAGTGCCCCCAGCGGGTCGCGCGGCAGCAGATCGCCGTCCACCACGATCTGGAAGGAGTTCCCGTCGGTCAGCGGCGAACCGCCGGAGGTCACCTCGGTCTGCGCGTCCAGCAGCCGTTCCCGGTCCACCTCCGCCAGCGCCCCGGCCGTCGCCGCCACGCCCAGCCGACGGGCGATCAGCTCCGTGGTGCGCCGGGCGGCGTCGTCCAGCGGCAGCGCGTGCGGCGCCCCGCTCTGCAACACCGCACGCCGGAACAGCCCCTTCGCGCGCGGCGCGGCCAGCAGCGCGGCGATGCCGATGGCCCCCGCGGACTCCCCGCACACCGTGACCAGGTCCGGGTCGCCGCCGAACGCCGCGATGTTGTCCCGCACCCAGGTCAGCGCCGCGATCTGGTCGAGCAGCCCCCGGTTGGCGGGCGCGTCCGGGAACACCCCGAACCCCTCGATGCCGAGCCGGTAGTTGAGGGAGACGAACACCACCCCGTCACGGGCGAACGTCGCCCCGTCGTACAGCGGCACGGTCGAGGAGCCGTGCAGCAGCGAACCGCCGTGGATCCAGACGAGCACGGGCAGCCCGGCCGCGTCCGGCGACGGCGTCCACACATTGAGGTTGAGGCAGTCGTCCCCGGGCACGTCCGGGTCGGGCAGCAGCCGGTCCAGCGGTGGGGCGTACGGCCGCTTGGGCGCGGTCGGCCCGAACGCCATCGCGTCGCGCACCCCCTCCCAGGGCTCCGGCGGCTCGGGCGCCGCGAAACGCCGGGCGCCGACCGGCGGCGCCGCGTACGGGATGCCCCGGAAGACCGCGACACCCCCTTCCCGCGTGCCGCGCACCGTGCCGTGGGCGGTGCCGACCAGCGGGGACGTCTCGGACGGGGACGTCTCGGACATGGGCGGGGGCAGGGCGGACATGGCTTCAGTCCTTCCGCGGTGCGGGTCCGGCGAGCGCGACGGCCGACGAACCGGACGGGTGGTGGGTGAGGGAGCCGTCCGGGTGCAGCACCTCCACCGGGACCGGTGAGGTGACGCGCACCCGGTCCGGGGTCGCGTCGACCCGTACCGGGCCGTGCGGGGTCGGCACCTCGCCCCGCGCGCCGGACAGCGTGCCGAGCCGGGGAGCCACCCGCACCCGGCCGTACCCGGGTTCGGCCGGGGTGACGCCGAGCGTGTACACCAGCAGATCACGGCTCGGGGTGGCCGACCATCCGTGGCAGTACGAACCGCCGTCCCAGCACTCCCGGAACGCGGAGCCGCCGGTGCTCAGCAACGCCGTCCAGTCCCGGCACAGCCGCTCGATCTCGTCGGCCGCGCCCAGCAGCGCCAGCGCGTCGTGCACCACGTAGCGGAAGAACGGCTGCGCCCCCACGACCAACCGCTCGGTGTCCCAGTCGGGACCGTCCCGGTCCGTCACGGGCGCCGTGGCGGTGGGCCCGCCGGTGTCGCTGCCCCGGTACCGCATCGGCGAACGGGTGAACATGGCCTCCCGGTCCAGCAACAACTCCCGTACCAAGGATCGGCGTTCGGGCGGCACGAGGCCCGCGCACACCGCCGCCGCGTGGGTGTGCTCGCTGACCGACGCGCCGAGGCGCCCGTCGACCAGGTTGTCGCGGTACGCGCCCCGCCGCTCGTCCCAGAACGCCTCGAAACCGTCGCTCACGCCCCGGTGCAGGTCGCGCGCCCAGCCGGCCCGGCCCGCGTCCCCGAGCCAGTCCGCCATCTCCGCGAAATCGGCCAGGGCCCGCGCCCACAGCGCGTTCAGGGCCGCGCTCGCGCCGGCCACCTGCACCGGCGACCAGTCGATCAGCACCCAGCCCGTCACCCCGTGCAGCAGCCCGTCCGGGCGCCGGAACGGCACGAACCAGCGCAGCACCGGCTCCGCCGTCGACAGCAGCCCGGCCACCAGCTCCCGGTCGCCCGTGTAGCGGTACAGCTGGTGCACCGAGCGGACCCAGTGCAGCGCCCAGTCCGGAATGGTGGGGACCGGGTCCCGGGCCAGGTCACCGGCGGCCACCATCCGCAGCATGCCGTCCGGGCGGGGCTGCGCGGCCAGTCCGGGATTCCAGCGGGCCAGGCTCCAGTCCGGATTGGCCACCAGGTCGACCGACTGGTGCACCACCGAGTCGCCGGTCCAGGCCCGCTGCTCCCGGGTGGGGCAGTCCAGATAGGCGTCCTGCGCGGTGAGGTCGACCGTGCGCAGCCCCACCCGGTGGATCTCGTTCAGCTCCGGGGCGTCGCAGTCGAAGTACGGCCCCTCGGGACGCGGGCGCAGCCGCTCGCGCACCCGGACCGGCCCGAACCGCACCCTTCCGGTGCCCCGCACGACGAACAGCGCGTACCGGCCGCCGACCGTGTCACCGGTCTCGAAGACGTCGTCGCGCCCGCGCGTCGTGTAACCGAAGGTGTTGGCGGCGTCGAGGGCGGCGACCGTGGGCAGCTCGACGAGCGAACCGTGGATCTCGGTGCCGGGCGCGGCCTCCACCTCGATGCGCAGATGGCCGGTGACGATCCCGCCGAAGTCGGCCATGAGGAACACCGGCCCCGCGTCGAGGCCGTGGCGGGCGTCCGCCGGGACCAGGACGGCGGTGTCCGGGGTGGCGTCGGAGACGGCCTCGGCGAGAGCCTGCCGCGGATCGTCCGGCACCGTCCCGGACAGCGGCGCGGCCCGTACGGACACGGCCTCCCGCACCGTCTCGGAGAGCGGCGGGATCGGACGGGGGAGCAGCGCCCCGAAGGGCTCCGAGTCCGGGCGGGTGCCGTCCTTCGGGCCGACCACGGCACGCGTGGACAGCACCCGTACCGGCCGCCAGCCGCCGTCCCCGTTCCCGGTTCCTTCGCCGTTGCCCTCGCCGACGACGGTCCAGTACGGGTCGAGCAGCCGGCCGTCCAGCAGCTCCGGGGTCTGGGTGACCAGTTGGGAATGCGGCCGGCACGGGGTCCAGGCGTCGCCCGCGTGGTACGTCCAGGAGGAGTCCGTGACGATCCAGCGGTCCGGGCCGACCATCAACTCGGCCACCACCGAACCCCCGCCGAGCTGGTGCGTCCACGGCGACGGCTCCCACCACGGCACCGCGTGCCCGTAGTGGCGGGCCAGCACGGCGACGGTGTTGCGCCCGGGTCGCAGCAGGGGAGCGGCGTCCCCGGTGTCGTAGTGCAGCATCCGGGGGCCGTGCCGGACCGGGCCGCGCGCCACCTCCGTACCGTTGACGTACAGCACGTGCCGGGAGTCCGACGTGATGCGGAACGGAGCCCGGTCGGGCACGTCCGTCAGCTCGAAGGCGCGCCGCAGCAGCACCCGCCGGTCGTACACGTCCGGATCGGGCGCCCCGAGCATCGACTCCGGTCCCGGCGGGACCACACCGCTCTCCTCGCCCCAGATCCACTGTCCGCGCCACGGCCCCCAGTCGTACGCGTGCGGCTCACTCATCTCTGCTCACTTCCTCCGGAGCCCGTGCTCCTCCGAGCCTGCTCTCCTCGGGGTCGGTTTCCCACGAGCTCGTTTCCTTCCGATGGTCCGACCGGTTCGGTCGTCCTCCGGGATCCTCTGCTCCGGAGCTCACTTTCCTCCGGATCCGCGTGCGTCGTTTCCTCCGTATCCGCTCGTGCTCCCGGATCCGCCCGCGTTCCGGGACCCGTTCGCGTCGTCGGTTCCGCTCGCGCCGTCCGCCGGGACGGCCGCCCGGCGCTCGGCCAGTTCGTTCGCGATCCGCGCCGAGACGTGGCGGTTGATCGGATACGCCAGGAAGACCAGTCCGCCGAGCAGTATGAGCGTCATCGGAATCCCGCCCTGCGCGTAGCGGATGCCGTCCAGCGCCCGTTCCGACTGGTCGGCGTGTGCCACGTAGCCGAACAGGCCCAGGCAGTACGCGGTGGCCGCGCCGCCCAGCCCGCCGCCCGCCTTGACCGCGAACGAGGCCAGGGACGCCAGGGCCCCCTCGGTGCGATGGCCGTGGTGCCACTCGACGTAGTCGGTCAGCTCGGCCAGCAGCGTGTAGTTGAGGGTGGTCGCCGTTCCCATGCCGAGGCCCGCGACGGCCAGACAGACCAGGATCGCCGGGACCGTGTCGTACGGGACGAACAGCAGCGCGCCGTTGCCGAGCGCGGCGACCACCAGTCCTCCGAGGCAGCCGGGCTTACTGCCGTTCCCGAAGTTGCCCGCGAAGTAGCCCAGCTTCTCCTTGAGGGCGGGGCGTTGCCCGGCGGACCCGCTGTCGACGACGGAGGCGAGAGGCTGGGCGGTGGCGGTCATGGCGGGTGGCTCCGGTCTTCGTGTGCCGTTTTCCCGTCGACGGGGGCGTGTCCGTGAGCGGTGCGAGGGAGTGTTCCCCCGCCCCGAGGCCGGCTGGTCCTCGGGGCGGGGGCGGGGCCGGCCGGCCCGGGGGCGGTGTCCGGCCGGCCCGGTCGGGGGCGGGGAGGTCAGGAAGCGGGCCCGGTCGGGGGGCGTAGAGGTCAGGGAGTGGGCGAGGTCAGGGCCCGCTTGAGGACCTTGCCGGTCGGGCCCAGGGGCAGGGCGTCGGTGAACCGCACGATCCGGGGGTACTTGTGCCGACCGAGCCGCTCCCGGGCCCAGGCGATCAGCTCCTCCTCCGTCACCGCCCCGGCCTCCGCGCGCGTCACCACGACCGCGCAGATCTCCTCGCCGCGCTCCTCGTCCGGCACACCGATCACGGCGACCTCGCCGACCGCCGGGTGGCGCACGAGCACCTCCTCGACCTCACGCGGGTAGATGTTGAAGCCGCCCCGGATGACCAGGTCCTTCTTCCGGTCGACGATGCGCAGGAAGCCGTCCTCGTCCCGCGCTCCGAGATCACCGGTGCGGAACCAGCCGTCGACCACGGCGGCTGCCGTCGCCTCCGGATCGTCGAGATACCCCGCGAAGACGTTGTGCCCGCGCACCACCACCTCGCCGACCTCGCCGTCCGGCAGCAGCACCACGGCGTCCTCCACCGCCGCGTCCGCGACGCCCGTCTCCACGCCCCACACCGGGTGACCGACCGTGCCGGGGCGGCGGCCGGTCCGGGGCTGGTTGAACGTGGCGACGGGGGAGGTCTCGGTCAACCCGTACCCCTCCAGGACCTGCGTCGCGAAGGTCGCCTCGAAGCGTTCGAGCACGGCGACGGGGAGCGCGGCACCGCCGGAGACGGCCGCGCGCAGGGTGAGCCCCCGCGTCGCGCCGACCAGCGCCGCGGAGTCCTGCGCCGCCGCCTCGACGAGCGCGTGATACATCGTCGGCACGCCCATGAACACGCTCACGTTCTCGGCGGCCAGCAGCTCCAGGGCGCCCGGCCCGCTGAACCGGGGCATCAGGACGAGCGTCGCCCCCGCCCTCAGCGTCGCGTTCATGGCACAGGTCTGCCCGTAGCTGTGGAACAGCGGCAGACAGCCCAGCACGACGTCGTCGAAGCCCAGCTCCAGCAGGTCGTGGGCGACCACGGACGCGTTCATCACGATGTTGAGATGGGTGAGCAGGGCTCCCTTCGGCCGCCCGGTGGTCCCGCTGGTGTAGAGGATCACCGCAGTGCCGTCCGGAGCCGCGGGCTCCGCAGCGGGCAGCGGCTCGCCGTCCTCCGGTACGCCGCACACCGCCCGCACTCCCGCGACCCCCGCCGCCTCCTCGGCGACCGGCCACAGCGGACCACCGCTGACCAGCACCGACGAACCGCTGTGCCGCAGTACGTACGCCACCTCGTCGGCCACCAGCAGCCCGTGCACCGGAACGACCGTCGCCCCGGCGGCCAGCGCCCCGTAGTACGCGTACAGGAAGTCCGCCGTGTTCGGCAGCAGCACCGCCACCCGGTCGCCCGGCCGCACCCCGGACGCCCGCAGCGCGCCCGCGCAGCGCAGCGCCCGCGCCCACAGTTCCCGGTAGGTGAGCCGCGTGTCCGCGTCGACGACGGCGACACGGTCGGGGTGGCTGCGAGCCGACTCACCGAGGACAGAGGCGACGCTCAGAAACATGACACGCTCCGGGAAACATGGTGTTTACAGGGCTGGTGCTGCTCAGAATCGGCCGTCGACCCACCCCGGCACAATGTGCAGGTGCCCATCATGCGCACCGATCACCTGGGCATTGGCCCCTCGGATGTGTACGCGGCAAGGCATCCGCCTAAAGTCCTGTCCAAAGCCCCGGCCAGGGCCCCGTCCAAACAGAGCGCCTAATCTGCTGGCATGGCGGAGAACCAGCGGAACCGGAACGCGCCCCTCGGCGAGCGCGGCGACCGGAGGAGCGGCGGGGAGGACGGCGGGCTGCGGCACGCGCTGGCGGTCGCCATGGTCCCGGAGATCGACGAGCTGACCCGGCGGGTCGTCGCGGACATCCACGCGCACAGCGACGCCTATGCCTCCGGTACCCCCGTCAGCCGCGACGACCTGTGGGAGATCTGCCGCGACAACCTGCTGCGGGCGCTGGAGGACTTCGGCGGACTGCCGCCCAGCGCGGGCGACTTCGAGCACGCGGCCCGGGAGACGGGGCGGCGACGGGCGGAACAGAACGTGCCGCTGGACACCGTGCTCCAGGCGTACCGGCGCGGCGGCCGGGTGATGTGGCAGGTGATGGCGGAGCACCTGCGGGCGTCCAGGACCGGCCGGACCGGCCGCAGCGACACGCAGGACCGGGCCGACGGGACGTACGGGGCGGGCCGGACCGGTGGCGGCGGCCGGGGGGACGGCGCGGGCCGGATCGGTGATCGCGGCCGGGTGTACGGGGCGGACCCGGACACCGAGCTCGACATCGCGGGTGCCGTGTGGGAGACCATCGACCGCTACTCCCTCGTGATGGCGGAGTCGTACCGGCTGACCCAGCTGGAGATGCAGGGCCGCCAGGACACCCGCCGCGTCGCCCTCTTCGAGGCCCTGCTCGACGGGCGCGGGGACGACCCGGCCGTCGCCTCGGCCGCGGCCGCCGCGCTCGGCGTACCCGTCCACGACCGGTACGTCATCGTGGTCGCCGCCCAGGACCCGGCCGCGCCGCCCAACCCGGCGCCCGTCCTCGACGACCACGGCCTCTGGTCCTTCTGGCGGCCGAGGTCCGGCCGGTACGCGGGAATCGTGCGGCTCGCCGCCGGGGAGTCCGGCGTACTGCTCGACCTGTTGCGCCACCGCACCACCGCGACCGCCGGGGTGTCACCGGAGTTCGACCGGCTCTCCCAGTCGGGCCGGGCCCTGCGACTGGCCGAGCAGGCCCTGCGCACCCTGCCGGCCGGGAGCGGGGAGGTGGCGGCGTTCGACGACCGGCTGCCGGAGGTCCTGCTCGTCGGGCGGCCCGAGATCGCCGAGCGCATCGTCACCGCCTACCTGGGCTCCGTGCTGGACAGCGCGGCCGAACGGGACACGTTGCTCGACACGCTCCGGGTCTGGCTCGCCAACGGCTGTTCGGCGGCGCGCGCCGCCGAACAGCTCTACTGCCACCGCAACACGGTCCTCAACCGGATCGGCCGGGTCGCCGAACTCACCGGCCGTTCCGCGGAGTCCGGCGAGGCCCGGCTGGGCTGGGCGCTGGCCCTGAGAGCGCTGCCGCTGAGCGGCACGGAGGACGAACCGGGCCCGGCGGAGACCGCCCCGGGAGGACCGAGCGGCTCCGTTCCGGCCTGACCGCCCGGTCCGCCCCACCCGCCTTGACCCGCCGGCTTGACTCGTCCTGCTTGACCCTTCTGGCCTGCGCCGCCCGGCCGGTCAGGCGGCGAAGAACCGGGACAGCGTCTCCCGGTCGTCGATCTCCACCAGATCCGGACGGGTGTAGCGCTCCGCGCGGGCGTGGTAGTCGAAGTCGCCCCGGACCAGCCCGCGGTAGTCCCGCACGCACCGCTCCAACGCCACCCGGGCGGAACCCTCGATCCCGGCCGCCGCGATCTGCTCGACCAGCTCCCGCTCGGCGCGCCGGACGCGCTCCGCCACACCCCCGAGCTGCGCCCCGGCCTCGTCGACGGCCTCCTGGAGGGTGCATCCGCGCTCGCGCTGGATGAGCCGCACGGCATTGTGCTCGTAGCCGAGCCGCGCCTCCTTCTCGAAGGAACAGATGTCGTTGCAGAGCCCGGAATGATCGGTCACGGCGTTGCGCAGGGCGATGTACGCGGGAAGCGCACGGGCCGACTCCGGAAGGTCGATCCCGGCGGTGATCTCATGCAGGTCCAGGAACGGCTGCATGGCCACGGAGTCCCGGCGGTGCCGCACGAAATCCTCCCTGGTCGGCACCTGTCCCGCGGCCCGCTCCACGGCCTCGGCGCAGTAGGTCCACAACCAGGCGACCGTGTCCCGGCGGAACTGCCGGAGCCAGTGCGCCGGGCGGCCCCGGTACGTCCGCTCCCGCAGGTCTACGAGCGCGTGCTCCATGGCACCGCGCGGCGGCCCGCCGTCGAGCACCGTCACCAGCCGGTCGATCGCCGCCTCGCACATCCGGGGATCACGACCGGCAGGACCGTCGTCGAACTCGTCGTCGACGAGGAAGGCCCAGAACAGCCATTGGCAGAAGAGATCGAGATGCGGTTGCGAAGCAGTGGGGAATATGAGGGAGATCCAGAGCTCCGGCGTGGTCCGGATCATCTTCTTCCGGGCCGTCGCGGAAAGCACGAGCCCCTGGGACTCGGCCCACCCCCAGGCGACTTTCCTGGTCTCCTCGATGCCGGGATTGCATCCGGTGCTCTCGAACGGCATGTGAAACGCTGGCAGCGCGATCTGGCTCATTGGTGCCCCTCGTCGAGACAATGCGGATGAACGATACGAATGGGGAGCTGATCGAATTCGTGCGTCGGCGCGGATACGCGGGGAGAGGCGGGCCGCCCTTCGACACCGGGTTTCGGCCAGAGGATCACCGTGTGCGACAAGGCGGTCATCCCTGCTCACTCTCCTCCGCCGGTTTCGAGGCATCGGGGCCGGGCCCGCGGGCCCACGACGGCAAGCACCCCCGGAACAGGGCGGCGGCATCACCATGCGTGATCCCCCAGTCAACCTCGTGCGGGAGGGAGAGGGAAGTCATGTGTGACCGAAAATGCTTGATGGTTGGGGACGCCTGAACGTCTGTGAGCGGTTCGTGATCCCCTGCGGCACAGGCGCGTCGCGGTTCCACCGACCGCACGGGCCCGCGCGACATTCGACGAATTCGCGCCGTTGCGAACCGCGCCCTCGCGGGGCACCCGGCCACCCGGCCCCCTCGGCGAGGCGCGCGTCCGGCCAAGTCGCGTCGGCACGCGTCCGGCTGAGGCCGCGTCGCATGCGGATGGCGCGGCGGGACCGCGCTCGGGCCGGGGTGGCGCGCTCGGGCTATGGGCGGAGGTGCTTCTCCGCCTCGGCCTGCTCGATCAGTTCCGCGTACGAGCCGTCCTCCTCCAGCCCCTCCTCGTGGCGAAGGGAGACCGACCACGGAATCGGGCACGGCGGGGCGTGGTCGGGATCGGGACAGAGCAGTCTGGCGATGCGCTCTTTGATCTCTTCGGCTTGCTGCGGAGTGGCGTAAATGCCCAGCCGCACTTCCCAGACACTCGGGTTCTCAGGCATCGCTCACGTCCCGGATCAACGGAGAGAAAGGGGCAGAAGAAATTGGAAAAGGAAGGATAAAAGGAGAGGAGAGAGGCGGTGGAAAAATGACAAAAGGGGGCGAAGCCATCCGCCCCCTTGCCCGAGGCTACCAGGTGCGCTTGGCGTCGCAGTGGCGCTTGTAGTGACCCGCCGGGACGGGGATGTTGCGCGCCGCGTCGTTGATGGCCGCCTGCTCGGTGTTGCCGGTGCCGTCGGCCCTGTCGTACCCCACGACGTGGTTGTCACTGATACGGACGATCTGGCACTGCACCGTGGCGTGCCAGGTCTTCATGACGGAGATCTCGCGCGTCACGGCCGGCCGGGCGGTGCCCGGGACGGCGGAGGCGGCGGGGATCGCGAACCCCGTGAGCGTGAGGGCCATGGCCCCGACGGCGAGCGTGCGGCGGAGTGACTTCATCGGTGTTCCTCCCTGACGGTGATGTGACCGTGCCGGGCGGACGGGCCCTTCTTCCGGTGCGCGCACAGCCCGGCGGCGCTCACGACACTCCCATTCGGACGCGGCGGGACACCCCCGTCGGCCACGCGATTGGCAGGCGTTCGGCAGTCGTCCGCCACCTGTCCGGCAGCTGCCGAACGGGTCAACGCCGTCCCCGGCCGTGAACCTCGACGCGGGCCGCGGCTACGTACCTGATGCAACCGCACAGTGGCCAGGTAGGAGTGCACATGGCGTACGACATGGCGGCCCCACCCCTCGCGGGGCGCCGCGACAACCCCTCACTGGCGACGGTGGTGAGTACGGAACTCGCCCGCAACAAAAGAGGGTTCGTTCCCTGGTACCACCTCCTCGCCCCCGTCGTCATCACGATCCCGCTCTTTCTCGGTGCCCTCGGCTCCTCCGAGGCGAAGGCGGGCCAGACCTTCGAGGTGTTCCGGAACGTGACCCTGGAGTTCTGGGGCGTGCTGGTGCCCATGACGGCCGGGCTGGCCGCGGCGCTCACGGTCCGTGCCGACCAGGACGCCTGGCGGCTGCTGCTCTCCTACGGCGTGCCGCGCGGGCGCTACTTCATCGGCAAGGTCGCCGCCCTCGGCGTTCTGGGGTTCATCTCCTCCACCGTGCTGCTCGTGATGCTCTCCCTCGGTGCCATGGTCAGCGGCCGCTTTCCCGGAGCGATGGGGACGGTGGTCGCCGCGGTGTACCTGCCCTGGCTGGTGGGGCTGTCGATGACAGCGCTTGCGGTGCTGGTCGCGGTGGTGTGGGGCATGGGTCCCAGCATCGGAGTGGGCGTCGCGGGCCTGCTGTGCGGGGCCCTGGTCTCGGACAAGGTCTTCTGGTACGCCGTCCCGTTCGCCTGGCCGATGAGAGTGGTCCTTCCGCTCGCCGGAATCGGGCCCAACGGGGTGCCGCTGCCCAAGGACAGTCCGGTGACCCAGATGTCGGCCATCCCGCTCGCCGTGGGCCTCGCCGCCGCGCTGACCGCGGTCCTGCTGGTCGTCGGCAGCATGCACATGCGTCGTAAGGAGATCTGACCATGACCGCGACACCGGCCCGGCCGGAAACACGGACGGCACCGGCACTCACCATCCGAGGCCTGCACAAGCACTACGGCCCCCACCGCGCCCTGGACGGCGTGGACCTCACGGTCGAGACCGGGGAGGTCTACGGCCTCCTGGGGCCGAACGGTGCCGGCAAGACCACGCTCATGAAAGCCCTGCTCGGCCTGCAACGCCCCACATCGGGCACCATCGAGATCTTCGGCAGGCCGGTCGGACGCGAAACCTTGGCCGAGGTCGGCGCCCTGATCGAGGTCCCCGGCCTGTGGCCGAACCTCACGGCCGACGAAACGCTGAAACTGCATGCCAAACTGCGCGGCGTACCGACCGAATGGATCGACCCCGCGCTGCACCTCGTCAAGATGACCGACGCACGCCGCCGCAAAGTCGGTGCGTACTCCCTCGGCATGCGCTGGCGGCTGGGGATCGCCGTTGCCCTGCTCGCCAGGCCGAGGCTGATCGTTCTCGACGAACCCACCAACGGCCTCGACCCCGTCGGCATCCGCGAGATGCGCGGAATCATCCGCTCGCTGGCCGACGAGGGAGTGGCGGTCCTCATCGCCAGCCACCAACTGGCGGAAGTCGCCCAGGTCTGCGACAGAGTGCAGGTACTGGCTTCCGGCCGCACCCAGTACGAAGGCCCCCTGGCAGGGCTCGCCGTCGACGGGGACGTGGAGGCCGGATTCTTCCAGCTCCTGGAGTCGGCCGACGCAGCCATCCGCTGACCCGGAAGCGGCCCCCGTCCACCCGGGGGGCCGCCCCGCCCGCCTGCACGGCAGCTGCGAGCATACGAAGCCGTCCACATGAAGCCCGCCCATGCCGTCAACAGGCTCACGCCGTCGGGCAGACCCTCAGCTGGCCCGCGCCGTCACCGGGCGCTGAGGGCCGAGCACAGCGGCCAACGACATCAGTTCGGCACGGCCCCCGACCCCCAGATCGTCGTAGAGCCTGCGGATACGGCGATACATGGACCGCTCGGAGCAGTAGTAATGACGGCGCGCGATCTCGGCCACCGTGATGGGCGTACAGAGCAGCCGCAAAAGCTCCGCATCATACGAGGGCGCGTCAGGACGCCGACGCTGCTCGGGTATGTCCCCCTCGCGGTTGGCCTCCGCCCTTGACGGCTCTCCGTCATGGAACCGGCAACGGTGAGGGCCCTCCCGGTCCGCCAGGCTCCCCTGCGCATCGGCCGCCGCGGCGTCGGTGGTGTCGATCGCCCCGGCGGGGGCGAAAGGACCGCCAGGGGCGAAGGGGCCGCCAGGGCCGGCCAGGAGATGCGCTCTGAGCTGTGCGTACAGCAGATCGCGCTGGCTCTCCCCGGGTATGGCGAGGTTGAGCACGAAGTTCGCGCCGGAACGGATCGCGTAGTACGTCCGATACCCCGAGATGTCGTTGGTGACGGCGACGAGCAGGGACAACGGATGCCGCACTCTCACCGCACGCAGTTCCTCGGCCTGGAACTCACTGGTGACCGGCATCAGTACCGGCAGATCAAGCGCACCACAGGGTGCGTTCAGCTGGGCGGCGCTGATGAATTCGACCCGGCCCAGACCGGAACGAAGTACGCCCAGCAGCGCGTTCGGCGGGTCGAAGTATGGCTTGAGTCCCGAATGGGCCAGGACATGGAGCTCGGTGGCGGTCGATGCGTGCTGCTGCTCGCTGTGGTGCAAGGCGCTGTTCCCCGTAGCGTCGATCCCGGTGATGGTCGTCCCGCGGTCACTGGGCGACACACGGTGTCGGATCACGCTCGTGACTCGCCCGCGCACACCTGTCTCCGGTCATCGGCCGACCTTGCAGAGTTTCAGTGTCCTGCTGATCAGAGTGCCGAGGCTCACCTTGTCGCCGCCGTCCCCGGACCGTCGCGCCGGTGCGATGTCGGCGTAACCGGCGTCCCGGGCACGGTCGTTGAGCGCATACGTCGTGCCGTCGGGGACGGTGATCACGGCCTGATCGCCCTGGCGGCATTCGGCGGTTCCGCGATCGACGTTCAGCGGCCAGGTGTAGCCGAGGTTCTTCTCCGTGACCTCCTGCTTGGTGGCGGTCGGGCTGGGCAGCGGTACGGGGTCCGTGGTGGCCGGTTCGCTGAGGCCGCCGCCCCCGCAGGCGGTGAGCGCCAGGAGTGCCGCACCGGTCAGGGCCGAGACGGCGATGCAACGGCGATGCGTGGTCATGTGTCTGCTACCTCACTGTCGGAATGCTGGTGGGGTGGGTCCGGACGTCGGCGCCGAGAAGAGCGGCGTATCCGTCCTCGAGCGATGGTTCGACGGGGCGGGCCCCGGCGGGCGGAGAGGTCGTGACGATGCGGTACTCGGTACCTGCCGAGGTGGTCACCGCGCTGACCACCTCGGCGCCGGGCGGTGGCCCTTCTGCGTGTCCGGCGGGTCGGTGGACATAGGTGCAGCCCGCGGCCCGACTGACCAGGGCGGTGGTGGAGTCGTGGAAGACCAGACGGCCGGAGGCGAGCACGGCCACATCGGGGCAGGTCTGGGCGACGTCGTCGAGGATGTGGGTGGACAGCAGCACCGTGCGGCCTCGGCCGAGGCCGGCGAGCAGCGTGCGGAAACGCATCCGTTCATGCGGGTCCAGTCCGGTGGTGGGTTCGTCGACGATCAGTACCGTCGGGGCGCCCATGAGGGCTTGTGCGATACCGACCCGTCGCTTCATCCCTCCGGAGAAGCCGGCCAGTCGCTCTCCGGCCCGGTCGGCCAGACCCACCTCGGCAATCCGCTCGTCGACCTGACGGCGCCGCTCACGTCTGTCGTGGATACCCTTGAGCACGCCGATGTAGTCGAGGAACTCGCGTGCCGTCAGGTCCGGGTACAAGGACAGTTCCTGCGGCAGATAGCCGAGGGTGCGCTTCACGGCGGCGAGCCCGGAACTCGTCGACAGATCGTGTCCGGCGACGTGGACGCGCCCGGAGGTGGGGCGCAGCACGCCGGTCAGGATGCGCAACAGAGTGGTCTTCCCCGCCCCGTTGGCACCCAGCAGCCCGACGGTGCCGCTCTCGATGTGGAGGTCGACCGCGTCCAGGGCACGCAGGCCGCCGGGATGAACTTTTGTCAGTTGTTCCGTGGTGATGTTCATGATGCTCCGTGTCGTCCGGTGCGGGCGGCAAGATGCCCCAGCACATAGCAGGCCGCGGCCATCGCGAGGACGAGCGCGACGTTCAGCAGCGCCGCCGCGTCGTCGACCGCCGGGCGCAGAGCCCCGGTGCCCTGCCGGGTGGCCCATACCTCGGGGGCGTGCGCCCAGACGGCCAGTGGATAACCGCCGAGCGGGGACAGGACCGTGCCGGTCGGCGTGGGCACTGGCGAGAACGCCGGTGGGAAGTGACAGGCCCACAGCCACACCACGACCGTGACGGCGCGTGCCGCCGCCACCGGCAGCAGCACGCCCAGGAGACCGGCGAAGGCGGTGACCAGCAGCGCCGCCGGTACGACCGCCGTGACCAGCGCGATCACCGCGGACACGACCGGGCCAGGGGAACCGCCGGCCACCGAGAACACCGTGGCGTACAGCAGATAGAGACCGGCGACCGGCGCCAGGGCGGCCAGCAGCGGTCCCCCCAGCACCCCGGCGGTGCGGGGCAGCGGACCCGCGGGAGTGGCGGTCAGCAGCTCGGCCATGCCGCGGGCTTCGAGACCGCGCCGCAACCGGTCCGCGAGCGCGATGCCCACGCCGAGGGTGCAGAAGGTGTTGACGACCACCGCCGCCGCCCCGGTCCGGGCGGCGGGATCGCCCTGTCCACCGACGACGGGCGAGGTGATCACCAGCAGCAGGCTCAGCAGGGCCAGGGGCAGCACGGCGCCCCAGACCACCTTTCGGCGGGCCGTCATCAGGGCCTCGTAGCGAAGGGTCCACAGCAGAGCGGTCATCATGCCTCCCGGGGGCCGAGGTGGGCGTCGCCATGACCGAGCCGGGCCCCGGAACGGGCACCCTGGCGGAGCGCGCGCAGCGCCAGCGAGAACAGATGGCCCCCGATCAGCAGGGCGGGCACGGCCTGCGCCGCTCCTTCGGGCACCACACGGTCGACCAGCAGCAGCTTGGCCAGGACCACGGCGACGACCAGCCCGGTCGCGGGTGTCGCCGACCCCGTCCGTACCGTCGCCCAGACGGCGGCACCGCTCAGAAGCACGGAGAGACCGGACAGCTCCAACAGGGCGGTGAGGGGACCGGGTTGGTGGCGGGTGGCCGCCACCAGCCCCACCAGGAGGAGGACGGCGGCAGCCGTGACGGACGCGGGCCAGGCCAGCCGACGGGCGACGGTGCGCGGATAAGGGGTGGGCAGGGAGAGATGGAGCTCCAGCATCGGCTCCCGCGCCACCACGGCCGCACACGCCAGCGCGGTGGCGGTGGGGAGCGCGCAACCGAGCAGCGCCCGGTCGAGAACGACTCCGGTGCCGGACCCCGTGGCCACGGCCGCGGATGCGGTGATCGCCGCGAGAGCCGGCAGCACGAACGCCTGCCGTCCGCAGCGACGTGCTTCGTGGGCCCACCACGGTACAGCGGTCATGGTCCCGTTCCTCCCGTTGATCCCCGACCTCCCGTTGCACCCCGTACGTAGCGGTCCGGCCCGGGACGGTTCACGCCAGGAGCCGGAGTCGGCGGTGCGGGGCACGGCCGCGTGCACGCGCCCCTCGTACGGCGGGGGGCTACGACGGCGCGTGCTCGCCGAACGACCGCATCGCCCGGGCGGCCCACACCAGCAGGGCCGCCGCCGCCGCGAGCGTCCACGGCGTCGTCGACAGCAGCCCGTCCAGCAGCGCGTCGAACGGTGTGCTGAGCAGTCCGTGCGGCCCGCCCACCACGCCCAGGAACCACAGCGTGCCCCCCGCCGCCGCGCCCACCGGTGGCGAGAAGCGGACGGAGAGCGCGAGAGCGAGCGAGGCCGCCAGCAGCGACTCGCCGAGCCAGCTCGCCACCACCGCCCACCAGCCGGGCCCCCGCACCAGCGCGGAGCAGACCATGGCGAGCGCCAGATCCACGCACAGGACCGTCGCCAGCCGGGCCAGGAACACCGCCGCGGGCGACACGGGCAGCGTGAACAGCAGCTCGCGCCGCGGGTCCCGACGGGGTGAGGCCACGATCAGCGCCCCGAACAGCGCGGACAGCACGACCACCGCACCGAACAGCCGTATCCCGACGCGCTCCTGCATCTGCGCCGAGGAGACCAGGGCGGCGGCGACCAGCCCGATCGCGCTCAGCGGGGCCCACAGCCGGGGCATCAGCACCAGTTGCTGGACGGCCAGTTGCCAGGCCGTCCGCCAGGGCCGCGCGGGACCGGCGGCGCCCGTGGGCACGGAGGCGTCGGCGGATGCGGGGGCGCCGCTCGGCATGGCACCGGACGCGGCGGATTCCGGCCCGGTCCCGGACCCGCTTCCCCGCCCGGCGAAGCGTTTCCGTGCGGTGGCCGGTGTCCGTCCCGGGCGGGCGACGGCGGGGCCGGAGGGGACGGTGGGCACGACGGCGACGGCGGGGGAACGGGGAGCCGTGCCGATCGGCGCGACGGCGGGCAGGACCCCCAGCAGGTCGTCGAAGGACGGTACGGGTACGGCTTCTTCGACCTCGGCCTCGGCGCGGACCGCGTACGTGATGTTCTGCCAAACTGCCAAATTCTCACGGCAGTCGGAGCATTCGCCCAGATGCCGGTCGTGGTGCGTGTCGACGGTCCCGGCGCGTGCCAGACACGCCAGGACGTCGTCCGTGAGGTGATCACTCATAGCTGTCCCGATCCTTCCAGCCGCGTGGCGGCGAGCATGTTGCCCAGCCGCTTGCGTGCGTGGGACATCCGGCTCTTGACGGTGCCGACCGGGATGGCGAGCGCGGTGGCCACCTCCGGGTAGGCCATCTCTTCGAACAGCACCAGCGCGAGGACCTCGCGCAGATGCTCGGGCAGCGCGCGTACCGCTGCCCGCAGCGCGGAGTGCTCGGACTCCACCACGACCTGGTCCTCGACACTCGGTGCGGTGTCGGCCACGTCCCGCGCCTCCGACAGGTCCGTCAACCGGGGCCGCGACCTGCGGAGTTGATTGTGCGCCTGCCGTCTGGCCACGCCCATCAGCCAGCCCCTGACGGAGGAATCACCCCGGAAACCGGCCGCCGAGCGCCAGACGGCCAGCCACGTCTCCTGCAGGATCTCCTCGGAAACGCCCTGGTCCGAGGTGAGTCTGCGGATGAGTCGGAGCATCGCGCCGGCATGCCTGTCGTAGAGCGTTCGCAGGGCGGTCTGGTCGCCGTGGGCGACGGCGGATAGCAGAGCTTCGTCCGAGCACACATCACGTACGTATCAAGAAAGCGCCGAACGGTTCACCGTCCGTCGGGACGATCCGTGATTTTTCAGCCGGGGGAGTGGTGGAGGTCTTCGTGTCCCGGGCCGTCGTGGTATAGGCGTGGTTTCGGCCAGGGAAGGGCCGCGGTCGCGCGGGGCCGCACGTCGACGCCCCCGGTCGCGGGACTGCCTGCGGGGGCCTGCCTGGACTGCCAGGACTGCCAACCGGGCCGGAACCTATTGAACGGTCGGGGGCGGCCATGGATCGTGATGCAAGGATCACGTTCCGTGACCGCCCGTTCGGTTTCCGTCAAGGAGTCCGAAGCAGCACCGAGAGGCAAGGAGTTCAGCATGGGGATCAAGTCCGTCCCGCTGTCGGACGTCGAGACCGACCTGTTCGACCTCGACCTGGAGATCGGCGTGGAGCAGTCCGTCGCCGGCCCCGCCATCACGAGCGTCTCCTACTGCACGCCCGGATGTACGAGTGAAGGCGGCGGCTCCGGCTGCAGCCACTGCTGTTGACGGCGCGCGACCGTGGGGCCGTGCGGGACGACGACGCGGCCCCACGGACCGTCCCCGGGTCCGCCCGGACGGGAACGAGAAGGGGGACCACGGTGAGGGAACGGCCCGAGACACCGCCCGGGACACCGGCACCGTTCGGTACGACGCCCGGGACGCAGTCCGAGAACGAGCCCCGGACGTCGGTGCGGGCATCGACGAGGACATCGGCCAGGGCATCACCCGCGGCACCGTTCGAGGCGAAGGACGTCTTCCTGTACCGCGCGCCGCTGGCGCCGCCGACGCCTCCGTCCGGGGCGCGGACCGAGGCCCGGAGCGGCCTGCGGGCACCCACCGGGGGAGACCCCCGGTCCCTCGACGCCTGTGCCCGGCTCCTCGCCTCGGCCGCCGCGGACACCGTTCTCGGCGAGGCGCTCGATCTCGCCTCGCCCAGCCTCGGCGCCCTGGTGCGTCGCGTCTCCGGGCACGGCCCCGACGGCATCAGGCCCGGGCAGCTGCGCCGGGCCGCGCTCGCCGTGCTCCGCTACGACATCAGGATGCGGACCCGGCCCACCCCGTTCGGCCTGTTCGCGGGCGTGGCCCGCGGCCGGTTCGACACCACCGCCGAGTCCGGGCGCGGCACGGCGCACCGCACCCGCACCCATGCCGACATGCAGTGGCTCACCAGGATCGGCCACCGACTGGAACGCGATCCCGCCGTGCTGTCCACGCTCATCGTCCAGGCGCACCAGGCCCTCGTCGCGCGCGGGGACCGCCTCCTCCTGACCGCCCCCTCCACGCAGGGCGTGCCCCCGGGCGAGGGCGGCGAGGGCCGTTCCACCGTGTCCGTGCGCAGGACCGCGGTCGTCGAACGGGTCGTGACCGAGGCCATGACCCCACTGCCGTACGGGGAACTGCTCCGGCGCACCACCGACGCCTTCCCCGGGACGTCCCCGGAACGGGTGCGGCGTCTGCTCGCCGAACTGGTGCGGGGGGAGATCCTCCTGACCGGACTGCGCCCGCCGCTGGACGGCGGCGACCCGCTGCACCACGTCATCGGAGTGCTCGCCGGGGTCGCCGAACCGTCCGGGGAGACCCTTCGGACGCGTGACGCGCTGCTGGCCGTGGAGGAGCGGAGGAAGGCGTACGACGCCCGGCCCGTCGGCGCCGGACGGGAGGAGCTGGGCAGGCTGCTGAGCACCGCGCGGTCGGTGGAGCCCGACGACACCCCCCTGCACGTCGACACCCGCCTCGACGCCGATGTGCGGCTGCCGTACGCGGTGCGCGACGAGATCGAGACCGCCGCCGGGGTGATGTGGCGGCTGTCCCGCCCCAAGCTCGGCCTGCTCGCGCTGCGCGACCACCACCGCCGCTTCCTCGACGTCTACGGGGCCGACCGCGTGGTGCCCGTCCTGGAACTCCTCGACCCGTCGACCGGACTCGGCGCCCCCGAGGGCTACGGCTGGCCCAACAGCGAGGCGGCGCCCGTACCGCCGGAAGCGTACGAGGGGCCGCGTACCGCCCGCAGGAACCGCGCCGTTGCCCGGCTCGTGGCCGTCGCGCAGCGGACCGGACGGCGCGAGGTGGTCCTCGACGACGCGGATCTCGACGAGCTGTGCCACGACGCGGCCGACCCCGCGGACGTGCCCAATTCCTGCGAGGTGACGGTGCAGGTCGTCGCCGCCTCGGCGGCGGCGCTGGACGCGGGGGACTTCCTGGTCTTCCTCTCGCCCTCGCCCGGATCGCACCGGGCCGGTTCCACCTTCGCCCGGTTCGCCGACCAGCACCCTTCCTGGCAGACGGAGTTCGCGGCGCTGCACCGCGACAACCCGGTGCACGTCCAGGACGCCGTCGCCGTCGACCTCGCCTTCCGGCCGCGCTCGGGCCGGGCCGCCAACCTGGCCCACACCGTCCCGGCCACCGGCCGTCGCATCGGTGTGGGCCTGCCCGACGCGCCCGGCACGGAGGAACTGCGCCTGGCCGACATCGGCGTCGGCGCCACCCTCGACCGGCTGACCGCCGTGCACATGCCCACCGGCCGCGAGATCGTGCCCGTGCTCGGCAACATGGTCAGTGCCCCCGCCCAGGCTCCGAACGCCGTCCGCCTGCTGTGGGAGATCGGGCTGGAGGGACAGCGGCTCTGGGAACCCTGGAACTGGGGCTCGTTCGCCGACGCGCCGTTCGTCCCCCGGGTGCGGCACGGGCGGTTCGTGCTGGCCTCCGCGGTCTGGCGGCCGGACGGGATCCGGGCGCGGGCCCGTGACCTGCGGACGAGGGACGACGGGGAACGCACCGCCGACTGGGCGCGTGCCGTGGCCGGCTGGCGGGCCGACTGGGACGTGCCGAGCCGGATCCTCGCGGTCACCGCCGACCAGCGGCTGCTGCTCGACCTCGACGACGTCTGGCACCGGGAACTGCTGCTCGACCAGTTGGCGCGCCATCCGGACCTCATCGCCCAGGAGGTCCCCGGGGAGCACGAGGACTGGCTGGACAGTCCGCTCGCCGGGCACGTCGTGGAACTCGTCGTCCCGATGACCCGCCGGGCCGCCGGCCGCCCCCTGCGCCGCCCGTACGCCGGAAGCCGCGACCCCGTGCGGAGCGGTCGCGTCGAGAGCCGCGCGCCGGGCGCACCGCCCTCGTCCGCCGCGCACGCCCCACGCACCCCGGATTCTCCTCGTACTCCGCACGCCCGGCCCACCCCCGGCCCGCCCCGCCCCTCGTCCGCCCTCCGCACCTCGTACGCGCCCCGTACTCCGCGCACGGTCCACGGACTCGGCGGCGAATGGCTCTACCTCAAGCTGCGCGGATCGGCCCGCGCCCAGGACGATCTGCTGCGCGAGCACGTGCCCGCGCTGGTCGAGCTGGCCGGGCGGCACGGAGCCGACCGCTGGTTCTTCGTCCGGTACACCGACGACCACGGCCACCACCTGCGGCTGCGGCTGCACGGGCCATGTCCCGAGGCCCTGTGGGGCACGGCCGCCCCGGCGCTCGGCGCGCTGCTGCGGACCTGGCAGCGGGACGGGGTGGTGCGCGGCCACAGCCTCGACCAGTACGACCCGGAGACCGAGCGCTACGGCGGCCCCGCCGCCCGGCGCCCGGCCGAGGACGTGTTCCGGTACGACAGCGAGGCCGCCGTCGCGCTGCTGCGCGTGGCCAAGGACCCCACGAACGGCTACGACGTCGACGATCTCGCCGTCCTCTCCTGCGCCGCGCTGGCCCACGCGTTCGGGACGCCCGTGCCCGGCGGCCCGAAGGCAGCCGAGGGGTACGGCGACGACGCCGCCGCGACCTGGCTTTCCATGACCGGTTCGCGCCGCGACCTCCCCGGGGCCTTCCGCGCCCGGAGCGCGCGCTGGCGCGAACTCGTCGACCCCTACGGCGGCTGGCCCGCCCTCGCGCGCGACCCGGCCGGCGCCCGTGTCCTCGACGCGCTGCGCCCGCGCGACCGGGCGGTGGGACGGCTCGCCGCGTGCGTGCGGGCGGCGGGGGAGACGCCCGAGGGACGGGTCGTCGGAAGTCTGCTGCACATGGTGTGCAACCGCCTGTTCGGCGGTTCCGGCGCCCGCGAGACGACCGTGCTCGGCATCGCCCGCGGCGCCGTCCAGGACCACGCCAACCGCCGGAGGCACCAGCAGTGAGTTCCACCAGCACCCGCCCCGACCCACCCTCCCGTGCCGCTTCGGACCCGGCCCCCGCCGCCCCGGGAGGCCCCCCGGCCCTCGACGTCGACGCGGTCGTCGGTCTCGTCGCCGAGCGGCTCGCCGACCCGGAGCACGTCGCAGCGGTCGCCTCGCGGGACGACAACCGCGACCCCGTCTACGACGCCGTCATGTGGGGGCCCCTGACACTCGCCAACGGACTGCCGGGCACCGCCCTCCTCCACGGCGAACTGGCCCGCACCGACGAAGCCCGGCGACAGGTCGCCCACCGTCATCTCGTGGCCGCCGGGCGCGCCATGGCGACCGCGCCGAGCCGGGGCCTGTTCTCGGGACCGGCCGCGCTGCTCGCCGCCGCGCAGACCTGCGCGGGGCCCGAGGGCCACTACCGCTCGCTGCGGCGGGGGCTCGCCGCCCGGGTGGCCGAGGACCAGACCGAACGGCTGCGGGTCTTCCGCGCCCGCGCGCGGGAGAGCGGCCCCGGTGTCGACTGGGCCGCGTACGACCTGATCAACGGGGTGTCGGGGACGACCAGACTGCTCCTGGACGCGGTCGCCGACCCGGCCGAGAACGGCTCCGCCGTCGAAGCGGCGCTCGCCGCGTCCCTGCGCCACCTCGTCGACCTCACCGCGCCGGTCCGTGCCGACGGCCACCGGGTCCCCGGCTGGTGGGTGCCCGCCGGTCTCCAGATCGGCGCCCGGGACCGCGAGACGTACCCGCGCGGGGACTTCAACCTCGGCATGGCGCACGGCATCGCCGGACCGCTCGCCGTGCTCAGCACCGCGTACGAAGCCGGACACGGCACCCCGGAGCTGTGCGACGCCGTCCGGCGCGTCGCCGAGTGGCTGCTGGGCTGGACGCTGAGCGACGACTCCGGCCCGTACTGGCCCGCCCGCGCGGGCTGGGACGAGGAGATCGCGCCGCACCGCCCGCGACAGCTGTTCACCCGCACGGCATGGTGCTACGGCACCCCCGGCGTCGCCGCCGCGCTGTTCCGGGCCGGTACCGCCCTGGACCGGCCCGACTGGCGTACCGCCGCCGTCGACGCGCTGCGGGCCGCGCTGCGCCGCGACGAGTCGCGGTGGGCGATCGAGGGGCCCACCGTCTGCCACGGGTACGCGGGCCTGCTGCGTGTCGTGGCCCGGATCGCCGAGGCGACCGGCGATCCCGATCTGCGTGCCGGACGCCGACGTCTGACCGGCAAGGTGCTGGAACTCGTCGACGAGAGCGCGCCCTTCGCGTTCCGCCACCTCATGCGCTTCCCGGCCGCCGCCCGTTCGCCCGTACCCCACCGCGCCGTCGACACCGCGGGCATGCTGGAGGGCGCGGCGGGCGTCGCCCTCGCGCTGCTGCCCGTCGGCGACGGGCCGCTGCCGTGGGACCGCACGCTGGGGCTGGCATGACCGCCCGGCCGCCGACGACGCGCCACGAGGCCGTGACACCGGCCTTCGAGATCACCGATCTCGTCGTACGCCACGGCAGGGTGACCGCCGTGCATGGGGTGTCGATCAGCTCGCCGCCGGGCCGTGTCACCGCCCTGCTCGGCCCCAACGGCGCGGGGAAGTCGAGCCTGTTGGGGGTCGTCTCGACGGCCGCCCGGCCCGACGCGGGCACGGTCCGCGTCTTCGGCCACGACGTCCGCGACTCACCGACGGCCGCGCGGCGCCGCCTCGGGCTCGTCTTCCAGGAACGCACCCTGGACAAGGAACTCTCCGTCGAACGGAATCTGTGGTTCCATGCCCGGCTGTACGGCATGAAACGAGCCGACGCCCGGGCCCGGATCAGCCTGCTGCTGGACCTGTTCGGCCTCGCCCGCCGCCGCCGACAGCCGGTCGAGGAGCTCTCCGGCGGACTGGCCAGACGCGTCGAGATCGCCCGCGCGCTGCTGCACCGGCCCGGGCTGATCGTCCTGGACGAGCCCACCAACGGCCTCGATCCCACCGCCCGCGCCACCGTCTGGTCCGATCTGCTGCGCCTGCGCGACGAGTTGGGGGTCACCGTCCTGTACGCGACGCACTACATGGACGAGGCGGAGTACGCCGACGAGATCGTCATCCTGCGCCGCGGCCGGGTCGTGCGGCAGGGCAGCGTCGACCGGCTCAAGGGCGGCCTGGAGTCGTCCCGCCTCGTGGTCGGCTGCGCGGACGACGAGGCCGCCGCACGGCAGTTGCGCGCGGCCGGTTTCGAGCCGCTGATCGAACCCGGCGGGGTCGCGGTGCACTGCCCCGACCCCGAGGCCCGGATCGCGGAGGTGGTGCGGGCGCTGGACGTCCCGGTTCTGGCGGTCTCCGTGCACCACCCGTCCATGAACGACGTCTACCTGGCGGTGGCCGGCGAGGACGCGGCGGCCGCAGAGGGTACGACGGCCGGGCCGGGCGAGTCGCCCCAGCGCCCGGAGGAGGCGGTCACGCCATGACCGCGACGAACGCCCCCGCTCCCGCTCCGGCGTGCGCCCCGCCCGGCCCCGCGGACGACGACGGCAGGCTGCGGGTGGCGCTGCGCGCCGTCGGGGTCATCGCCCACCGCGATCTGCTGCGGCAGGCCAAACGGCCGGGTGTGCTGATCAGTCAGGGCACCCAGATCTTCTTCTTCGTCCTGGTCTACGCCGTCGGCTTCGACGGAATGATCGGTTCGGTCCGTGACGTACCGTTCAGCGCCTACGTCTTCCCCGGCATCATCGCCATCCAGGTCGTGTCGATCGGGGTCGCCTCCGGTCAGACGTACGCCTGGGACCGCGAGTACGGGGTGCTGCGCGAACTCCTCGTCGCACCGGTGCCCCCGGTCTGCCTGCCGTTGGGGAAGGTCGTCGCCGGCGCGGGGACGGTGACGGCACAGAGCACGGTGATGCTCGCCTTCGCCCCGCTGATGTGCGTGGACCTGACGGCGGGCCGGTTCGCCGCCGCGCTCGGCTGCTACGCGCTGGCCGCCACCGTGTTCAGCGTCATCGGCCTCTGTCTGGCCACCGTCATCACCCGCGTGCAGACGCTCCAGGCCACCGTCCAACTCGCCATGTTCCCCATGCTGTTCCTTTCCGGTTCGGTCTTCAGCCCGCAGGACGTCCCGGCCTGGCTCGGCTGGATCATGCACGTCAACCCCATGACGTACGCCGTCGACCTGGCCCGGCAGACCCTGCTCGGCAGCGGTGGTCTGCTGCCGCGCTGGGCGGACCTGGGTGCTCTCGCCGCGATCCTGGCGGTCGCCATGACGGTGCTGCGGCTGCGGAGCGGGCGGTGAACGGCGCGGCCGACGAGGCGCACTGGCCCGCGCTCCCCGCGCACGCCGGGCACGTGGGCGATCTGTTCCTGGCCGAGGAGGAAGCCGCCCGTCGGGTGCTGGCGGGGGCGCTGGAATGGATCGAGGCGCAGCTGGACTGGTTCGCTCCGGGGCGCTGGGAGGAGTTCCTGCCCCGCCGCCCCTTCCGGCCCGGTCCGCTCCTCGAACTGCTCGGACTGGTACGGGTGCTGGACCGCTCGGGCATCGTGCCCGTCACCGCGCCCCTGTCCTCCCGGGCCCTCGACCTGGCGGAGGAGATCGTCCACGAGCCGGAGTTCGGACGCGGTCTGCGCCGCGGCGACGCGTTCTTCCCGTACCACCTCAACCTGACCGCGCTCCTGGAACTCCTCGGCCGTCCGCAGCCCGTGCTGCGCGCGTCCTGCCAGGCACTGCTCACCGCGGACGCGGGTGGCCACTGCCGGCCGTACAAGCCGGTCCTCTCCAGGATCGAGCTGCGCTACTTCGTCGATCGCGGCGGTTTCGTGGCCCCCGACCGGCTGCCCGGCCCCGGCCCGCTCTACCGGGAGAGCATCGCCGCCCGGGGAGCGGACGTCCTCCGGCTGACGGGCGACGAGACCTACGCGCTCACCCATGTCCTCCTCTACGCGACGGACTTCGGCCGGCGCCACCGCCTGCCCTGCGGGGGCGAGACGGTGGCGCGGGTGCGCGAGACCGTGCGGATGCTGCTCGGTGTCCACCTCGCCCGGGGGAGCCTGGACCTCCTGGCGGAACTGCTGCTGTGCGACGCGGCCCTCGACGGGGGCCAGGGGCGCACGCCGGATTCCCGGCCCGGTCCGGTGCCGGGGCCGGACCCATGCACCGTTGCCGTTCCCGCTGCGAGGATCGTCCCGGGGCAGTGGCGGCGGGCCGGCTGGAACGCGCTGGCCGCCGCCCAGCGCCCGGACGGTGCCGTACCCGGTCCGGTGCACCGCCCCGAGATCCTGGCCGGACTGGCGGGGGACACAGCCGCCGCGTACCTCTTCGGCACCTGCTACCACACCACGCTCGCCTCGGCCCTCGCCGCCGCCGCGCGAAAGCCGGCTGAGGCGCCGGGTCCTGCGGGCCCCTCGGAATCCACCGGATTCCCGCTGCCCCGCGCACACCCCGAGGAGATCCGGCACTGGGCCCGAGACGCGGCCGACGCGGCCCGGACCGCCCCGCCCGCCGCACGGGCGGAATGGGCGGCGTGCCTCGGCCCCCTGCTCGCCCTCACCGTCCGGGCCCACGACCCGGCCGTCCTGACGGACGTCCTGCGCGCCGCCGAATGCCTCGGCCACGGCGACGACCCCCTGGCCCGCTCGGCGGCGGCCCTCCTCGCGGCCTGGGGCCCGGGGCCGGGCCTGGGCCCCAGGGCGGGGACGGCCGCCGGGGAGGGCTGAGGAGCGCGGGCCTCGATCCGGGCGACGGAGCCGCTGACGACACGGATGCCCTCGGCCCAGTTGCCACCGGGCACGAGGCCACCCGTCCCCTCAGCACTCGATGATGTTCACCGCGAGCCCGCCCCGGGCCGTCTCCTTGTACTTCACGCTCATGTCCGCGCCGGTCTCCTTCATGGTCTTGATGACCTTGTCCAGGGAGACCTTGTGGCTGCCGTCGCCACGCAGCGCCATCTTCGCCGCCGTGACGGCCTTGACCGCGGCCATGCCGTTGCGTTCGATGCACGGGATCTGCACGAGGCCGCCGACCGGGTCGCAGGTCAGGCCGAGATTGTGCTCCATGCCGATCTCGGCGGCGTTCTCGACCTGCTCGGGGGTGCCGCCGAGGACCTCGGCGAGGGCGCCCGCGGCCATGGAGCAGGCGGAGCCGACCTCGCCCTGGCAGCCGACCTCGGCGCCGGAGATGGAGGCGTTCTCCTTGAACAGCATGCCGATGGCCCCGGCGGCGAGCAGGAAGCGGACGACGCCGTCCTCCTTCTCCGCCTCGGTGGCGCCGCCGGCCGCGAAGTTCATGTAGTAGTGCAGCACGGCCGGGATGATCCCGGCGGCGCCGTTGGTGGGCGCGGTGACGACCCGGCCGCCCGCGGCGTTCTCCTCGTTGACCGCCATCGCGTAGAGGGTGATCCACTCCATCGCGTGGGCCTGCGGGTCGCCCTCGGCGCGCAGCTGGCGGGCGGTGGTCGCGGCGCGGCGGCGGACCTTGAGGCCGCCGGGCAGGATGCCCTCGCGGGACATGCCGCGTGCGACGCACGCCTGCATGACGCGCCAGATGTCGAGCAGACCCGAGCGGATCTCGTCCTCGGTGCGCCACGCCTTCTCGTTCTCCAGCATCAGCGAGGAGATGGACAGGCCGGTCTCACGGGAGAGCCGCAGCAGTTCGTCGCCGGTGCGGAAGGGGTGCTTCAGCACGGTGTCGTCGAGGACGATCCGGTCCGCGCCGACCGCGTCCTCGTCCACGACGAAGCCGCCGCCGACCGAGTAGTACGTCTTCTCCAGCAGTGTCGCGCCGTCGCGGTCGAAGGCGAGGATCGTCATGCCGTTGGCGTGGTAGGGGAGGGCCTTGCGGCGGTGCAGGACCAGCTGCTCGTCGGCGTCGAAGTCGATCTCGTGCATGCCGAGCAGATCGATCCGGCCGGTGGCGCGGATGTGCGCGACCCGCTCGTCGGCGGTCTCCACGTCGACCGTGCGGGGCGACTCGCCCTCCAGGCCGAGCAGGACGGCCTTGGGGGTGCCGTGGCCGTGGCCGGTCGCGCCGAGCGAGCCGTACAGCTCCGCGCGTACCGAGGCGGTGTGGGCGATCAGCCCCTCGTTCTTCAGCCGGCGCGCGAACATACGGGCGGCGCGCATCGGGCCGACCGTATGGGAGCTGGACGGGCCGATGCCGATCGAGAACAGGTCGAAGACCGAGATGGCCACGGATACTCCTCAGGGTTGGTAGACGCCGTTGTCTGCCGGGTGATGCGTACGGGCCGGTCGGCCCGGAGAGCAGGGGACAAGGGATGGGGCACCGCGCACACTGTCCCAGTGTGCGCGGTGCCCCGCCCGAGAGCCGCGGACCGTGTTCCGGACTGTTCCGGTACGGCCCGAGCCCGGCCTACGACAGGCCGGGGTACAGCGGGAACTTCTCGGCCAGCGCGACGACACGGGCCTTCAGGGCGTCGGCGTCGTACGACGGCTTCAGCGCGGCGGCGATGATCTCCGCCACCTCGGTGAAGTCCTCGGCGCCGAAACCGCGGGTGGCCAGGGCGGGCGTGCCGATCCGCAGCCCCGAGGTGACCATCGGCGGCCGCGGGTCGTTCGGGACGGCGTTCCGGTTGACGGTGATGCCGATCTCGTGCAGCCGGTCCTCGGCCTGCTGGCCGTCCAGCTCGGAGTCGCGCAGGTCGACGAGGACCAGGTGGACGTCCGTGCCGCCGGACAGCACGGAGACACCGGCCTCGGTGACGTCCGGCTGGACCAGGCGTTCGGCGAGGATGCGGGCACCCTCCAGCGTGCGCTGCTGGCGCTCCTTGAACTCCTCGGTCGCCGCGACCTTGAACGAGACCGCCTTGGCCGCGATCACGTGCTCCAGCGGACCGCCCTGCTGACCCGGGAAGACCGCCGAGTTGATCTTCTTGGCCAGCTCCTGCGTCGACAGGATGACGCCGCCGCGCGGACCGCCGAGGGTCTTGTGCGTGGTGGTCGTGACGACATGGGCGTGCGGCACCGGGTTGGGGTGCAGGCCCGCCGCCACCAGCCCGGCGAAGTGCGCCATGTCGACCATCAGGTACGCGCCGACCTCGTCCGCGATCCGGCGGAAGGCGGGGAAGTCCAGCTGACGGGGGTAGGCGGACCAGCCGGCGACGATCAGTTTCGGCTTGGCCTCCTTGGCCAGGCGCTCGACCTCGGCCATGTCCACGAGGCCGTCTTCGCCCACGTGGTACGGGACCACGTTGTAGAGCTTGCCGGAGAAGTTGATCTTCATGCCGTGGGTCAGGTGACCGCCGTGGGCCAGGTTCAGACCCATGATCGTGTCGCCCGGCTTCAGCAGCGCGAACATCGCGGCGGCGTTGGCCTGCGCTCCCGAGTGCGGCTGGACGTTCGCGGCCTCGGCGCCGAACAGGGCCTTGATCCGGTCGATGGCGATCTGCTCGACGACGTCGACGTGCTCGCAGCCGCCGTAGTAGCGGCGGCCCGGGTAGCCCTCGGCGTACTTGTTGGTGAGGACGGAGCCCTGGGCCTCCATCACCGCGACCGGAGCGAAGTTCTCCGACGCGATCATCTCGAGGGTGGACTGCTGGCGGCGGAGCTCGGCGTCGACGGCGGCGGCGACGTCCGGGTCCAGCTCGTGGAGGGAGGAGTTGAGAAGCGACATCAAGTGGTCCCTTGGGGTCTCAGTTGCCGGAGAACTCGGTGTACTCGTCGGCGGAGAGCAGGTCCTTCGGCTCCTCCGCGACACGTACCTTGAACAGCCAGCCGCCTTCGAAGGGAGCGGAGTTCACCAGCGAGGGGTCGTCCACGACGTCCTGGTTCGCGGCGGTGACCTCGCCGGTCACCGGCGAGTAGAGGTCGCTCACCGACTTGGTCGACTCCAGCTCGCCGCAGGTCTCGCCCGCGGTCACCGTGTCGCCGACCGCGGGGAGCTGTGCGTAGACGACGTCACCGAGCGCGTTGGCGGCGAACTCGGTGATGCCGACCGTGGCGACACCGTCCTCGGCGGTCGACAGCCACTCGTGCTCCTTGCTGTAACGCAGCTGCTGGGGGTTGCTCATGACCTGAATTCTCCTGTACGCGGGGGAGTGCTGATGAACGGTGGTCTTACGGTATGAGACGCGATTGCGTCACTTTCGGGGCACTCGGGTGCCGGACGCGGCGCCGGCACCTCTTCCGGAGCCCCGGCCGGGCGTCACTTCCGGCGCTTGTAGAACGGCAGCGCCACGACCTCGTACGGCTCGTGGTTGCCCCGGATGTCCACCCCGACGCCCTCGGTGCCGGGCGTGGCGTACGCGGCGTCCACGTACGCGATGGCGATCGGCTTGCCGAGGGTGGGCGACGGGGCGCCCGAGGTCACCTCGCCGACGACCTCGCCGCCGACGACCACGGAGTAGCCGGCGCGCGGCACCCGGCGGCCCGCGGCGACCAGCCCGACGAGCTTGCGGGGCGGGGCGGTCTCGGCGCGCCCGGCGGCGGCCTCCAGGGCCTCGCGGCCGACGAAGTCGCCCTCCTTCTCGAACTTCACGACCCGGCCGAGACCGGCGTCGAACGGGGTCAGCGCGGTGGTCAGCTCATGGCCGTAGAGCGGCATGCCCGCCTCCAGGCGCAGCGTGTCGCGGCAGGAGAGCCCGCAGGGGACCAGGCCGTGCGGGGCACCCGCCTCGGTGAGGGCCTTCCACAGCCCCTCGGCGTGCTCGGGCGCGACGAACAGCTCGAAGCCGTCCTCGCCGGTGTAGCCGGTACGGGCGATCAGCGCGGGGACACCGGCGACCGTGCCCGGAAGCCCGGCGTAGTACTTCAGGCCGTCCAGGTCGGCGTCGGTGACCGAGGAAAGGATGGCGACGGAGGCGGGCCCCTGGACGGCGAGCAGCGCGTACGCGTCGCGGTCGTCGCGCACCTCGGTGTCGAAGCCCCCGGCCCGGGCGGTGAGCGCGTCCAGCACGATCTGGGCGTTGCCCGCGTTGGCGACGACCATGTACTCGGCCTCGCCGAGCCGGTAGACGATCAGGTCGTCGAGGATGCCGCCGTCCTCGGCGCAGATCATCGTGTAGCGGGCGCGGCCGACGGCGACGGTGCCGATGTTGCCGACCAGCGCGAAGTTCAGGAAGTCCGCGGCCTCGGGGCCGGTGACGGTGATCTCGCCCATGTGCGACAGGTCGAAGAGACCGGCCGCGGTACGGACCGCGTTGTGCTCGTCGCGCTCGCTGGCGTAGCGCAGCGGCATGTCCCAGCCCGCGAAGTCGGTCATGGTCGCGCCCAGCGAACGGTGCAGGGCATCGAGGGCTGTATGGCGGGGTGCGGTGGTCATGGTGTGGCTCCCGGGGCATGACGGCGAGGACGATCCCTCCCCATCTGTCATCGGAACCTGAGAGGTTCGCCGAAAGCCCCCGAAGGGTCCGGTTCGGCTTGCACCTTGGGTGGAGCCGCCGGGCGGCCCGCTTTTCAGATCTGCCTCATCCACGCGGTACGGGGCCTGAGAGATTCAAGGGAGGAACTTGCTCCTTCGGCGCCCGGCCCATGCAACGACCGGAACTCTCCCGCGCGGATTCAAACGGCCTTTATGCAGTTGGCCGGGCCATCATCGCACGCATCGCGCCGGAGTGGGGCCCCGGTCCCCGGGGCAGTTCAACGGCGTGGACGGTTGTGCCGCATTACCACTTCTTTACACTTCGGCCATGGGTGGACATCCGACAGGGGGAGGGCGATGACGTTACGGCGGTACGCGACGACCGCGGGGGCCGCGCACGGCGCGATGCCCGCACAGGCCGGAGCCCCGGCCGGGGAGGCGCTCGGCCGTCCCGCACCGGTCGTGCGCGACCTGCGGCGGCGCGGCGGGCACGCCCCGCGCGGCCTGCGCTTCGCGGCGGGCGACGTGGTGGTGGTCTCCGGGCTGCCCGGCAGCGGCAAATCCACCCTCATCCGGCGGACGGCCACGGTCCGCACCATCGATTCGCAGGACACCCGGGACCGCTGGGCGGGGATGATGCCGCGCCTGCTCCCGTACGCCCTCTACCGCCCCCTCGTCCGCCTCGCCCACTACGCGGGGCTGCGGCGGGCGCTGCGCTCCGGCGAGTCCGCCGTCGTGCACGACTGCGGAACGCAGGCCTGGGTACGCCGCTGGCTGGCCCGTGACGCGCGGCGCCGGGGCCACGACCTCCACCTGCTCCTGCTCGACGTCACGCCGCGGACCGCGCGGGAGGGGCAGCGGGAACGCGGCCGGGGCGTCTCCGGGTACGCGTTCGCCCGGCACCGCAGGGCGGTCGGCCGGCTGCTCCGGGACACCGAGCTGGGACTGCTGCTGCCCGGCTGCGCCTCGGCCGTGCTCCTGGACCGGGAGGCGGCGGGGCTGCTGGACCGCATCACGTTCACGGGGGCGCGGCCCGGGCCCGGGTAGCCGATCACGTTCACCGGGTGCGGCTCGGGGCCGGGCGGCCGCCGGGACGGGCAGCGACGACCGGGGCGGGGAGTGGCAGGGGGCGGGCTCGCCCCGCCCGCGACTCCGCCCGCCGCGTGGTCGTCGCTCGCCGACGCCGCGCCGCTCCCTCCGCCCTCGCGGTCGAGGCCGTACGAGGAAGCTCCCTGATCCACCCCGCTCGCCCCCAGGTCGTAACCTTCTGCCGGAAGGCTCGGGCAGGAGCTCGGGAAAGAAGGGGAAGCAGTGGACATTCCGGCGCAGGTCCAGTCCCATCCGCAGAGCGGATGGCCGGCCAACGAGCTCGAAGAGGTGCTGATGGCCTCGGTGGGAGCGGCGGAGGCCGGCGGGCGCCTCGTCGAGGTGCTCGGGCGCAGCCACGTATGGGTGCCGCTCCCCAACGGCGGCGGCCCCGACTCCCCGGACCTCGACCTGCCGACGCTGGAGATCGACGGAGCGGCGTTCGTCCCCGTCTTCAGCTCCGAACAGCAGTTCCTCGGCTGTGTCGGCGACCGGATGTCCTACACCGTCGCCCCCGCCGTCGAATTCGCCCGCGGCCTGCCCCCGCAGCTCGGCATGGCCGTGAACCCCGGCGGCGCGGTCGGGATGCCACTGCCGCCGCCCGCCGTGGCCGAGCTCTGCCGCACCGGACGCACCCCGCTGGACGGACCGGCCACCGGAGGCCGGGTCCGCCTGTACGAACCGGACTGGCAGGAGGAACCCGTCGACTTCCTCTCCGCCGCCGCCGGGGAGTTCGAGGAGAGCGGCGTCGTGCTCACCGCCCGCCGCACACTGGCCAGCATCGAGGGCGACGACCCCGTCCTCTTCATCGGTGTGGAGTTCGCCGCCTGGGACGAGGCCGCGCGCGATGCCCCGATGGCCGCGCTGGGCCGCGCGCTCGGCCGCGTGGCGGTGCCCTGGCCGGTCAACCTGGTCCTGCTCGACGTGGCGCAGGACCCGGTCGGGGACTGGATGCGGGAGCGGATCCGTCCGTTCTACCAGCGCGCGCAGCGGTAGGCCGGGTCGTCGAGCCGCCGCCCGCCGTGCGACGCCCGGCTCGCACCCACGCGGGGCGGCGAACGCCAGTGCGAGGCGCGCGGTGGGCGGACCGCCTGCCGCGCACCCCGCGGACCGCCCTCCGGGTCCGAGGCGTCAAGTCGGTGTCAGGAGCGGCACCTAAGCTGGTTTCATGGCGGGTGTCACGGCATCATGCCGCGCCCGTGTGCCCCGGGAGCGGCGGGCCGGCACAGTGGATCGAAGAGGGGCGGGACCAGGTGAGTGCGTCAGGCACCGCGGCGGCCGGGCAGGTCGAGCACATGCTGCGCCAAGTGACGCCCGGGCGCTACGACGCGTACGAGGCACTGCTCCAGGCCCTCGCGCACGACCGGATCTGGATGCTTCTCTGGAACGGCCGGGCGGGTTCGCCCGACGCCCAGTACGGAAACATGGAGATCGACGGTCTCGGCTACGCCCCCTGTGTGACCTCCGCCCAGGAGCTCTCGGCCAGCGGCTGGACCCGGGCCCATGAAGTGGTCACCGGCCTCGACATCGCCCGCGCCCTGTTCCCCGACCGCTGGGGCATCTGGCTCAACCCGCACGCCCCGGGCGGCGGCGTCGGCATCCCCTGGCTGGACCTGCGCCGGATCGCCACCGGCCTCGACCGGATGCCCGCCGGTCCGCTCCGGCTCACCGAGCCGGCCATCGAGATCCCGCAGTTCTACGCCCTGCTCGCGCAGAACGCCCACCGCACCCCCGCGATCCGCTCGCTGCGCCGCGCCTGGGTGCAGCCCGCGCTCGGCACGGCGTACCTCGCCATCGGCCTCGACCTGTACGACACGAGCCGGCCCTCCGTCGACGCGGTGCGCGCGATGATGCGGCAGTCTCTCGCCGCGGTCCCGGAGGGGCTGCCCGTCTCCACCGTCGCGATGTCCGACGAGTACGACCCGGT
This sequence comes from Streptomyces sp. NPDC032161, assembly GCF_040636995.1. NCBI lineage: Bacteria > Bacillati > Actinomycetota > Actinomycetes > Kitasatosporales > Streptomycetaceae > Streptomyces > Streptomyces sp. NPDC032161. The sequence continues at coordinate 290,743 of NZ_JBEZVN010000001.1, read as the reverse complement.
CGCGATGTGGCTGCGCGTCAACTCCCGCCCGTTCTACGACCGTGAGGCCCACGCCCCGGCGCCCGGCTACGGCTACCCGCCGGGCGCGGGCGCGTACTGACACCGTTTCCCGCGGGCGCGTGCGCCGTGGCGCGTGAGTGCGCGCAAGCCGTCCCGCGCCGTGCGACGCGTCCACCCCTCCCTGGCATCCGGCGCACGGTCGTTCGACCAGAGATGTCCGGAACATGCCGCACATGCCCTTCATGTCGCACATCTCCGTTCAGGAACCGTCTGGTGGCGAAAGCGAAGAGTATGCGAGTCATCGCCACGTTGAACATCAACTGACCTGTGTTCGACGGGCGTTCACGTGCGTCCGAATAACGGATCGCGTCGGCCCGCATCACGGTTAGGCATCCATTCGCCTGTCGGTATGGCTACCGCGCGCGGCTGCGATGAAGACTCCCGCAGCAAGGGCGTCTTGCCGCCTCCGCGTACGACTTGACTGATCCGTGCCGCCACAGCGGCCAGTTCGGCCCGGCCACCGCCGGTTGAGAGGGGTCCTTGCCACGATGACGGCACCACTGCACGAGCCGACCACGGAGACGGATCCGAACGCGACCGGTGGGCCCGCGGCCGGCTCCGGGGCCAAGAAGGTCGAGGGACGCTCCCTCAAGCAGATCGCCTGGAGCCGCCTCAAGCAGGACAAGGTCGCTCTGACGGGTGGCATCGTTGTCCTCCTCCTGATCGCGGTGGCGGTCTTCGCGCCGCTGATCGTCTCCCTGCTGGGGCACCCGCCGAACGACTTCCACCAGGACAAGCTCGACCCGCTGACCAACCTGCCCACCGGCTCCCTCGGCGGCATCAGCAGCGACTTCCTCTTCGGGGTCGAGCCCAACAAGGGACGGGACGTCTTCAGCCGGATCGTCTACGGCGCCCGTATCTCGCTGCTCGTGGCGTTCCTGGCGGCCCTGGTCGCCGTGGCCCTCGGCACGCTCTTCGGCATCGTCGCCGGCTACTTCGGCGGCTGGATCGACGCCGTGATCAGCCGGGTGATGGACGTGCTGCTCTCCTTCCCGCAGCTGCTCTTCATCATCTCCCTGGTCTCGGTCCTCCCCGACGACCTGCTCGGTCTCACCGGCAGCGGGGTGCGCATCGCCGTACTCGTCGCCGTCATCGGCTTCTTCGGCTGGCCGTACGTGGGACGCATCGTCCGCGGACAGACGCTCTCGCTGCGCGAACGCGAGTACGTGGAGGCCGCGCGGAGCCTCGGCGGCGGGCGCGGGCACATCCTCTTCCGTGAACTGCTGCCGAACCTGGTGGCGCCGATCACCGTCTACGCGACGCTCATGATCCCCACCAACATCCTCACCGAAGCGGCCCTCAGCTTCCTCGGTGCCGGCGTCCGCCCGCCCACGGCCTCCTGGGGCGGCATGCTGCGCGACGCCCTGGAGACGTACGAGCACGACCCGATGTTCATGGTCTTTCCCGGCGTGACGATCTTCATCACCGTACTGGCCTTCAACCTCTTCGGGGACGGGCTGCGCGACGCCCTGGACCCCAAGGGGACCCGATGACCCACGACTTGCCCCTGCCGCACCGTCAGGTGGCTTCTCCCATGGTTCTCCGGCATGCAACGGCCTGGGACCGCGATCTCGGAGGTTGCGAGAAAATGTCCACGGTTTCCACGAAGCGACGGCTCACCGCTGGTGCGGCCCTCGTGGTCGCGGCGCTGATGACCACCACGGCGTGCGGCGGCGGCGACGGCGACAGCGACGGTGGCAGCGCGAAGGGCGCGGGCTTCAACGCGGCGTTCAACAAGGTCGCCAACCCGTCCACCAAAAAGGGCGGAACGCTGAAGATGGTCGGCAAGCAGGACCTGGACTCGGCCGACCCGCAGCGTGCCTACTACGGCATGGCCTGGGACTTCATGCGCTTCTACACCCGCCAGCTGGTCACGTACGACACCAAGCCGGGTGTCGCCTCGACCACGCTGGTCGGTGACCTCGCCACCGGCCCCGCCGAGATCACGGACGGCGGCAAGACCTACACGTACAAGCTGCGTGAGGGTGTGACCTGGGAGGACGGCTCCAAGCTGACGTCCAAGGACGTCAAGTACGGCATCGAGCGCATCTGGGCGACGGACACCATCACCGGTGGTCCGCAGTACCTGAAGCAGGCGCTGGACCCGAAGGGCGAGTACAAGGGCCCGTACAAGGACTCGTCGCCGGACAAGCTCGGCCTGAAGGCGATCGAGACGCCCGACGACAACACCATCATCTTCAAACTGCCCAAGCCCAACGGCGACTTCGAGCAGTTCCTGGCCATGCCGTCCGGCACGCCCGTGAAGGCGTCCCAGGACACCAAGGCCAAGTACACCCAGCGCCCGTTCTCCTCCGGCCCGTACAAGTTCGAGTCGTACAAGCCGAACAAGAGCATCGTGCTCGTCCGCAACGACAAGTGGCAGAAGTCGTCGGACCCGGTGCGCGCCGCGCTCCCCGACAAGATCACCGTGACGATCTCCGCCAACCTGGAGGAGAACGACAAGAAGCTGATGGACGGCGACTACGACGTCGACCTCAACGGCACCGGCATGACCCAGTCCGGCCGCGTCACCGCCATCCAGAAGCACAAGGACAGCGTCGACAACATGCAGACGTCGTTCGTCCGCTACGTCGCCCTGGTCCACACCGCGAAGCCGCTCGACGACGTCCACTGCCGCAAGGCCGTCTTCTACGCCACGGACTTCGCCGCCCTCCAGCAGGTCCGCGGCGGCGAGATCGCCGGTGGCGCGATCGCCAACAGCGCCCTCCCGGCGTCCATCAAGGGTCACAGCGACTACGACCCGTACGGCGTCCTCGCCCGCAAGGGCAAGCCGGACCTGGCCAAGGCCAAGGACGAGCTGAAGCAGTGCGGCCAGCCGAACGGCTTCTCCACCAAGCTCACCGCCCGCAACAACAACCCGGGCGAGGTCGACACCGCCGAGGCGCTCCAGGCGCAGCTCGGCAAGGTCGGCATCAAGGTCGCGGTCGACCCGATCAACGGTGCCGAGGCGGCCAGCATCAGCGGTTCGCCGTCGGTGGTGAAGCAGCGCGGCTACGGCATGACCATGAGCGGCTGGGGCCCGGACTTCCCGTCCGGCCAGGGCTTCGGCCAGCCGCTGTGGGACAGCCGCTTCCTCTCGGAGACCGGCAACTACAACGAGTCGCAGCTGAAGGACCCGCAGGTCGACAAGCTCTTCGACCAGGCGATCGCGGAGACCGACGCGGACAAGGCCGGTGAGATCTACGGCCAGATCGACAAGCGGATCCTCGACCAGGCCGACTGGATGCCCTTCATCTACGAGAAGAACATCACCTGGCGCGGCAACCGACTGACGAACGTCTACATGTCCGACGCCTACAACGGCCGTTACGACTACGTCTCGCTCGGCGTCGTCAAGTAGTCGCTGCCGGCAGCGGCAACAGCAGCCGCTGCCGGCAACAGCAACAGCGGCCGACCCCGTCGGCCGCCCCACCGCCGCCGAAACCCGCCAGTCCGAAGGGCAGGTGATGGCCGGGGCGGTGGCCGGGAACCCCACGAGGGATCCCGGCCACCGCCGGGCCGCGCACAGTGCTTGCTTATCTCATCCGGCGCCTGTTCGCCGTAGTCATCATGGTGCTCGTCGTACTGCTCGCGACCTTCACCATCTTCTTCATGCTGCCCAAGTGGGCGGGTCAGGACGTCGCAGTCCTCTTCGCCGGCAAGGCCACCGGTGCCGAGCAGCTCGCGGGCATCCGGATCAAACTGGGGCTCGACGAGCCCCTCCTCGTCCAGTTCTGGGACTTCGTCAAGGGCATCCCGATGGGGCGCGACTACGCGAACGGTGACGACGTCACCCACTGCGCCGCCCCCTGCTTCGGGTACTCCTTCCGCACCGAGGTACCGGTCTGGAACACCCTCAAGGACGCGCTGCCCGTCACCGGCGCGCTCGCCGCGGGCGCCTGCGTGCTGTGGCTCCTCGGCGGCGTCGCCACCGGTGTCGTGTCCGCGCTCAAGCGCGGCACCATCTGGGACCGGGCCGCGATGACCACCGCCCTCGGCGGCGTCTCCCTGCCGATCTTCTTCACCGGCATGGTCGCGATGGGCCTCTTCGTGCACAACCTCGGGTGGGTGCACATCGCCGACAACCTCTCCACGGACGACGGCATCGGCGTCTGGTTCCAGACCCTGATCCTGCCGTGGATCGTGCTCGCGTTCCTGAACGCCGCGATGTACGCCCGGCTCACCCGGGCCACCATGCTCGACGTGCTGGGCGAGGACTACATCCGCACCGCCCGCGCCAAGGGCCTGGGCGAGGGCACCGTGATCACCCGGCACGCCCTGCGTTCCGCGATGACGCCGATCCTCACCGTCTTCGGCCTCGACATCGGCGTGCTCCTCGGCGGAGCGGTCCTCACCGAGTCCACGTTCAACCTGCCCGGTCTGGGTCTCGCGGCCGTCCAGGCCATCAGTGACAAGGACCTGCCCGTTATCCTCGGCGTCACCCTGTTCGCGGCGCTCGCCATCGCCGTCGCCAACCTCGTCGTCGACATTCTGTACGCCGTCATCGACCCGCGAGTGAGGCTGGGATGACCGAACTGCACAAGAGCGGTGCCGCGCTGGGCGAACCCGTCGCGGACTCGCCCGCCCCCACCGCTTTCCTGGACGTGCGCGACCTGAAGGTGCACTTCCCGACCGACGACGGTCTCGTCAAGTCCGTGGACGGGCTCAGCTTCACGCTGGAGAAGGGCAAGACCCTCGGCATCGTGGGCGAGTCCGGCTCCGGCAAGTCCGTCACCTCGCTCGGGATCATGGGGCTGCACACCGCCGGCCAGTACGGCAAGCGCAAGGCCCGCCTCTCGGGCGAGATCTGGCTGGACGGCAAGGAACTGCTGTCCGCCGACCCCGACGAGGTCCGCAGGCTGCGCGGCCGCGACATGGCCATGATTTTCCAGGACCCGCTGTCGGCGCTGCACCCGTACTACACGATCGGCAAGCAGATCGTGGAGGCGTACCGGGTCCACCACGACGTGGACAAGAAGACCGCCCGCAGGCGCGCGATCGAGATGCTCGACCGGGTCGGCATCCCGCAGCCCGACAAGCGCGTGGACAGCTACCCGCACGAGTTCTCCGGCGGGATGCGCCAGCGCGCGATGATCGCGATGTCGCTGGTCAACAACCCCGAGCTGCTGATCGCCGACGAGCCGACGACCGCCCTGGACGTGACCGTCCAGGCGCAGATCCTCGACCTGATCCGCGATCTGCAGAAGGAGTTCGGCTCCGCGGTCATCGTCATCACCCACGACCTGGGCGTGGTGGCCGAGCTCGCCGACGACATCCTCGTGATGTACGGCGGGCGCTGCGTCGAGCGCGGACCGGCCGAGAAGGTGTTCTACGAACCCCGGCACCCCTACACCTGGGGACTGCTGGGCTCGATGCCGCGTCTCGACCGCGACCAGACCGACCGGCTCATCCCGGTCAAGGGCTCCCCGCCGTCGCTCATCAACATCCCGTCGGGCTGCGCCTTCAACCCGCGCTGCCCGTACGCGGACGTGCCCGAGGGCGACGTGACCCGCACCGTGCGGCCCGAGCTGCGCGAGGTCGGCGGCCGGCACTGGGCGGCCTGCCACATGTCGCAGGAGCAGCGGGAGCGGATCTGGACCGAAGAGATTGCGCCCAAGCTGTGAGCGAGGACAAGGCCGTGACGAGCGAGGACAAGGGCATGGCGAGCGGGGGCGAGGACGTGGCGAACGCGGGCAGGGACACGGAGATGCCCGGGCAGCGGGCCGCCGGGAACGGGGCGACCGCCGACAGGGGCTCCGCCTCCCGCGAGGTGCTGCTGAGGACGACCGGCCTGCAGAAGCACTTCCCGATCAAGAAGGGGATGCTGCAGCGCACCGTCGGCGCCGTGAAGGCGGTCGACGGGATCGACTTCGAGGTGCACGCGGGCGAGACCCTGGGCGTTGTCGGGGAGTCGGGCTGCGGCAAGTCGACGATGGGCCGGCTGATCACCCGGCTGCTCGAACCCACCGCGGGGAAGATCGAGTTCGAGGGCCAGGACATCACGCACCTCGGCGTCGGCGCCATGCGCCCGATGCGCCGCGACATGCAGATGATCTTCCAGGACCCGTACTCGTCCCTGAACCCCCGGCACACCATCGGCACGATCGTGGGAGCCCCCTTCAAGCTCCAGGGCGTGACGCCCGAGGGCGGTGTGAAGAAGGAGGTCCAGCGGCTGCTGGAGGTCGTGGGCCTCAGCCCCGAGCACTACAACCGCTACCCGCACGAGTTCTCCGGCGGCCAGCGTCAGCGCATCGGGATCGCCCGCGCGCTCGCGCTCAAGCCCAAGCTCGTCGTGGCGGACGAGCCGGTGTCGGCGCTGGACGTCTCCATCCAGGCACAGGTCGTGAACCTGCTCGACGACCTCCAGTCCGAGCTGGGCCTGACGTACGTGATCATCGCCCATGACCTCTCGGTCGTCCGGCACGTCTCGGACCGGATCGCGGTGATGTACCTCGGCAAGATCGTGGAGCTGGCCGACCGCGACTCGCTCTACAAGGCGCCGATGCACCCGTACACCAAGGCGCTGCTGTCCGCGGTCCCGATCCCGGACCCGAGGCGCCGGTCGGCCAAGAGCGAGCGCATCCTGCTGAAGGGCGACGTGCCGTCGCCGATCTCGCCGCCCAGCGGATGCCGCTTCCACACCCGCTGCTGGAAGGCGACGGAGACCTGCCGGACGCAGGAGCCGCCGCTGGTCGCGCTGAGGACCGGGCACCAGGTCGCCTGCCACCACCCGGAGAACGCGGCGGACCAGGTGCCGGGGGAGACGGTGACGGAGGAGGCGCGCGAGGCGATCGAGATCGTCTCGATCCAGAAGACGGACGCCGACGGCGGCGCGGCGGAGGAGTCCGCGGCGGAGAAGCCGGCGGCCGGGTCCGCGGCGGGGGAAGCGGCGGAGGAGTCGGCCGGGGGTTCGGCCGCGGAGGGTCCCGCCGAGGGACCGTCGTCCGGTGCCGCCGCAGGGGGAACAACGTCCGATACGCCGGAGGTCGGCCCCAAGGAGTAGTACCGGCACAATTGCCCGGTGCTCAACGAACTGTTCACGCCCTCCGTCCAGCACGCGCTCGACATCGCCGGGATCTTCGTCTTCGCGATCTCGGGCGCGCTGCTCGCCGTACGCAAGAACTTCGATGTCTTCGGCATCGCGGTGCTCGCCGAGGTGACCGCGCTGGGCGGAGGGCTGTTCCGTGACATCGTCATCGGCGCGGTCCCGCCCGCGGCGTTCACGGACCTCGGCTACTTCACCACCCCGCTGCTCGCCGCGGTGCTGGTGTTCTTCCTGCATCCGCACGTCGAGCGGATCCAGGTGGCGGTCAACGTCTTCGACGCGGCGGGCCTCGGGCTGTTCTGCGTCACCGGCACGGTGAAGGCGTACGGGTACGGCCTGGGCCTGACCGCGTCGGCGGCGCTCGGCCTGGCCACCGCGGTGGGCGGCGGCGTACTGCGCGACGTCCTGGCCAACGAAGTGCCGTCCCTGCTGCGCTGGGACCGGGACCTGTACGCGGTGCCCGCGATCGTCGGCGCCGCGATCATCGTGCTGTGCATCCGTTTCGACGCACTCAACGCGCTCACCAGCGGTGCCGCGGCGATCGCGGCGTTCGTGCTGCGGCTGCTCGCGATGCGCTTCCACTGGCGCGCCCCGCGCGCGTACAACCGGCGGTCGTCGACGGCCGAGGAGAGTTCCGCGGCCATGTGACGTGGTCCGTGCCTGTGACGCGGGTTCGTCCATGGCCGGCGGCCCGTTGATGGAGGACGGCCCGTTCATGGGCGGCGGCCCGTTCCGGGTGGTCGTTCCGGACGGGGTCGTTCCACGGGAGGCGGTGTGCCCCCGGGTCACGACTTCCGGGAGTATCCGGTCATCCCGACCCCATTCTTCTCATCATTCTTCTCATAAGAAAAAGCTACCGCTTAGTAACGCTGTCGGTGTACGGTGCATCGCATGGCACAGGCAGCAGAGCGAGCGGCGCGAATCACTCAGGCGACCGCGACCATCGGTGACAGCGAGTTCGACCGCGACACGGCCGTCGCCCGTCGTGAGGAAGGCGTCTACGACGCCGAGCTCTCCGCCGGATGGACGATCATCCATGCGGTCAACGGCGGCTATCTGCTGGCCATGCTCGGCCGCGCGCTCGGCGACGCCCTGCCCCACCCGGACCCCTTCTCGATCTCCGCCCACTACCTCACCGCGTCCGTCCCGGGCCCCGCGGTGATCCGCACGCAGACGGTCCGTACCGGCCGCACCCTCTCGACCGGGCAGGCATCCCTCTTCCAGTACGCGGAGGACGGCACCGAGACCGAGCGCATCCGTGTCGTCGCCACCTACGGCGATCTGGACGCGCTGAGCGAAGAGGTGCGCACCTCGGCGAAGCCGCCGGCCATCCCCCCCGTCGAGCACTGCCTAGGCCCCGGCGACGGCCCGGCCCCCATCCCCGGCAGCTCCGCCATCGCCGACCGGATCGACATCAAGCTCGACCCGGCGACGGTCGGGTGGGCGGTCGGAGCCCCTTCCGGAAAGGGCGAGATGCGTGGCTGGTTCGGCCTCGCGGACGGTCGTGACCCCGATCCGCTCTCCCTCCTGCTCACCGTCGACGCGCTGCCGCCCACCGCGTTCGAACTGGGCCTCAAGGGCTGGACGCCGACCGTCGAACTCACCACCCACGTCCGCTGCCGCCCCGCCCCCGGCCCGCTGCGGGTCTCCATCACCACCCGCAACCTCGCGGGCGGCTTCCTGGAGGAGGACGCGGACGTCTGGGACAGTGCGGACCGTCTGGTCGCCCAGTCCCGTCAGCTGGCCCGGGCGCCGCGCGGGTAGCGGCGGCGGGAGGGCCCGGCCCCGACTCTCCCGCGACTCGGGAGGGCCGGGGCCGCTCGGTCGACGGTGTCCGGCCGGGCGAAGGCCGGGGACTCCCGGGCCGACGGCGTCCGGACCCTGATCGGTTCGGTCGATGCCGCTCGGACTCGGACCGGCGTCGCCCGGGCCGCCGCTGCCCGGAATCAGGCCGACGTCGGCCGGACCGGCACCGGCCGGACCGGCACCGTTTGGCTTGGTGCCGCTCGGACCGGAGGTCCGTGACCGCGCCCACCAGCCGCTCCGCGAGATCCTGCGCGCCCATGAGGGGGACGGTCCGCCGCGCCTGCGCAACGCCGCGTGGCCGGTCACCGCCGCGCGCCCCGAGTGACGTGCATGACCGGCGCGATGCACGCGACGCGCGTGATGGACGCGATGCATATGACGGGTATGGCGGTTCTGCCGGGCCGGTCGTGACGGGCCGGTGGTCGATCCGCTGATCGCGAGGAGCGGGAGTCCGAGAGGGAGACGCAGGTCACACTGGTACGTGTCACATCGTGCGGCTCGTCTCCGTCGAAGGGGTGTAACCGCCAACAACGGCCAAGGAGTGCACCATGGAAGCTCGCTTGAACCTCTTCACCAACCCGGTCGCGGCCAAGGCCCTGAAGCACCTCGTCTCGGCCGGGAAGCCGGTCGCGGACTCGCCGCTGCCGGCCACGACGCGTGAACTGGTGTTGCTCCGCGCCAGCCAGATCAACGGGTGCGGCTTCTGCGTCGACATGCACAGCAAGGACGCCGTGCACTCCGGGGAGACCTGGGAGCGTCTCAACCTGGTCGCGGCCTGGCGCGAGGCCACGGTGTTCACCGACGCCGAGCGCGCCGCGCTGGAGCTCGCGGAGCAGGGCACCCGCATCGCCGACGCGGCCGGTGGCGTCAGCGACGAGGTCTGGGCCAACGCCGTCAAGTACTACGACGAGGAGCAGCTCGGCGCCCTGGTGTCGATCATCGCCGTCATCAACGCCTTCAACCGCCTGAACGTCATCACCCAGCAGCCCGCGGGCGACTACCAGCCGGGTCAGTTCGGCTGACCCGCGCGGGTTCGGAAGGCCGCGGACGACGGGGGAGTACGCGGCAGGGGCCACCGGTGCCGTATCGGTGCCGGTGGCCCCTCGGCTTCACGGGCGGCCCTGTGGCGGGGCTCACGGGCTTTCCGTGGCCCCCCAGGCCATGCTGGTGGGCTTCACGAGCCTGTCGGCAGGTCGCCTTCCACTCGGAGGAAGCCCGGACGGGGCGCGCCGTTGCCGCTGTTGCCGTCGTCTTCGTCGTCGCCCTTGCCGGAGTGGGTCCCCTCGTCGCCCGTTCGGTCCAGCCAGTGCCGTCTACCGAGCGCGATCAGTCTCAGCCGTCGGCGGGCCACCTCGGCGACCTCCCGCTCCCCGTCGGGCCCCGCCTCCAGGAGCGCGGAGGTCGTGATCACCAGGTGGTCGACGTGGAGACCGCCCAGCATCAGCAGATCCTCCTCGCTCCAGCCCCGCGACTCCGGCTCCTCGGCGAGCACCCCCGCGACTTCCCGGCCGAATTGCCGCAGTTGGGCCGCGATGGCATCGCGCACCGCCCTCACGCCGCCCTGCTTCTGCTCGGACTCGTGCTCGGAGCCGTGGTCCAGATTCCGCTTCCGCTGAGTTTCGCGCTCGCCACCGTGATCGGCTGCTGGCTGCTGGTCTTCGCCGTGCGGGAGCGGGCGTCCGGGCAGCGCAGGCCCCGATGACCGCGGGTCCGGAGATCCGACAGCCCTGATCGCCGCACGTACGAAGGAGCTCGTCCCCCATGACACTCACCGCGTCCGTACGCCGCCGCTCCACCGCGAACACCGGCACCCGGGTGCCGTCCGCCACCGACGCCGAGGCCGGATCCGTGACGGGACCAGGGGCCGGGACCGGGCCCGAGGCCGGGGCGGGCAGCATGGTCGCGCCGACCAGCGTCGGCGCGACGGCCGGGACGCCGACGGACTGGCCGTCGCCTCCTTCGTGCTCGGGCTCGTCGGTCTGCTGGTGATGAACATCCTGCTCGGCCCGGCGGCCATCGTCATGGCGATCCTCGCCCTCGCCCGCTCCACCTCCCGCCGCGGACGCGCCTTCCTCGGGCTCGCCCTCGGCATCGCCGACCTCGTGGTGCTGGCCGTTCTGGTGACCGGATCCGGCACGATCTCCTGGAGCTTCTCGGGCTGACCGGGCCGACCGGCCGTCGCCACGTGGCACCGGCGAGGCGGTGTGTGACGGGGCGCGCGGCACCGGGACGGGCACGCGGTGTGCCACGCGGGTGCGACCCGGCACCCGGTGTGCCACGGAACGACCCGGCCGGCAGCAACGGACCGGGGGCCCGGACCGGGAATCCGGGCAGCACGGCTCCGCCGGAGCGGTCCCGGGCCGGGAGCGGGCGGCCGGAGGAGCCGACCGGTGCGCGGGTACCGGGCAGCGATGCGCCGTGCGTACGCCCCGCCGCGGACGGGCGGGCGGACTCGTAGAATCGGGCCCACCATGGCTTACCTCGACCACGCCGCGACCACGCCGATGCTTCCCGAAGTGATCGCCGCGATGACCGCCCAGCTCGCCGCCACCGGTAACGCGTCCTCGCTGCACGCCGCGGGGCGCCGGGCCCGTCGTACCGTCGAGGAGTCGAGAGAGACCCTCGCCGACGCGCTCGGCGCACGCCCCAGCGAAGTGGTCTTCACCTCCGGTGGCACCGAGGCCGACAACCTCGCGGTGAAGGGCCTGTACTGGGCCCGCCGCGACGCCGACCCCCGCCGCACCCGGGTGCTGGCCAGCCCGGTCGAGCACCACGCGGTGCTGGACGCCGTCCACTGGCTCGCCGAGCACGAGGGCGCGAACGTCGAGTACCTTCCCGTCGACCGGTACGGCCGCGTCCACGCCGACGCGCTGCGCGAGGCGGTTCTCCGCGACCCCGACGACGTCGCCCTGATCACCGTCATGTGGGCCAACAACGAGATCGGCACGATCATGCCGGTACGTGAACTGGCGGACGTGGCCCGCGAGTTCGACGTACCCATGCACGCCGACGCGGTGCAGGCGTTCGGGCAGCTGGACGTCGACTTCGCCCGCTCCGGCCTGGCCGCGATGACGGTCAGCGCGCACAAGATCGGCGGCCCGTTCGGCATCGGCGCGCTGTTGCTCGGCCGTGAGTACACCCCCGTGCCCGTACTCCACGGCGGCGGGCAGGAACGGCACGTCCGCTCGGGCACCCTCGACACCCCCGCCATCGCCGCCTTCGCCCTCGCCGGACGTCTGGCCGCCGACGGCCGTGAGGAGTTCGCCCGCGAGATCGGCGGGCTGCGCGACGACCTCGTCGCGGCGGTGCGGGCGGCCGTACCCGACGCCGTACTCGGTGGCGACCCGGCTCCCGGCGGCCGGCTCCCGGCCAACGCCCACTTCACCTTCCCCGGCTGCGAGGGCGACTCCCTGCTCCTGCTGCTGGACGCCCAGGGCATCGAGTGCTCCACCGGTTCCGCGTGCACCGCGGGCATCGCCCAGCCCAGCCACGTCCTGCTGGCCACCGGCACCGATCCGGACCTGGCCCGGGGCACCCTGCGCTTCTCGCTCGGCCACACGTCCACGAAGCAGGACATCGACGAGGTGGCCCGCGCCATCGGCCCGGCGGTCGAGCGGGCACGCATGGCGGGACTCGTCTGAGCCGACGCGGAGCACGGCGGGGTCCGGCCGGACCAGCCCATACGGGGCGCTCGGACGCACAGGGCGTGCGGGGCGCGTGCGTGCTCAGGTGCCCGGGGTACCCGCTTTCGTTCCCGCCGTCCCGGCGGTTCGGGCCGCCCGGACGAGCTTCAGATACCGGTTCCAGTCCCAGTGCGGCCCGGGATCGGTGTGGTCCGCGCCCGGTACCTCCACATGCCCGACGATGTGCTCCCGGTCGACGGGTATCCCGTACCGCTCGCAGATCGCCGCCGCCAGCCGGGCGGACGCCCCGTACATCTCGGCCGTGAAGTCCTGCGGCCGGTCGACGAACCCCTCGTGCTCGATGCCGACGCTGCGTTCGTTGTACGACCGGTTCCCCGCGTGGAACGCCACGTCCAGCTCACGGATCATCTGCGTCACGTGGCCGTCCCGGCGCACCACGTAGTGCGCCGCCGCGCCGTGGCCCGGGTCCTGGAAGACCCTCACCGCGCTGCGGTAGCTGCCCTGGGTGACATGGACGACGATCCGGTCGATCGCGTAGTCCGCGGGGCGGTCGGCCCGTCGCCAGTTCGCCTCTGACGCCGATATCCACTGGGCCCGCGCGTAGTCGACCTCGCCCGGTGTCCGGGGCTTGTCCACTCCGGGCAGCCGCCACCAGGCCCGTTCCAACTCGTCCCGCGCCAGCACGGCCGAGCCCGCCACCGCGGCCGTGGCGGCGGCGCCGATCAGCAGCCCGCGCCTGCTGACGCCGCGCCCGGCCCCCGCCGCGGACCCTCCGGACCCCGTGGCCCTCTTCGTACCCATGTGATCCCCAACGCATATCCGTGAGCGTTCCGTTCCCGGAGCCCCGTACCCTGGTGGGGCTATGACTCAGACTTCCCAGCGTCCCCTCCGTGTGCTCGCCGCGATGTCGGGCGGTGTCGATTCGGCCGTCGCCGCCGCCCGCGCCGCCGAGGCGGGCCACGACGTGACCGGTGTGCACCTCGCGCTCTCCGCGAACCCGCAGTCCTTCCGTACCGGCGCGCGCGGCTGCTGCACGATCGAGGACTCCCGCGACGCCCGCCGCGCCGCGGACGTCATCGGCATCCCGTTCTACGTGTGGGACCTGGCGGAACGCTTCCGCGAGGACGTCGTGGACGACTTCGTCGCGGAGTACGAGGCCGGGCGCACGCCCAACCCCTGTCTGCGCTGCAACGAGAAGATCAAGTTCGCCGCGCTGCTCGACAAGGCCCTCGCGCTCGGCTTCGACGCCGTGTGCACGGGCCACTACGCCACCGTCGTCGTCCGCGAGGACGGCAGCCGCGAACTGCACCGGGCCTCCGACATGGCGAAGGACCAGTCGTACGTCCTCGGCGTCCTCGACGAGAAGCAGCTCGCCCACGCGATGTTCCCGCTCGGCGACACCCTCACCACCAAGGACGAGATCCGCGCCGAGGCCGAGCGCCGGGGCCTGGCCGTCGCGAAGAAGCCCGACAGCCATGACATCTGCTTCATCGCCGACGGCGACACCCAGGGCTTCCTGGCGAGCCGGCTCGGCACGGCCGAGGGCGACATCGTCGACGAGTCGGGCACGAAGGTCGGCACCCACGAGGGCGCGTACGGCTTCACCATCGGCCAGCGCAAGGGCCTGCGCATCGGCCACCCCGCCCCCGACGGCAAGCCGCGCTACGTCCTGGACATCTCCCCGGTGAACAACACGGTGACGGTCGGCCCGGTCGAGGCCCTCGACGTCACCGCCCTCACCGCCGTCAAGCCCCGCTGGTGCGGTACCGCCCCGACCGGCCCCGGCACCTACACCGCCCAGCTCCGTGCCCACGGCGGCGAGACCGAGGTGACGGCGGAGTTCGTCGACGACACCCTGCACGTCACCTTCACCGAGCCGGTCCGCGGCGTGGCCCCGGGCCAGGCGGTCGTCCTCTACGACGGCACCCGCGTCGTCGGCTCCGCGACCATCGCGACCACGGTCCGGCGAAAGGCCGCGGCAGCGGCAGGCTGACCGCTCCGGCGTGTGCTGCGGGGCTTCGGCCGATCGACGCGCGCGCTTCGCATGCGCGGCCGTGTCCTCAGTGCCGGGGCGGCTTCGCCGCCAGGTGCAGGCGTTGGGCTCCTCCGCGCGTCAGGGGCATGCCGGTACGGGCCACCAGGGCGTGTGCGGCGGCCCCGATCCGCTGCCCGTGCGTCCTCCGGCCGGTCGGGTCCGTGAACGCGGCCGGCCGCGTCGCGGATCGCAGCGCCTGCCAGACCAGGCGCGTCTGTCCGGTGAGGAGCTGGTGCGTCTCGGGGCCGACGTCGGGTTCGTTCCAGCGGACCGCCAGACGTCCGGCTCGGAAGACCTCGCCGTCCTGCTCCCGGACGCGGCGTGAGCGCAGGAGCTGCACGATGGCCGCATGCCGCAGCTCGGACCGGGTGGTCACCCCGTCGGTCGTGACGACGCCGGCCGGTGCCGCCGCTCCCGCCGGAAGGAGCAGGAACGCCTGCACCCCGCCGCAGCTCAGCGCCTGTTCGACCGTCTGATGCAGATGCACCTCGTGCAGGCCCGCGGGGCCGGGCCGACTGCACAGCCACGCGCCGTCGGGGAGAGCGCCGCGAATCCGCTGCCCCACGAGAATCTCGTCCTGAGGCAGCAGCCACATGTCCGTCGTCTTCGTGCGGGAACCAGGGAGCGCCACCCGCACAGCATCTCACCCCCGCTCCGCCTTCATCCCGCAGTGCGGACATGCCCCGGGATTCCCCGTGGCGAAGAGGTGCCGATGGACCGTCACCTCCCTCCGGGGGATGCCGCAGAGCGTGGCGTCGTCCGCCAAAGCGTGTTCCGGATCCGGTGCGTTGATCTTCCGGCATGCGGCGAAACGCGTCGGGGCGAGCCCGAACGCGGATCTGAAGGACCGGAGGCGATGACCCTGTTGCGGCATGGTCGTCACCCTCGCACGGTGGATACGCCGTGGAGGAGGGCGCGTCGGGGCCGGGTGGCGGCACCGTCCGGTTCGCGTCGGCGCTCGGGGCTCGACCGCGGGCCCGCCCCGGCCGTGTCCTGCCCCGTGCCGGCGTTCCCGCGCCTCCGACACGGCCTCGCCCGACCCCCGTGCGGGTGCGGCCGTGCCGGAGGGCGGGGGTCAGGATGCCCGGAGCAGGGGGCGCGTGTCCTCGGCGAAGAATTCCGTCAGCACCGGGGCCACCGCCTGGGGCGCCAGGTCGCGGGTCTGGCCCGTCAGGGTGCGATGGCGGGCACGCGGAACGGCGGCGGCGAGGGCACGGGTCGACCGGTGGGCCCGGGCGGTGCTGGAACCGCCGCACACCACCAGGGTCCGGGCCGTCATGGAGGCGAAGCGCTCGGCCGGGATCGAACCGTCGCCGAGCAGCGCGTCGTCGTACGCCAGGGTGTGGGCCAGCGACACCAGGTCCTGCCACAGCGGAGCACGCCGCATCCTGGCGACGGTGTCGGCCGGGACGCCCGTCACGGACAGGAACAGTTCCACGGCCCCGGCGCGGTCCTCGGTGGACAGCAGACGGTGCAGGCGGGCCGTGCAGGACGCCTTGAACTGCGCCCCGGCGGCGCCGGGCGTGTACGTGGGCTCGTACACCGCCAGCAGGTCGACGGGCACCCCCGCCGCGGCGGCCTCCAGGGCCAGCGCTCCGCCCGCGCCCACTCCGAACACCGAGGCCCGGCCGCCCACCGCCGTGATGAGCGCGGCCAGGTCCTCGATCTCGCGTTCCACCGCGTACGGGCCGTTGTCGCCACTGGAGCCGCGTCCGCGTCTGTCGTACGTGACCACACCGAAGCGCGGGGCGAGGAGGCGTGCCAGGGGCGCCTCGGTCGCCGCCGTGCCCAGTGCTCCGCCGACCAGGACCACCGGCGGTCCTTCACCCCGGCGCCGATAGGCGATCACGGTGCCGTCGCGGGAGAGAGTCTTGTCCATGCGAGTGCAGACCACCGCCCTCCCGAAAACTCATCGCTGCGGCCCAAGATTCTTTGGGATTCCTCAAGTCCGCAGGCCGGGGCGGTGGTTGAGCACCGCAGCCGCTGTCGTGGGGTGGTCAGTGGTGGACGTTCATCCGGTGACCGTCTCGGTTTCGTAGAAGCAGAAGTGGTCCTTGATCGGGGCGACTTCGGGTTTCGGATCGGGATAGGCCCAGACGAGATCGGCCGCGTCCGGAAGCGACCAGTAGGAGGCGTCGCCCTTGAACGGGCAGTGCGTCCGCGTGTCCGAGGCCGTCAGGAGGTCCGTACGGACGTCCTCGGGCGGGAGGTAGTAGCGGACCGGGCAGCCCGTCTCGCGCAGGACGACCGGGCGGCGGCTCTCGGCGAGCACCTGCCCGTCGTGGACCACCCGTACGTGCTCGGTGCCGGGCTCGACGGTGATGCGGTGTCCCGCGTGTCCTGGGTGCCCCTGGTGTCCCTGTGTGGAGGTCATGCCTTGTTCAGCCGAGTCGCGGGCCGTTTTCTTCCCCCGTCGTCCATGCCCTCCGGGCCTTTCCCCCGGCCTTCACCGCCCTCTCGGCATGGCCGGAAACGGGCCCGGTGGCATGGCCCGCCGGTGGCGACCTCTACGGTGTCCGCTATGAACATCTGCGTCTTCCTCTCCGCCGCCGACCTCGCCGACCGCTACACCCGCCCCGCCCGTGAATTCGCCGAGCTGATCGGCAAGGGCGGGCACACCCTCGTCTGGGGCGGTTCGGAGAGCGGGCTGATGAAGGTCGTCGCCGATGGCGTGCAGGAGGCGGGCGGACGGCTGGTCGGCGTGTCGGTCGACTTCCTCGCCGACAAGGCGCGTAGCAACGCCGACGAGATGGTGATCGCCCGCGATCTCGCCGAGCGCAAGGCGCTGCTCCTGGAGAAGGCCGACGCCGTCGTGATCATGGTGGGCGGCACCGGGACGCTCGACGAGGCGACCGAGATCCTGGAGCTGAAGAAGCACGGCAAGCACGACAAGCCGATCGTCCTGCTGAACACGGCGGGCTTCTACGACGGGCTGCACCAGCAGTTCCAGCGGATGGAGGACGAGGGCTTCCTCCCCATCCCGCTCACCGACCTGGTGTTCTTCGCCAAGGACGGCGCGAGCGCCCTGGCCCACCTGGAGGACGCGGCCAAGCAGCGCTGACGCCGTCGCGCGGGCCGCGTGGTCACGCGCCGACCGGCGTGTGCGGCGGCGCGGTGCGCGGCTCCGGGACACGTCCGGCGGCCCGGCGGCGTGATGAGATCATGGCGGTATGCCCACACATGTCATCACCGGCGCCGGGTCCGGCATCGGCGCAGCCGTCACCCGTCGTCTTCTGGAGCGCGGTGACGAGGCCGTGCTGGTGGCCCGCGACGCGGCCCGCGCCAAGGAGCTCGCCGAGCTGCACCCCGGCGCCCGTACGCTCGTCGGCGACCTCGCCAACCCGGACCGGCTGTCCTGGGCGTTCGCCCACCAGACGATGCCGGAGCGGGTCGATTCGCTGCTGCACGTCGCGGGCGTCGTGGAGCTCGGCGCGGTCGGCGATCTCACGCCCAAGGCGTGGCACTTCCAGCTCAACGCCAACCTGGTCGCGCCCGCCGAGCTGACCCGGCTCCTCCTGCCGCAGCTGCGGGTCGCCCAGGGGCATGTGCTCTTCGTGAACTCCGGCGCCGGGCTCGCGGCGTCCGCGGAGTGGGCCGCGTACGCCGCGAGCAAGCACGGTCTGAAGGCGCTCGCCGACTCGCTGCGCCAGGAGGAGCACGCGAACGGGGTCCGGGTCACCTCCGTCTACCCGGGACGCACCGCCAGCCCCATGCAGGCCAAGGTCCACCAGCAGGAGGGAAAGGAGTACGACCCCTCCCGCTGGATCGACCCGGAGTCGGTGGCCACCACGATCCTGACGGCCCTCGACCTGCCGCGCGACGCCGAGGTCACCGACCTCAGGGTGCGCCCCGGCCGCTGACCCTCGCGCGCCCCGGCCGCCGACCGCCCGGACCGTACGCGGCCGGGCCGCCCGCGCGGATCGGGCGGTCGTCCTGCGCGGTGACGGTCCGGTCCGGCGGCGGTCCCGCAACACGTGCCGTGGACGGCCTTTAGGCTTCCCACGTGAGCGAGACGAACAAGTTCGAGGGTTGCCGGGCCACCGGAATCGGTTCCATGCCCGGAGGAGACGCGCGGGAGGCGGCGAAGACCGTCACCGGGTCCTTCGGGGACGGCGAGGGGCTGCCGTATCTGGCGGAGCTCCCGGCCCGTGGGCCCGGTGCGGACATGATCGGGCGGACCGTCGGGCTGCTCGTGGACCTGTACGGGCACGTCGAGCCCAGCGGCTGGCGGGTCAGCGACCGGCCCGGCCGGGACACCCGGCGGGCCAGGTCCTGGCTGGGCGAGGACCTCGACGCCCTGGAGGAGTTCACCCAGGGGTACGAGGGGCCGCTCAAGGTCCAGGCCGTCGGCCCGTGGACGCTGGCCGCCGCACTGGAACGGCGGGGCGGCGAGGCCGCGCTCGGCGACCCGGGGGCCTGCCGTGACCTGACGGCCTCACTGGCGGAGGGGCTGCGCGCCCATCTCGCGGAGGTGCGGCGCCGGGTGCCCGGTGCCGACGTGGTGCTCCAGCTCGACGAACCGTCGCTGACCGGTGTCCTGCGCGGCGGGATCAGGACGGCCAGCGGCTACCGCACCTACCGGGCCGTGGACCGGCAGATCGTGGAGGGCGCCCTGCGCGACGTCCTGGCGGTGGCCGGGGACGGGGCGACGGTCGTGCACAGCTGCGCCCCCGACGTACCGTTCGCGCTGCTGTGCAGGGCGGGGGCGGACGGGATCTCGTTCGATCTCGGGCTGCTCACCGAGCGTGAGGAGGAAGCGATCGGGGAGGCGGTCGAGGGCGGCACCCAGATCTTCTTCGGAGTGGTGCCCGGCACCGACCCGGCCTCGGGCGGATTGCCCGACCCGGGCGGTAGCGTCATGGGAGTCAGGACGCTGTGGCGCAGGCTGGGGCTGAATCCGGGGACGCTGACGCGGTCCGTGGTGATCACCCCGGCGTGCGGACTGGCGGGCGCCTCGCCCGCGTACGCGCGCGCCGCGCTCGCCCACTGCGCCCGGGCCGCGAGATCGCTCGCAGACAACCCTGAGTAACGGGGTCACGGGTAACGGGAGGACGGAACGATGGCCGGCGAACAGCAGACGGCGGTGCCCGCACAGGCCCGGGAGCGGCACGCGCTCCTCGCCGAACAGATCGAGGAGCACCGCTTCCGCTACTACGTGAACGACCAGCCGGTCGTGAGCGACGCCGAGTTCGACCGGCTGATGCGCGAACTGGAGGGCCTGGAGGAGGAGTACCCGCAGCTGCGCACGCCGGATTCGCCGACGCAGAAGGTGGCGGGTCCGTACCAGACGGAATTCACGTCCGTCGAGCACCGCGAGCGGATGCTGTCGCTGGACAACGCCTTCGCCGAGGAGGAGCTGACGGCCTGGGGCGAGCGGATCGCCAAGGACGTCGCCACCACCGGCTACCACTTCCTGTGCGAGCTGAAGGTCGACGGTCTCGCGGTCAACCTCACGTACGAGCAGGGGCGGCTGACCCGCGCCGCGACCCGGGGCGACGGCCGGACCGGCGAGGACATCACGCCCAACATCCGTACGATCGCCGAGATCCCGCACCGGCTGAAGGGCGACCGGATCCCGGAGCTGGTCGAGATCCGCGGCGAGGTCTTCTTCCCGATGCACGCCTTCGAGGAGCTGAACGCCCGGCTGGTCGCGGCGGAGGACAAGCCGTTCGCCAACCCGCGCAACGCGGCGGCCGGTTCACTGCGCCAGAAGGACCCGAAGGTCACCGCCACCCGCCCGCTGCACATGGTGGTGCACGGCATCGGCGCCCGTGAGGGCCTCGACATCGACCGTCTCTCGCACGCCTACGAGCTGCTGCACGAATGGGGCCTGCCCACCGCCCGGCACAACAAGGTGGTGGATTCGCTGGACGGCGTACGGGAGTTCATCGCGTACTACGGCGAGAACCGGCACTCCGTGGAGCACGAGATCGACGGTGTCGTCGTCAAGCTCGACGAGATTCCGCTCCAGGGCCGGCTGGGCTCCACCTCGCGCGCGCCGCGCTGGGCGATCGCCTGGAAGTACCCGCCGGAGGAGGTCAACACCAAGCTGGTGAACATCCGCGTCGGTGTCGGCCGCACCGGCCGCGTCACGCCGTACGCGCAGGTCGAGCCGGTCGAGGTGGCGGGTTCCGAGGTCGAGTTCGCCACCCTGCACAACCAGAACGTGGTGAAGGCGAAGGGCGTCCTCATCGGGGACACGGTCGTGCTCCGCAAGGCGGGCGACGTGATCCCGGAGATCCTCGGTCCGGTCGTCGATCTGCGCGACGGCACCGAGCGGGAGTTCGTGATGCCGACGCACTGCCCGGAGTGCGGTACGGAGCTGAAGCCCATGAAGGAGGCCGATGTCGACCTCCGGTGCCCCAACGCGCGCTCGTGCCCCGCCCAGCTGCGGGAACGGGTCTACTACCTCGCGAGCCGCAAGAGCCTCGACATCGACCACTTCGGCTACGTCGCGGCGGCGGCCCTGACACAGCCTCTGGAACCCGCCGAGCCGCCGCTGCGCGACGAGGGCGACCTCTTCGGGCTGACCGTCGAACAGCTCCTGCCGATCCGCGCCTACGTCCGTGACCCGGACAGCGGGCTGCCCAGGCGCGACCCGAAGACCGGCGAGGAGAAGACCGCCTGGGTCTTCGCCAACCAGCAGGGCGAGCCGAAGAAGAACGCGCTCGCCATGCTCGACGCCATCGCCGCGGCCAAGAACGCTCCGCTCGCCCGGGTCCTCACCGGGCTCTCCATCCGGCACGTGGGCCCGGTCGCGGCGGCCGAGCTGGCCCGTCAGTTCCGCTCCATCGAGCGGATCGACGAGGCGACCGAGCAGGAGCTGGTCGAGGCCGACGGGGTCGGTGGGATCATCGCCGCCTCGGTGAAGCAGTGGCTCGCCGAGGACTGGCACCGCGAGATCCTGCGCAAGTGGCGGGAGGCCGGGGTCCGGATGGAGGACGAGGAAGCGGGGGAGGCGGCGGGGCCGCGCCCGCTCGAAGGGCTCACCGTCGTCGTCACCGGCACGCTGTCCGGCCACACCAGGGACGGCGCGAAAGAGGCGCTGCAGAGTCGCGGGGCGAAGGTGACGGGTTCGGTGTCGAAGAAGACCTCCTTCGTGGTCGTCGGTGACAACCCCGGTTCGAAGTACGACAAGGCGGTGCAGCTGAAGGTGCCCGTGCTGGACGAGGACGGCTTCACCGTGCTGCTCGAACAGGGACCGGAGGCCGCGCGCGAGGCTGCCGCGTCCGTCGCGGAACCGGCGGAATGAGAGACGGGGCGAGGACGGGACCCCGGCCGGTCGAAGGGGTGAATCCAGGGGCATATGACGAACAAAAAGGAACAGAGGCGTCATATGCGGGCGGAAGGGGGCAAGGGTTGCCCCCAGTTGGGCGGGTTCACCCGAACGGCGCGTATCAGATGCTGGTGAAGGGTCGGTTCGCATTCGGGCAAGAGCGGTAGAGCGCTGCCCTTATCGGCCTGTTGCGGCCTACTGTTGAGATGTGCGTCTGCCGTGCCCGGCCGCGGATGGGAATTCCGGGTCGTGGTGGCATGGAACTGAACCATCGGGTGACATGGGCACCGCCGGCTGTGAGAGGGACGGAATGAAACCGACCGAGAGCGCCGCCCCGGTGTCGCGGCTGCAAGGTTTCGTCGGCCTCACGCCCAAGGTGGGTGCCGTTGCCGTCGTGTTCGCCTTCGTTCTGATCGTGACCGGTTTCTACTGGGCCCTGAGCGAGGGGCGCGCACTCTTTCCGGACGGCGAGGTCGGCTGGTCCCTCGCCGTCCTCACCGGTGTCGTCGTCGGCCATCTGGTGGCGCTCGGACGCGACCGGTGGTCGGGCGGCGCCGGTTCCGGGGCCGCCCTCACGCTCGCCGTGCTGCTGCTCTACGGCTGGCTGGCCGCCGGGCTGGTGAGCCTGGTCGTCGTCGTGCTCGTCGGAGTCGCCCGTCGGCAACGCTGGTGGCAGGGGCTGCTGCACGGAGCCGTGGACATCCTGGGCATAGGCGCGGCGGCCCTGGTCCTTGCCGCGTTCGGCGACGTCCAGACCGTCGAATACCCCTGGCAGCCACTCGACTGGGGCATCACCGACCTCCCCGAGATCCTGCTGGCCGCCTGCACCTATCTGCTCGTCAGCCGCCTCCTGCTCTGGTACGCGGGAGCCCCCCAGGGCGGCGGACTGCCGACCGTCGCCCGCACCGCCCTGCTCCGGCAGGGCCTCCTCATGGCGGCGCTGATCGGCATCGCACCGCTGATCTGCGTGGTCGCGATGACCATGCCGGTGCTCCTGCCCCTGTTCGCGGTGCCGCTCATCGCCCTGGACTCCACCCTCTGGATCGCGCGGGCCCGGGCGGAGGAGCAGCTGCGCGACCCGCTGACCGGGCTGCCCAACCGGCAGTGGCTGCTGGAACGCATCTGGACGGCCTTGGAGGACGCCGAGGCCGTCGGGGCCAGATCCGCTCTCGTCCTGATCGATCTCGACCGCTTCCGGGCGGTCAACGACACCCTCGGCCATCTGGCGGGGGACCGGCTGCTGCTGCAGATAGCGGAGCGGCTCCGGCTCGCGCTTCCGCGCGGGGCGGAGGCCGCGCGGCTCGGCGGCGACGAGTTCGCCGTGCTCCTGCCGACCACCGACTCCACGACCAGCGCCCAGCGGGTCGCCCGCCACCTGGTCGCGGCGCTGTCCTCGCCGCTGGACCTGGACGGTCTGACCCTGGTTCTGGAGGCCAGCGCGGGGGTCGCCGTCCACCCGGACCACGCACCGGACGCGGAGGGTCTGCTCAGGCGGGCGGACGTGGCGATGTACCAGGCCAAGCGCGACCGCACGGGCGTCGAGGTGTACGAGTCGAAGCGGGACAGCAACACCCCCGACCGGCTCGGGCTCCTCGGCGACCTGCGGCGGGCGCTGGACGCCGGTGAGGTGGAGCTCCACTACCAGCCGAAGGTCCGTTTCGACGGCCAGGTGGCCGGCCTCGAAGCGCTGGTGCGCTGGGTGCACCCGGAGCGCGGGCGGGTCCCTCCGGACGAGTTCATCGCCATCGCCGAGTCGTCCGGGCTCATGCCGCACCTCACGGAGTACGTCCTGGAGACGGCGCTGGCCCAGGTCGCCCGGTGGCGGGCGCAGGGGCTGTTCGTCCCGGTCGCGGTCAACGTCTCGCCGCGCGACGTCCACACCCCCGGATTCGCGGGCAGCGTCGCGGCCCGGCTCGCCCGGCACGGCGTCCCGGCCGGGGCGCTCCAGCTGGAGATCACGGAGCATGTGCTGCTGGAGGACCCGCAGCGCGCCGCCGACACCCTGGCCGGGCTCACCGGGCACGGCGTGAAGATGTCCCTCGACGACTTCGGCACGGGGTACTCCTCGCTGGTCCATCTGCGGCGGCTGCCGGTCAGCGAGCTGAAGATCGATCGGTCGTTCGTGGCCCGGCTGGCCGTCGACAACGAGGACGCGGAGATCGTCCGCTGCACCATCGACCTGGCGCATTCGCTGGGCCTGCTGGTGGTCGCGGAGGGCGTCGAGGACGACCAGACCTGGGAGCGGCTGCGGGACCTGCGCTGCGACGCCGTGCAGGGATGGCTGGTCGCCGCGGCGATGCCGCCGCAGGAGACGACGGCCTGGCTGCGGGCGCGCGGCGAGCACGGCTGGCGCCGACCGGCCGAGCTGGCGGCGGCGGCAGCAGCCGCGGCCGCCGCCGCTGCGACGCCGGAGGTGGAGCAGCGCCCTCCGGGCCGGACGGTCGACTCGCGGCCCGCGACGACCTGACCGCCGACGTGCGCCGCCACCGTCCGACACGGGTGCGCGACGGCGCGACCGTCCGGCCCGCGTCCGCGACGGCGAGGGCGGCCGACCCCGATCGGCCGCCCGACCAGGGCGTTCACCCGGGTGGGGGGAGCGGTGGCGGCCGACACCATAGGATTGGGCCAAAACCGCACACCAACCCCTGAGGATCGCTGCATGCCTGGCATCACGCGCGAGGAGGTCGCCCACCTCGCCCGGCTGGCGCGTCTGGAGCTGAAGGGCGAAGAGCTCGATCACTTCGCCGGTCAGCTCGACGACATCATCGGCGCGGTCGCCCGCGTCTCCGAGGTCGCCGACCAAGACGTACCGCCGACCTCCCACCCGCTGCCGCTGACCAACGTCATGCGCGCGGACGAGGTCCGTCCGTCGCTCACCCCCGAGCAGGCGCTCTCCGGCGCCCCGGCCCAGGAGCAGCAGCGTTTCAAGGTGCCGCAGATCCTGGGGGAGGACTGAAACCATGACGGACAACAGCACCATCATCAAGCTCACCGCCGCCGGGATCGCCGAGAAGATCGCGTCCGGCGAGCTGACCGCCGTCGAGGTCACCGAGGCGCACCTGGCCCGGATCGACGCGGTCGACGAGAAGGTCCACGCCTTCCTGCACGTCGACCGCGAGGGCGCGCTCGCGCAGGCCCGTGCCGTCGACGCGAAGCGGGCGGCGGGCGAGAAGCTGGGCCCGCTGGCCGGTGTCCCGCTCGCGCTCAAGGACATCTTCACCACCGAGGGCATCCCGACCACCGTCGGTTCCAAGATCCTCGAGGGCTGGATCCCGCCGTACGACGCGACCCTCACCAAGAAGCTGAAGGACGCCGACGTCGTCATCCTCGGCAAGACCAACATGGACGAGTTCGCCATGGGGTCCTCCACCGAGAACAGCGCCTACGGCCCGACCGGCAACCCGTGGGACCTCACGCGGATCCCGGGCGGTTCCGGCGGCGGCTCCTCGGCCGCGCTCGCCTCGTACGAGGCCCCGCTGGCCATCGGCACGGACACCGGCGGCTCCATCCGCCAGCCCGCCGCCGTCACCGGCACCGTCGGCGTCAAGCCCACCTACGGCGGCGTCTCCCGCTACGGCATGGTGGCGTTCTCCAGCTCCCTCGACCAGGGCGGGCCCTGCGCCCGCACGGTCCTGGACGCGGCGCTGCTGCACGAGGTGATCGGCGGCTACGACCCGATGGACTCGACGTCCATCGACGCCCCGGTCCCGCCGGTCGTCGAGGCCGCCCGCAACGGCAGCGTCGAGGGCATGCGGGTCGGCGTCGTCAAGCAGTTCTCCGGCGAGGGCTACCAGGCCGGCGTCGTCCAGCGGTTCAACGAGTCGGTCGAGCTGCTGAAGTCGCTCGGCGCCACGATCGTCGAGCTGGACTGCCCGTCCTTCGACCTCGCGCTGTCGGCGTACTACCTGATCGCCCCGTCCGAGTGCTCCTCCAACCTGGCCCGCTTCGACGCCATGCGCTACGGCCTGCGGGTCGGCGACGACGGCACGAAGTCCGCCGAGGACGTCACCGCGCTCACCCGCGAGGCCGGTTTCGGCGACGAGGTCAAGCGCCGCGTCATCCTCGGCACGTACGCGCTCAGCTCCGGCTACTACGACGCGTACTACGGCTCCGCGCAGAAGGTCCGCACCCTGATCACCCGGGACTTCGAGCGGGCCTTCGAGCAGGGCAGTGGTGTCGATGTAGTCGTCTCGCCGACGACGCCCACCACCGCCTTCCCGATCGGCGAGCGCGCCGACGATCCGATGGCGATGTACCTCGCGGACCTCTGCACCATCCCGACCAACCTCGCCGGCAACGCCGCCATGTCGCTGCCCTGCGGTCTGGCCCCGGAGGACGGTCTGCCGGTCGGTCTGCAGATCATCGCCCCCGCCATGAAGGACGACCGGCTGTACAAGGTCGGAGCCGCCGTCGAGGCCGCCTTCGTGGAAAAGTGGGGACATCCGCTGCTGGAGGAGGCTCCGTCACTGTGAACGCGCTGAGCAAGGCCAAGGGCTTCAAGAAGTCCAAGACCGGTACGTACCTGTCCATCGGCACCACCGCCTTCGGGGCGCTCGGTGTCATCAGGCAGGCCAAGCAGGCCCGCTCCGAGCACGACACGCTCCGGCTGGTCGACGCCGTCGTCTCCGCCGCCGCCATCGCCACCGGTATCGCCCTGCTGCTGCGCGAACTCAAGCGCATCGGCGACGACGACGTACTGCTGGGCTGAGAGGGAAAGTTTCACCGTGACTGTCACCGACCTGGTGTCGTACGAGGACGCCCTCGCGTCCTACGACCCCGTCATGGGCCTGGAGGTCCATGTCGAGCTCGGCACCAAGACCAAGATGTTCTGCGGCTGCTCGACCGAGCTGAAGCAGGACGCCAACTCCCAGACCTGCCCGGTCTGCCTCGGACTGCCCGGCGCGCTGCCGGTCGTCAACGAGATCGGCGTCGAGTCCGCCATCAAGATCGGCCTCGCGCTGAACTGCGAGATCGCCGAGTGGTGCCGCTTCGCCCGGAAGAACTACTTCTATCCGGACATGCCGAAGAACTTCCAGACCTCCCAGTACGACGAGCCGATCGCCTTCAACGGCTATCTGGACGTCCAGCTGGAGGACGGCGAGGTCTTCCGCGTGCACATCGAGCGCGCCCACATGGAGGAGGACACCGGCAAGTCGACCCACGTCGGCGGTGCCACCGGCCGCATCCAGGGCGCCTCGCACTCCCTGCTGGACTACAACCGCGCCGGCATCCCGCTCATCGAGATCGTCACCAAGCCGATCGAGGGCGCGGGCGCCCGTGCCCCCGAGGTCGCCAAGGCGTACGTCGCCGAGCTCCGCGAGCTCATCAAGGCGCTCGGCGTCTCGGAGGCCCGGATGGAGATGGGCCAGATGCGCTGCGACGTCAACCTGTCGCTGCGCCCCAACGGCACCGAGACGTTCGGCACGCGCTCCGAGACGAAGAACGTGAACTCGCTGCGTTCCGTCGAGCGCGCCGTCCGCTTCGAGATCCAGCGCCACGCCGCGGTGCTGGGCTCCGGCGGCACGGTCGTGCAGGAGACCCGTCACTTCCACGAGGAGGACGGCTCGACCACGTCCGGCCGCATCAAGGACAACGCCGAGGACTACCGCTACTTCCCCGAGCCCGACCTGGTGCCGGTCGCCCCGGCCCGGGAATGGGTCGAGGAGCTCCGGGGCGGCCTCCCCGAGCTGCCGCGGGTGCGCCGCAACCGGCTCAAGGAGGAGTGGGGCGTCTCCGAGCACGACATGCAGTCCATCCTCAACGCGGGCGCGGTCGACCTGATCGTCGCCACGACCGAGGCGGGCGCCCCCTCGGACCAGGCCCGCAAGTGGTGGATGGGCGAGCTGGCCCGTAACGCCAACGAGACCGGCCGCGGCCTCGACGAGCTGCCGATCACCCCGGCGCAGGTCGCCCGGGTGGCCGAGCTCGTCGCCTCGGGCGACCTCAACGACAAGCTGGCCCGCCAGGTCATCGAGGGCGTCCTCGCGGGCGAGGGCGACCCGGACACCGTCGTCGAGAAGCGCGGCCTGAAGGTCGTCTCGGACGAGGGCGCGCTGGGCGCGGCCGTGGACGAGGCCATCGCCGCCAACGGCGCCGTCGCGGACAAGATCCGCGGCGGCAAGGTCGCGGCGGCGGGCGCGCTCGTCGGCGCGGTCATGAAGGCCACCCGCGGCCAGGCGGACGCGGCCCGGGTGCGCGAGCTGATCCTGGAGAAGCTCGGCGTCGAGGGCTGATCCGGCCGCCGCACGGGCGGTTCCCGTGTACGTCCGGAAGGGGCGGTGCACCCGCGAGCCGGGTGCACCGCCCCTTCGGCCGTGTCAGCCGCTGATGCCCCGGTCCCGGCTCCGCACCCGCTCGCCCCGCCAGGCCACCCGCCCGGGTCGGTGTCCACGTCACCCGGCCACCGTCCACCGCACCCGTCCGGGGAGTCCGCAGTCCGTTGAACACCGTCACCGTCGGGATCGTCTCCGCCGTCCTGCTGCTCGGCGTGCTGGCCTTCGCCGTCGTACGCCCCCGGGGGCTGCCGGAGGCGACGGCCGCCGTGCCCGCGGCCGTGCTGGTGACGGCGATCGGCGCGGTGTCGTGGCCGGAGGCCCGGGACCGGGTGGCCGATCTGCTGCCGGTCGTCGGCTTCCTGGCGGCGATCCTGGTACTGGCGAAGCTCTGCGCGGACGAGGGGCTGTTCCGGGCCGCAGGCGATCTCGTCGCCCGGCTGTGCGACGGCCGGACCGGGCCACTGCTCGGCGGCGTCTTCGTCGTCGCGTCGGCGATCACCGCCGTGCTCAGCCTGGACGCGACCGTGGTCCTGCTGACCCCCGTCGTCCTCGCCACCGTGACCCGGGTCGGAGCCCGTCCGCGCCCGTACGTCTACGCCTGCGCGCACCTGGCCAACTCGGCGTCCCTGCTGCTGCCCGTCTCCAACCTCACCAATCTCCTGGCGTTCACCGCGAGCGGCCTCTCCTTCACCCGCTTCGCCGCGCTGATGACCCTGCCGTGGCTGGCCGCCATCGCCGTCGAGTACGCCGTCTTCCGCCGGTTCTTCGCCGCCGACCTGGCCGCGGGCGCCCGCCGGGCGGAGCCGGAGGAGGACCGTCCGGGCGTCCCCGTCTTCACGCTCGTCGTCCTCGCCCTGACCCTGGGCGGTTTCGTCGTCACCTCGTTCGCGGGCGCGGAGCCGCTGTGGGCGGCGCTGGCCGGGGCCGGGGTGCTGGCGGTGCGCGCGCTGGCGAAGCGCGAGACCACCGTCACGGGGCTCGTGCGCTCCGCCCATCCGCTGTTCTGCCTCTTCGTGCTCGCGCTGGGCATCGTGGTCCAGGCCGTGGTCGGCCACGGGCTCGGCACCGGGATCGACGCCCTTCTCCCGGACGGTTCGTCGCTTCCCGCGCTGCTGGCGGTGGCCGTCGTGGCGGCCCTGCTCGCGAATCTGATCAACAATCTGCCCGCGATCCTCGCCCTGCTCCCGGTCGTGGCGGCGGCCGGTCCCGGGCCCGTGCTCGCCGCACTGATCGGTGTGAACCTCGGCCCGAACCTGACCTACGTCGGCTCGCTCGCCACCCTGCTCTGGCGCCGCATCCTGCACAGCCACGACGCCGCGCCGGAGCTCGGCCACTTCACCCGGCTCGGCCTGCTGACCGTACCGGCGACGCTGGGCCTCTCGACGGTGGCGCTGTGGGGCGCGCTGCGGCTGATCGGGGTGTGACGCGGGGCGGGGCGGGGCGGGCGGTCCGAGCAGGCCGTCCCGGGCGGTCCGCCCCTCGTGCGCGGTCCGGGCCGTCGCCCGTGTCTACCGCTTGAGCAGCGGGGTGCCGAGCGCGAGTTTCGCGCCGTCGCAGTTCTCGTCCACCTGGATGCGCAGCCGCAGCCCGTTCGCCACCTTCAGGGACAGCCGCTGCGGCTTGCCCAGTTCGAGCGTCCCGACCCAGAGCGTGGTGTTGTCCACCTTGACGGTCAGCCGTCCCGACTCGTAGTACGAGTCGTCGTCGATCCCCGCCGTCAGGTCGAAGGTGGTCCAGGCGCGCCCGAGGTTGAACTCCATGTACGGCTCGGTGGTGCAGTCCGGCGATGCCACATAGGCGTCCGTGTGCAGTTGGGTGTTGAGGTTCGCGGAGCCCACCTCGAAGCCGTCGGCGTCGGCCACCGGGTTCAGCGTGGTCAGCGAGACCTCCGTGGCGTTGTCGGCGACCCCGGGCGTCGACGGGTCCGGCGACGGGTCGTCGCCCTCGTCGTCCGCGCCCTCGGAATCGTCCGGCGACGCGTCCGGGCCGGGGTCCGCGTCCGCCGGTGCGGACGCGCCGACCGCGTCCGCCGAGGAGCGGTCGCCGTCCTCGCCGCGCAGCAGCGCCCATGCCCCGCCCGCCCCCAGTGCGGCGGCGACCAGCACGGCCGCCGCCGACAGGGCGATCCGCTTCCGGCTCCCGTTCCTCGGCGCAGCGGCCGGGACCTGTGTCTCCTGAGTGGGGTCCTGGAACGGTCGCGGAGGCTGCGTGGAGTGCGGGGGCCGCATGTCGTGCGGAGGCTGTGCCGGCGGCTGAGGCGACGCGGGCGGTGCGTCGTGCGGACGCGGACCGGGGCCCGCTCCCCGGGCCGGGTCGGGCCTCGTCGCCGGGCCCGGATTCACCGTTGCGGGCAGCGGCACCCCGGGATCGGCGGAGGCGGTGATCGGCGGCGGGAAGGCGGGCGGGGCGCCCTCGCCCGGTGCCGTCGCGGGTGTGGAGCCGGGAGGCGGGGCCAGGGGCGGCGGCGGTACGGCCGGGGTCACGGCGGACCCCGGTGCCGTGTCCGGCGCCCCGGCCGTACCGGGTACCGCGTCGCGCACCGGGACGGCCGGGGCGCCGGTGACCGTCGTCGACACCACCGTCGGGCGCAGGTCCTTCACCCACACCGACAGACTCTCCGGCCGTCGGTCGGGTTCGGCCGCGCAGATCCGCAGGATCCGCTCGACCCGGTCCCGGTCCGCCGCCGCCACCTGGGGGAGCGCGGCCAGCGCCGCCCGGAGCTGCTCGGGGGCGCTCGGCGGGGACTGGGCGCTGAGCAGGAAGTAGGCGATCGCGCCGAACGCGTACCGGTCGGTGTTCGGCGTCCGCTTGCCCTCGAAGACCTCCGGCGCCGCGTAGCCCGGGGTGAACCAGACCTCCGCCGTCTGATGGTCGGCGGTCAGCTTGCTGAGCCCGAAGTCGACCAGAGTGGCCTGGCCGTGCCGGTCGACCATGACGTTCCCCGGGGACAGGTCGCCGTGGACGACGGCGCGGCCGGAGGGCGTCGCCCGCCCCGAGTGCAGCCAGTCCAGCACGTCCGCGAGCTGTTCGAGGGTCCGCAGCACCTCCCGGCGCTCGGCGTGGGTGGCGAGGGTCCGCTCCTCCCGCCAGTCGCGCAGGTCGAGCCCTTCCACATGGTTCATGACCAGGACGAGCGACCGTCCGGCCGCGGTCGACGCGTCGCCCCGGCCGTGGATGGGAGGCCCCTCGAAATGCTCGCGCACCCCGACCACACCGGGACGGTTCACGAAGCGCAGCAGCTCCGCCTGGTCCTGCCACCTGGCGCTGAGCCGCCGGAACTGCTCGACACTGATCGTGGTCCTGGAGTCCAGCACCTTCACGACCACGGTCTCGGGCGCCCCGTCGAGCTCGATCTCGGCCCGGTAGAGGACGGCCTCGCCGCCCCTCCCGATGGAGTTGAGCAGGCGGTATCTGTCCGGCGTGGAGTCCGGCCCGATGTGGTGCGACCCACTGTTCAACTGTCCCCCCAGTGACTGGAATTGACGGTGCACAAGGTTGCCGCGCGGGTGCCGCGCCGGTCAACGTCGGCCGGGCGGGGGCGACCGCCCCGGACCGCCGCGCGAGCCTCGGCCGGGCCCCTGCGGGCGCCATGGACCGGGACGGCCTGGCGCCTCCCTCGGACCGGGACGGCTGCGGGCACCTCGGGCCGGGACCGGCCGGGTGCCTCGGGGCCGGACCTCGTGGGCGACCCGGCGCCGGACCGTCGCGGGCCTCCGGGGGCGGTTGGACTTTCCGGCCGACGTGTTGGACGTTCACCACCGAGCCGTACGGAGTCCTTCCCGAGGCCACCTGGTGTGATTACGTTCCCGGCCATACGACAGGACTCGGGAGGCTCACTTGACCACGGACATCTCACGGCGACGGCTCTTCGCACTCGGTGGCGGCGCGCTCGGCGCCGCGGCGGCGGGGTCGCTGCTGCCGCCGTCGCTGCAGGCCGCGATGGCCGCGCAGCCGGCGCACCCGGCCGGGTCCGGTGGCGGTGGGCTCCGGGACATCAGGCACGTGGTGATCCTGATGCAGGAGAACCGTTCCTTCGATCATTACTTCGGCGCGCTCCGGGGCGTGCGCGGCTTCGGCGACCGCAACGCGATCGAGCTGCCCTCCGGCAGGCCGGTCTTCGAGCAGCCCGCCCCGCTCGGCGCCTCCGTGCTGCCGTTCCCGGTGCGGGGAGCCGCCGAGACGCAGAAGAAGGACCTCCAGTACATCGGCGCGCTCGACCACTCCTGGAACGGCGGCGGCCGAGCGTGGGCCGACGGCTGGATGAACGGCTGGGTGAGCGTGAAGACGGCCGCCACCATGGCGTACTACGACCGCCGCGACATCCCGCTGCACTACGAACTGGCCGACACCTTCACGGTCTGCGACGCCTACCACTCCTCGATCCACTCCTCGACCAGCCCCAACCGCAACCACCTCTGGAGCGGGAGGACGGGCTACGAGCCGAACGGGAAGCGGGCCGTCGGCAACGACGCGTACGACGAGGGCACGCACCCCGGGTACGACTGGGGCACCTACGCGGAGCGGCTGGAGAAGGCGGGCCGCAGCTGGCGCACGTACACCGAGTGGGAGAACTTCACCGACAACCAGATCGAGTTCTTCGCCACCTTCAAGGCGATCGCCCGCAAGGCGCTGGCGAGGACCGGTGGCCACACGTACATGGAGTCGTTCTACTCGGCCGTCCGGGACGCGGACGCCGCCGAGCGGGAGCGGCTGTTCGGGCTGCTCGAACAGGGCGCCGCCACTCTGGGCAGGACCGAGCGCAGCCTCTTCGAGCGCGGGCTGCGCCGGGTGGAGACCGGCACGCTGGCCGACGAGTTCGCCAAGGACGTGGCGGCGGGCACCCTCCCCGAGGTCTCCTACCTGGTCCCGTCGGCCCTCGACTCCGAGCACCCGAGCGTCTCCTCGCCGGTCCACAGCGCGACGATCGTCTACAAGATCCTGGACGCGCTGGGCAGGCACCCCGAGGTCTGGCGGCACACCGCCGTCCTCATCAACTACGACGAGAACGACGGCTTCTTCGACCATGTGCCGCCGCCCGTCGCGCCGCCGGAGGTGGCCGAGGAGCGGTGGGAGGGCAAGCCGACCGGTCTCGGCATGCGGGTCCCGCTGCTCGTCGTCTCGCCCTGGACCGTGGGCGGTTACGTCTGCTCCGAGGTCTTCGACCACACCTCCGTCATCCGCTTCCTGGAGCGCTGGACCGGGGTGGAGGAGCCGAACATCGGCGCCTGGCGGCGCACCGTCACCGGCGACCTGACCGCGGCCTTCGACTTCAAGCGCGCACGGCGGCGGCCCGACGTGGAACAGCCCGGCGCCATCCCGCCGTTCACCGGACGCTGGGCGCCGAGGCCGCCGCTCGTGCAGCACATGCCCGCACAGGAGCCCGGGGTGCGCCCGGCCCGCCCGCTGCCGTACCAGCCGGACGCGCAGGCCCGGCTGGCGGGCGGCGAGGTGCGCGTGA
Organism: Streptomyces sp. NPDC032161; assembly: GCF_040636995.1. Taxonomy (NCBI): domain Bacteria; kingdom Bacillati; phylum Actinomycetota; class Actinomycetes; order Kitasatosporales; family Streptomycetaceae; genus Streptomyces; species Streptomyces sp. NPDC032161. The sequence continues at coordinate 257,144 of NZ_JBEZVN010000001.1, read as the reverse complement.
CGCTCGGCAACACCGGCCGCTCCTCCGCGCACTTCACGCTGTACCCGTACGCGGGCGAGTTCCCGGTGCCGCAGCACCGCGACGTGAAGGGCACGGCGCACTGGTCGGTGCCCGTCAACGGCTCGGCGTACCGGTTCACGGTGACGGGCCCCAACGGCTTCCGGCGCGAGTTCGCCGGGCCCGCGGAGGGCGCCGTCCCGGCCGGTGCCGAGGTCGGCTCGCGGATCGACGCGCACGAGCGGGATCTGCATCTCGTCCTGCGCAACAACGGACGGACGACGCTTACCTTCACCGTGCGGCCGCTCGGATACGTCGACGAGGCGGACCTGCGCGACTGGACCAGGACGGTCAAGGTCAAGCCGGGACGCAGCCGCACGGTGGTGCACTCGGCGGCGGACGCGCACGGCTGGTACGACCTGGAGGTCACCGTCGACGGGGAGGGCGGCTTCCGGCGCCGGCTCATGGGACACATCGAGAACGGCCGGGCGAGCGTCTCCGGCTGACGGCGACGGCCGGACCGGCCGTTCACGGCGGCCGGAGCCCCGTAGTTCGCACGGAGGTTCGAAGTCGGGCGGGACCGTCGGTCCGCCCCGCGCGTGCTCGTGATCACGCCGGTGGGCATGGCGCCCCGTACGTTCTCTGGCGGCGCGGCGCCCCGGTGGAGCGGGCCGTGGTGGACGCGCTCGCCGCGGTCGCCGAGGCCCTGGACGCGCGGGTGCCGGAGGGCGAGGAGCGCGGGCATCCGGCCGATCCGTGCCCGGAGGTCCTCGACGACCACCCCGACGGTGATCCGTTCCGGGAGCCGGGCGTCCACACCACCCCGCCCGGCGGCTCTCCCGGGCCGCTCCGGCCGGGGTGCGTCGTCGCCCGCGCCGACTGCTGGTACGCGGCCCCGGGCCGGCCCGACGACGGACCGCTGCGGCCGGAGGGGCCGTGACCGCCCGACGGCACCGCGGCCAGGGCGCCACGCACAGGCACCAGGGACGAGCAGCCAGGCTCCGCTCGCGGGCGGGGCTTGTGAGTAATGCCACGAACGGGGCAAAGGATCACCTTCGGCTGCGAGAGTGGACATACCCACGTCATGCGTTCTTCGCGGGTGCTCCATGTCTCGTTCCGCCGTGCGCCACCCACCCGTGGCGGCACGAGCCCGACGAGCCGTGCGCCGGAAGAGCCGCGAACCGTCCGCGAACCGTCAGGGAGCACGTCAGGTGGCCGCCCTTGCCCGTTGGTGTATCAGGCACCGCCTCGTCACCGTTCTCGTCTGGCTTCTCGCCCTCGGCGGCGTCGCCACCGCGGCGGGCCTCGCCGGCTCCGCGTACTCCAACCAGTACGACGTGCCCGGCACGGAGGCCGGCCGGGCCGCCGATCTTCTGAAGGACGGCTTCACGGACCTCGGCGGGGACACGGACACCATCGTCTGGCACACCACCGACTCCACCGTGCGGGCCGCCGACGTCCGGCAGACCATGACCCGCACCCTGCACGCGGTCGAGGAACTGCCCGGAGTCGGCGCCGTCACCGGGCCGTACGGGGCGTCCGGCGCCGGACGGATCAGCCCCGACGGACGCACCGCCTACGCCACGGTCACCTTCGACCGGCCGTCCGACGAGATCCCCGTGCACCAGGCGCAGGCCCTCGTGGACACGGCGAAGGCGGCCGAGGCCGACCACCTCCGGGTGGAACTCGGCGGACCGGCCGTCGCCCTCACCGAGGCGCCCGCCATCCACTTCAGCGAGGCCATCGGGGTCGTCGTCGCGGCCGGCGTCCTGTTCCTCGCCTTCGGCTCCCTCGCCGCCAGCATGCTGCCCATCGCCACCGCCCTCGTCTCCGTCGGAACGGCGTACGCGGGCATCATGCTGCTGGGTCATGTGATGACCGTCGCCGACTTCGCCCCGATGCTGGGCATGCTGATCGGGCTGGGCGTCGGCATCGACTACGCGCTGTTCATCGTCACCCGGCACCGCGCCGGTCTGCGCCAGGGCATGCCGGTCGCGGACGCCGCGCGCGACGCCGTCGCCACGACCGGCCGGGCCGTCGTCTTCGCCGGGGCCACGGTGTGCGTCGCGCTGCTCGGCATGCTCGTCCTGCGACTCGAATTCCTCAACGGCGTGGCGATCGCGGCCTCGCTCACCGTCGTCCTGACCGTGGCCGCGTCCGTGACCCTGCTGCCCGCCCTGCTGTCCTTCATCGGGATGCGGGCGCTGAGCCGCCGCGAACGGGCCCGGCTCGCCGAGGAGGGGCCGCGGCCCGACGTCCCCACCGGGTTCGCCGCCCGCTGGTCGGGGTTCGTCGAACGCCACCCCAGACTGCTCGGCTCGCTCGCCGCCGCGGTGATGCTGGTGCTGGCGCTGCCCACGCTCTCGCTCCACCCGGGCACCTCCGACCAGGGCAACAACCCGGCCTCGTCGACCACCCGGCAGGCGTACGACCTGCTGTCCGACGGATTCGGGCCCGGCGTCAACGGCCCATTGACGATCGTGGCGCAGCTCGACGGCGCCGGGGACCGGCTCGCGATGGACGGCCTGCCCGCCACGCTTCGGGCCACCGAGGGAGTGGCCTCGGTCGGCCCGGTCACGTACAACAGCGGCGGCGACACCGCCTTCGTCACCGTCGTACCGGCCTCGTCACCGCAGTCGCGGGACACCAGCGACCTCGTCGACCGGCTGCGCTCGGACGTCATCCCGAAGGCCGAGGCGAACACCTCGCTCCAGGCCCATGTGGGCGGGGTCACGGCCGGGTACGACGACTTCGCCCGGACCGTCATGGACAAGCTGCCGCTCTTCGTCGGCGTGGTCATCACGCTCGGCTGTCTGCTCCTGCTGCTGGCCTTCCGGTCGATCGCCATCCCCCTGAAGGCCGCCGTGATGAACATCGCCGCCGTCGCCTCCTCGTTCGGGGTCGTCGTGGCGGTCTTCCAGTGGGGGTGGGGGAGCGAACTGCTGGGCCTGGGCAGCTCCGGTCCGATCGAGCCGTTCCTGCCGGTGATCATGGTGTCCGTGCTCTTCGGGCTCTCCATGGACTACCAGGTGTTCCTGGTGGGGCGCATGTACGAGGAGTGGCTGGAGACCGGTGACAACCGGAGGGCGGTACGGGTCGGTCTCGCCGAGACCGGCCGGGTGATCAACTCCGCTGCGGTGATCATGATTTCGGTCTTTCTCGCGTTCGTCCTCAGCGGCGACCGGGTCATCGCCATGTTCGGGATCGCGCTGGCCGCGGCCGTGGCCCTCGACGCCTTCGTCCTGCGTACGCTGCTCGTCCCCGCCCTGATGCATCTGCTCGGCGGCGCGAACTGGTGGCTGCCGCGCCGACTGGACCGCTGGCTGCCGCGGATCAGCGTCGAGGCTCCGGAGCGCGGCACGGCGCATGCGAGGATCGCGCGGGAGGCGGTGCCACCGGCGGAACGGGCCGGGGCCGCACGGGCGACGAAGACGGTTCGAGACGGAGCATGATGTTCGCGATATCCCTCGGCAACGACGCAGACGACGCAATCGGCAGAGACGGCGGGGAGCGCGGGGACGGCAGCGGCCACGCGGGTCAGGGAGGGCACGGGGGCCGCGGAGGCGACCGGGCGGAGCTGCGCCCGCTGGAGGTGTGGCACGCCGAGGAGTTCCTCGCCCACATGGACCGGGCCCGCGCGCTCGTCGACCCCTGGATCCCCCTCGCCTCCTTCGCCACCGACGCGGACTCGGCACGCGCCCTGCTCCTGCGGTACGCGGAGAAGCAGGCGAACGACACCGGACGGCTCTACGGCATCTGGCTGGACGGCAGGCTCATCGGCGGTGTCCTGTTCCGGATCTTCGAGGCGGACTCGGGCAACTGCGAGATCGGCTGCTGGCTGGAACCGGCGGGGGAGGGGCGCGGCCTGGTCACCCGGGCGGCGCGGAAACTGATCGACTGGGCGGTCCACGAGCGCGGCATGCACCGCGTGGAGTGGCGTGCGACCAGCACGAACACCCGCAGCATCGCCGTAGCCCGGCGGCTCGGCATGCAGCGCGACGGAGTGCTGCGCCAGAGCTACCTCTACCGCGGGGAGCGGTACGACTCGGAGGTCTGGTCGGTGCTGGCCCCGGAGTGGCGCGCCCGGAACGCCTGACGCCGCGGCGGGGCGGGAGCGCGTATCGGCGCGCCCCTGGTCACTTCCGGCCGGTGAATCTGGCCGGGGCGTACCGGGCCTGCTGCTCGCGGTACGAGCGGCCGAGGTGGTGCTGGAGCCGGATGTGGCGGAACTGGTAGACCGCCCCGGTCTGGCGCAGCACGCCCCGGCGGTACGCGTCGTCCAGGAAGGCGACCGTGTCCCAGGGCAGCTTGCCGGTCAGGGGCAGCCAGACGCGGGCCAGGATCACCCACTGGCCCCAGGCGGTGAACGAGAACGCGTACGAGAGCGCGCCGCCGAGGCCGCCGACCGCCCCGATGACGAGTCCGTCCTCCAACGCCCAGTTCATCGGTCCGAGGAATTCCTGCAACAGATCGGTGAACAGATAGCCGTCGAGGGCGATCGCGAGGGTGAGCGCCGGGATGAGGACGAGGACCTGTCGGCCCACCGTCGTGCGGTTCCAGGCCAGCAGACCGGCGGGGGTGGCCGCCGAGGCGACGTCCAGGGGCGCTTCGAGCACGGCCAGCAGGCCGAACACCAGCCCGGCGCCCGCCCCGAAGATCAGGCCGAAGGCCAACATGTTGATGAGCGTGCCCTCGATGACCCGTTCGTTCGTGAGCGGGATGCCGTAGGAAAGCCGGCGCTGGAGGGCGAGGGAGCTCGCGCACCCGACGCCCATGACGAATCCGCCCAGCAGGACGGCCCCGAACCGGGTGGTGAACACGCGGACGGGACGGCGGCCGATGCCCTCGCCCCTGCGGTGCAGTCTCAGCCGCACGTAGGACGGCTCGAAGGCCCCGGCGCCGACCGCGGCCATGATCCCGTACACGCACGCGAAGGAGAGACCGGCGCATGTCCCCATCAGGGAACCCAGCAGGAGGGAATCACCGAACGTCATCGGAATGAAGAACAGGGCGACCAGCCACTCGGACACGGCGACGCTCAGCGCGGAGGCCAGCGCGACGGCCGCGACGCGCGTGGACAGCCGCACGGAGCCGCTGATCCGCCACCACGCGAGGTCCTGCTGGTCGCGGTCGAGCCGGGCCAGGTGGTGGGCGAGGTAGCCGAGCCAGCGCTCGGTGCCTTCCGGGTCCCGGTTCGCGTCCCCGGTCCGGGGCCGGGTCCGGACCCGGTGCCGCTCGCCGCGCCGGTGGTCCGCGGCGGTCAGTTCGGCGGCGTGGCCCCGGTAGACCGTCGGTACGAAGCCCGCCAGCAGGTGTTCCTCCAGGGACTTCTCGTCGGGGAAGCGTTCCGTGTCCAGCAGTTCCACCGGATTCCGCTCGGGCGCCTCGCTGTACATCGTCCGGGCCAGGACGATCATGAGCGGGGTGTTCAGGACCCTGGCGAGCGGTACGTCCGCCGCCCGGCCCTCCCGGTCCCGCAGCCCGTCCAGGACCGGCCCCCACACCGCGCCGTCCCGGGGGCTCCCGTCGCCGTCGGCGCCCGCACCGTCGGCGCACTCACCACGGACGGCTTTGCCGCGGACGATCGGCCTGGCCGTCCTGGGCAGATAGGCCACGAGGTCGTCGAGGGCGAGGTCGGTGAGTTCGATCCCGGCCGCCCAGACGAGGGGCGCACCCGCCGCATGGACCGCCTCGGCGAACTCGGCACGCCGACTGGTCAGGACGAGCGGGAGAGAGACGGCGTTGAGCGCTTCCAGCGACGCCTGCCGCAGGCCCTCCGCGACCTCGTCGAAGCCGTCCAGGACCGGCAGTACGAGACCGGCGTCGACGAGGGCGGCGGCCAGCGGCCCCCCGTCGGGGGCCCGGCGGGCCAGATGCGGGTGATCGCGTACCAGCCGGTCGACCAGCCAGTCCCGCAACGCGATCGTCGTCGGGTCCCAGGAGCCGAGACTGAAGATCACCGGCACCCTGTAGGCGAGGTCCGTGTCCTCCAGATAATCCAGGACGAACCTGATCGTCAGGATCGACTTGCCCGATCCGGCCCGGCCCAGAATCACCAGCCGCCCGGACCGGATCCTCCGGTAGACCTCGGCCACGCTCCGCACGTCGCCCTCCAGGTCCATTCGGTGCGGAGTCGCCCCCGACGGAAGGCGCTGAATGTTCTCCGGATAGTCCGTCAGGAATTCCGGCGCCTCCCGCCAGCGCACCGGTAACGGAAACGGGTCATGAACCCGGCGCTGTTCCTCCTCGCGCCGCCAGCGACGCCCGATCTCCCTCGCCAATTCGGCGGCGGCGTCGGCGAGCGCACCTCGGACGTCCACCGGAGACATGGCGCGGGCCGCCGGAACGGAATGCGGTACGGGCGGGGCGCCGGGCGAATCGGCTGTGCCGGACCTCGAAAGGCGCAATCCCGTGGCCGAATCCGATGAGGCGGCGGTGGTCGACTCGCCGGACATCGCCGCCTGTTCGGGAATGCCGAGGGGCGATCCGAGCGTGCCGGACGCCGGTTCGGGAGCATTCGCGTCCGATTCGTTCGCGGGGGAGACGGGTTCGACCGACGCGGAACCGGGGGCGCCCGGTCCGGGACCGGGCGCGACCGCTTGGAGCTTCGCGAGCAGGGCCGCGATCTGCCGCCGGTCGTCGGGCCCGACCTCGAGGGCGTCCGCCAACAGGTTCAGCGTCCCCAGCCGGTGATCTCTCGACCGCCCCGTCTCCAGTCTGCGGATGGTGCTCACGCTCACCCCGGACCGTTCCCCCAACTGCTCCTGGGTCAGCCCCGATCGGGTCCGCAGCCGACGCAACAGCGTGCCGAGCTGATCGGTCACTTCGACACCCTTCCACCACCGAGCGCGGTCGCCTATGAGCCTACCGTGACGACCGGTCATATATGACCGGTGCCATGACCTGTCCCCCGAGCAGCGCGAACGCCAGGCTCATGGGTGTCCGGCCGGTGCGGCGAGCGGATCCGCGGTGAGCGGAGCCGTTCGGACGCCGGTCCCGGCCGGCACCCATGGAAATGCCTCCCGCCACCACATAGGAGGAGTCGGCATGGCATATCGCTTCTGGTGCGGTGAATGCGGTTTCAAGACGTCGTGGCTCAGTGAATCCGAGGGCGCGCGGCGTCAGATGGACCACTACACCAAGCAGCATCCGGGGATTCCTCCCGGTGGCCATGTCGAGGCCAACCGGAAGAACCCGGAGAGCGGCAACGGGTGTCTCCAACTGGTGGGAGTCGTCCTGCTGTTGCTGATGATCGCGGCCGCGTGCAGCCGATAGGCCCGTGAGGAACGCGAGTTGACGTGTGCGGGATTAATGCGCGGTCGATGCGTGCGCGCCCCGGGCGTGGTCGACGGGCGGGAACATCGCTGTTCCCGCCACCGCGTCATCCCGCCGTTCCGCACCACCACGATTCCGTAATTCCACCACGATTCCGTAATTCCGGTCGAGAAGGAGAGAAACACATGAGCGTGAGCATGTTCGCCGGTCCCTCGGCCCGCACGTCGACGGACGCCGGTCGTTGCGGCGCCGAGGGAACGGCCCGTCGGCCGTCGTCGCGGCGCAGGGGCCGGCTGCTGACGGCCGCCGTCGCCGTCTGTCTCCTGGCGGGCGGAGCCGGCCAGGCCACCGCCGCCGAACCGACCCCCGCCGACATCCTCCGGTCCGGCGCCCAGCAGGGGGTCACCGACGGATACCCGGGCGTGGTCGGCATGGTGCGCAAGGGCGACAGCGCCCAGTACGTGCAGGCGGGGGTCGGTGACCTGTCCACCAAGGCGCCCGCCGACCCGAAGGCGCAGTTCCGGATCGGCAGCAACACCAAGGCGTTCATCTCCACCGTGCTGCTCCAGCTGGAGGGCGAGCACCGGCTCTCCCTGGACGACACCGTCGCCCGATGGCTGCCCGGCGCCGTCGCCGCCAACGGCTACGACGGCACAAAGGTGACGATCCGTCAGCTCCTCAACCACACCTCGGGCCTGCCCGACTACCTCGGCGCCCTCCAGGTGTCCACCCCGTACTACCTCAACGCCAACCCGAGGGAGGCCATGGCGCCGCAGTCCCTGGTCGACATCGGCCTCGCCCGGAGCGCGCCCAAGACCAAGCCGGGGGAGAAGTTCGGCTACTCCAACACCAATTACGTGCTCGCGGGCATGGTGATCAAGGCCGTCACCGGCTCGGACCCGGCCACCGAGGTCCAACGGCGGATCATCGAACCCCTCGGTCTGCACGACACCAGCTTCCCCACCGAGGACCCCGCCCTGTACGGCAACCACCTTCACGGCTACGTCCTGCGCGTCCTCCTCATCGGCGACGGCACGGTATCCAACGTGCAGGTCACCGGGAGCGCCGGTGCCATGGTCTCGACGCTGGACGACCTGGCCACGTTCTCCCGGGCGTTGCTGACCGGGAAGCTCCTGGCGCCCGCGCAGCTGGCCGAGCTCAAGACCACGGTGCCGGTGAACGCCGAGGGCACCGCCGGCTACGGCCTGGGCATCGAACACGTCAAGCTGCCCTGCGGGAAGTGGGCGTGGGGCCACAACGGCGCGGTGCTCGGCTACTTCAGCGAGTGGCTCACCAGTGAGGACGGCTCCGAGCAGGCGCTGCACGCGAACAACGAGTACCACATGCTTGCCGGGACGAAGGGGCAGGCAGATACGGGCAAGGGCATGACGGACGCGTTCTGCGCGCTCTGAGCCCTTTGAAGTCCGAAGGGCGTCCGCTCCCTCCGCTCCTCCCTCCCCCGGAAACCATGAGAGACATCCGCTCTCGGGAAGGACCACCGATGAGTTCAGCACGGAACGCCTGGAGACTGCACGCGAGAACGGCCGCCGTCGCCGCCGCGATGACCGTGACGGCGACGCTCGCGGCACCGGCCGCGCACGCCGAGGGCTCCGATCCACCCGTGCTGTCCGACGGGTTCGGACTGACCCAGGTCCCGGGCGGCACCGAGGTGCACTCCGCGAACGACTTCACCATCACCGTGACCACACCGCAGGTGTCGGGCCCGCACAAGATCCGCGTCTTCCTGCCCAGCGGCTATCGCTCCGACCCCGACCGTCGGTGGCCGGTGGCGTACTTCCTGCACGGCGGGGGCGGGAACGTGAACGACGCGGCGGCCGCCCCCGCACTGCGCTCGGACTCGATGATCACCGTGGTCCCGGACGGCGGCCTCAAGGGCTGGTACGCCGACTGGGTCATGCAGAACACCGTCATGGGGGCGGCGAACTGGGAGACGTTCCACCTCGATCAGGTCGTCCCCTTCATCGACGCGAACCTGCGGACCGTCGCCGACCGGGCCCACCGGGCCGTCGTCGGTCTCTCGATGGGCGGTTCCGGCGCCCTGCACTACGCCGAGGCCCGTCCCGATCTCTTCGGCCATGCCGCCTCCCTGTCCGGGGGCATCGACTTCGACATGGCGGAGATCCGGGGAGCGGTCCTGGCCACGGAGCTCAACCTGACGGGCGCGTGGTGCGCCGTGAGCACCTCCACCCCCTCCGGCACCGGCAAGTGCACCGGATACGGGCCCACCGTGGACAGCGACGCGATCTACGGTTCCCCCTACCCGGTGTTCGACGCGGATCGCGTCTGGAAGGCGGTCGACCCGGCCTCTCCGGCCAACCTGTCCGCGCTCGCCGGGACCGAGACCACGCTCTACACCGGTGACCAGGGGCTCATCGACCACTTCACCGCGATCGCCGCAGAGCGTGTGAAGGCCCGCTCGGACCAGCTCGGGCTGCGCACCCGTCTCGTCGACTACGGGGACGGGTCGTCACTGGCCCCCACCTGCGACGGCGGACACAACTACGGGTGCTGGGCCCCCGCGCTCGCCGACTACATGGCCCGGCTGCGGACCGCGTTCGCCACCGCGGACTGAGTCCTCGACGGCGGTACGGCGAGAGGTGGTGCGGCGGGCGGCGTACGGGGGGCGTCGTCCGCCGCACCACCATGGGCCCGTACGGCGGGGAACGGCCGGAGACGCGGGGACGGGTGGGTCGGGGCGGTGGGAACTCCTGCGCGGCCCAAGGCGCGGGGGCGGGCGGGAACGGTTGGACGCGGTCGATGCGGCGGTACGTACGCGACGGCCGACGCCCCGGTTCCGGACCCGTGCTCCGGGACCCGCGCTTCCGGACCGGTGCTCCCGGACCCCGCGTTCCCGGATCCGTGCTCCCGGCTCGTGTGCGATGCTCGGCGGTGTGGAGACCCGGCCCGTCAGCCCCGCGCCCGTCAGTACCGTCTCCGGCGCCCCCGCGCCCGTCGGTCCCGTCTCCGACAGCTCGCTGTCCGTCAGCCCCGTGTTCGTCGGCCGCGCGGCCGAGTTCGCCGCGCTCGTGGACGCGCTCACCCGGGCCGCCGCGCCGGACGACGGCCGGACCGGCGGCGCCGGTGACGGGCCCCGGGCCCTGCTGATCGGCGGGGAGGCGGGCGTCGGGAAGACCAGACTGGTCGAGGAGTTCCTGGGCGAGGCGGTACGACGCGGGGCCGTCGCCGCCGTCGGCGGCTGCGTGGGCACCGGGGCCGACGGCCTCCCGTACGCCCCGTTCTCCACCGCCCTGCGCGCCCTGCGCCGTGCTCTGCCCGACGAGATGGCCGCGGCCTGCGCCGGGCAGGAGGGCGAACTGGCCCGGCTGCTCCCCGAACTCGGCAGGGCCGAGCGCGACGCGACCGACGGGCACGGCACCGCCCGGCTCTTCGAACTCACCGCCGGACTCCTGGAACGTGTCTCCGCGCGACGCGTCGTCGTCCTCGTCCTGGAGGATCTGCACTGGGCCGACGCATCGACCCGCCATCTCCTCGCCCACCTCCTCCGCACCGTGCGCGCCGGCCGCCTCGTCGTCATCGGCACCTACCGCTCCGACGACCTCCACCGCCGCCACCCGCTGCGTCCTCTCCTCGCCGAACTCGACCGGCTGCGGACCGGTCGGCTGCGGACCGTCCACCGCATCGAGCTCGCCCGCTTCGACCGCTCCGAGGTCCGCCGCCAGCTCACCGGGATCCTCGCCGCCGCCCCGGAGCCCGGCCTCGTCGACGAGATCCACGAGCGCTCCGACGGCAACGCCTTCTTCGTCGAGGAACTCGCCCGCGACCTGGAGAGCGGCGACCGCTCCCGGCCGCCCGGCGCACGGCTTCCCGGTTCGCTGCGCGACCTCCTGCTCGTCCGGGTCGACGCCCTGCCCGAGGACGCCCGCGGCATCGTCCGGATCGTCGCCGGGGGCGGCTGTGCCGTCGAGCACCGGCTGCTGGCCGCCGTCGCCCGGCTCAGCGGGGACGCGCCCACCGAGGACCGCCTCGTCGGCGCGGTGCGAGCGGCCGTCGGCGCCGGTCTGCTGCTCACCACCCCGGAGGGCGACGGGTACCGGTTCCGCCACTCACTGGTGCGCGAGGCGGTCGGCGACGATCTGCTGCCCGCCGAGCGCTCCCGTCTCCACCGGCACTACGCGCAGGCGCTGGAGGCCGACCCCGCCCTCGTCCGCGAGGGCGAACACGCGACCCGGCTCGCCGGTCACTGGTACGGCGCACGCGACGCCGCCAAGGCGCTCCCGGCCGTGCTGAACGCGGCGGCCGAGGCCCGTGTCCGGCACGCTTTCGCCGAACAACTCCGCCTGCTGGAACGGGCGATGGAGCTCTGGGACCGGACCCCCGACGCGGTGCGCCGCACCCTGCGCCCGCTCGGCCGCCCCGAGAACCGCCCGGCCCGCGGCCTCGACTCCCGCACCACGCCGATCCGTCGCGCCGACCACGCCGACCGCGTGGCTCGCTTCGGCCGCGGTGACCGTGACGACCAGACCCGCCGCACCCCTCACGCCGCCCGTCTCGATCATGTCGACCTGATGGCCGAGGCGGTCGTCGCCGCCCGGTTCGGCGGTGAACGCGAACGCGCCCTGGCCCTCGCCGAGAAGGCCACGCGCGTGCTGGAGGACGCGGGCGACGACCCCTTGCGCGCCGCCTGGTTCTGGGTCCGGCGCTCCCGGCTGGCACAGGACCTCGGACACGGCGACGGCCGACAGGAACTGGCTCGCGCCCAGGACCTCGTGCGCGGACTGCCCCCGTCATCCGTGCACGCCGACGTCCTGATGAACGTGGCGGGATGGGGCGCCCGGCACCGGCCCGGGCCGAACGCGCTGTCGGCCGCCGACCGCGCCGTGGAGTACGCCCGGCTCGTCGGGGACGAACGCGTCGCGCTGCACGCCGGACTCGTACGCGGCCGGCTCACCGCCGATGCGGGCGGCGTGGACGACGGCATCGCCGAGATGTACGCCGTCCGCGAGAAGGCGGGCGAACTGTGCCTGGCCGACGTCATGAGCCGGGCCGCCACCGCCCTCCCCGCCACGCTCGAATCCATGGGCCGCTCGCTGGAAGCCGTGGCGGCCGCCGACGACGGCATCGACACCGCCCGCGCCCTCGGCATCGCCGACATGGAGGCGTCCGTCCGCTGCGACCGGGCGAACTCGCTGTTCTCCCTCGGGCATTGGGACGAGAGTCGGACGACCGTCGCCGCGGCGGCACGTGCCGCCCGGTCCGAGAGCGCCCGGTACCGCGTCGCCTCCTGCCGTACCGAACTCGCCCTGGCCCGGGGCGATCTGGCCGAGGCCGCGATCCAACTCTCCCTGTTCCGAAGTAAACCCGGCTCCTACGGCCCTCACCCCGGACACCGGATCACCTTCGTACGGCACACCATGAGCCTCGCCGTCCGGCAGGGCCGACTGCCCGAGGCGCGGGCCGCGTTCGAGACCCTGGCGGACGAGGACTTCCGGCCCGGGACCCAGCGGTACGCGCTGCCGCTGCTCCTCGTCGCCGCCGCTGCCGAGGCGGACTTCCGGGGCCGTACCGCCGCGGATGCCGGCCGGCCGGCGGTCCTCGCCGTCGTCCGGGCCCGTCTGAAGCGGCTGCCGACGCTCGTCCCCGTATGGGCCGCGTACGCCCTGTGGGCCGAAGCCGAACTGGCCCGTGCCGACGGGGTCGACGCCCCCGACCGCTGGTCCCGCGCCGCCACGGCCTTCGCGCCCCTGCACCGCCCGTACGAGCTGGCGCGGATCCGCCGCCGCTGGGCCGCGTCCCTCCTCGGCGCCCCCGGCGACCGGCCCGCCGCCACCGTCCTGCTGCGCGAGGCCCACCGCGCCGCCCTCCGGCTCGGCGCGCGCCCGCTGGCCGAGACCGTCGAGCGGCTTGCCGCACGCGCCCGGGTCCCCCTCGCCGACCCCGACCCGGCCCGCGGTCGCGTCGACGGCGAACGCGAGAGGCCCGGCACGCCGGCCGCGGTGACCACCACCGCGGCTCCCGCCGTCACCGTTCCCGACCCGGACGACGACACCGGCGTGGCGACGGAACACGCCGAGCACCACCCGGGGGAGGCCGCGGCGCGGGCCCTGAAGCGCCTCGGACTGACGAGACGCGAACAGGAAGTGCACCGGCTGGTCGCCGCCGGCCGCACCAATCGCGGGATCGCCGAGGAGCTGTACATCTCGCCCAAGACCGCGAGCGTGCACGTCTCCAACATCCTCGCCAAGCTCGGCGTCTCCGGCCGAGGCGAGGCGGCGGCCCTCGCCCATCGGCTCCGGCTGTACCCCGCCCAGGACGCCACCGACGCCCTGTGACGCGCCTCTGGCTCCGTCGGCCCCGCGCCGTACCGGACGCACTCCGACGAACCCGACGAATCCGACAGCCCTTAGGGCCGCGCCCCGGCGCCGCCCTCCGAAGCGCCGCCGTCGCGCGTCTCAGCGCCCGGGCCCGCATCGGCGTCCGTGGCCGAGTCCACGTCCGGTGTGCGAGCAGACGCGGCCCCCGGTATGCGGCGGGACACGGCCTCCGGCGCCGGACCCCGGCCCGCCGACGGGGCGCACCCGTCGTCGTCCGGCCGATCGCCATCGGGCGCCCTGCCGCTCCCGGGCGCGCGGACGACGACCTTCCCGGAGGCCAGATCTATCGGACCGCGTCCCGGGTCGCCCACCCCGAGATCGACACGGGACAACTCCAGCCGCTTGCGTTCCTCGGCGGCGTGCCTGCGACCCGGTGCGAAGATTTCCTCGAAGAAGTTGAACACCGGCCGCACGCCCTTTCACCGCTGTAGTCGCTACCGCACCTCCAGCACCAGGATCCTGTCGTCTCCCGGCTTCGGGGTGCCGCGCGTGTCCGTATTGCTCGTCACGAGCCAGAGCTTGTCGCCGCCCGCGGCGAGCACGGTGCGCAGACGGCCGTACTTCCCCTCCAGGAACGACTGCGGGGCCGCCAGGGGTTCCCCTTCCTCCTTGCCGGACAACGGGATCCGCCACAGCCGCTCACCGCGCAGAGCCGCCATCCAGATCGAGCCCTCGGCGAAGGCGATCCCGCTCGGGGACGCCTCGGACGTCTTCCACTGTGCCACGGGATCGATGAATCCCCTCTTCCCGGACTTCCCCTCTGCCTGTGGCCAGCCGTAGTTGCCGCCCGGCACGATCCGGTTCAGCTCGTCCCAGGTGTCCTGCCCGAACTCGGACGCCCACAGCTGCTTGTGCTGGTCCCAGGCCAGCCCCTGCACATTGCGGTGTCCGTACGAATACACCACGGAGTCGGCTTCCGGGTTGCCGTGCAGGGGCCTGCCGTCGGGGGTCATCCGCAGGATCTTCCCGCCCAGCGACTTCTTGTCCTGCGCCAGCCGGTCGTCGCCCGTGTCACCTGTGCCCGCGTACAGCATGTGGTCCGGGCCGAAGGCGATCCGCCCGCCGTTGTGGATTGAGCCCTTCGGGATGCCCCGCAGGATCGTGTCCGGCGCGCCCAGCAGGCGGCCCGGCGTCGTGCCGTTCTCGTCGTACTGCATGCGCGCGATCCGGTTGTCGGACGCGGTCGTGAAGTAGGCGTACACCAGACGGTCCGAACCGTAGTCGGGGGACACGGCGATGCCCAGCAGCCCGCCCTCCCCGCCCGGTGCGACCCCCGGTACGGCGCCGAGCAGGGTCTTCTTCCCGCTCTTCCCGTCGATCAGGGTGATCGTGCCCTTGTCGCGCGAGGACACCAGCAGATCGCCGTCGGGCAGTTCCGCCAGCCCCCACGGCGAGTCGAGGCCCTCGGTGAGCGTGGAGACCACCCGCACCGAGCCCTTCGCGGGCGGCGGGGCGTCCGTCGCGGACGGTGTGGCCGCCGGGCCGGTGGCGGAGGGGGCGGCGGTCCGGGACGGCGGCACGCCGCCGACCTGCCCGCCGACGGCACCGACGTCCGAGGAACACCCCGAGGCCAGCAGGAGCGCACCCGCGGCCAGCGAGGCCCCGGCCACGCCCCGGGCAGCGCGTCGAGGCCGCCCGCCACCGCCCGCGGAGCCTCGGCCTCGTACCGTTCCGAACAGAACACCGCGCACAGCACCGGTCCCTTCAACGCCTTCGACGACCCGGATACCGTTCTTACACCGAGCCCCCGCCCCGGGACGCCCGTCCCGGCCGATCTCCTCGGCCGATCGGCGCCACGAGCACGACGCCGGAACGCCACGGCCACGCCTCCGGAACGGGGCTCCGGTCCCCGAGGCCGCGCCCCACGGACCCCGCGCGACCGGCCCGGGCCGTCCCGTCGCCGCCCCCGGTCCCGGGCTCAGTCCCAGGACCCCCGTGCCGGGGGCAGCCGGGCGATCTCCACGAGGTCCCGCTCGGTCAGCCGCAGCCCGGCCGCCCCCGCGTTCTCCACCACCCAGTGCTCCCGCTTGGTCCCCGGGATCGGTACCACGTGCGGCCCCTGCCGCAGCACCCAGGCCAGCGCCACCTGCGCCACGGTCGCCCCGTGCCGCTCGGCGATCCGGCGCAGCCCGGCCACCACCGGCTGGTTCGCGGCCATCATCTCGGCCGTGAACCGGGGGTGCCGCGCCCGCAGGTCGTCCGGTTCGAAGCCCTGTCCCGGAGTCAGGGTGCCCGTCAGGAAACCGTTCCCCAGCGGCATCGCCGCCAAGAGCCCCACGCCTCGCGCCGAACACCAGGGAAGCAGCGACGCCAGGGCCTCCCGCGACCAGACCGAGAGCTCGGCCTCGACCGCGCTCACCGGGAAGACCTGCTGCACCCGATCGAGCTGACGGATCGTTTCGTCGTACATGCCGGCCCCGAGCCGCCGGGAAGCGCGCGCCCCGACCGCGCACAGCCCGAGCGCCCGCACCTTGCCGGCCGTCACCAGCTCCGCCATCGCGCCCCAGGTCTCCTCGACCGGCACCTCGGGGTCGGCCCGGTGGAGCTGGTACAGGTCGATCACATCGGTCTGCAGCCGTCGCAACGAGGCGTCGCAGGCACGCCGCACGTATCCGGGCCGGCCGTTGGCGACGATGTGCTGATCACCCACCAGCAGGCCGCACTTGGTGGAGACGAAGGCATCGGACCTGCGGCCCTTCAGTGCCCGGCCGACCAGCAGTTCGTTGGTGAAGGGGCCGTACATGTCGGCGGTGTCGAGCAGTTGGACCCCCGCGTCGAGCGCGGCGTGCACCGCACGCAGCGCTCGGTCACCGCGCCGCTGCGACGCGCTGTACGCCCAGCTCATCGGCATACAGCCAAGTCCGACCGCACCCACGGCGAGCGCCGCCGCACCGAGACTCCTGCGCTCCAACTCCCCGAACCCTCCCTCGGCCCCGCCGTCACGGGACCACAACGCACCCCAAACTAACCTCTGCCGACCGCCACGCCTCGCGCAGCCTCCCGCCGACCGCCTTTCCCCGTACGGCTCCTGACGGCCCGGGCCCTCCCCGCGCGCTGCCCGGACGCGGCCCGGTGCCGGGACCGGCAATAGCCTTCTGACCATGACTCCGACGAATTCGACGACCACGACGACCACGACCGCTCCGGCGACCCGGGCCACCACCACGACGCCGACCGCTTCGACGCGGCCCCACGACGTATGGCTGCCGTATCCCGCCGAAGAGATCGAGGGGCTTCCGGACGGCCTCGTCTACCGCTTCTGGGACGGCACGGGGGACTTCCCGGCGGACCCGGCCGACTGCGCCTTCTACGTCGTGCCGTACATGTCGGACGCCGGGACCGCGACCCGTCCGTTCGCGGCCATGACACGGGTCCGGGCCGTGCAGACGCTCACCGCGGGCGTCGACCACGTGGAACCGAGCCTCGGGGAGCTGCCCCCGGGAGTGCGGCTGTGCAACGCCAAGGGAGTCCACGAGACGTCGACCGCGGAGCTCGCCCTCACCCTGATCCTCGCCTCCCTGCGCGACGTCCCCGGATTCGTCCGCGGCCAGGACCAGGAGGAGTGGCGGGCCGGCTTCTATCCCGCGCTCGCCGACAAGTCCGTGCTGATCGTGGGGTACGGGGCGATCGGCGCGGCCGTCGAGGACCGGCTCGCGCCCTTCGAGTGCGCACGCGTCGCACGCGTCGCACGCTCCGCGCGGACGACGGAGCGCGGCCCCGTGCACACGCTCGACGACCTGCCCGCGCTCCTGCCCGAGTCGGACGTCGTCGTGCTGACCACCCCGCTGACCCCGTCCACACAGGGGCTGGTGGACGCGGAGTTCCTCGCCGCGATGCCGGACGGCGCGCTGCTCGTGAACGTGGCGCGGGGCGGTGTCGTCGACACCGGAGCGCTGCTGGCCGAACTGGAGTCCGGCCGGTTGCGCGCGGCCCTCGACGTCACCGACCCGGAACCCCTGCCGGCCGGACACCCCCTCTGGCACGCTCCCCACGTCCTCGTCTCCCCGCACGTGGGCGGTACCAGCTCCGCGTTCCTGCCGCGCGCCAAGCGCCTGTTGACCGCTCAACTGAGCCGCTTCGCGGCGGGGGAGCCGTTGCGGAACGTCGTGCACACCACCGGTTGATCATGTTGCGCAGCGCGGGACGGCCAGGGCGCGAAGCACAGGATGATCACCGGATACCCATGAAGCGACCACGCTACGGGCCCGTATGACTGCGCTCCGTCTCGACCCTCACCTTGATCGTTACGCAGCGTAGATGAACTATGTCCCTGAGTGACCAGTCTGGTGTATCGTCCCGAAAGGGGCGCTGCGCCGAGGAGGGACGGTGCCGGGGAGGACGCAACACACGAGGGGGCGATGGGTGATGTACGGCCGAGGGGCGAACGATCCGACACGGCACGGCGGCCGACGGCTGCCGTGCTCCGACGGCGGATGCCGGACGCCCGTCCGCGCGTCGGCGGGGGTGGCCGACCGCGGACGGATCCCAGTGGTGTGCCGGGCGCGCGTGCGCCGGGCGGCGCCGGGTGTGCGCCGGTGAGCGCGCCGAGCGATGCCTTCGGGGCGTTCCTGGCCCGGCGGTCGGCCGTCGGCGGGACCGGTGCGATGGTCTCGCAGATCCTGCTCGGCCTCGTCTGCGGCGGTTACGCGGTCGGGGCGGCCCTCGGCTGGGGCTCGCCGGAAGTGGCGCTCTTCATGGGGGATTTCGGCCTCAGCGCCGCGGCGCTGATCGCCGCCGTCTCCTGCTTCCTCTACGCGCGCGCCGACGGCGACCGGTGCCGCCCGGCCTGGCTGCTGTTCTCGTTCTCCTCGCTCATGGCGGCCGGGGGCAACGCCGTCTGGGGCTGGTACGAGGTCGTGCAGGGGGTCCGGGTGCCCAGCCCTTCCCTCGCCGACGTCTTCTTCCTGTGCTTCGCGCCGCCCGCCGTCATCGGGTTGCTCGTCCTCGCCAAACGTCCCGTCACGCGGGCCGGATGGCTCTGCCTCGTGCTCGACTCCTGGCTGATCGGCGGCTCGCTCCTCACCATCTCCTGGAGCCTCGCCCTCGCCCACACCGCGCACCTCACGGACGCCGGGGGGACGAGCGTGGCCCGGGCGGCGCTCTCGCTGGCCTATCCGCTGCTCGACATCGTGCTGGTCTCCATGGTGCTGGCTCTGCACTTCCGCCGCGCCAACATCAACCGCTCCGCGGTGAACACGGCCATCGCCGCACTCGCCGTGACGGTCCTGTCCGACGCGCTGTTCACCTCGCCGCTGCTGCGGCAGGCATACCACTCCGGCCAGCTGCTGGATGCCGGCTGGTTCGCCGGTTCGCTGCTCCTCGCCTACGCCCCCTGGGGCGTGCGCGCCGCCTCCGGCGACGCCCTCGCGCCGCGCGAAGCGCCGCGCCAGGCCGGCAGTCGGCCCATCGCCGGTTCGCTGGCCGCTCTCACGCCGTACCTCGCCGCCGCCGTCTGCACCCTCGGCATCCTCTACAACGCCGTCGAGGGCCGCACGGTCGACCGCGTCGTGGTCTTCACCGGCTGCACGGTGGCGCTCGCCCTCGTGGTCCGGCAGGCCATCATGCTCGTCGACAACATCGCCCTCACCCAGGAGCTGGCGCAGAAGGAGAACCACTTCCGCTCGCTGGTGCAGGGTTCCAGCGACGTCATCATGATCGCCGCCCCCAGCGGCGTCCTGCGCTACGTCAGCCCCGCCGCCGCGGGGGTGTACGGGCGCGACGCCGAGGACCTGGTCGGTACCCAACTCGCCTCGGTCATCCACCCCGACGACCTGGGTGGCGTGGTCCACGAGCTGCGCCGGTTCCTCGCCGCCCCGCAGAGCGAGGAACCGACCACCCGGATCGAGTGCCGCTTCAGATCGGGCACGGGCGACTGGCTCAATGTCGAGTCCACGGTCAACCGCCATCAGGGCGGGCTGATCCTCAACAGCCGCGACGTGACCGAACGTGTGCGGCTCCAGGCCCAGTTGCAGCACAACGCCGAGCACGACCCGCTCACCGGCCTGCCCAACCGTGCCCTGTTCACCGAGCGTGTACGGCAGGCCCTCGGCGGCCGTCGCACCGGCGACGCGGGCACCGCCGTGCTCTTCATCGACCTCGACGGCTTCAAGGCGGTCAACGACCGTCTGGGCCACCAGGCGGGCGACGAACTCCTCGTCCAGGCCGCCCGCCGTCTCCAGGAGTCCGTCCGGGCCGGCGACACCGCGGCCCGCCTCGGCGGCGACGAGTTCGCGGCGATCATCCTCGGCGACGGCGCGGGTGACCAGTCCGCCCGGGAGTGCCAGGTCCACGAGATCGCCGACCGGCTCCGTCTCACCCTTTCCCGGCCCTACCACGTCGGTGTCGGCCCCGGCGAGGTCAGGGTCGCCGCGTCCATCGGGGTCGCGTTCGCCGAGCCCGGCATCACCCCCAGCGACCTCATGCGCAACGCCGACCTCGCCATGTACCGGGCCAAGGCGGGCGGCAAGAACCGCGTCGAGCTGTACGCCCCGCAGATGCAGGCCGAGGTCGTCCGCCGTTCGGAGCTGGCCGCCCGGCTCCGCAACGCGCTGCGCGACGGCGAGTTCGCCCTGCTCCACCAGCCGGTGGTGCACCTGGCCAGCGGCACCGTGGCGGCCGTCGCCGCCCAGGCGCGCTGGCGGTCCGCCCAGGGCATCCTGTTCACCCCCGCCGAGTTCCTCCGCGTCGCCGAGGACGGCGACCGCACCGCCGAACTCGGCCGATGGCTCCTCGAAGAGGCCATCGAGCAGGCCGCCGACCGGGCCAGGGCCGGACACCAGGTCTCCGTCGCGGTCCGGCTCCCCGCCCGCAGACTGCTCGACAAGGGGACGCCGTCCGGCTCCATCGAGGCCCTGCTCACCCGGCACCGCCTGCCCTCCGGCACCCTGATGATCGAGGTCGCCGAGAGCGATCCCCGGATCCCCTTCGACGAACTCGAACAACGCCTCGTGGCACTGCGCCGTCTCGGCGTGCGCATCGCGCTCGACGGATTCGGCAGCGGATACGCGGCCATAAACGCGCTTCGCCGGCTCCCCATCGACGTGCTCAAACTGGACCGCGGTCTCGTCGAAGGCGTCGTGGAGTCCGCCCGCCTCCACAAGATCACCAGCGGCCTGCTGCGGATCGCCTGCGACCTGGGCATGCAGTCCGTGGCCGACGGGGTCGACGTGCCGGAACAGGTCCTGGCCCTGCGCGCCATGGGCTGTACGCACGGACAGGGGATGGCGTTCTCCGGGCCGCTCGACGAGTACCGGCTGCGCCGCGCCCTGACCCGGGGGACGTTCCCGATGCCCGGCACCGTCACCGCGGAACCCGTCCTGACGGGCGGCTCGATCCCACTCCTCAGCGGCTCACATGCTGAGACGCCCGTCCCACCCACTTGACACGTCGTGTGCGTCGGAGAGAGGGTCGATGCCATGCGCACCCGAATTCTCGTACTTGGACAGCGCGTCGGCTGAAGCAGAGTCCCTCGATGGCACTCTGCAGACCGCACCGACGCGCTCCCCTCGCTTGCCTCATGGCACGAGGGGTTTTTTGTTGCACCGGAACCACGCAAACGCCGCAGAACACCCCGCACGAACCCTCAGCTTCGAGAAGAGAATGCCGATGACCGAGCAGGCCACAGGGGCCCACCATCCCCAGCCGCGGGCCCGTAACGGCG
This sequence comes from Streptomyces sp. NPDC032161, assembly GCF_040636995.1. Lineage (NCBI taxonomy): Bacteria > Bacillati > Actinomycetota > Actinomycetes > Kitasatosporales > Streptomycetaceae > Streptomyces > Streptomyces sp. NPDC032161. The sequence goes on along the minus strand of NZ_JBEZVN010000001.1, from coordinate 235,859 downwards.
GATCGCCCGCCGCCACCGTTGAGCACGTCACGGGCGCGCAGTCCCTCATCCGCTCCCTCGAGGAGGTGGGGGCCGACACGGTATTCGGCATTCCCGGCGGCGCCATCCTTCCGGCCTACGACCCGATGATGGACTCCACCCGGGTCCGTCACGTGCTGGTCCGTCACGAGCAGGGCGCCGGACACGCCGCCACCGGCTACGCGCAGGCCACCGGCAAGGTCGGCGTCTGCATGGCCACCTCGGGCCCCGGCGCCACCAACCTGGTCACGCCGATCGCGGACGCCCACATGGACTCCGTCCCGCTGGTCGCGATCACGGGCCAGGTCGCCTCCAAGGCGATCGGCACGGACGCCTTCCAGGAGGCGGACATCTGCGGCATCACCATGCCGGTCACCAAGCACAACTTCCTCGTCACCAGGGCGGAGGACATCCCGCACACCATCGCCGAGGCGTTCCACATCGCCTCGACCGGCCGTCCGGGCCCCGTCCTCGTCGACATCGCCAAGGACGCCCTCCAGGCGCAGACCACGTTCAGCTGGCCGCCCACCCAGGACCTGCCCGGCTACCGTCCGGTCACCAAGCCGCACGCCAAGCAGATCCGCGAGGCCGCCAAGCTGATCACCCAGGCCAGGCGCCCGGTGCTGTACGTCGGCGGCGGCGTCATCAAGGCGGGGGCCACCGCCGAACTGAAGGTCCTCGCCGAGCTCACCGGAGCGCCCGTCACCACCACACTGATGGCGCTCGGCGCATTCCCCGACAGCCACCCGCTGCACGTCGGAATGCCGGGCATGCACGGTTCGGTCACCGCCGTCACCGCGCTGCAGAAGGCCGACCTGATCGTCGCCCTCGGCGCCCGGTTCGACGACCGCGTCACGGGCAGGCTGGACAGCTTCGCCCCGTACGCCAAGATCGTCCACGCCGACATCGACCCCGCCGAGATCGGCAAGAACCGCGCGGCCGACGTGCCGATCGTGGGCGACGCCCGCGAGGTCCTGGCCGACCTCGTCCAGGCCGTCCAGGCCGAGCACACCGAGGGCCATGTCGGTGACTACGCGTCCTGGTGGAAGGACCTCGACCGCTGGCGCGAGACCTACCCGCTCGGCTACGACCTCCCCGAGGACGGCAGCCTGTCCCCGCAGCAGGTCATCCAGCGCATCGGCCGGCTCGCCCCCGAGGGCACGATCTTCGCCGCGGGCGTCGGCCAGCACCAGATGTGGGCCGCCCACTTCATCGACTACGAGCGGCCCGCCACCTGGCTGAACTCCGGCGGTGCCGGAACGATGGGGTACGCGGTCCCGGCCGCGATGGGCGCCAAGGCCGGCGCGCCGGACCGTACCGTCTGGGCCATCGACGGCGACGGCTGCTTCCAGATGACCAACCAGGAACTCACCACCTGCGCGCTCAACAACATCCCGATCAAGGTCGCGATCATCAACAACGGCGCGCTCGGCATGGTCCGCCAGTGGCAGACCCTGTTCTACAACCAGCGGTACTCCAACACGGTGCTGCACTCCGGTGCCGACACCGAGGGCGTCCCGGCGAAGGGCACCCGCGTCCCGGACTTCGTCAAGCTGTCCGAGGCCATGGGCTGCCACGCCATCCGCTGCGAGGACCCGGCCGACCTGGACAAGGTCATCGAAGAGGCCAACTCCATCAACGACCGTCCCGTCGTCATCGACTTCATCGTCCACGAGGACGCCATGGTCTGGCCGATGGTCGCCGCCGGTACCTCGAACGACGAGGTCATGGCCGCCCGCGGGGTCCGCCCCGACTTCGGCGACAACGAAGACGACTGAGAGACCGAGAGAGACCGACGCCATGTCCACCAAGCACACGCTCTCCGTCCTGGTCGAGAACAAGCCCGGTGTCCTCGCCCGGATCACCGCCCTGTTCTCCCGCCGCGGCTTCAACATCGACTCGCTCGCGGTCGGAACCACCGAACACCCCGACATCTCGCGCATCACCATCGTCGTGAATGTCGAGGGCCTGCCCCTCGAGCAGGTGACCAAGCAGCTCAACAAGCTCGTGAACGTCCTCAAGATCGTCGAACTGGAGCCCTCCGCTGCGATCCAGCGGGAGCTCGTCCTGGTGAAGGTCCGCGCCGACAACGAGACCCGCTCCCAGATCGTCGAGATCGTCCAGCTGTTCCGCGCCAAGACCGTGGACGTCTCCCCGGAGGCGGTCACGATCGAGGCCACCGGCGGCGCCGACAAACTGGAGGCCATGCTCAGGATGCTGGAGCAGTACGGCATCAAGGAGCTGGTCCAGTCCGGCACCATCGCCATAGGGCGCGGCGCGCGCTCGATCACCGACCGGTCGCTGCGCGCCCTCGACCGTACGGCCTAGTGCCGGTCCCGGTGCCCCCGTCGCGGCGGCACCGGGACGTCGCCCCCTCGCCGCCCGTATGGCGAGATCAGTAAGCGTTTCCGACGTATCCCGCCGTACGGTGGGACGCACCACCCGCACACCAAGGAGAGACCCAGTGGCCGAGCTGTTCTACGACGACGACGCCGACCTGTCCATCATCCAGGGCCGCAAGGTCGCGGTCATCGGCTACGGCAGCCAGGGCCACGCCCACGCGCTGTCGCTGCGCGACTCGGGTGTCGACGTCCGTGTCGGTCTGCACGAGGGCTCCAAGTCCAAGACCAAGGCCGAGGAGCAGGGCCTGCGCGTGGTGACCCCGGCCGAGGCCGCCGCCGAGGCCGACGTCATCATGATCCTCGTCCCGGACCCGATCCAGGCCAAGGTCTACGAGGAGTCCATCAAGGACAACCTCAAGGACGGCGACGCGCTGTTCTTCGGCCACGGTCTGAACATCCGCTACGGCTTCATCAAGCCGCCGGCCGGTGTCGACGTCTGCATGGTCGCCCCGAAGGGCCCGGGCCACCTGGTCCGCCGCCAGTACGAGGAGGGCCGCGGCGTTCCCTGCATCGTGGCCGTCGAGCAGGACGCCACGGGCAACGCCTTCGCGCTGGCGCTGTCGTACGCCAAGGGCATCGGCGGCACCCGCGCCGGTGTCATCAAGACGACCTTCACCGAGGAGACCGAGACCGACCTGTTCGGTGAGCAGGCCGTTCTCTGCGGCGGCACCGCCGCCCTGGTGAAGGCCGGCTTCGAGACCCTGGTCGAGGCCGGTTACCAGCCGGAGATCGCGTACTTCGAGTGCCTGCACGAGCTGAAGCTCATCGTGGACCTCATGTACGAGGGCGGCCTGGAGAAGATGCGCTGGTCCATCTCGGAGACCGCCGAGTGGGGCGACTACGTCACCGGCCCGCGGATCATCACCGACGCCACCAAGGCCGAGATGAAGAAGGTCCTCGCGGAGATCCAGGACGGCTCCTTCGCCAAGAACTGGATGGACGAGTACCACAACGGTCTGCCCCGCTACAACGAGTACAAGAAGGCGGACAGCGACCACCTCCTGGAGACCACGGGCCGTGAGCTGCGCAAGCTCATGAGCTGGGTCAACGACGAGGACGCGTAAGCACGCCCAGGGGGCGGACCGGAGCACCGGTCCGCCCCCGCCGCATTCACCGCCGGAAGAGGCTGCGCACGCGTGTGTACAAGTCGTCCACTCCGTGTGGGTGATCCTTCCAACGGGGCGCAGTGCGCGTCCCGGCGCATGACTACACTGCTCCACACATACACGCGTCAGGCCCACAGTGTCGTGCGTCTTCCACGCGGCAAGCCCCTCCACCGCCTGCGGCCGTCGGGACGGCCGTCCGCACTGGACTTGTGAGGACTCACGTGAGCTCGAAACCCGTCGTACTCATCGCTGAAGAGCTGTCGCCCGCCACGGTTGACGCCTTGGGCCCGGACTTCGAGATCCGGCACTGCAACGGCGCGGACCGTGACGAACTCCTCCCCGCGATCGTCGACGTCGACGCCATCCTGGTGCGCTCCGCCACCAAGGTCGATGCCGAGGCCATCGCCGCCGCCACGAAGCTGAAGGTCGTGGCCCGCGCGGGCGTCGGCCTCGACAACGTCGACGTCTCCGCCGCCACCAAGGCCGGCGTGATGGTCGTCAACGCCCCGACCTCCAACATCGTCACCGCCGCCGAGCTGGCCTGTGGTCTGCTGATCGCCACCGCGCGCAACATCCCGCAGGCCAACACCGCGCTCAAGAACGCCGAGTGGAAGCGCTCCAAGTACACCGGCGTGGAGCTGAGCGAGAAGATCCTCGGCGTCGTCGGCCTCGGCCGCATCGGTGTCCTGGTCGCGCAGCGCATGTCCGCCTTCGGCATGAAGATCGTCGCGTACGACCCCTATGTGCAGCCCGCGCGTGCCGCCCAGATGGGCGTCAAGCTCCTCTCGCTCGACGAGCTGCTGGAGGTGTCGGACTTCATCACCGTGCACCTGCCCAAGACCCCCGAGACGGTCGGCCTGATCGGCGACGAGGCGCTGCACAAGGTGAAGCCCACCGTGCGCATCGTCAACGCCGCGCGCGGCGGCATCGTCGACGAGGCCGCGCTCGCCTCCGCCCTCAAGGAGGGCCGGGTCGCCGGTGCCGGTCTCGACGTGTACGCGAAGGAGCCCTGCACGGACTCCCCGCTGTTCGAGTTCGACCAGGTCGTCTGCACCCCGCACCTGGGCGCGTCCACGGACGAGGCGCAGGAGAAGGCGGGCATCGCGGTCGCCAGGTCCGTGCGCCTGGCCCTCGCCGGCGAGCTGGTGCCGGACGCGGTCAACGTCCAGGGCGGCGTCATCGCCCAGGACGTGCGCCCGGGTCTGCCGCTCGCCGAGAAGCTCGGCCGGATCTTCACCGCGCTGGCGGGCGAGGTCGCGGTCCGGCTCGACGTCGAGGTGTACGGCGAGATCACCCAGCACGACGTCAAGGTGCTCGAACTCTCCGCGCTGAAGGGCGTGTTCGAGGACGTCGTCGACGAGACCGTGTCGTACGTGAACGCCCCCCTGTTCGCGCAGGAACGCGGTGTCGAGGTCCGCCTCACCACCAGCTCCGAGTCGCCCGACCATCGCAACCTGGTGACCGTCCGCGGCACGCTCGCGGACGGCGACGAGGTCGCGGTCTCCGGCACACTGGCCGGGCCCAAGCACCTCCAGAAGATCGTCGCGGTCGGCGAGTACGACGTGGACCTGGCGCTCGCCGACCACATGCTGGTGCTGCGCTACGAGGACCGCCCCGGCGTCGTCGGCACGGTCGGCCGGATCCTCGGCGAGGCCGGTCTGAACATCGCGGGCATGCAGGTGTCGCGGACGGGTGCGGGCGGTGAGGCGCTGGTCGTCCTCACCGTCGACGACGACGTCCCGGCCTCGGTGCTCGCCGAGATCTCCACGGAGATCGGCGCCACCTCCGCCCGTACGGTGAACCTGACCGACTGATGGCCGCGCCCTCACGGCGCCCCCGCCCACCCGGCCTGCCCGGCATCTAGACGTACGTCTTACACGGACGTCTGCATGCCGGGTACGCTGCTGTCATGGGACACCGTGAGGATCTGCTCGAAGGCGCCAAGCGCTGCCTGCTGGACAAGGGGTACGCACGGACGACGGCACGCGACATCGTGGCCGCCTCCGGCACGAACCTCGCCTCCATCGGATACCACTACGGTTCCAAGGAGGCCCTGCTCAACCTGGCCTTCCTCAAGCTGACCGAGGAGTGGGGCGATGTGCTCACGAAACGGCGGGGCGAGGACACGGACGAGGACGGCGGGACCCCCGGGACGCCGCTCGACCAGTTCCGCGACACCTGGGAGCGGGTGATCGACAGCTACGAGCGGACCCGTTCGGTCTGGCAGCTCCAGATGGAGGTCATCTCCCGGATCGACCAGGACCCGGAGCTGCGGAAGGCGCTGATCGGCCCGCAGCGCGAGGGGCGGGACGGGCTGGCCGAGAACATGCTCGGCATCGACCCCGAGAAGGACCCCGAGAAGGCCCGGGTGGCCGGGCTGTTCTGCCAGGCACTGCTCGCCGGCGTGATGGTGCAGTGGCTGATGGACAGCGATTCGGCGCCGTCCGCACAGGACCTGACGGACGGACTGAAGGTGGTCCTCGAAGGGCGTGCGTCCTGACGACGCCGCTCGCGTCGCGTTCCTCGCGCGGCATGCTTCCCGCGGTACCGGAACGCCCGCGAACATCGCGGTGTGCGTCCCCTGCCCGCGTACGGCCCGGAGCGCGCCGCCTGCCCACGGACCCCTTTCCCTCGCATCCCCTGCCACCCCGTCGCCCGCATTTTCCGCCCACGCGGCACCCACCCACGCGGCACCCACCCACGCGGCACCTGCCCGCGCGGGCTCGCCCATGCGGGCGACGGCCCCTCCGGGCGGTGACGGTGACTCACACGCCCGGGGTGGGCCCGGCGTTGGGCCCTGAGGCCCATGACGCGGGACGGCCCCGACCCTAGGGTGAGTCGCTGTCATGTGACTTGCTGACATCGGGGGTCGGGGGGCACGTATGTCTGTTGTCGGTGGCGTGCCGGTTCCCGGGGGACCGACCCCGGTGGGACCGGGGCACCGGGAGCTTCCGCGTCCGCTCAACACGGCACGGCTGCTGCTGTTCGTGCTGTTCGGCGCGACGGTCCTGGGCGGGCTCGGCCTGCTGGGCTCGGCGTTCGCGGTGTACGCGATGGGGGCCCAGGTCCTCGGCATCCTGCTGTACGCCGCCGCGCCCGGTGTGCTGGGCCTGCTGCTGGCCCGGCGCCTGCGCACCGGCGGCAAACGGGTCTGGTGGGGGCTGGTTGCCGTACAGGCGTGGCTGGTCCTGGGCGGCGTGGCCAACATCGGGGACGGCTCGGCGCGTGGCTTCGTACAGCTGCTCCTGCCCATCCTGATCCTGGTCCTCCTGACGCGGGCGCAGAGCCGTTCCTGGTTCCTGCTGCCACCGGTGGAGCGGGGCGCGAAGCCCGTCGGGGAACGTGGCGCGAAGCGCCGGTTCTCGCTCTCCCACATGATCACCTGGCGCCGGGACCGGGGGCAGTCGGCCCTGGAGTACCTGGGCCTGGTGCTGATCGTCGTCGCGCTGATCGCGGCCATGACGCTGAGCGGCCTCGGCGGCCGGATCACCGCGGAACTCCAGGCCGCGATCTGCTCCTTGAGCGGCTATTCCTGCCCGGCGTCCGGGGACGGCTCGGGCCATGTGGAGGCCGGTCCCGGGAAGGACGGCGGTGCCGCGAACGGCGGAGGCGCCGACGGAGGCGGCGCGGGCGCGGACGGAGGCGGCGCGGGCGCGGACGGAGGCGGCGCGGGCGCGGACGGCGGCGCCACGGTCACCGGCGGCACGAACGGCGGTCCCTCCGGCGCGGGCGACGGCGGCGGCGACGCGAGCGGCGGGAACGCGAACGGGGGCGGATCGAGCGGCGGGAACGCCGACGGCGGCAGTGGTGGGGCGAACGGCGGCACCTCGGGTTCCACCGGTACCTCGTCCGGCTCCACGGGCGGCAGCGGCGGCACGGGTGGTCCCGACGACGGCCGGCCGGGCAGCGGCGTGGACACGTACCCGGAGGACGACGACGAGCCCGAGGCCGCCTACGACACGCCCGCGTCCGACGAGGACGGCGAAGGGAAGAACGACGGCGGCGGCAAGGACGACGAGGAGGACTGCAGCGGCTGGGGCTTCTTCGGCTGCGCCTGGGACCGTACGACCCAGGTCGTCAAGGGCGTGGCGGTCGACGGCGTCTGGGGCGACATCACCGGGATCATCGACCTGTTCAAGCCCGAGACCTGGTCCGGCATCGCGGACTACGGCAAGCAGCTCGGCGACCAGTGGTCGAAGGACTCCAAGGACGCCGCCGACAAGTGGGACAAGGGCGACTACCTCGGGGCGCTCTGGGACTGGGGCTCGGCGTCGGTCAACACGGTCGTCAAGGTCGGTGACGACGTCTTCGTCGGCGACGAGGTCCGTGACCGCTGGAACAACGGGGAGAAGACCCGGGCCGTCACCGATGTGATCTGGAACGTCGGCTCCCTCTTCATCCCCGGCTACGACGTGGCGAAGGTCGTCGGCAAGGTCGGCAAACTCGGCAAGCTGGGCAAGATCGCCGAGACGGTGGCGAAGGCCGTCGACGATGCGGGAGGCGCGGCCCGCCGCGCCCGCAAGGCCGCCGAACTCGGCGACCTCGACGGTGTGCGCAAGGCGGCCAAGGAGGCCGACGACGCCGCCGACGCGGCGGAGGACGCGGCGCGCCGCACGGGCTGCGTCATCGCGTCCGGCCCGGCCCTGGTGCGCTACGGCGGCGGGACCATGGGGGTCGCGGGGTCCGGCACCGGCGTGCTGGCGTCCGGTTCCACCGGCCGGGTCGTCCTCGCGGACGGTGGCTGCGACGAGGCGGCCAAGGCCGCGGCGGAGAAGGCGCGCGCCGAGGAGCGGGCCGCCCATCTGGAGCAGAAGCGCCTCGAGGAGCCGGAGCGGGCCCGCAAGGCCGAGCTGGACAAGAAGAAGTACCCGGAGCCGACCCGCAACGACACCTCCGACCCGCGCAACTACAACCCGCCGTCCTGGGCCGAGGACCTCAAGGACCACAAGCTCGGTGAGGCGGACCTGGGCGACGGCTACTGGGCCAGCCGCGACCGCAACCCCGCGCCCAACTGGAAGAACGAGTCCTGGCTGCGCTACCAGGAGCAGGTCACCGGAACCAACCGGGGCCAGGAGTACGTCGTGCCGCACCCCAAGGAGGGCAAGCCGGCCGTGGAGTACGACGGCTGGGACTCCAGCAGGCAGACCTTCCTGGAGGCCAAGAACGGCTACCAGAGCTACCTGTCCCAGACCGAACCGGGCACGCTCACCAAGTCCGGCAAGGACAAGTTCGTCGCCGAGGCGAGGGCCCAGGTGGAGGCGTCCGGCGGCCGGGCCGTGGAGTGGCACTTCTCCGACCCCGACGTGGCGAAGGCGGCCCGCCAGGCGTTCCGGGACGAGGGCCTGCCGATCAAGGTGGTGCACACGAAGCCGAAGCCGAACGACAGCACCAGGAAACCGGGGGCCTTCGACGAGTAGCCTGCACGCGGTGGCGGTCCGGCCGCGTTCGGCCGGGACCGCCCGCCGCGCCCGAGGACGAAGCTCGACGGAGGAAAGTGCATGCGACGTGTAGTGCGGGCCTTCTGGGGGCCCCGGCCGGAGTCGGCCGAGGCGCTCGCCGGACGCTGGAAGCGGACGCTGGACGGGATCACGGCACTGCTCCCCGGGGCGGTGCCACCGGGCGGCGCCACCGGGGCGGGCCCGTGGCGGCAGGTGCACGGGACCGGCCCGGAGACCGAACTGCCCGCGGACGAGGGGGCGCTGCTCGGCGCCCTGCGCGTGGCGCAGGCGGCCGAGGGCTGGTCCGACCTCACGGGCACGGCGCTGCGGCTGCACCGCACGGACGCGCCCGGTCTGCGGATCGAGCTGAGCGGACTCGCCGGGGGCGCACCGGAGTTCCTGCTCCAGTCGTTCGTGATGACGCTCCACGTGCCGGACGGTGCCGAGGTCCCGGGGGCGGATCTCCTCGCCGTGCTCGCCCGGGAGTGGGAGCCGGACTTCGGTGACGTGAGCGACGACGACGTGCTCGACGCGCTGGAGGACGACGCCGGGTACTCCGTCGGCGACCCCGTGGTGGGCCGGGCCGGCTATCTCTCCCCGGGGCGCGCCGCCCTCGTGCCCGGCGACCTGAAGGCCGCCCGGGAGGAACTGCCGGGAGGCGGCGTGCTGTTGCGCATCGCGGACGCGGGCGCGGACGTGACCGCCGAGGTGGTGACGGCCTACGAGCGGCTGCGCGACGCCGGTGCGCTGGATCCGCTGCCCCGTCCGATGGACCGGGCGGTGCTGTGACCTGCCGCGCCGGGGAGCCCTTCGCCCTCGCCCGGGCGCTGGCCGACGTCGAGGCGCTGCTGACGGTCCCGCTGCCGGGGCCCGGCCCCGTGGTGGCCGAGGGCGACCCGGAGACGGGGGAGTGGACCGGAACCGGCGGCGACGGCTTCCGCATCGTTCCGTTGTGGGAGGGCGATGCGCTGACCGGGGTGTACGCCCTGGAGTGGAACGACGCGCAGGAGGCGGCAGAGGCCCATCTCGCCGCCCTGGCCGCGGAATTGGACCGTCGTTGGGGCCCGCATCACGCGGTCCTGCTCCATGTGCCGCTGCTGCGACGGCAGGAGGGCGCCCGGGTGGATCCGCTGTTCGAGGCGCTGTTCCGGCAGGACCTCTACGGCGACCTGGTGGTGTGGGGCCCGGTGGGCGGTACGGGCCGCTGGGCCGGGGTGACCGTGGGCCACAGCGACGGCGACGCCCCGCTGGTGCTCGCGGCCCTCGTCAGCGACCGCCCGGTCACGGCTCCGGACGACGACCGCTGACGGGGAGCGAGGGCCGGCCTCGCGTCCCCACGGCCCGGTGCCTCGCGCCCGGTCGTGTTCGCGCGACGGCGGCTCGGCGTCCCCGTGGCCGCTGGGGCGTGTTTCGAAAGTCCCGTCCGGCCCGCGACGAAATATGCCCTGAGGGCCGTCCCGCCAGGGATTGCGGGACAGCCCTCAGCCGTCTTCGCGCCCCGGGCCCTGCCCCTTTCGTGTCCGGCTTCGTGTCCCGTTCCTCGCCGCTCAGAGCCGGGCGCCCTTGAGGGCCATGTGCAGCAGCAGCCGGTCCTCGCCGTCGTTCAGGTCGAGGCCGGTGAGCTGGTGGACGCGGGAGAGCCGGTAGTAGAGCGTCTGGCGGTGGATGCCGAGCGCGGCGGCCGTCCGCGACGCCTGGCCCGCGCAGTCGAGGAACACCTCGGCGGTGCGGGCCAGGTCCGCGTGCGCGGGGGCCAGCAGGGCGCGGACCGCCGGGTCCGCGGCCGACTCCGCGGGGAGCGCCGTCAGCATCCGGTACGGGCCGATCGCCGACCACTCGGTGACCGTTCCGAAGCGGGACTCGGCCGCCGCCGCGCGAGCCGCCGCCGACGCCTCGTGCCAGGCCGTCGGGAGATCCGCCAGACCCCGGCGGGCCGCCGCGATCCCGGCGGTGGCGCCCCGTCCGGCGGTCGAGCACAGCCGCCCGGCCGCGGTGCGGGCCGGGTCGAGGGAGTCGGCGGAACGCAGCCGGACCAGCGCCGCCAGCGAGGGCGGACCGGCCGGTCCGGGCGCCGCGGCCGAGGAGAGCGCCGCCGCCGACGGCACCGTACCGACCGACGGCGCCTCGTCCGGCCACGGCGACACGCACACCACCGTGTGAAGTCCCTCCGCGTCCCGGCCCAGCGACTCGCGCAGCGCGGCCACCGCCATGTCGCGCTGCCAGCCCCGCCCGGCGGTGAGGACCGCGCCGAACTCCCGCGACAGGTCCGTACCGGCCCGCGCCTCCTCCGAGAGCAGCACCCCGATCCGGGCCGCCACCTCCATCGCCGCCTCCAGCCGCTCCTCGGTCGGACCGGGGTCCGCGTCGAGCAGCCACACGTAACCGAGGACCACCCCCCGGTGGCGTACCGGCAGACAGATCCGGCCACGGAACACCCCGGCCTCCGGGGCGGGCGGAATGCGGACCGGGCCGGTGGCGCGGGTGATGCCGAAGCCCTCGAACCAGGCACGGACGGCGGGCGTGGAGCGCCTGGTCAGGATCGAGCGGGTGCGGACCGGGTCCATCGCCGTGTCGTCGTCGCTGTCGTGGGCCCCGAAGGCGATCAGGCCGAAATCGCGGTTCTCCAGCGTGGCGGGGGCGCCGAGCAGTCCGGAGATCTCGTCGACCAGCTCCTGGTAATCGCGCTTCACCCGGCCATTCTCGCACCCCTTCAGACATATGTCTGAGATCTGGGCAACGGATGCGTGACAGCTGTCGATGGCCCAGGATCGGAGAGATCCTTAGATTTCACGGTGGTTCTCCGTGCTGTATCGCCGCGTTTGCCCGCGCACCGGTACGGCCTTCGTTCGTACTTTCCGTGGAGGTGCCCCGTGCTGGGTCCCGTGATTCTCGCCGCGTCCCGCAGCGACAAGATGCGCCGTTTCATCTCGGCCGCGCCCGGCACGAAGCAGGTCGTCGACCGGTTCATCGCCGGTGAGACCGTCGACCAGGTGGTCCCGATCATCCGGGACGCCGCCGACAAGGGCCTCGAGGTCACCCTCGACGTGGTGGGCGAGGACATCACCACCCCCGAGCAGGCCGCCGCCGCCCGTGACGCCTACCTGGAGCTGATCGACCGTCTCAAGGACCTGGAGCTGGGCACCCGGGCCGAGACGTCCGTGAAGCTGTCCATGTTCGGGCAGTCCTTGGACGGCGGCCACGAGCTGGCGCTCGCCAATGTCCGCCCGGTCGTCGAGGCCGCCGCCGCGATCGGCACCACGGTCACCCTGGACGCGGAGGACCACACCACCCTCGACTCCATGTTCGCCATCCACGAGGAGCTGCGGAAGGACTTCCCGCAGACCGGCTGCGTGATCCAGGCGTACCTGTTCCGCACCGAGGAGGACGCCCGCCGCCTGGCCGCCGCCGGCAGCCGCGTCCGCCTCGTGAAGGGTGCCTACAAGGAGCCCGCCTCCGTCGCGTACCAGGACAAGGCCGAGATCGACAAGGCGTACGTCCGCATCCTGAAGACCCTGATGGAGGGCGAGGGCTACCCGATGATCGGGTCGCACGACCCCCGGCTGATCGCCATCGCCCAGGAGCTGGGTCGCAAGGCAGGGCGCAAACTGGACGAGTACGAGTTCCAGATGCTGTACGGCATCCGCAGCGAGGAGCACATCCGGCTCGCCGCCGAGGGCCACCGCATGCGTGTGTACACCGCGTACGGAACCGACTGGTACGGCTACTTCATGCGCCGTCTCGCGGAGAAGCCGGCGAACCTGCTGTTCTTCGGCCGCTCCGTCCTCACCAAGAGCTGACCCGCTCGGCCGACCCCCGACCCCGAACCCCGACACGAGGAGACAAGGCACTCATGGACGCTGTGACTCAGGTCCCCGCGCCGGTCAACGAGCCGGTCCACACCTACGCCCCGGGCTCCCCGGAGCGCGCCCGCCTGGAGACGAAGCTCAAGGAGCTCAGCCAGAACCCGATCGAGCTGCCGATGACGATCGGCGGTGAGAAGCGGATGGGCGGCGGTGAGCGCTTCGACGTCGTGCAGCCCCACAACCACAAGGCCGTCATCGGCACGTACGCCAACGCCACGGAGCAGGACGCGCAGGACGCGATCGACGCCGCGCTGGCCGCCGCCCCGGCCTGGCGGGCGACCTCCTTCGACGACCGTGCCGCGATCATCCTGCGCGCCGCCGAGCTGCTCGCCGGCCCCTGGCGCGAGACGATGGCCGCCTCCACGATGCTCGGCCAGTCCAAGACCGCCCAGCAGGCGGAGATCGACACCCCCTGTGAGCTCGTCGACTTCTGGCGCTTCAACGTGCACTACGCGCGCCAGATCCTCGCCGAGCAGCCCCCGGCCAACTCCCCGGGCGTGTGGAACCGCATGGACCACCGTCCGCTGGAGGGCTTCGTCTACGCGATCACGCCGTTCAACTTCACGGCCATCGCGGGCAACCTGCCCACCGCCCCGGCCCTCATGGGCAACGTCGTGGTGTGGAAGCCGTCCCCGACGCAGACCCACGCCGCCGTGCTGCTGATGCGGCTCCTGGAGGAGGCGGGCCTGCCCAAGGGCGTCATCAACCTGGTGACGGGCGACGGCCTCGCCGTCTCCGAGGTGGCCCTGAACCACCGTGACCTGGCCGGTATCCACTTCACCGGCTCGACCCCCACCTTCCAGCACCTGTGGCGGACGGTCGGCAACAACATCGCCAACTACCGCACCTACCCGCGGCTCGTCGGCGAGACCGGTGGCAAGGACTTCGTCGTCGCCCACCCGTCGGCCGACCACGCCGTCCTGAAGACCGCGCTGACCCGGGGCTCCTTCGAGTTCCAGGGCCAGAAGTGCTCGGCCTCCTCGCGCGCGTACATCCCGGCCTCGATCTGGAACTCCGGTTTCAAGGAGGAGTTCGCCGCCGAGGTCGACTCCATCACCATGGGCGACGTCACCGACCTGTCGAACTTCATCGGCGCCGTCATCGACGAGCGCTCGTTCGCCAAGAACAAGGCGGCCATCGACCGTGCCGCGGCCGACCCGTCCTGCACGGTCATCGCGGGCGGCACGTACGACGACTCGGTCGGTTACTTCGTCCGCCCGACCGTCATCGAGTGCACCGACCCGGAGAACGAGGTCTTCACGACCGAGTACTTCGGCCCGATCCTCGCCGTGCATGTCTACGAGGACGACCAGTACGACGCGATGCTGGAGCAGATGGAGTCGGTCTCCGACTACGCGCTGACCGGTTCCGTCATCGCGGGCGACCGCACCGCGGCCGCGTACACGATGGAGAAGCTGCGGTACGCCGCGGGCAACTTCTACATCAACGACAAGTCGACCGGTGCCGTGGTCGGCCAGCAGCCCTTCGGCGGCGGCCGCGCCTCGGGCACCAACGACAAGGCGGGCGCCCCGCAGAACCTCCAGCGCTGGACCCTGACCCGAGCCATCAAGGAGACGCTGGTCCCGCCGACCGAGTACACCTACCCCCACCAGGGCTGATATCCCTCGCGTCGGCCCCCTGCCAGGGGGCCGACGCCCTCGCGGGGCGCCGCCCCACCGGCGCCCCGCCCGAACTCCGCCTCCCGACCGGTTCCCCTGCCGGCCGGGAGGCGGTTTCCATCGCGCCCCCTCGCGCGCCGGGTCCGTCGCGGCCAGGGGCCCGCGGGCTCAGACCTCCACGAGCACCTGGTCCAGCGACTTGCGGACCAGGTCGGGCACCTCGCAGTCGTCGGCCGGATAGCCGACCGGGATCACCGCGAACGCCTTCTCGTTCTCCGGCCGGCCCAGCACCTCGCCCAGGAACCGCATCGGGCTCGGCGTGTGGACCAGCGCGGCCAGGCCCGACAGATGCAGCGCGGACAGCAGCATGCCGACGGCGATCCCGACCGACTCGTCGACGTAGTAGTGCTTGCGCTTGGTACCGTCCTCGCCCAGCCAGTACCGCTGCTGGAACACCACGACGAGCGCCGGGGCGTCGGTCATGTGGGACTTGACGGCGTCCGTGCCGAGCGGGCGCAGCGCCGCCAGCCACTCCTCGCCGAGCCTGCCGTCGTAACTGATCCGCTCCTCGTTCTCGGCCGCCTCGCGGATGCGGCGCCGTACCTCCGGGTCCTTGACCAGGACGAAGGTCCACGGCTGCTGATGGGCGCCGGACGGGGCGGTGGCGGCGCAGGCGATCGCGTCCTTGAGGACCCGCTCGGGGACGGGATCCGCCGAGAACCGGCGCACGGTCCTGCGTTCGTCCATCCGTCGCCTCAACTCCGCGGCGCGGGTGAGGGATTCGTCCGCCGGCATGCGTTCGGGCCGGTAGGGGACGGGGCGGTAGGGCTCGCCGTGGACGGGGGCCCAGGGCCTGGGCGGGGCTGTGATGTCGGACATGCGGGCAGTGTGACGGGCGGACGGTGGTCCGGACCAGAGTGCGGCCGGACAGATCATGTGCGCACCGTCGGTCAGTGTCCGGTGGACGACGGGGCGGTGGCTCGTGCGCGGCGCCCATGTGCGGCGCCCGTGCGCGGCTCTCGCGGGGCGGGGGAGGCTTACGACCTGGGGAGCGATAGGGAGCGGGCTCGCGCCGCCCTGCGACTCCGCTTGCGACGTTGTCGTCGGTTGTCGATGCGCCGCATCGACTCCCTCCTCCGCCTTGCGATCGAAGCCGCATGACGACGCTCCCTGATCCACTCCCCATCGCTCCCCAGGTCGTTATTCGGTGCCCGTCGGGTTCTCCGCGTGGCAGGCTGACGGCCATGACCGAGCCGACCGCCCCCGCCCTGCATACCGCGCACACCCATCAGCTCGCCCCGGCCGCCCTCGACGAGATCCGGACCTTCCTGGACACCGCCTTCGAGGGCGACTTCAGCGACGAGGACTGGGACCACACCCTCGGCGGCATCCACGCCTACATCCGTGACGACAGCGGCGTTCTCGCCCACGGCAGCGTGGGCCAGCGCCGGGTGGTCCTGGCGGGCCGCTCGTACCGGATCGGCTATGTGGAGGCCGTGGCGGTCCGCGCCGACCGGCGCCGGGAGGGGCTCGGCGGGCGGGTGATGGCCGCCCTGGAACAGGTCGTGGACAGGGCCTACGCCTTCGCGGCCCTCTCCGCCTCGGAGGAGGGCGCCGCGATGTACGCCGGGCGCGGCTGGTGGGTGTGGCCCGGACGGATCGCCGTGCAGGGGCCGCACGGGATCGAGCGGCTGCCGGAGGAGGAGGGCTCCACGTACGTCAGGGGCGTGGCGGGCGGGGCGCTGCCCGTTCCCTCCGGGGACCTGACCGCCGGCCGCCCCGAGGACCCGCCCGCCGGACCCGAGGACCTGTCCGCCGATCCCGGGGCGCTGGTCTTCGACTGGCGCGACGGCGACGTGCTGTGAGCCGGGGCGGGCCGGTGGGGCGGGAAGGCCGGTGAGGCACGCGGGCCGGTGACGGCGGGGGACGGGGGCACGCGGGCGGGCGAAGTGTTCTCCGTCTCAGATAGTAGGAAGTCCGAGTAATTGTGGAGACAGACCGGCCGAGCTGTCCTAGCTTTGTAGGAGCCGAACGTCTCGCTCGATCCAGCGACCGGCGGTCGTGAGTGCGCGCGCCCCGCGCAGGAAACCCCTGCGGCGCCGACTCCCCGCCCCTTCCGGCGCCTCGAAATCCCGATCTCGACATCACGTTCACGGTTTTTCGATCTCGAAGTCCTCGCGATCTCAAGGAGTCGATCCATCATGGCCGAGACGACCGCCCGCCGCGTCCGTCACACCCACCGTCCGACCGAGTCGGAGCGCCGGAACGCCGCCGCCGCCCTCCAGCGCGCCCTCGACCGCAGGGACAACGGCGGCTCCACGGGGCACTGACGACAGCCGGGTCCGCGACCGCGTGACAGCTACCGACGCGTCCACATGGTGGACGTGTCGTGTCATGGGGTGGGACGCGGCAGTAAGGTGCGGACATGTCTCGCAGCATCAATCTCGCAGTGATCCCCGGTGACGGTATCGGCCAGGAGGTCGTGGCCCAGGGCCTCAAGGTCCTCAGGGCCGTTCTCCCGCAGGATGTGAAGCTGGAGACCAAGGAGTACGACCTCGGCGCCCGGCGCTGGCACCGCACCGGCGAAACCCTGCCGGACGCGGAACTCGAAGCCCTCAAGGGCCACGACGCCATCCTGCTCGGCGCGATCGGGGACCCCTCCGTGCCGTCCGGCGTCCTGGAGCGCGGGCTCCTGCTGAAGCTGCGGTTCGCCTTCGACCACTTCGTCAACCTGCGTCCGTCGAAGCTGTTCCCGAACACCGCGACCCCGCTGGCGGGCCGTCCGGACATCGACTTCGTCGTGGTCCGCGAGGGCACCGAGGGCCCGTACACCGGCAACGGCGGCTCGCTGCGCACCGGTACGGAGCACGAGGTCGCCACCGAGGTCAGCGTCAACACCGCCTACGGTGTCGAGCGCGTCGTCCGTGACGCGTTCGAGCGGGCCGCCACCCGCCCGCGCAAGAAGCTGACGCTCGTTCACAAGAACAACGTCCTCGTGTACGCGGGCCACATGTGGAAGAACATCTTCGACAGGGTCGCGGCCGAGTACCCCGAGGTCACCACCGACTACCTGCACGTCGACGCCGCGACGATCTTCTTCGTCACCCAGCCGGAGCGCTTCGACGTCATCGTCACCGACAACCTCTTCGGTGACATCCTCACCGACCTCGCCGCCGCCGTGACCGGTGGCATCGGCCTGGCCGCCTCCGGCAACATCAACCCGACGGGCGACTTCCCGTCGATGTTCGAACCGGTCCACGGCTCCGCGCCCGACATCGCGGGCCAGGGCAAGGCCGACCCGACGGCCACGATCCTCTCCGTCGCCCTCCTGCTGCGCCACCTCGGGCACGAGGCCGAGGCCGCCCGTATCGAGGACGCCGTCTCCGCCGACCTGGCGGAGCGCGACGGCGGATCGCCGCGTACCACCGACCAGATCGGCGACGCGCTCGCGGTACGCGTAGCGAGCTGACCCGACGACTCCGTATCGAGGCCGCCGGGTCGCAGACAGCACCCGGCGGCTTCTTCTGTGCGGTCCCGGGTGCCACCACCGAGCACAGGACCGCATTCGCGTCATTTCGTGCGCGGCCTCCCGGGAGCGATAATCGAACGGGGCCGCGACTCGCGGCCGGACAGACCGGCACATGAAGGGTGGAAAGCGGAGCGGGAACCGGGGCGCGCGGCTGCCGGGTGACGGACCGCACATGGCCGATTCACGACCATGCTGAGGGGCGACACCACGGCGGAGAGGCGCGCCAGGACCCGTGACGCCCACCCTTCGTGTGCGGGCCGGTCCGGTTCCGGACGTCCCGGCGCCCGCCCGGCAGGAGCGGCGCGAGTGCGGTCCCACACACACGACAGGTGAAGGACACGCACTCATGACGACGCCCACGATCGAGCTCAAGCCCTCCTCGAACCCGCTGTCCGACGCGGAGCGCGAGGCCATTCTGGCCAAGCCGGGATTCGGCCGGTACTTCACCGACCACATGGTGACGATCCGGTGGACCGAGGGCCGGGGCTGGCACGACGGCCAGCTCGTCCCCTACGGTCCGCTCTCCCTCGACCCCGCCACCACCGTGCTCCACTACGCCCAGGAGATCTTCGAGGGGCTCAAGGCGTACCGCCGGCCCGACGGCTCCGTCGCCACGTTCCGCCCCGACGCGAACGCCCGCCGGTTCCAGGCGTCGGCGCGCCGGCTGGCCATGCCGGAGCTGCCGGTCGAGACGTTCATCGAGGCGTGCGACCTGCTGGTCCAGCAGGACAAGGCATGGGTTCCGGCGCACGGCGGCGAGGAGTCGCTCTATCTGCGCCCGTTCATGATCGCGAGCGAGGTCGGTCTCGGGGTGAAGCCCGCCAACGAGTACCTCTTCGTCGTCATCGCGTCCCCGGCCGGCGCCTACTTCCCCGGCGGCGTCAAGCCGGTCTCCATCTGGCTCTCCGAAAACCGGGTGCGGGCCGTCCCCGGCGGCATGGGCGACGCCAAGACCGGCGGCAACTACGCCGCTTCCCTCCTCGCCCAGGCCGAGGCGAGCGAGAAGGGCTGCGACCAGGTCGCCTACCTCGACGCGGTCGAGCACAAGTGGGTCGAGGAGCTCGGTGGCATGAACCTGTACTTCGTGTACGGGAACAGGATCGTCACCCCGACCCTGACCGGTTCGCTGCTGGCCGGCGTCACCCGTGACTCGCTGCTCACGGTCGCCCGCGACCTCGGCTACGAGTCCGAGGAGGGCCGCGTCTCCATCGACCAGTGGCGCGAGGACACCGGGAACGGCACCCTCACGGAGGTCTTCGCCTGCGGAACCGCCGCCGTCATCACCCCCGTCGGCACCGTCAAATGCGAGGGCGGCGAGTGGACCCAGGGCGACGGCGGTCCCGGCGAGGTCACGCTGAAGCTGCGTGAGCGGCTGCTGGACATCCAGCGCGGGGTCGCCGAGGACACCCACGGCTGGATGCACCCGCTCCGCTGAGGGCTGTCCCGTACGACGCGTGTGTTCGCGCCATGTTCTGCGGCAGTGCGTCCTGTGAGGAGTACTTCCCGATCGCGCGATCCCGAGGCCGCGCCCGGCTCCATGCCGGGCGCGGCCTTCGTCGTGTCCGCCCGTTGCGCCGACCGCAGCTCCGCCCGTCGCCGGGGCCTGTCGAGCGGCACTCGAATGTGGTGAAGGCATCTTTCTCATTTCCCTACCCTCATGGTTAGAGTGCTGCTCTAAACAGGAGGTGTGCAGGCGTGCGACTGACCCCGACGGAACGGGACCGGCTGCTGCTGTTCGGTGCCGCCGAACTGGCCCGGGCCCGCCGCGCCCGAGGGCTGCGGCTCAACGTCCCCGAGGCGACGGCACTGATCGCGGACACGGTCTGCGAGGCGGCCCGCGACGGGCGCAGGCTCGCCGAGGCCATCGAGGCGGGGCGCTCCGTGCTCGGGCCCGACGACGTGCTGCCGGGTGTCGCGGACGTCGTCACCGAGGTCCATGTGGAGGCCGTCTTCGACGACGGTTCGCGGCTCGCCGTGGTGCCCCGCCCGCTGGGCGACGGCGCCGGGCTCGGCGAGGACGCGCCCGGGGCCGTCGTCCCCGGTCCCGTCACCCCCGGGCCCGAGCCCGCGACGCGACTGACCGTCCGCAACACCGCGACCGTCCCGGTCTCCGTGACCTCGCACTTCCACTTCTTCGAGGCGAACCCCCGGCTCGACTTCGACCGGTCCGCCGCGTACGGGACGCGGCTGTGCGTCCCCGCCGGGTCCTCCGTCCGGTTCGGGCCGGGGGAGAGCGTCGAGGTGGGACTGGTGCCCATCGGCGGGGACCGGATCTCCATCGGGTTCGCCGGGCTCGTCGACGGCCCGCTCGACGCGCCCGGAGCGCGCGAGGAGGCCCTGCGGCGCGCGGCGGCCTGCGGCTACCTGGGCGCCGGCCCAGTGCCCGAACGGGAGGACGTACCGGCGCCGGAGCCGGGCGGCGCGGCGGAATCCGAGCACGGCACCGAACGAGGAGGGCGGCGATGAGCATCGACGGAATCGACGGACACGAGTACGCCTCCGTGCACGGCCCGCGCGCCGGGGACCTGGTCCGGCTCGGCGACTCCGGGCTGACCGTGCGCGTCGAGTCCGACGCCCAGGCGTACGGCGACGAGTTCCTCGCCGGGTTCGGAAAGACCGCCCGCGACGGGCTGCACCTCAAGGCGGCGGCCGTCCGCGACACCTGTGACGTCGTCATCAGCAACGTCCTGGTCATTGACGCCGTGCAGGGCATCCGCAAGGTGTCGATCGGCATCCGCGAGGGACGCATCGCGGCCATCGGGCGGGCGGGCAACCCGGACACCCTCGACGGCGTCGACGTCGTCGTGGGCACCGGCACCACCATCGTCTCCGGGGAGGGGATGATCGCCACGGCGGGCGCCGTCGACACGCACGTCCACCTGCTCTCGCCGCGGATCATGGAGGCCTCGCTCGCCTCGGGCGTCACCACGATCATCGGCCAGGAGTTCGGCCCGGTCTGGGGCGTCGGCGTCAACTCGCCCTGGGCGCTGCGCCACGCTTTCAACGCCTTCGACGCCTGGCCGGTCAACATCGGCTTCCTGGGCCGGGGTTCGTCCTCCGGACGAGCCCCCCTGGTCGAGGCGCTCGCCGAGGGCGGGGCCTGCGGCTTCAAGGTCCACGAGGACATGGGCGCCCACGCCCGCGCCCTGGACACCGCGCTGCGCGTGGCCGAGGAGCACGACGTACAGGTCGCCCTGCACAGCGACGGGCTGAACGAGTGCCTGTCGGTCGAGGACACCCTGCGCGTGCTCGAAGGCCGTACCGTCCACGCCTTCCACATCGAGGGCTGCGGCGGCGGACACGTCCCCAACGTCCTGCGGATGGCGGGCGTCGAGAACGTCATCGGCTCGTCCACCAACCCGACCCTGCCCTTCGGCCGGGACGCCGTCGCCGAGCACTACGGGATGATCGTCTCCGTGCACGACCTCAAGACCGATCTGCCGGGCGACGCCGCCATGGCCCGCGACCGGATCCGGGCCGGGACGATGGGCGCCGAGGACGTGCTGCACGACCTGGGCGCCATCGGCATCACCTCCTCCGACGCGCAGGGCATGGGACGCGCCGGGGAGACGGTGCGCCGCACCTTCGCGATGGCCGGGAAGATGAAGGCCGAGCGCGGGCCGCTGGACGGCGACGGACCGGCGGACGACAACGCCCGGGTGCTGCGCTACATCGCCAAGCTCACCATCAACCCCGCCATCGCCCACGGCCTCGCGCACGAGGTCGGTTCCATCGAGACCGGGAAGCTCGCCGACATCGTGCTGTGGCGGCCCGAGTTCTTCGGTGCCAAACCGCAACTCGTGCTGAAGGCCGGATTCCCGGCGTACGGGGTCACGGGCGACCCGAACGCCGCCACCGACACCTGCGAACCCCTCGTCCTCGGACCGCAGTTCGGGGCGTACGGGGCGACCGCCGCCGACCTCTCCGTGGCCTTCGTCTCGCAGGCGGCGACCGAGCTGGGCGCGGACCTGATGCCCACCCGGCGGCGCCGCGTCGGCGTACGCGGCACCCGCGGCATCGGCCCCGGCGACCTCGTCCACAACTCCCGTACCGGAGCGGTCGACGTGGACACCCGCAGCGGTCTGGTCACGCTGGACGGCGACCCGCTGCGCTCCGAGCCCGCCGAGTCCGTCTCCCTCAACCGCCTCTACTTCCTCTGACGCCCGGCGCCCCCGGCGTCCGGTGTTCCCGCACGCCCGGCGCTCCCCGGCGTCCGGCGCCGTCCGACGGCCGGGCGCCCTCCGGCGACCCGTCTCCCCGAGCACCCGAGAATCACTCAAGGACAACCCCATGACCTTCCGCATGCCCCCCGAGTGGGCCCCGCACGAGCGCACCTGGATGGCCTGGCCGGGCCCCAACCCCACCTTCGCCACCGAGGCCGAACTGGACGAGGCCCGGCGCGCCTGGGCCGCCGTCGCCCGCGCCGTCCGCCGCTTCGAACCCGTCACGATGGTCGTCGGCCCCGGTCAGGAGGACGGCGCCCGCGCGCTCCTCGGCCCGGACATCGACCTGGCGGTCCGCCCGCTCGACGACGCCTGGATGCGCGACATCGGACCCACCTTCGTCACCGACGGGCACCGACTGGCCGCCGTCGACTGGACGTTCAACGGCTGGGGCGCCCAGGACTGGGCCCGCTGGGAGCACGACCGGCACATCGCCCGCGCCGTCGCCGGACTCGCCGACGTCCCCGTGCACGGCTCCCCGCTCGTCAACGAGGGCGGCGCCATCCACGTCGACGGCGAAGGCACCGTGCTGCTCACCGAGACCGTCCAGCTCGGCCCGGAGCGCAACCCCGGCTGGACCCGCGAGCAGGTCGAGGCCGAGATCCACGCCCGGCTCGGCACCGAGAAGGCCATCTGGCTGCCGCGCGGGCTGTCCGGCGACTACGGCACGTACGGCACCCTCGGGCACGTCGACATCGTCGCCGCCTTCGCCCGCCCGGGCACCGTCGTCGTCCACGTCCAGCCGGACCCGGCCCACCCCGACCACGAGATCACCCGCGAGACCGTCCGCATCCTGCGCGCCGCCACCGACGCCCGGGGCCGCTCCCTGGACGTCGTGGAGGTCCCCGCCCCCACCGTGCTCCAGGCCGAGGGGGAGTGGGTCGACTACTCCTACATCAACCACTACCTCTGCAACGGCGGCGTGGTCCTGTGCGCCTTCGACGACCCGCGCGACGAGGAGGCGGCGGCGATCTTCCGAGAACTGTTCCCCGACCGCACGGTCACCCTCGTCGACGCGCGTACGATCTTCGCGGGCGGTGGAGGCATCCACTGCATCACCCAGCAGCAGCCGAAGGTCTGAGAGCCTGCCCGGGTGACCCTCCGGTCGAAGGTCACCCGACGGACTCCGGGAGCCGGGCCACCACAGCGGCCGAGGGTCCCGACGACCGAGGCCACCCGACAACAGCAGCCGAAGGTCCGAACCGTGCCCTCCGCCCCACGCCGTCGCAACACCGCCCCGCCCCGCGAGGAGGTGCTGGCCGCCGCCATGGCCACCATCGCCGAACGGGGCCTCGACGGCCTCACCATGGCCGGGCTGGGCCGTGAGGTCGGCATGAGCAGCGGCCACCTCCTCTACTACTTCCGTACCAAGGACGAACTGCTGCTCCGCACCCTGGAGTGGAGCGAGGGCCGACTCGGCGAGCGGCGGCGCACCCTGCTGGCCGGGCCCGGGACGGTACGCGAACGGCTCGACGCGTACCTGGGCCTGTATCTCCCCGACGGCCCCCGCGACCCGCACTGGACGCTCTGGCTGGAGGTCTGGAACCGCTCGCAGAACGCCGACGACGACGCCCGCGCCCGGCAGTCCGCGATCGAGGGCGCCTGGCACCGGGACCTGGTGGCGCTGCTCGCGGAGGGGGCCTCGCGCGGGGAGTTCCGTACCGTCGACGCCGAACGGTTCGCCACCCGGCTCCGGGCCCTGCTCGACGGGTTCAGCGTCCATGTCGCGGTCGGTCTTCCCGGTACCGGACGGACTCAAGTCCTCGATCAGGTACGGGAGTTCGTCGACGAATCGCTCATCGCCCCGCAGCCGCCCGCGGCTTCGTGAACGAAACGCACGTAAGTACGTGTGATCGTTGCCCGTTGCGCCCTTGTTGCGCTCCCGGCCGTTCGGGCACGGTGACGGACCATGGGACGAGAGCAGTGGAAGAAGATCTGGATCGGCTCCGCGGGCAACATGGTCGAGTGGTTCGACTGGTTCGTGTACGCGACCTTCGCCGTCTACTTCGCGGATTCGTTCTTCCCCGAGGGCAACGAGACCGCCAACCTCATGAACACCATGGGCATCTTCGCCGTGGGCTTCTTCATGAGACCGGTCGGCGGCTGGCTGCTCGGCCGGATCGGTGACCGCAGAGGCCGCAAGGCCGCGCTCACCCTGACCGTCACCCTCATGTCGGCCTCCGCGATCCTCATCGCCGCCGCGCCGACGTACGACACCGCGGGATACGGCGGGGTCGCCGTGCTGCTGCTGGCCCGGCTCCTCCAGGGCCTCTCCGTCGGCGGCGAGTACGCCGCCAGCGCCACCTACCTCACCGAGGCGTCCGCCCCCGGCCGGCGCGGCTTCGCCTCCAGCTTCCAGTACGTGTCCATGACCGCCGGCCAACTCGTCGGCCTCGGCCTCCAGATCGTCATGCAGCGCACCATGTCCGAGGCGGCCCTGCACAGCTGGGGCTGGCGGATCCCGTTCATCATCGGCGCGCTCGGCGCCGCGGTCGTCTTCTACCTGCGCCGCTCGATGCTGGAGACCGAGGTGTACGCCGAGTCGGGCGCCGCCGAGCAGCGGGACCGGGGCACGCTGCGGGCGCTGTGGCGGCACAGGCGCGAGGCGTTCCTGGTGATGGCCCTGACCATGGGCGGTACCGTCGCGTACTACACGTACACGACCTACCTGACCAAGTTCCTCTCCAAGAGCGCCGGGATGGAGAAGTCCACCGCCTCGCTCGTCAGCTTCTGCGCCCTCTTCGTCTTCATGTGCCTCCAGCCGCTCGCCGGACTGCTCTCCGACCGGATCGGCCGCCGCCCGCTGCTGATCACCTTCGCGATCGGCTCCACCTTCCTGACCGTGCCGATCATGACGCTGCTCCGGCACGCCGGAACCTTCTGGCCCGCCTTCGGGCTGGCGCTCCTCGCCCTGGTCGTCGTCACCGGATACACCTCCATCAACGCCTGTGTGAAGGCCGAACTCTTCCCGACCGGCATCCGCGCCCTGGGCGTCGCGCTCCCGTACGCCCTCGCCAACGCGCTCTTCGGCGGCACCGCCGAGTACGTGGCCCTCTGGTTCAAGAAGGCGGGGGCGGAGTCCGGCTTCTACTGGTACGTGGCCGGCTGCGCCGCGGTCTCCCTGGTCGTCTATCTCACGATGCGGGAGACCCGGGACATCGACCTCGGGCGGGTCGGCACCGGAAGGCCGGGAGGGGAACGGGCGGAGCCCTCCGGTGCCGCCGGGACCACGAGCGTCACGCCCGCATCCTGAGACACGGCACGGCACGGAGGCGACCCTGTGCGACACTGCTTCCGTGCCCTCGTTCGTCATGATTATTGGCAACAGGCGCGCCGGTCCGCAGTGACCGTCCCGCACCACCCGTGCGGCACGGCCACCGTGCCCCAGACCCGCGCGCAGACCTCTCGCACCCGCGAGGGGTTTTTTCGTTTTCCGGCCCTCACCACGGCCGGGGCGAGGCACGCGGGATGATGGGGGCAAGTGGAGCCAGATCGTCCGGATCCACTCATCCGACAGGAGTCAGACCAGCATGACCACCAAGGCCACGGCCCAGGCCACCGACGACGGCTTCCATGTCTTCGACACCACGCTGCGTGACGGGGCCCAGCGTGAAGGCATCAATCTGACGGTCGCTGACAAGCTCACGATCGCCCGGTACCTGGACGACTTCGGCGTCGGCTTCATCGAGGGCGGCTGGCCCGGCGCCAACCCCCGTGACACGGAGTTCTTCGCCCGCGCCCGGCAGGAGATCGAGTTCAAGAACGCCCAGCTGGTCGCCTTCGGCGCGACCCGCCGACCGGGCGGCAGGGCCGCGGAGGACCCGCAGGTCAAGGCGCTGCTGGACTCCGGCGCCCAAGTGATCACCCTGGTCGCCAAGTCCCACGACCGCCATGTGGAACTCGCCCTGCGCACCACCCTCGAAGAGAACCTGGAGATGGTCCGCGACACCGTCTCCCACCTGCGCGAACAGGGCCGCCGGGTCTTCGTGGACTGCGAGCACTTCTTCGACGGCTACCGCGCCAACCCCGAGTACGCCAAGTCCGTGGTCCGCGCCGCAGCCGAGGCCGGCGCGGACGTCGTCATCCTCTGCGACACCAACGGCGGCATGCTCCCCGCCCAGGTCCAGGCCACCGTCTCCACCGTGCTCGCCGACACCGGCGCCCGGCTCGGCATCCACGCCCAGGACGACACCGGCTGCGCCGTCGCCAACACCCTGGCAGCCGTCGACGCGGGCGCCACCCACGTCCAGTGCACCGCCAACGGCTACGGCGAGCGCGTCGGCAACGCCAACCTCTTCCCCGTGGTCGCCGCGCTGGAGCTCAAGTACGGCAAGACCGTCCTGCCCGAGGGCGCCCTGGCCGACATGACCCGCGTCTCGCACGCGATCGCCGAGGTCGTCAACCTCACCCCGTCCACCCACCAGCCCTACGTCGGCGTCTCCGCCTTCGCCCACAAGGCCGGGCTGCATGCCTCCGCGATCAAGGTCGACCCGGACCTCTACCAGCACATCGACCCCGCGCTGGTCGGCAACACCATGCGGATGCTGGTCTCCGACATGGCGGGCCGCGCCTCCATCGAGCTCAAGGGCAAGGAGCTCGGCATCGACCTCGGCGGCGACCGCGAACTCGTCGGCCGGGTCGTCGAGCGCGTCAAGGAGCGCGAGCTGAGGGGCTACACCTACGAGGCGGCCGACGCCTCCTTCGAACTGCTGCTGCGCGCCGAGGCCGAGGGCCGCCGCCGATGCTACTTCCGCACCGAGTCCTGGCGGGCCATCGTCGAGAACCGCCCCGACGGCACGCACGCCAACGAGGCGACCGTGAAGCTCTGGGCCAAGGGCGAGCGGATCGTCGCCACCGCCGAGGGCAACGGCCCGGTCAACGCCCTCGACCGGGCGCTGCGCGTGGCGCTGGAGCGGATCCACCCGCAGCTGGCCAAGCTGGAACTGGTCGACTACAAGGTCCGCATCCTCGAAGGCCGCACCGGCACGGAGTCCACCACGCGCGTCCTCATCACCACGAGCGACGGCGACGGCGAGTGGGCGACGGTCGGCGTGGCGGAGAACGTCATCGCGGCGTCCTGGCAGGCGCTGGAGGACGCGTACACGTACGGGCTGCTGCGGGCCGGGATCGAGCCCACGGAGTAGCACGGCGGCGCGGCGGTCCCCGGCGGGGCGTAGCCCCGGCGAGGTGGCGGGCGGCGGTGCTCGGTGGGGCGGTCGGTGGCGGGTGGCGCGGCGGCCGGCGGAGCACGGTTCGCCCGCCCGGGTTAGCGTCGAAGTATGCGGAACAGGGCGTTCCTGATCTGGCTGGCCGGGCTGCTCCTGCTGGTGCTGTCGTCGGCGCTGCCCGCCACGGCGCACGCCCCGGCCAGTCCACCGGCCCCGGCCGTCCTCGCCGCCAGGTCCGCCCCGATTGCCCCGGCCGTCGCGCCCGTCCCGGCCGTGTCGGAACGGGATCGCGGGGCGGCCGTCGGCGCGTCGACCGTCGAGGACGTCGCGCGGGCGCTGCGCAAGAGCCCGGTGTACGTCGACCCGGTCGCCGCCGATCAGCTCTCCCCGAGCCAGGCGGCGGCCCTGGCGCGGAAGATCAAGAACGCCGACAAACCCGTGTTCGTGGCGGTCCTGCCGCGTACCGCGGCCTTCCCGGAACAGACCGTGCTGCCCACCCTGCGCACCGACACCGGCATCACCGGTGTCTATGCGGTCCGCCTCGGCGACGGGTTCGCCGCGGGCGCCGACCCGCAGGTCATGCCCACACAGGCGGTCCGGAATCTCACCGCCGCCGTGAAGACGCCCGGGACGGACACCGACGCCGCGACCCAGTTGAACGCCTTCGTCGACCGGGCCGTCGAGCAGGCCAGGGGCAGCGCCCCCGCCTCCTGGGGCGGCTCCACCGGTCGGGGCGGGACTCCCGCCGCCGGACTGATCGTGCTCGGCGCGATCCTGGTGCTGGGCGGCGGCACGGCCTACCTGGTCGCCCGGCGGGGCCGCAGGCGCAGGGCGGAGGAGGAGCGGGCCGCCCTCGACAGGCTCCGGGTGGTCGTCGACGAGGACATCACCGCGTACGGCGAGACCCTGGAGCGCCTCGACTTCCGTCCCGCCGAACCGGGTGCCGACGACGCCATGCGCGCCGACTACGAACGGGCCCTCGACTCCTACGAGACCGCGAAGACCCTCATGGCCCGGTCCCGCCACCCCTCCGACGTACGCGCGGTGACGCGGGCGCTGGCGGACGGTCGCTTCTCCCTCGCCGTGCTGGAGGCCCGTCGTACCGGCTGCGAACCGCCGGTCCGGCGCCCGCCGTGCTTCTTCGACCCCCGCCACGGACCCTCGGTCACCGACGTCCGGTGGTCCCCCTCCGGGGGGACGGCTCGCGAGGTCCCGGTCTGCGCGGCGGACGAGGCCCGGTTGCGCGCGGGCGAGGAGCCGCTGAGCCGCAACGTCGAGACGGACGACGGCCGCCGCCGCCCGTACTGGGAGGCGGGCCCCGCCTACGGCCCCTGGGCGGGCGGCTACTTCGGCGGCGGACTGCTCCCCGGTCTGCTGGTCGGCACCGTGCTCGGCTCCATGCTGTCGAGCCCGGCGTACGCCGCGGAGTACGGCGGCGGCGACTTCGGCGGCTGGGGCGGCGGGGACTTCTCCGGCTCCGACTTCGACCCGTCCGGGTTCGACGGCGGAGGCTTCGGCGGTGGGGACTTCGGCGGGGGAGGCGACTTCGGGGGAGGCGGTGGCTTCGACGGCGGCGGATTCTGAGCCGCCGGACGGCTACTTCTCGGGCAAGTCCGATTCGTGCTAGACCTTAGATTATGTCTGGTATCGGCCGATCTTGGGCGAGGCTGCGACACTCCGTGCGATCACATCGGCACGACGGGGGGCGTTCGGGCCGAGCCACCCCAGCCTCGCCCGGCCGAGACATGACACACCGCTTCCTGGGCCGTGATCTGCGCTCCCTGTTCAGTCTGCGCTCCGTGGCCGGCCAGGTCTTCTGCTTCACGCTCGCGCTGGTGCTCCTGCTCATCGCCGGCGGCGCGATCGCGCTGGTGCTGCAGGGGCGCCGTGACAGCCTGCAGGAGGCACGGATGCGCACACTGAGCGTGGCCGAGACGTTCGCCCATTCGCCGGGCACCGTGGCGGCACTGGACAGCAAGGACCCCACGGCGATCCTGCAGCCACGCGCGGAGGAGGTCCGCGAGCGGGCCCACGTCGCGTCCGTCGTCGTGGCCAGCCCCCAGGGCATCCGCTACACCCACCCCGACCCCGCGTTGATCGGCAAGCCGCTCCGCGGTCCGTACAAGCAGGCGCTGACCGGCCGGAGCTTCACCCAGAGCTTTACGGGCACCCTGGGGCCCATGGTCAACTCGGTGGTGCCTGTCACCCGGTCCGACGGGTCGATCGCCGGTCTGGTGTCCGTGGCCATCACCGACAAGGCTGTGAACAAAGTGGCCGACCGGTCCATTTCGTTCAGCATCGCCACCGCGGTGGCCGCCTTCGCGGTCACCGCGTGTGGCGCCGTGCTCCTGAGCAGACGGCTGCGTCGGCAGACACACGGACTCGGGCCCGCCGAGATGACCCGTATGTACGAACATCACGACGCGGTGCTGCACGCCGTACGCGAAGGCGTCCTGATCGTCGACGCCGACCAGCGGCTCACTCTGGCGAACGACGAGGCGCGCAGGCTCCTCGACCTGCCTCCGGACGCGGAGGGCAGGGCGGTGACGGACCTGGGGCTGGACGCGGACGCCACCGCGCTCCTCACCGGCGGTGAGATCGTCACGGACCAGGTGCTGCGCAGCGGCAACCGGCTGCTGGCCGTCAACGTGCGCCACACCGACGAGCACGGCGGCCCTGTCGGCTCCGTGGTGACACTGCGCGACACCACGGAGCTGAGCGCCGTCACCGGCCGCGCGGCCCTGGTCAGGGAGCGGCTGATGCTGCTCTACGAGGCCGGTGCCCGGATCGGCACCACCCTTGACGTCACCCGGACGGCCCAGGAGCTGGCCGATGTCGCGACCCCCGGATTCGCCGACGTCACCACCGTCGACCTCGCCGATCCCACACCGCCCGGGGAGGAGCCCGCCATCGGTGCCGCGGTCCCGCTGGACATGCGCCGTACCGCCATCGCGTCCACGGATCCGCGCCAGCCCCTGTATCCGGTCGGCCGCCAGGTCGGCCTGCTGCCCAGCCGGACCGCGGCCATGCGCATCGACATCGCGGAGAGCGGGCTGGGGCCCGATGTGATCGCCCGGCTGGGGTGGCGGAACTGGAATCCCGAGCGGGCTGAGAACCTTCGTCGGTTCGGCTTCCGGGCGGTGCTCTCCGTTCCGCTGCACGCGCGCGGCGTCATCCTGGGGCTGGCGAACTTCTGGCGGTTCAGCGGAGCCGAACCGTTCGACGACGACGACCAGTCCTTCGCCGAGGAACTGGTCGCCCGGGCGGCGGTCAACGTGGACAACGCCCGCCGGTACACCCGTGAGCACGAGATGGCGGTGGCGCTGCAGCGCAGTCTGCTGCCCCGCGGCCTGCCCGAGCAGAACGCCCTGGAGATCGCCCACCGCTATCTGCCGGCGCGGGCCGAGGTGGGCGGCGACTGGTTCGACGTGATCCCGCTGCCCGGAGCCCGGGTCGCGCTGGTCGTCGGCGACGTGGTCGGACACGGTCTGCACGCCGCCGCCACCATGGGGCGGCTGCGGACCAGCATCCACAACTTCTCCGCCCTGGACCTGGCCCCCGACGAACTCCTCGGACACCTGGACGAGGTCGTCAGCCGGATGGACCTGGCCGAGGCGGCCGACGACTGCGGCGCCGAGATCAGCGGCGCGACCTGCCTGTACGCGATCTACGACGCCGTGTCGGGGAACTGCTCGGTGGCCCGCGCCGGCCACCCCGGCCCCGCGCTGGTCCTTCCCGACGGCACCGTCGAGTTCCCCGAGGGCCCGGCCGGTCTGCCCCTCGGCATCGGCGGGATGCCGTTCGAGGCGACCGAGTTCCACGTGCCGGAGGGCAGTCGGCTGGTCCTCTTCACCGACGGTCTCGTCGAGCGCCGCGACCGGGACATCGACGCCGGGCTGGAGCTGCTGCGCGACGCGCTCGCCGGCCGCGACCGCACGCCTGAGGAGACCTGCGACGACGTGCTCGAAGCGATGCTGCCCGACCCGCCGATCGACGACGTCGCGTTGCTCGTGGCCCGTACCCGCATCCTCGATCCCGACCAGGTCGCGCAGTGGGACGTGGCCACCGATCCGGCGGCCGTGGCCGGGGTCCGCAAGAACGTCGCCGAATGGCTCGCCGAACGGGGCCTGGACGAGGAGGCGTTCACCACCGAGCTGATCCTGAGCGAACTCGTCACCAACGCGGTGCGTTACGGCACCGGACCGATCGAGGTCCGTCTCCTGTACGACCGCAGCCTGACCTGCGAGGTGTCCGACACCAGCAACACCTCGCCGCATCTGCGCTACGCGGCGACGACGGACGAGGGCGGCCGGGGCCTGTTCCTCGTCGCCCAGATCGCCGAACGCTGGGGCACGCGCTACACCGAGACGGGCAAGGTGATCTGGTCGGAGCAGACGGTCGGGGAGCAGTCCGAGGACCACACGGGCACCGGTCTCGACCTCGACCTCGACGGACTCGGCACCGACGGCCACGACATGGACACCGGCGTCGGGAACGGAGAGAACGGCGGGGCTGGTGGGGAAGGCGGGACCGCCCCCGACGGCGGGAGCACCCCGAACGGCGGGGACGGTGGGCGGCGGGGCGGTGAGGACGAGCCGGGCCACCGGTGACCGGTCCGGCACCGCGTATGCCGAGCGCCCGCCTTCCGGCCCTGGCGGGGGAGTAGGGGGAAGGCGGGCGCGCTCGTGGTCGTGCTCCGGCCCGGACCGGCCGGGGGCGGGGAGCACGAGGGGGAGGAGAACGCGTCAGGGGCGTCAGGGGCGTCAGGCCTGGGGGGCGGCCTTGATCGCGGAGATGTCGAAGTTCAGCTTGACCTTGTCGCTGACCATCACGCCACCGGTCTCCAGCGCCGCGTTCCAGGTCAGGCCCCAGTCGGAGCGCAGGATGTCCGCGCTGCCCTCGAAGCCGACGCGCTCGTTGCCGTAGACGTCGGTGGCGGAGCCGTTGAACTCCAGGTCGATGGCGAGCGGACGCGTGACGTCCTTGATCGTGAGGTCGCCGGCGATGCGGTACTTGTCGCCGCCCAGCTGCTCGGCGTGCGTGGAGCGGAACGTCATGACCGGGAACTTCTCGGCGTCGAAGAAGTCGCCGCTCACCAGGTGGCCGTCGCGGTCGGCGATGCCGGTGTCGATGCTGGCGATCTTGACGTCGATCGAGGCGCTGGAGTGGGCCGGGTTGTGACCGTTGAGGTCCAGCTTGCCCTCGTACTCGCCGAAGGCGCCGCGCACATTGGTGACCATGGCGTGCCGCACGGTGAAGCCGATGCTGCTGTGGGCCGGGTCGATCGTGTATTCGCCGGTGAGGGCGGCCAGGGCCGGATCCACGTCGGGGGCGGCGACGGCGGGGGCGGACAGGGTGTCGTTCTTCTTGCGGCTGAACAGGGCCATGACTTCTCCTCGGGGGACTGGGCGAGCGGCGATCGAGGTGTTGTTTAACCTTCAACGAGAATGACTGTAGCAGCCGTCTTGTTCAAGTTTCAACATGTGGCCTCGTTCGGGTGTGGGTGCCGGAGTCGGCGATACGGTCCACTCGATCCCGTCACCCCCTGGCGACGCGCGTAGAAGTCGGGCACCATCTCCCTGGCCCTTGTTTGTCATGACCAGGAGGAGTCCCCCATGGTGTCCCGTATGACACTGCGCCCCGTCCTGACCGCCTTCGCCCTCGTCCTGGGTGTCCTCTTCGCGCCCGGCATCGGTGTCCTCGGCGGCGGTGCCACCGAGGCGCATGCCGTCACCAAGCTCACCCACTCCCAGGCCACCGCCCGGTTCAGCTCGTCCGGGATCACGTGGTCGTCCTCCGGAGGCTGCTCCGACCGCAACGTCTCGACCTGCACCTCGTTCGACCAGCTCAACCTGCCCACCGCCCAGGGCGCCCAGACCCTCAAGAGCGCCACGGGTTGCGCGCTGAACATCACCGGCGGCACCGAGACCGGGCACGCCAGTGGCACGTACTCGCACTGGAACGGCTACAAGCTCGACTTCGCCAAGTCGACCTGCCTGACGAACTACGTCAAGAACACCTTCACCTACATCGGGGTGCGCGGTGACGGCGCCCCGCAGTACAAGGCCGGCTCCGGCAACATCTACGCCGACGAGGGCAACCACTGGGACGTCACGTACTACAACTGCGGCGGCTGCTGACCGTACGCCGCACATCGCACCACGCACGCGCACTGCACACGCGCGTGATGTCGGCCCCCGGCGACCGGTCGGGGGCCGACACCCGTTTGTGGAGCGGCAGACGTTTGTGAAGAGGCAGGCGTTTGTGGAGAGGCGAAGCCCCGGAATCCCGAGAACCCGGGAGTCCGGGGCTCCGGACATTCCAGGATCCCGGGGTTCGGAGTACCGGAGGGGCGGGAGATCCTGGGGCCCTCTCAGCCCGTGACGGGCCGCCCGCCGAAACGCCAGTTGTGGACCTCGACATCGGCGTACAGGCCCGGGGTCAGCGCGGCGCGGGCCGTGTCCCGGTCCGGCGCCCGGACCAGTGCCGCCGTACCTAGCCAGGTGGCGCCGTCGTCGGACAGCAGCGGGCCGTACGCGATCAACTCGTCCCTGCCCGTGGGCGTGTCGGGGCCGGTGCCCGGCTCCGCGCCGAGGCCGAGCACCAGGAACCGGCGGCCCCCGGCGCGGCCGCCGGAGAAGTCCCACATGCTGCGCCCGAGTTCATTGCGCCATCGGCGCAGCAGCACGTCCCGGTACGCGCCGGCCTGGTAGCCGGGCTCGTCGAAGGCGAACGCCCGCGCGGCGGCGGGATCCGCCAGGCCGACGATGTGCACGCTCCCTGTGGGGGTGACGCCGTCGTCCGCGAGCGTGGGGCCGCGGGCGGTCATCTCCTTCTCGTACCGGTCCATGTAGCGCAAGTGCTCCTCCAGCAGTGCGTATCGGAGCGCGGTGGAGCCGGGTCGGTCGCGGTGGTAGCAGAAGAACTCCATGCCCAGACTCTCTATCACTCCCGCCGCTCACGTGAGTTGGCCGATTTCGTCAGGGCGTCGCTCATCAGTCTATTTGGACTGATAGATTTCGACCATGCCTCGTCGCGCACTCGACAACCCGATCGTGCTCGCCGTGCTGGGCCTGCTCCTGGAGCAGGACTCGCACCCGTATCAGATGCTCTCCGAGCTGCGAAGACGCAGCGACAACCACGCGGCCGCGATCACGCGCGGCACGCTCTACAACATCGTCGCCGCCCTGACGGACGCGGGATGGGTGACGGCTCAGGGCCGACAGCGCTCGGGCAATCGCCCGGAGCGGACCGTGTACGCGCTCACGGGCGCGGGGCGCGACGAACTCGTACGGCGGCTGGACGAGCAGATCCGTACGCCGGAAAGGGAGTTCTCGCAGTTCCTGGGCGCCGTCAGCTACCTCGGAGCACTCGGGCCGGAGGGGGCCGCCGAGGCCCTCACCGAACGGGCCCGGCGCCTCGGGCGACGTACGGCGGCGGACGAGGAACGCCTCGCGGAAGCGCTGACGGCCGGTGTGCCCCGGCTGCACGTCATCGAGGCGGAGTACGCGTCGAGTCTGGCACGCGCCGAACTGGCCTGGATCGACACGGTCGTCGACGACATCCGGACCGGGAGACTGGCCTGGCCCGGAGCCCCGGCCGCGCGGCCCGCGGCCGGGCAGGAGCGGGATCGGGAAAGTGGAGCGGGGGAGGACGCATGACGCCGGACACCCAGGAGGGGCTGCCCCGGAACGCCCGCGAAGGGCTGCTCCCGAACGCCCGCGAGGGGCTGCGCCCGGCCGGTTCCGAAGGGCTGCTCCCGAACGCCCGCGAGGGGCTGCGCCCGGCCGGTTCCGAAGGGCTGCTCCCAAAGGCCCGTGAGGGGCTGCGCCCGACAGATCCCGCAGGACTGCTCTTCGGGATCTACCCGGGCTCGGTCGCCGGTGACGACAGCGGAGAGCTGGCCGTCGGCCCGCCGGACGACCCCGCCCGCATCTCCCACGCCCTCGACCGACTCCAGGGCCCGGCCGGGCGCCCGTTCCTGGTGCGCGCCTACACGAGTTTCAGGAGCGACACCCGCCTCGGCGACGGGCCGCACCCGATCGAGACGCCCGCCGACGCGACCCGCTACGCCGTCCGGGGCCGCCGCCTGGACCTGGTGGCCCAGTACCGCCCGACAGACGCCGACGCAGACGGATACTGCGCCTTCCTGCGCGAACTCGTCACCGAATACGGGGCGTCGACCGACGCGCTGCAAGTGGCGGAGGAGCCGAACGTCACGTCGAACCCCGTGCTCGACGGCTACTACCCGGGCGTGCGCGAGGCGATCGTCCGGGGCGTGTCCGCCGCCAAGGCGCGGGCGCGCGAACTCGGACACACGCATCTGCGGGTCGGTTTCAACACCACGCCGCTCTTCGGGCCCGGTGCCTCCTTCGTCACCGACCTCACCGCTCTCGGAGGAGCCGAGTTCATCGCCGAACTCGACTACGTGGGGCTGGACTTCTTCCCGGACGTGTTCCGTCCCGTGCCCGCCGCCGATCTGGCCGCCTCCGTCGAAGGGCTGCTGCGCCACCACCGTGACGCGGTGCTGGCACCGGCGGGCCTGGGACACCTGCCGCTGCACATCACCGAGCACGGCTGGCCCACCGGACCGGAACGCTCCCCGCGGCGTCAGGCCGAGGTCGTCGACACCGTCGTCCGGGTCGTCGCCGCGCACGCGAAGGAACTCCACCTGAGCGGCTACACCCACTTCTCACTGCGCGACGCGGACAGTACGAACCCGGGTCTGTTCCACCGCTTCGGGCTCACCACCGACGACTACGCCCCGAAGCCCGCATTCGAGACGATGCGGACGCTGATCCAACGCTTCGGCGTTTGAGGGGAGTTGAGCGGAGCCCCAGGCCCGGAAGGGCGGTCGGCGTCCGTGCGGTGGATGGTCAAGGGGGAGCTCCCGCTCCTTGCCACTCTCAACGTATAGCGCACTGGGGGCCTTGCGGCAAGGCCCCCATCGTGCCGCAGAATCTCCGCCCTGGGTCGGGTTCTGCGGAAATGGGAGCACGGAATGCGTGTGCGTGTGTTGTTGTCGGCCTTCGACTCGCGCGGGGGCGTCGAGCCGCTGCTGGGGCTGACGGTGCGGCTGCGGGAACTGGGTGCGGAGGTGCGGGTGTGCGCGCCGCCGGACGAGGAGTTCGCGCAGCGGCTGGCCGGGGTCGGTGTGGAGATGGTGCCGGTCGGCTGGTCGGTGCGCGCCATGATGACCGG
The DNA here is from genome assembly GCF_040636995.1 of Streptomyces sp. NPDC032161. Taxonomy (NCBI): domain Bacteria; kingdom Bacillati; phylum Actinomycetota; class Actinomycetes; order Kitasatosporales; family Streptomycetaceae; genus Streptomyces; species Streptomyces sp. NPDC032161. The sequence continues at coordinate 199,292 of NZ_JBEZVN010000001.1, read as the reverse complement.
GACGCCGCCCCCGTCACCGGCGGATGTGCCCCGGCGCGCGGCCGAGCTGATGGCCGCGTACCTGGACCGGGCCGGAGCGGCGGCCGAGGGATGCGATGCGGTGCTGGCGACCGGGATCCTCCCGGCGGCGGCCGGTATGCGGGCGGTGGCCGAGAAACGGGGCATCCCCTACGTGTACGCCAGTCACCAGCCGGTCAGCCTGCCGTCGCCGCACCACCCGCCGATCCCGCGCCCCGGCAGGCCGCTGCCACCGGACGTGACCGACAACCGGGTGCTGTGGGAGCGGGATGCCCGGGACGCGAACGACCTGTTCGGCCCGGCGGTCAACTCCCACCGGGCGTCGATCGGCCTGCCGACGGTGGCCGACGTCCGCGGCCATGTCTTCACGCGCCGTCCGTGGCTGGCGACGGACCCGGTCCTGGCCCCGTGGCCGGAGCCGTCGGACCTCGACGTCGTACAGACGGGTGCCTGGCTCCTCCCGGACGAGCGCCCGCTCCCGGGCGAGCTGGTGGAGTTCCTGGACGCGGGGGAGCCCCCGGTGTACGTGGGGTTCGGCAGCATCTCCATGCCCGGCATGAAGGACATCGCCCGCGCGGCCGTCGAGGCGGTTCGCGCGCGGGGCCGCCGCGTCATCGTCTCCCGGGGCTGGGCCGACCTGGTCCCGTCCGACGACCGGGACGACTGTTTCGCCGTCGGCGAGGCCAACCACCAGGCGCTGTTCGCCCGGGTGGCCGCCGTCGTGCACCACGGCGGCGCGGGCACCACGACCACGGCCACCTGGGCAGGGGCGCCCCAGGTCGTCGTACCGCAGGGCGCCGACCAGCCCTACTTCGCCGACCGGGCGGCGGAGCTGGGCATCGGCGCGGCACACGACGGCTCGACCCCGACCACCGAGTCCCTGTCCGACGCGCTCGGGACCGTCCTGACCCCGGAGACCCGGGCGCGGGCGAAGGCGGTGGCCGGCATGGTTCGCATCGACGGGGCAGCGGTGGCGGCGCGGCTGCTGTTCGACCTGGCGGTCCGGGAGAGGCGGCCCGCCTCCGCGTGACCGACGAGCGCGACCGCGTCCGACCACCGGGACCGCGACCAACAGCCGGAAACCGGGACCGACGACCGGAACCGAAAACCGACGACCGGGACCACGACCGCGATCGGCGACAACCAGCAGGTCTGTCACGCCGGTCCGCAGATCTTGCGGCGCACCTCGCCGCGCCCCCGCCGCGCGCCATGACCGCGAGCGGGCGTACGGCGGAGCAATGGCCCCATCGGCCGTGCGACCGACCAATGGCCGTGACCGACCCATGGCCGCAGGCGGCCGTACGACGAAACCGTGCCGCCGACGGCCCACATCGGAGTTGATGCAGTGAACCCCCTGACCACCAGCGCTTTCGACCTTCCCGACCGCCTCGCCGCCAAGGCCGATCCGGCGCTGGTCTCCGACGACGAGCGGCACTTCGCGGCCATCGCGCAATGCCTGGACGAACTGATCGCCGAGCTGTCCGCTCGCCTCGACGCCGAGCGCAGGGCGCCCGGAGGTCTGGGACGGCAGGCGATGGACCGGGACGCGGAGATCCACCGGCTGACCGCCCGCCTGCGCACCCTGCGCCGCTTCGGCCTGGACCTGTGCCTCGGCCGCATGGTCGGCGCGGACGGTGCCGAGCCCGTGTACGTCGGACGGCTCGGCCTGACGGACGACTCGGGGCGCAGGCTGTTGGTCGACTGGCGTTCCCCGGCGGCCGAACCGTTCTTCGGCGCCACCCACGGCAATCCGATGGGGCTGGCGAGCCGTCGCCGGTACCGCTGGACCGGCGGCCGGATCAGCGACTACTGGGACGAGGTGTTCACCCCGGACGGGTACGTCGGTCACGCCGCGCTCGACGACCAGTCCGCGTTCATCGCCGGCCTCGGCGCCAACCGGTCGGAGCGGATGCGGGACGTGCTCGGCACCATCCAGGCCGACCAGGACGCCATCATCCGCGCGGGATCGCGAGGCGCCCTCGTCGTCGACGGCGGTCCGGGCACGGGGAAGACCGTCGTCGCCCTGCACCGCTCCGCCTACCTCCTCCACTCCGATCCGCGGGTCGGTCACCGCCGGGGCGGCGTGCTGTTCGTCGGCCCGCACCAGCCGTACCTGGGCTACGTCGCCGACGTCCTGCCCAGTCTCGGCGAGGAGGGCGTGCAGACGTGCACCCTGCGGGACCTGGTCGCCGAGGGGGCCGGGGCAGGGACCGAGACCGACCCGGAGGTGGCCCGCCTGAAGTCGTCCGCGGACCTGGTGAGGGCGATCGAGACGGCCGTCCGGTTCTACGAGGAGCCGCCCACCGAGGCGATGACGGTCACCACCCACTGGTCCGACGTCCCGCTGACCGCGGCCGACTGGGCCGCGGCGTTCGAAGCGGCGGAACCCGGTACCGCGCACAACGAGGCGCGCGACCAGGTCTGGGAGGAACTGCTCACGATCCTGGTGGACAAGCACGGGGGCGACGCTCCGGAGCAGCTGCTCCGCACCTCGCTGCTGCGGAACAGGGAGCTTCTCACGGCCTTCGACCGCGCGTGGCCGCTGCTCGAAGCGGCCGACCTCGTCGCGGACCTGTGGTCCGTACCCGCCTACCTGAGGATGTGCGCCCCCTGGCTCGCCCCGGACGAGGTCCGGCTGTTGCGGCGTACGGAAGCCGCAGCCTGGACGGTGTCCGACCTGCCGTTCCTGGACGCGGCGCGGCAGCGGCTCGGCGACCCGGAGGCGTCGCGGCGCAGGCAACGGCGCGAAGCCGCTCTCGCCGCCGAACGGGAGCACATGGCCAGGGTGATCGACACCATCCTCCAGGCGGACGACGACGGCGAGGGCGCGGTGACGATGCTGCACGGCCAGGACATGAAGGACACACTGGCCGGCGGGACCGTCCCGTCCGGCATCGAACCGGACCTGCTGGCCGGTCCGTTCGCGCACGTCGTCGTGGACGAGGCGCAGGAACTGACCGACGCGGAGTGGCAGATGCTGCTGCTGCGCTGCCCGTCCCGGAGTTTCACCGTCGTCGGGGACCGCGCCCAGGCCAGGCACGGGTTCACGGAATCGTGGCGGGAACGGCTGGAGCGCGTCGGGTTCGACCGGATCGGCCTGGCCTCCCTGAGCATCAACTACCGCACGCCCGAGGAGATCATGGCGGAGGCCGAGCCGGTCGTCCGGGCCGCGCTCCCCGACGCCAACGTGCCGACCTCCATCCGCAGCGGTGGCGTCCCCGTCGTCCACGGACCGGTCTCGGACCTGCACACCATCCTCGACGCCTGGCTCGCGGAGCACACCGACGGGATCGCCTGCGTCATCGGCGATCCCGCATTCCGGCCGATGCCCCGCGTCCGGTCGCTGACCCCGGAGCTGTCGAAGGGGCTGGAGTTCGACCTGGTCGTTCTCGTCGACCCGGACGCGTTCGGCGAGGGCGTCGAAGGAGCGGTGGACCGCTATGTGGCGATGACGCGGGCGACCCGGCAGCTCGTCGTCCTCACGAGCACCTGACGGCGGCGCTCCGGTCGGGGTGTCGTCGCGGCCCCGCGTCACCGTTGCCTGCCCCCGAGGGCGGCGTCGGCCAGGCGGACCAGGGCGTCCGAGGACGGGGTGCCGGGCTCGACGGTGTAGAACTCGATCCGGCAGTCGGGCAGGGCGGGCTGGTTCATGACCTGATACGTGACGGTCAGGGTACCGACCTCGGGGTGGCGCAGGGTGCGGTCGCCATAGGTGCACTCACGGACGTCGCCCCGCGCCCACATGGCGGCGAACTCGGTGCTTCGGGCGGTGAGTTCGCCGATGAGGTCGGCAAGGCGCCGGTCGCCCGGGTGTCGCCCGCTCAGTCTGCGGAGGTAGGCGACATGGGTCCGGGCGTAGTGCTCCCAGTCGGCCTCCATGGCGCGGGTGCGCGTATCGAGGAACAGCATCCGGGAGGCGGAGGGCCGGGTGACGGGGTCGGCCGGGGCGTCGAAGTCGAGGTGGCCCGCGAGCAGCCGGTGTCCGAGGCGGTTCCACCCGAGCACGTCGTTGCGGCGGCCCAGCAGGACGGCCGGTACCTGCGGCATCGCGTTCAACAGACCGTGGACCGGTTCCGGGGCGTGCTCGGCGGGCGGCGGGCGGAGTCCGCCCGACGGGGCGGGGCGAGCGAGGTCGAACAAGTGTGCCGACTCGGTGGTGTCGAGCATCAGCACCCGAGCGAGAGCGCCCAGGACCTGGTCGGAGGCGTTGGTACCGGTCCCCTGTTCGAGCCGGGTGTAGTACGCCGGGCTGATCCCGGCGAGCCGGGCGATCTCCTCCCGCCGCAGCCCCGGAACGCGTCTGGCCCGTCCGGTGGGCAGCCCGAGCTGTTCCGGGGTGATGCGGGCGCGTCGGTCGCGGAGGAATTCCCCGAGCTCGGTACGCACCTTCATGCCCCCAGGGTATCGGCCCGCCGAGGCCCGGGAGGGGCCCCAGGGTGACCCTGTCAGTGACAGGAACGCGGAGCGTAGGAAGAAGGGAGGGCTGGCAGGCGCCGGCACGCGGATCGACCCTGAGGACCGTCACCGTGATCCGCGACCCCAGGAACGATCAGCTCGATGCCTCTCGCCCTCGTGGCGCTCGCTCTCAGCGCCTTCGCCATCGGAACCACCGAGTTCCTCACCAACGGACTGCTGTCCCCGCTCGCCGCGGACTTCGACATCTCGGTCGCGGACGCGGGACTCGTGACCACGGCCTATGCGGTCGGGCAGATGTGCGGGCCGCTGCTGGCCCTGGCGACCCTGCGGCTGCCGATGAAGAAGGTGCTTGTGATCCTGATGGTGATCTTCACCGTCGGCAATCTCGTCGCCGCGTTCAGTCCGACCTTCACGTTCCTTCTCGCGAGCCGCTTCGCCACGGCCTGGTCGCACACCGCCTTCTTCGGTGTCGCCTCCGTCGCCGCCTCCCGGATGGTGCCCGCCGGGAGGCAGGCCGCCGCCATCGCGGTGGTGTTCACCGGGCTGAGCCTGGCGAACGTGCTCGGGATGCCCCTGGGAACCCTCACCGGACAGGTCTGGGGGTGGCGGGGCGCGTTCCTCGTCGTCACCGTCGTGAGTGCCGTGAGCCTTGCAGGCATCTCCGCACTCGTGCCCACCGGACACGACAGCGCCATCTCGACGGATCTGCGCAGCAGCCTGCGCCCCTTCGCGAACCCACGCCTCTGGTCGGCACTGGCGGCGACGGCGATCGGGTTCGGTGGCCTGTTCGCCTCGTTCACCTACATCGAGCCGCTCCTGACGACCGTGACCGGTTTCTCCGCCACGGATGTCGTATGGCTGCTCGTGATCTACGGAGCCGGGCTCGTCGTGGGCAACTGGCTCGCGGGAAGGGCCGCCGACCGGGCACTTCACGCGACCGTCGTCACCCTGCTGCTCCTGCTCGCCGCCGCGCTCGCGGTGCTCGCGTTCACCGCCTCGTCCCGTGCCGTCACGATCCCCATGCTGTTCGTCCTCGGCGCCTGCGGGTTCGGCCTGCTCACCCCGCTCCAGACCTTCGTCCTGCGTTTCGCCGGAAGCGGGTCCGTGCTCGTCGGCACCGCGAACACGGCGGCCTTCGGCGCGGGCATCACCCTCGGATCGCTCCTCGGCGCCGCCGTCCTCAACAATGGCGGAGGCTTCATCGCCGTGAACCTCTTCGCCGGAGCGATGACCCTGCTGGGACTCGCCGTCTACGCGGTGACGGTCCTGATGGGCCGGGGTTCCGGGACGACGGCGGCGCATATGCCGTCCGCGGCGACAGGCCGGTAGCGCGGGGGCCGGATTCACCGCCCGGCCCGGCGCGGCCGACCGGTCAGGGTGCGTAGGCGCGGAGGAGCGGTATCGTCCGGTCCCAGAGCAGCCGTACCAGCGGCGCCTCCCGCGTTCAGAGGGCGATTCACCACATGACCAGCCGACGAGCAACGACGACCCTGTGGCGCCCCACCGGCCCCGAGGAACTGGACCTGGTCCGTGAGCTGAACTGGCGTGCTTGGCCGCCTCGGCTCCCCGAGCAGCCGATCTTCTACCCGGTCCTCAACGAGGACTACGCGATCAAGATCGCGAGGGACTGGAACGTGAAGCACAGTGGTGTCGGCTTCGTGACGCGATTCGAGGTCGAGTCGGCTTTTTTGAGCCGGTACCCCGTCCGGCAGGCCGGAGGGCGGACGATCCTCGAACTGTGGATTCCGGCTGAGGAACTGGACGACTTCAACGCTCACATGGTCGGCGAGATCCAGGTGGTCCACGAGTTTCGCTGAGGCCCCCGGAGAGGCCCGGAGATCATTTAGCGGGACATCCCTGAGGAGTTCACGAAGGTAAGGCGACGACGATGCTGTGCCGGTGAGGTTCGCCCGCTGGGACACCGGCTGGCTGGAGAAAGTCGAGCGCACCGCCCTGTCGGCGCCGTAGACCACCCGCCGACCACCCCGGCCCGAAGGGCGGGCCGAGGACGGCGAGTTGTCAGACAGTGGCGGTGGTGATGAAGGCGGTCCAGGTGGTGGGCTGGACGGTGAGGACGGGGCCGTTGGTGACCTTGGAGTCGCGGATGTGGATGGCGGCGGGGTGGGCGGCCACCTCGACGCAGGCGCCGCCTTGGTCGCTGCTGTGGCTCGACTTGCGCCAGTCGTAGGCGACTTCGATGCAGTTGCCGCCTTGACTGCTGCTGTAGCTGGACTTGAACCAGGCCAGGGCGGTGGTAAGGGGAGCCGGGTGTGCTGCGCGGATCACGTGAACCCTCCAAGGGGCTGTCCGGAGCTCTGAGCGGAGAATGCTGCCTGCGTTCCCGTCCGCTGTCACGATGCCGATGGCGACAAACCGGTCCCCGGGTGCATCAGCGCGTGGCTGCCGGTGAATGCAGCGGAGGGCTGCCTTGGGGTCGGTGGCCGTCGCCCGGGAAGGCGACGACGATGCTGTGCCGGTGAGGTTCGCCCGCTGGGACACCGGCTGGCTGGAGAAAGTCGAGCGCACCGCCCTGTCGGCGCCGTAGACCACCCGCCGACCACCCCGGCCCGAAGGGCGGGCCGAGGACGGCGAGTTGTCAGACAGTGGCGGTGGTGATGAAGGCGGTCCAGGTGGTGGGCTGGACGGTGAGGACGGGGCCGTTGGTGACCTTGGAGTCGCGGATGTGGATGGCGGCGGGGTGGGCGGCCACCTCGACGCAGGCGCCGCCTTGGTCGCTGCTGTGGCTCGACTTGCGCCAGTCGTAGGCGACTTCGATGCAGTTGCCGCCCTGGTCGGTGCTGTAGCTGGACTTGAACCAGGCCAGGGCGGTGGTACGGGGAGCCGGGTGTGCTGCGCTGGTCATTTCTCTCCAAGCAGTTCGTCCAGTAGGCGCGCGCTCTTCTCGACGGAGAGCGCCTGCGAACGCAGCATCCCATATTTCTGCTGGAGCACACTGACGTCGTCGGGCTCCTCGTGCAGGTAGCTGGTCAGTTGTCCCTCGACGTAAGCGAGATGGTCGTGATCGGGAGTTTCCAGCAGCACCATGGGCCCCGAGAGCCCGGCATGCCTCGGGAGTTTCATCGGCATGATCTGGAGCCCCAGGAAGGGGAGTTCCATGCAGTGGCGCAGGTGTGCGATCTGTCGTCGCATTATGGCGGGGTTCCCCAGCTCGCTGCGAAGGATGCTCTCCTCCAGGATGAAGTGCAGCATGGGGCGAGGCTTGCGTTCGAGGAGCCTTTGCCGGTCGAGTCGGGCTGCCACCCACTCTTCCTGCTCTTCCTCTTCGAGGGGCGGGTAGAGGCAGGAGAAGAGGAACCGGATGTACTCCTCGATCTGGAGCAGGCCCGGTACAGCCTGGCTCTCGTACGACAGCAGCGTCACCGCATCCTGCTCGTAGTCGATGAAGTCCTGCACGAACGCCGGGAACCGCTCCTTCTTCGGCACCTTCGCCACCGCGACCTGCAACACCCCCTTCGTCTCCAGCAGTTCGTCGAGCTGGGCCGCGAAGTCCGCCTGTAGCGGCCTGCGCCCCTGTTCGATCGATGCGATCGTCTCCTCGCCCACGCAGCACCGGTCCGCCAGTGCCGCCTGCGTCATCCCTGTCGCCTTGCGGAACGTCGCCAACTGGGCGCCGATCAGATGCCAGGACGTGATCCGCTTGTTCCTCTTCGCCGCGTGCATGGATTGCCTCTCCCCGTTGTGAAACCTGGATGGCCCGTCAGAGGCCGTACGTGTGCGACGTACGGCCTCACACACTGATCAACGCTAGTGACGTTGTGTGACCTTGGTGGTGTGAATGAGTCAAATCACCTCCCGTACTTCTGCAAGTCGTTCCATAGCCGTGAACGGCGATCCGTGCCGCTCGTAAGGCAGTTCGTGCGCAAGGCGCTCATCGACTGGGCGTGCGAGTCCCGCGCCGACGACGTGTTGCTCTGCGTGAGTGAACTCGTCACCAACGCGCTGCTGCACGGTGTCCCGCCGGGGCGCGGGTACCTCGTGTGCATGCGGCTCGAACCGGCGGACGGCATCCTGCGCGTCGAGGTCCACGACAGCGGCGACGGGAAGGTGGGACCGGTCGATGCGGTACCGGCTCCCGATGCGGAAGGCGGGCGGGGGCTGCTGCTGGTGGCGGCGCTCGCGGACAAATGGGGGGTGGGGGAGGGGAACCCCGGCAAGGTGGTGTGGTGCGAGTTCGCGGCGCGGCGGCGCGGGGCGAACCCGTGTCCCGAGGTGGGTGGCGTCGTTAACGGAAACGTACTTCTGGGAAGTGTGATTCCGTAAACCGCGCTAGGTGGTGGCCCTGTGACCGGGAAGCTTCGCGGCTCCGCCGCACCCCGCACGTTCGCGAAACCCTCCGACATGTTCGACCGGGACTGGGAATGGAGCGAGCTCACCGCGTTCGCCGCCGATCCCGGCCCCGAGGCCACGCTGGGCGTGGTCTCCGGGCGGCGTCGGCAAGGGAAGTCGTTCCTGCTGGACTCGCTCGCACGGGCTGCCGGAGGTTTCTACTTCTGCGCGTACGAGGCGACGGAAGCGGAGTCGCTGCGGAGGTTCGGGGAGGAACTGGGCCAGTACACGGGGGCGGCCGGGGCGCTGCGGTTCGATCGGTGGGAGCAGGGCGTGGACGCGCTGCTCGCGCTCGGGCGGGAGCAGCCGGTGCCGGTGGTGATCGACGAGTTCCCGTACCTCGCCCGTGCCACGCCGTCGCTGCCGTCGATCGTCCAGGTGGCCTACGGTCCGCGCCGACCCGAGCGGCTGGAGTCCCGGACCAGGCTTCTGCTGTGCGGCAGCTCGCTCGCGTTCATGGGCGGGCTGCTCGGTGGCACATCGCCGCTCAGGGGGCGGGCGAGCCTCGAACTGATCGTCCAGCCGCTCGACTTCCGGCAGGCCGCGGCCTTCTGGGGCATCGACGATCCCCGGCTCGCGCTGCTCGTGCACAGTGTGGTGGGCGGGACCCCCGCCTACCGCCGTGAGTTCGTACGCGACGACGTCCCGGACGGGCTCGACGACTTCGACGCGTGGGTGTGTCGTACGGCCCTGTCGCCGCGCTCGCCGCTCTACCGGGAGGCCCGCTACCTGCTGGCCGACGAGGCGGATCTGCGGGACCGGGCGCTCTACCACTCCGTTCTCGGGGCCCTGGCCGCGGGAAACGCCACGGCGGGCGGGATCGCCGGCTGTCTGGGCCGGACGGCGGGGGACATCACGCATCCGCTCACGGTGCTCCAGGAATGCGGTCTCGTACGCCGTGAGGTGGACGCCTTCCGGAGGAACCGGAGCGTGTACCGCATCGGCGAACCGCTGATCGCGTTCGACCACGTGGTCTCCCGGACCAAGCTCCCTCTGCTCGACCGGGGACTCGCCGAGCAGGTCTGGGAGAGCTCGCGCGCCCGGTTCCGGTCGGCGGTGGTCGGACCGCACTTCGAGCAGATCTGCCGCGAATGGGTGACGCACTTCGCGGCACCGGAGACGTTCGGGGGCATGCCGATCGATGTCTCGTACGGGACGGTCGCCGACCCGGGGGCGCGTACCGGCCACGAGGTCGACGTGGTCGTGCGCGGGGCTGTCGGACAGGACAACGGCGTCCTGCTCTCCCTGGGCGAGGCGAAATGGGACCAGGTCATGGGAGAGGGGCACCTGGACCGGCTGCGGCACATCGCGGCGCTGCTCGCGGACCGCGGGACCGACACCTCGGCCGTACGGCTCGCGTGCTACAGCGGTGCCGGATTCAGCGGCGAGCTGCGGAAGGCGGAAGCGCGGGGCGAAGTGGTCCTCGTCGACCTGCGGAGGCTGTACGCGGGGGAGTGAGCACCCCGCCCCGTGCCGACGGCGCCGTTCGCGTGGCGGACGGTCCGTCACCGTGCCCCGGGCAGCGGACACGCACCGTCACTTGGACTTACGTAACGCGGTTGTTGGACTGGAGCGCACGGAGTCGTCGCAGGTCATTGACGGTGTCCGGGCGCGGGGACTACGCAGTGCACATGTCGCGAAGATTCACTTCGGCGGGCGCCACAGCCGCCGCCTCAGCCGCAGTACTGGCGTTGGTGGGAACCGCTCTCCCCGCCACGGCCTTCGCCGCCCCCTCACCCGTCGCGGCCCCCGCCGCCGACTCACCCGTCGCGGCCGAGACGGCGGACGTACCGGCGGACGCCGCCGTCATCGCCTCCGCGCAGTTGTCCGTCGCCGTCGCCGACGACTTCCCGCGCGTCCTGGCGTACACCGACAGGTCCAGCGGGGCCCGGCTGCTCGGCAGCACCCGGCCGGTCACCTCCGTCACCCTCGACGGCACTCCGCACCCCGTACGGCTCAAGGGCGCGCCCCGCGTCGGCACCACCACCGCCCGCTACACGCTCACCTTCCCCGATCTGCCAGGGGTGGAGATCGACGCCTCGCTCTCCGTCTCCGGACGTGCCACCACCTTCAGGATCACGGCCGTCCGCGACACCGGCGCGCACCGCGTCGGGACCATCGAGATACCCGGCCACGACCTCGCCTCCGTCGGCTCCGCCGACACCGGCGCGGCCACCGCCTTCACCCGGCTCGACAACGACTCCACCCGAACCGCCGACGTCTTCTCCCCGGTCACCGCCGACACCGCCCCGGACGCGGCGCCCGTCGGGGCCTCGTACGCGATCGTCAACACCGGCTCGCTCGCCGCCGCCGTCGAGTCCAACTCCTCGTACGACAAACCCTCCGGGGCCACCGGCGGTGACGACGCCCGGTTCTGGCACCAGGCCCGCAAGGGCGGGGACGGCGGCGGGGTCCGGGTCGGCGTCTGGTCCGGGCAGTGGACCTACCGGGGCGAGGGCGCGCCGAAGCCGGAGAGCGGCGACGACCTGCCCTGGGCGAAGGTCGTCGTCACCCCCGACGCCAACGGCGACCGCAGGGTCGACTGGCAGGACGGCGCCATCGCGTTCCGGACCATCGGCATCACCGCGCCCGGCAGCGAGGACACCCCGGACCGGGTCATCACCCACATCCCGTTCAACTTCGCCAGCCAGGCCACCCATCCCTTCCTGCGCACGCTCGACGACGTCAAGCGGATCTCGCTCGCGACCGACGGGCTCGGGCAGTTGGCGGTGCTCAAGGGGTACGCCTCCGAGGGGCACGACTCCGCCCACCCCGACTACGGCGGCGACTACAACGAGCGCGCCGGGGGTCTGAAGGACCTCAACTCCCTTCTGAGGAAGGGGAAGAAGTGGGGCGCGACCTTCGGCGTCCACGTCAACGCCACGGAGGCGTACCCGGAGGCCAGGGAGTTCGACGAGCAACTCGTCGACAAGAACAGGCCCGGCTGGAACTGGCTCGGTCAGAGCTACTACATCGACCAGCGCCGCGACCTCAACAGCGGTGACCTGGCCCGGCGCTTCCAGCAACTGCGCGACGAGACCGACCGCAACCTGGGCTTCCTCTACATCGACGTCTACTACACGCACGGCTGGATCGCGGACAAAACCCTCCAGATCCTGCGGAAGCAGGGGTGGAACGTCGGCAGCGAGTGGTCCGACAAGTTCGAGCGCGGCACCCTCTGGTCGCACTGGGCCAACGACCTCGACTACGGCGGCGCCACCAACAAGGGCCTCAACTCGAAGATCATCCGCTTCATACGCAACGGCGAGCGGGACACCTGGAACAACGATCCGGTCCTCGGGCAGACCGCCATCGCCGAGTTCGAGGGCTGGACCGGCGAGACCGACTGGAACGCCTTCTACGCCAACGTCTGGCAGCGCGACCTGCCCGCCAAGTTCCTCCAGCAGCAGAGGATCACGCGCTGGGACGGGAACGACATCACGTTCACGGGCGGCCTTCGCGGGACGGTCGAGGACGGCCGGCGCACCTTCTACGACCACGGGCGCAAGGTCCTCAGCGGCACCGACTACCTGCTGCCCTGGGACGGCGGCAAGAAGCTCTACCACTACAACCAAACCGGTGGAAGGACCAGTTGGGCCGTGCCGTCCGACGGCCCGTACACCGTCTACGAGCTCACCGACAACGGCCGGGTCAGGGCCGGCACGGTCAGGGCCGTCGACGGGAGGATCACGCTGACCGCCGAGGCCGGACAGCCGTACGTCCTCTACCCGGGCCGTGCGCCGAAGGCCGCCGACCCCCGCTGGGGCGAGGACACCCCGGTCCGCGACCCCGGCTTCAACGACGCCCGGCTCGATTCCTGGACGCGTACCGGGACCGTCGCACGCGACACCGACGGTCGGGGGCGCAACAGTGCCCGGTTCGGAGGGAGTTCACCGGCGGGGATCCAGCAGCGCATCGACGGGCTCACGCCCGGCAGGCGCTACACCGCCTCCGCGCTCATCGAGGTCGAGCCCGGGAAGACCCGGCGCACCACCCTCTCGGTGGGCGATGACACCAAGGGGAGGACCGGCCGCAAGGCCGTATCCGTCGAACGCTCCACCGCGAAGGACCAGGTCGCCGCCTCCGACTGGCACGACACGTACTTCCAGCGCGTCAAGGTGAACTTCACCGCCCCGGCGCACGGGCGTACCACCCTGCGCGTCGAGGCGGCCGGCGGAGCCGCGGCGCGCGTCCGCGTCGACGACGTGCGCATCGTCGCCAACGCCCCGGCGACCAGGAAGAACACCGTCGTGTACGAGGACTTCGAGGACGTCGACCAGGGCTGGGGCCCCTTCCTCAAGGGCGACGCGGGCGGCTCCACCGACCCTCGCACCGTCATCTCCCGGCCGCACGCCCCGTACACCCGGTCGGGCTGGAACGGGAAGCTCGTCGACGACGTGATCGGCGGCGGGGAGTCCCTCAAGTCCCACGAGGAGAACCCCGGACTCGTCTACCGCACCGCGCCCTGGACCGTGCCGATGACCGACGGCCACCGCTACCGGGTCGAGTACGACTACCAGTCCAGTCACGCCGGGGCGTACGAGTGGGTCGACGGCTACGACCGGATCGCCGCCGACGGCACACCGCGCTCCGTCGGGACCCGTGCCACCCCGATCGGGCAGCAGCGCGTCACCGGCCATTTCACCGAGACCGTCACCGCGGGCTGCGGCGACACCTGGACCGGGCTGCGCAAGCGTGGCGACGCCCCGGACGGCGCCGACTTCGTCCTCGACGCGTTCACCGTCACCGACCTCGGACCGGCCCCCGCCGACGGGCTCGCCGCCTGCGGCACGCTCACCGTCGACCCGGGCGCCGAGGCCCTGGAGCCGGGCACCGCGCACACCGTCCGGGCGGCCTTCACCAACCACGAGACCACCGCGGCGAACGGTGTCGCGCTGAGCCTGACCGTCCCCGAGGGGTGGACGGCCGAGCCCGCCGGAGCCGTCGCCTTCGACACGGTCGCCCCGGGCGCCGAGGTCACCGGAAGCTGGCGCGTCACCCCGCCGGTCGACGCGAAGTACCGGACGTACCAGCTGGGTTCGGAGGTCTCCTACACGGCCGGCGGCGCCCGGCGCACGCTCGGCGCGCAGACCTCCGTACGGACCCTGCCGCCCCCGCCCACCACCGACAGCTGGGCGAGCGACCTCGACCAGGTCTCCGCCGAGAACGGCTGGGGGCCGGTCGAGCGCGACCGTTCCAACGGCGAACAGGGCACCGGCGACGGCACCCCGCTCACCATCGGCGGCACCGTCCACGCCAAGGGCCTCGGCACCCACGCCCCGGCGCGGGTCCGCTACTACCTGGGCGGCAACTGCGCCTCCTTCACCGCCGAGGTGGGAGTGGACGACATCCAGACCACGCGCGGCAGCGTGCGGTTCGCCGTCGCCGCCGACGGCACCGAGAAGGCCAGGTCACCGCTGCTGAAGGCCACCGACGGCCCCTGGCGGCTCACCGCCGACATCACCGGCGCCCGGTACGTCGACCTGATCGTCGACGACGGCGGCGACGGCAACGGGAACGACCACGCCGACTGGGGCGACGCCCGCTTCCACTGCGGGAGTTGAGCCCCCTCCCGAGACCCGGGGCGGGTGCGCCGCCCGGCGGACACCCGCCCCGTCCCCACACCCCCACACACCACCCCGACACCGACGACCCCGCGAAGAACGGAGCCGCACATGCCCACACCGCCCGAATGGTCACGCCGCACCCTGCTCACCCTCTCGGCGGGCGCCGCCCTGGCCGTCGCCGTCCCCGGCACGGCCGCGGCAGCGAGCACGTCCGGGTCCGTCTCCGCGACGGCGGCGACCGGCAGCGGCGCCGCGGGCGCCGACGAGTTCGACGAGCTGCGCGGACGGTGGACCGTCATCACGCTCGGCACCGGCTTCGACGCGACCGCCGAACCCTACGCGTCCCGCCTCACCGCCCTCGGCACCCGGGCGCGGACGTTCCGGTCGACGATGGACCCGCAGCCCGGCTCGCTGTGGCCCGACGCCCCCTACGACCCTCCGGCCGGCATCACCCAGGCGTACAGCAGGCTGTGGACGATGACCCAGGCGTACGCCCAGCCCGGTACCGGCTCCACCGGCGACGCCGCCCTCCTCGCCGACATCGTGCGCGGCTACGACCACCTCGCCGCGACCGCCTACCACGCCTCCGTCAAGCCGTACGGCAACTGGTGGGAATGGCAGATCGGCAGCCCGCGCCTCCTCATGGACATCACCGCCGTCCTGTACGAGCACCTGGGCACCGCCCGCGTCGAGGCCGCCTGCGCGGCCGTCGACCACTTCGTTCCCGACTCCGTGCTCCGCGACTACAGCGGCACCTCCACCGGCGCCAACCGCGTCGACCTGTGCCGCTCCGTCGTCATGCGCGGCGTCCTCGGCCGGACCCCGGCCAAGATCGAGCTGGCCCGCGACGCGCTCTCGCCCGTCTTCCCCTACGTCACCACGGGGGACGGGCTGTACACGGACGGGTCGTTCATCCAGCACACCACCATCGCCTACTCCGGCACCTACGGCCAGGTCATGCTCGACGGGCTCGGCCGCCTCTTCGCGCTGCTCGCCGGGTCCACCTGGGCCGTCACCGACCCGAACCGGCAGATCATCCTCGACAGCGTGGAGAAGGCCTACGCCCCGCTGATCTACAACGGCCTGGTCATGGACAGCGTCAACGGCCGGGCCATCAGCCGCGGCGTGCTCAAGAGCGACGACCTCAGGATCCTGCGCGGCGACCACTTCCACGGGCAGGGGATCATCGCCGGCATCGCGCTCCTCGCCCAGGGCGCCTCGGCGGAGGAACGCGACCGCTGGCACGGCATGATCAAGGGCTGGATCGCCCGCGACCGCACCAGCCCCGTCCTCGCCGCACCCCAGTACGGCATCGCGGACCTGTCCCGGCTGCACGCCGTCCAGGCCAGTGCCGTGCGCGCCGCGCCCGAGCGGATCGGCCACCACCTCTTCGCCGGCATGGACCGAGCGGTGCACCGCCGTCCGCACTGGGCCGCGGGCCTCTCCATGGCCTCCAAGCGGATCTCGTACTACGAGTGCGGCAACGGAGAGAACCCGCGCGGCTGGCACACCGGCGCCGGAATGCTCTACTGGTGGCCCGGCGACCGGCAGGGCGACCAGTACACCGACTGGTTCTGGCCGACCGTCGACCCGTACCGGCTGCCCGGCACGACCGTGTCCACCAAGCGGCTCGCCGACCGGGCGGGCGGTGAATGGGGCGCGGCCAAGCCCTCGACGGCCTGGGTCGGCGGCACCACCGACGGCGAGTTCGCGGCGGTCGGCCAGCACCTCAAGGGCCTCGGCTCGACGCTCCAGGCCCGCAAGTCGTGGTTCTGCCTCGACGACACGGTCGTCTGCCTCGGCGCGGGTATCACCGGCACCGACTCGACACCCGTCGAGACGGTCGTCGACAACCGCATGATCGGCGAGAACGGCACCGCCGCGTTCACCACGGACCCCGGCTCCCGCTGGGCCCACCTGGACGGGCACGGCGGCTGGGTGTTCCCCGGCGGCGCCACCGGACTGCGCACGCTGCGCGAGGACCGCACCGGAGCCTGGTCCGACATCAACACCACCAGCTCCACCGAGCGCCGCACCCGCCGCTACCAGACCCTGTGGCTCGACCACGGCACCGACCCGGTCGATGCCGCCTACGCGTACCTGCTGATGCCCGGAGCCTCCCGTCGCGCCGTCACCGCCCGCGCCGCCGACCGGCGGTGGCTCACCGTGCACGCCAACACCGCCGCCGCTCAGGCCGTCTCCGTGCGCTCCCTGGGCGTCATCGCCGCCAACTTCTGGCAGCCGGGCGAGGCCGGCCCGCTCTCCGTCACCGCCCCGGCGAGCGTCCTCGTGCGCGAGCGCGGACGCACCATGACCGTGTGCGTCAGCGGGCCCGACCGCAGCGGCGCCCCGGTGGACGTCGTCTGGGAGCGGCCGGTGCACCGGGTCGTCTCGGCGGACCCGGGCATCGAGGTGCTCGCCACCGGGCGGCGCCTGGTGCTGAGGGTCCGGCCGGGGACGGACGGGCGCACCCTGCGCTGCGACGTCCGATAGGCGACGCCGCGACCGGGGAGGCCCGCCGGACTCCATGAGCCGGCGGGCCTCCCCGGGCCTGCCTGCTTCCCCTGCCCGGCCCCCGACGAGACCCCCCGGAGCTTCCGGCCCGCCCGGCCGTTGCCCGGGGCCGACGGTCGTCCCGAGCCCCCGGCACCGCGGACCGCGCCCCCTCCGAGGGGGCGTACCCTCGTGCGGAACACCCGACCGGAGCACACCCCGAGGCTGACAGCAGTGTGCGGCAGACCACAGGTGAGCTTTATAGGAACCGCACAACTCCGGACCGGCGAAAGCTGGTACTTCGCCTGCATGGCGCCCTGGCACTGTCAGGCTCCACCAGGAATCGGGTCGGGAGACTGTACGGAGTCGACGGCAGGATTTGCTTGCCGGGGTTCGTAGGGTCGGTGCATGACCGTTGTGGACGAAACCCCGGGCGAGCCGAGCGACACCCGCGGCCGAGTGGCCGAGCTGCTGGCGCTGCGTGAGCAGGCCCGTCGCGGACCGAGTGACCGGGCGACCGAGGCGCAGCACGCCAAGGGCAAGCTGACGGCGCGTGAGCGCATCGAGCTGCTGGTCGACCCGGGGTCGTTCCGGGAGGTCGAGCAGCTGCGCCGGCACCGGGCGACCGGCTTCGGCCTGGAGCAGAAGAAGCCCCACACGGACGGCGTGATCACCGGATGGGGCACGGTCGACGGCCGTACGGTCTTCGTCTACGCGCACGACTTCCGGATCTTCGGCGGCGCCCTGGGCGAGGCCCACGCCACCAAGATCCACAAGATCATGGACATGGCGATCGCGGCGGGTGCCCCGCTGGTGTCGCTGAACGACGGCGCGGGTGCCCGTATCCAGGAGGGCGTCAGCGCGCTCGCCGGGTACGGCGGGATCTTCCAGCGCAACACCAAGGCGTCGGGCGTCATCCCGCAGATCAGCGTGATGCTCGGCCCGTGCGCGGGCGGCGCCGCCTACTCCCCGGCGCTCACGGACTTCGTGTTCATGGTGCGGGACACCTCGCAGATGTTCATCACCGGTCCGGACGTGGTGAAGGCGGTCACGGGCGAGGAGATCACCCAGAACGGGCTCGGCGGCGCGGACGTGCACGCCGAGACCTCGGGCGTGTGCCACTTCGCGTACGACGACGAGGAGACCTGCATCGCCGAGGTCCGGTACCTGCTCGGCCTGCTGCCCTCCAACAACCGGGAGAACCCGCCGGCCGTGGCCGGTGACGACCCGGCCGACCGGCGCGGCGACGTCCTGCTGGACCTGGTCCCCGCCGACGGCAACCGTCCGTACGACATGCACAAGGTCATCGAGGAACTCGTCGACGACGGCGACTACCTGGAGATCCACGAGCGCTGGGCCCGCAACATCGTGTGCGCCCTCGCCCGCATGGACGGCCAGGTCGTCGGGATCGTGGCCAATCAGCCGCAGGTCCTGGCCGGTGTCCTGGACATCGAGGCATCCGAGAAGGCGGCCCGTTTCGTCCAGATGTGTGACGCCTTCAACATCCCCATCATCACTCTTTTGGACGTACCCGGCTTCCTTCCGGGGGTGGACCAGGAGCACGGTGGAATCATTCGGCACGGCGCGAAGCTGCTCTACGCGTACTGCAACGCCACCGTGCCGAGGATCTCGCTGATCCTGCGCAAGGCGTACGGCGGTGCCTACATCGTGATGGACAGCCAGTCCATCGGTGCCGACCTGACGTACGCCTGGCCGACCAACGAGATCGCCGTGATGGGCGCGGAGGGCGCCGCCAACGTGATCTTCCGCCGACAGATCGCCGAGGCCGGGGACCCGGAGGCCATGCGGACACGCATGGTCAAGGAGTACAAGGCCGAACTGATGCACCCGTACTACGCGGCGGAGCGCGGCCTGGTGGACGACGTCATCGACCCCGCCGAGACCCGCGAGGTGCTGATCGCCTCGCTCGCCATGCTCCGCACCAAGCACGCCGACCTGCCGTCGCGCAAGCACGGCAACCCCCCGCAGTAGTCCGCGGCCGGGGTCGCGGGAACACCGCGAAGCCGCCGGGTCCGCGAAGACCTGCCGAGAAGACCTGTCGAGAAGACGGAGAGACCTCCCATGAGCACTGCCACAGCATCCGTGCTGCGCGTCGAGAAGGGCACCGCCGCCCCCGAGGAACTGGCCGCGATAACCGCCGTCCTGCTCGCCCGCGCCGCCGCGCAGCCCGACGCCACCCCCGCCCACCGCGGCCGCAGCACCGCCGGGTGGCGCCGTCTGGAGCGCACCCCGGGCTTCCGTGCCCCGCACTCCTGGCAGCGCTGACGGACACCACGACGCGCTGATGCCCCGCACTCCCGGTCCTCCGGTGAGTGCGGGGCATCAGTACGTCGTACGGACTTCTCTTCCCGGGCCTCGCTCCCGGTGGCACCCGCCCCGTGCCCGGTGACACCCGCGGACGCCACCGGGACCAGGGCATGCCGGTCACGGCACTAGCGCAGCCGTGCCATCAGCGCGTGCTCGACGAGGGTGATCAGCGCGCTCTTGGCGTCGGCGCGGTGCCGGGCGTCCGTGGTCAGGATCGGGGTGTCGGGGCCGATCTGGAGTGCTTCGCGGACCTCGTCGGGGGTGTAGGGCTGGTGTCCGTCGAAGCCGTTGAGGGCGATGACGAAGGGAAGGCCGCTGTTCTCGAAGTAGTCGACGGCGGGGAAGCAGTCGGCGAGGCGGCGGGTGTCGACGAGGACGACGGCGCCGATGGCGCCGCGGACGAGGTCGTCCCACATGAACCAGAAGCGGTCCTGTCCGGGCGTACCGAAGAGGTACAGGATCAGGTCCTGGTCCAGCGTGATCCGGCCGAAGTCCATCGCCACCGTCGTGGTGGTCTTGTCCCCGGTGTGCGTCAGGTCGTCGATGCCCGCGGACGCCGAGGTCATCACGGCTTCGGTGCGCAGCGGGTTGATCTCCGAGACGGCACCGACGAACGTGGTCTTACCCACGCCGAAGCCCCCTGCCACCACGATCTTCGCCGAGGTAGTGGAGCGGGCTGCTCCGCCGCTAGAGCTTGCGAAGTCCACTGAGCACCCTTTCGAGCAGTGTCACATCTGGCTGGCCACCGGCGGACTCGTCGCCGCCGGGCTGATGGATAGCGACGAGTCCGGCCTCTGCCAGGTCGGCTACGAGGATCCGGGCAACGCCGAGGGGTATCGAGAGCAGTGCCGAAATCTCGGCGACCGACTTGATCTCGAAGCACAACCGGCAGATCCGCTGATGCTCGGGCAACTGCCCTTGCAGCCGCGACGGATCGGCCGTGGTACTGACCAACGCCTCAATCGCGAGTTGGTAGCGCGGTCGGGTCCGGCCGCCGGTCATGGCGTACGGACGGACGAGCGGATTGTGCGCGGCGGGGGCGGCCGGCTCGGGGGCCTGCCGCGGCGGCACGGGCTGGATACGGGGCGGTCGGGGCGGGGTGTCGCGGTACGGCCGCTGCGGGGGCCAGGCGGGCTCCTGCGGGCCGCTCGACGGCTGCTGCGGGTGTTCCGGCTGCTGCGGCCACCGATGGGGCCGGAACGGCCGGTACGGCTGTTGCGTGCGCTGTCCGCTGGGCGCGGAGGGGAAGTTGAAGGGATTGCTCCCGTGCTCACCCGGCACGTTCTGGCCGCCGTTGTACCGGTGCCCGTCTGGGGGTGTTGTCACGATTCCTCCTCCGCCTGCCGGTCCCGATCCCAGTGGGGCCGCGCCACCGCACCTTATGACCCGGTGGCGCGAAACGCACTGTCCGTTTATCAGTTAAGAAGACTTCCTTTTGCTAGTTGAGAAGACTTCCTTGCAGCTCGGCCCGGAGATCCGGCGTGAGGACGTTGCCCGCACGGTCGACGAGCAGGGCCATCTCGTAGCCGACCAGACCGATGTCGGCCTCCGGGTGCGCGAGCACGGCCAGCGAGGATCCGTCGGAGATGGACATGATGAAGAGGAAGCCGCGCTCCATCTCCACCACGGTCTGGTTCACGGCGCCGCCCTCGAAGATCCGGGAGGCACCCGCGGTCAGCGAGGTCAGACCGGAGGCGACGGCCGCGAGCTGATCGGCACGGTCACGCGGAAATCCCTCGGACATGGCCAGCAGGAGTCCGTCGGCGGAGACCACCACCGTGTGCGACACCCCGGGGGTGTTGTCCACGAAGTTGGTGATCAACCAGTTCAGATTCTGCGCCGCCTGGCTCATCGGGCTCACACTAACGCTCCTGGTTGTAGGTGTTACTCGTGTCCGAACCCGCGTTACGTCCCCGCAGTACGCCCCGCCGCAGGTTGCTCAACCTGCCGCGGATGTCCTCGGGTGCGCGGGAGACCTGTGGGCCGCCCTGCGGCGTCTGCTCCGCCGTACCCTCGACCAGATTGGCCTTGGGCACCCGCCGGGGGAGTCCGGACGGGGTGACCCCGCCCGCCTTCGGCTCACGGAGCTTCTCGGCCCGCTCCCAGCGTTCGTCGTTCTTCGAACGCCAGTCGTCGGAGCCGTTCGCGTCCTGCCGCGGGGGCGACTGTCGAGGCGGCAGCTCGTCCTGCTGCTGCGGCTGTTGCGCGGCGAGCGGCCGGGTGTTTCCGCGCCCGGTGGGCTGCCAGTGCTGCTGGCTGCCCCGGCGCGGCAGACCGGCTTCGGTCAGCTCGTGGCCGGAGTTCGGGGTGGGTCCCGGACGGTTGAAGCCTACGCTTTCCGGGGCCTCGGCGGAGGTGCTCGGGGCAGATTCCGCTTCCGTTCCGGGCGAGGGCTCGGGCGTCTGCGGGTAGCCGTCCCGGTCCGTCCACTCGTCCTGCTGCGGGTCGGTGGCGAACGTCTCCTCGGGCATCGTCCTGGAGGAATCGCCGGGCGCATATGCCGGTTCCGTATATGCCGGTTCCGGATATTCGCCCGGGGCGACGGCACCGGGCTGTGCGGCCGAGCCGTCGTCGTCGGGGTGCGGAGCGTAGCCGCCCTCGTACGGGGTCCGGCCGTACTGGTCCCGCCCGTACTGTTCCGGGGCGTACGGCTGCTGTCCAGGCTCCTGCCCGTACTGCTCCTGCCGGAACCGGTCCTGACCGTACTGGTCCTGCCCGTAGGGCTCCTGTCC
Organism: Streptomyces sp. NPDC032161; assembly: GCF_040636995.1. Taxonomy (NCBI): domain Bacteria; kingdom Bacillati; phylum Actinomycetota; class Actinomycetes; order Kitasatosporales; family Streptomycetaceae; genus Streptomyces; species Streptomyces sp. NPDC032161. The sequence goes on along the minus strand of NZ_JBEZVN010000001.1, from coordinate 177,391 downwards.
GTACTGCGCCTGCCCGTACGTCTCCTGGGAGTAGCCGTTCCGGGCCTGTTCGTTCCCGGGGTACCCGTGCTCCGGGTACCCGTTCTGCGCGTACGCGCCGTCGACGGGCCGGCCGGCGGCGTGCGGCTCCTGGCCGAACTGCGACCGCTCACCGGCCGTCTGGGCGCCCAGGGCCGCCCGGCGCTCCTCGCGCAGCAGCGAGCGGCCCACCGGGTCCAGCGGCGCGGCACCGGCCGGCGGCTGCTCGTAACGGGAGTCGTCGAAGCCCAGCTCGGCCGCCGTGCGCATCTGGGGCCGGGGCGCGGGCTGTTCGGTCTCCTGCTGCTCGGGAATGATCGAGGAGACGGTGAAGTCGCCCTGGGCCTCGGCCGGTTCGCCACCGCCGCCGCCGCCGTGGGTGATGGCGTCCGGCAGCATGACCAGCGAAGTGGTCCCGGCCTGTTCCCCCGAGGGACGCAGCTGGACCCGGATGCCGTGCCGGTCGGACAGCCGGCCGACCACGAACAGGCCCATCCGCTGCGACACCGCGGCGTCCACCGTCGGCGGGTTGGCCAGCCGGTGGTTGATGTCGGCGAAGTCCTCGGGGGTGAGCCCGATTCCCTTGTCGTGGATCTCGATCATCACGCGGCCGTCGGGCAGCCGGGTCGCGGTGACCCGCACCTTGGTCTGTGGCGAGGAGAACGTGGTGGCGTTCTCCAGCAGCTCGGCCAGCAGATGCACCAGGTCGGTGACGGACTCGCCGTGGATCTCGGTCTCCGGTACGCCGGACACCTCGATGCGCTCGTACGACTCCACCTCGGAGCAGGCGGCCCGCACCACGTCGACCAGCGGGACCGGCTGGTTCCAGCGGCGGCCGGGTTCCTCGCCGGCGAGGACGAGGAGGTTCTCGCCGTTGCGGCGCATGCGGGTGGCCAGGTGGTCCAGCCGGAACAGGTTCTCCAGCTGGTCCGGGTCGGCCTCGTTGTTCTCCAGATCGGTGATGAGGGTCAACTGGCCCTCGATCAGCGACTGGTTGCGGCGCGAGAGGTTGGTGAAGATCGCGTTGACGTTGCCCCGCAGCATGGCCTGCTCGGCCGCCAGCCGGACCGCCTCGCGGTGTACCTGGTCGAAGGCGCGGGCGACCTCGCCGATCTCGTCGCGGCTGTCGATCGGGAGCGGCCGGACACGGGTGTCGACCAGCCCCGGATCGTTCCTGGACAGCTGGTCGACGAGCATCGGCAGCCGCTGCTCGGCGATCTGGAAGGCGGCCGTGCGCAGCTCGCGCATGGAACGGCTCATCTGCCGTGCCATCAGCCCGGCCAGGACGAACGCGGCCAGCAGCGCGACGACCACGACGGCGGCGTCGACGATCGCGTCGTTGCGGGCGCCGGACGAGATGTCCGCCGCCTCGGCCACCGCCTTGTCGACGAGTTCCTTCTCGATCGTGGCGTAGCCGTCGAACTTGGCGGTGGCGGCCGCCAGCCAGGTCTCCGGCGTGATGCCCTTCGCGGCCAGCTTCTCGGGGGACTCGCCCCGGGCGATCTGCTGGGCCATGCCGTCGAAGACCGAGCCGTCGACGCTCGGCGGGTCGACGAAGGGGGTGCCGGCCGCCTCGGCCCGCTCCTCGGCCTTCTTCAGCTCCTTCGCCCCGGCGGCCGCCTGGGCGGTCATGACCTGCTTCAGCCGCTTCGAGTCGGCCTCCGTGCCACCGGAGCCGAACTCGTCGAGCGCGATCCGTTCCAGGTAGTTGTACGAGCCGAACGCCTTCACCTGGGCGTCGAAGGTGGCGCCCTTCCGGCTCGGCCGCACCAGCAGATGCATGCCGATGGAGCGCTGAAGCGATTCTGCGGCCTGGGCCAGCTGGATCGCGTAGACCGTGCGGCCGTAGCTGGTGATGTTGCCGGTGCCCAGGCCCAGTTCGTTGGCGAACTCCATGAGGGAGTGCTGCACCTGGACGTAGCCCTCTTCCGTCCTCACCGGGTCCATGCCCTCGGCGTAGGCGGACTTGCGCAGCTCGGGGAGCTTGGGCTCCTCCAGCCGGAACAGCTGCAGGCGCCGTTCCAGGCCGCGCTTGGCGGGCATCCCCTTCACGGCCTCGTCGAACTTGGCCGCGGCGGCGTCGGTGGTGGCCCGGACCCGGTCGATCGTGGCGTTGTCGCGTTCGTTCGACAGGAGGGGGCGGGCCGAGAGGTCGCGTTCGTCGAGGAGGGCCTGGCCGTACTCGGAGGCCGCGCGGACGATCAGCGCGGTCCTCTCGGCGTCCTGGGCCCCGCGCCAGGTGTCGACCGAGCCCTTCACCTGGAAGCCGCCCATGACCAGGCCGACCAGTACCGGAATGAGGAGGATGGCGTTCAGCCGGGTGGGCACCCGCCAGTTGCGCGGGGCCAGTCGACTGGTGCTGCCGCCCGACCCCGTGTGCGCGGGCGCATCGGCGGGCGGCGCCGCGGCACGCGACGGCGGAGTGAAATTGCCCCGCTCAGGCTGCGCCGCGGAGCCATCCTTGCTTCGCCTCACTCGAACAACAACCTCTCGGCGTCGGCACCTACGGTGTGCCGTATTTCGTTCAGGGCCGTACTACTCAGAAGTTCGTCGAATTCCAGCACGGGGAGCGGTCGCGTTCCAAACACTCGGAATCAGCCATTCCGAGTGGTCCAAGCCTCGGATAAAACGGGCATAAAGAGCGAGCCCCGCCAAAAGGCGAGGCTCATGTGAGCGCAGCGGCACCGATTGACCGCATCGGGTGCTGAATACGCGGCAATTCTCTGTCGAAACGTTATGAAGGCGGGGGCGGATCGTGTCTAAGGACACAGTCCCGCCCCCCGCGGGTCGGGCTTGCAACTACCGTACCGCTCTACCGACTTGCACCTACTTGAGCCGTGCCATCAGCGCGTGCTCGACGAGGGTGATCAGTCCGCTCTTGGCGTCGGCGCGGTGCCGGGCGTCCGTCGTGATGATCGGGGTGTCGGGGCCGATCTGGAGTGCTTCGCGGACCTCGTCGGGGGTGTAGGGCTGGTGTCCGTCGAAGCCGTTGAGGGCGATGATGAACGGGAGGCCGCTGTTCTCGAAGTAGTCGACGGCGGGGAAGCAGTCGGCGAGGCGGCGGGTGTCGACGAGGACGACGGCGCCGATGGCGCCGCGGACGAGGTCGTCCCACATGAACCAGAAGCGGTCCTGTCCGGGCGTACCGAAGAGGTACAGGATCAGGTCCTGGTCCAGCGTGATCCGGCCGAAGTCCATCGCGACGGTCGTCGTCGTCTTGCCGCCCGTGTGCGTCAGGTCGTCGATGCCCGCGGACGCCGAGGTCATCACGGCTTCGGTGCGCAGCGGGTTGATCTCCGAGACGGCACCGACGAACGTGGTCTTACCCACGCCGAAGCCGCCCGCCACCACGATCTTCGCCGAGGTGGTGGCCCGGGCCGCTCCGCCGCTAGAGCTTGCGAAGTCCACTGAGCACCCTTTCGAGCAGTGTCACATCCGGCGCGCCGCCGGTCTCTCCGTTGCCCGGCTGGTGGATGGCCACCATGCCGGCTTCCGCCAGGTCCGCGACGAGGATCCGGGCCACGCCGAGCGGCATCGACAGCAGGGCCGAGACCTCGGCCACCGACTTGACCTCGCGGCACAGGTGGCAGATCCGCTGGTGCTCGGGGAGCAGTGTCGCCATGTGCGCGGGGTCGGCCGTGGTGGAGACCAGTGCCTCTATGGCGAGCTGGTAGCGGGGCCGGGTCCGGCCGCCGGTCATGGCATACGGGCGGACCAGCGGCTGGTCGCCTTCTCCGTCGTACGACGCGTGGTGCAGTGCGCCGTACGGGTCGGATGAGGCGGGTGGCGGGGTCATGAATCCTCCGGGCGTGACAGCAGAGTGTCGGCTTGCCGTCTGAAGGGCCGGTGGGGGCTCTAGGCGGCCGGACGGGCGAGGGTCTGAGGGCGTTTCCTGGTGGTCGGTTCGTGGCCGCCTATTGGAGCAGGCTGCCTTGGAGTTCGGCTCGGAGGTCCGGGGTGAGGACGGTGCCGGCGCGGTCGACCAGGAGGGCCATCTCGTAGCCGACCAGACCGATATCGGCCTCCGGGTGCGCGAGCACGGCCAGCGAGGATCCGTCGGAGATGGACATCAGGAACAGGAAGCCCCGTTCCATCTCCACCACGGTCTGGCTGACGGCGCCGCCCTCGAAGATCCGGGAGGCACCCGCGGTCAGCGAGGTCAGACCGGAGGCGACGGCCGCGAGCTGATCGGCACGGTCACGGGGGAAACCTTCGGACATGGCCAGCAGGAGTCCGTCGGCGGAGACCACCACCGTGTGCGACACCCCGGGGGTGTTGTCCACGAAGTTGGTGATCAACCAGTTCAGATTCTGCGCGGCCTGACTCATCGGGCTCAACTAACGCTCCTGCTGGTGAGTGGGGCCGAGTGGAAAACTGCCGGTCGACTGGTTGTTGGCCTGCCGACCCTGCTGGATGCCCCGGCGGAGATTGGTCAACCGCCCGCGCACGTCGTCGGGCGCACGCGACACCTGCGGACCCGACTGGTGGTTCTGCTGCTGGGCGGTGCCCGGCACCAGGTTGGCGCGAGGGACCCGGCGAGGCAGTCCGGACGTGGTGACTCCGCCTGCCGCGGGATTCTTGGCCCGCTCCGCCTGCCGTACGAGTTCGTCGTTCGGCGAGGGGCGCCAGGAGCTTGTGGGGGAACCGGGGTCGCTTCCCGTGAGGTGCGGCGCTGCGGCAGCCGAGGGGTCCTCCTGCTCCGCGCGCCCCGGGGAAGCCGGACCCTGCGTCCCGGCGGGCGGCTGCTGGCCGCCCTGCTGCGGGCCGTGGAACCAGTTCGTCTCCAGGGTGTCGTACAGCGGCGTACGGCCGTCGCCCGGACCGGCCGCGGGCGGCAGCGCCTCGGGCTGCGCCTGCGACGGCGCGACCGGACGGTACTGCCCGTCACCGGCGGTGGTCGGTGCGGCGGGCGGACGCGGGGCACCGAAGTCCTCGTCCTCCCGGCTCCGCTGACGCGGCGCCGACAGATCCTGGTCCCGCACCGGCGCGGGCGCCTGCTGCCCGAAGTCGGGGCGGGCGAACTGCGCGGTGCTCGCCGGGTCCTGCTGCTGTCCGAAGTCCGGGCGGGCGAACTGGCCGGTGCCCGCGGGGTCCTGCTGCTGTCCGAAGTCGGGACGGGCGAACTGGCCGGTGCCGGCCGGGTCCTGGGACGGCCCGTCCAGCGGCGACCGGCCCTGCGGGGCGGGGGCCGAGAAGTCGGGGCGCGCGAACTCGGCGGTGGAGCCGGGGCCCTGCCGGTCGTCGTCCGGCGACGGCCGCGGCGCGAGCTGCGGGTTCCCCGGCAGCTGGAACCGGCCGGTGGTCTCGGACTCCTCGTGGCCGCGCGGGGCGTCCGGCTGCGCCGGCTCCCCGGTGCCCCACCCGGCCTGCTGCGGGCGCTGCGGCAGGGGGTTGCCGCCGGGCAGTTCGGCACGCGGGCCGCCGACCGGGGGGAGCTGACGACCGGAGTCCACCGGAGCGCCGGGGTGGCCGAACGGGTCCTGCGGGGCCTGCTGAGGCTGCGGGGCCTGCGGAGGCTGCCACGCGGCCAGGTCCGGCCGGCCCTGCGGGCCACGCGCGTCCTGGTGGCCTCTGCCGCGGTTCGCGTCGAACAGGTCGGGCCCGTTCGGCTCCGTACGTCCGGTGTTGCCGCCCTGGCCGCGGGCGCCGAGCCGGGCGGCGTTGCCGAAGGCACCGGCGAGGCCGCCGCCCTGACGCGGCGCCGGGCGCGAGACGTCCTGCGGACCGCCGTCGGCCGGGAAACCGGCGTTCTGCTGGCCCTGCTCGTCCGGGGAACGCCGGGCGCCGCCGTCCCGCGTGGGCAGCGCCGCACGCGGACCGGGGCCCGCGCCGACCTGGCCGCGCGGACCGTTCTGGCCCCCCGGGACCGCGGGAGCGCCACCCGGGCCGGGGCGGGGGCCGCCCGCCGCGCCGGGGCCGCCGCCCGCGCCCAGGGCCCCGCCGGGGGTCCCGGCGGGCTGCTGCCCGGGCCCCTGACCGGGGGCCGGGCGGTTGCCGCCGTGCGCCACCTCGACGGGCAGCATGACCAGCGCGGTCGTCCCACCGGAGTCGGAGGGCCGCAGCTGGATCCGGATGCCGTGGCGCAGCGACAGGCGGCCGACCACGAACAGACCCATGCGGCGGGAGACGGAGACGTCCACGGTGGGCGGCGAGGCCAGCCGCTCGTTGATCGCGGCCAGGTCCTCGGGGGAGAGACCGATGCCGGTGTCGTGGATCTCGACCAGCACCCGGCCGTCGGGCAGCGCGTGACCGGTGACCCGGACCTTCGTCTGCGGGGAGGAGAACGACGTCGCGTTCTCCAGCAGCTCGGCGAGCAGGTGCACGAGGTCGTTGACGACCCGGCCCGCGACCTCGGTGGCGGGCACCGCGGCCAGTTCGATGCGCTCGTACTGCTCCACCTCGGAGGCGGCGGCGCGGAGCACGTCGACCAGCGGGACGGGCCGCGTCCACCGGCGGCCCGGCTCCTCGCCCGCGAGGACGAGGAGGTTCTCGCCGTTGCGGCGCATGCGGGTCGCGAGGTGGTCCAGCTTGAAGAGCGAGGACAGCTGGTCCGGGTCGGCCTCGCGCGACTCCAGCTCGGAGATGAGCGAGAGCTGACGCTGGATGAGGCCCTGGCTGCGGCGCGAGAGGTTGGTGAACATCGCGTTGACGTTGCCCCGCAGGAGCGCCTGCTCGGCGGCGAGCCGGACCGCCTCGCGGTGCACGTCGTCGAAGGCCGCGGCCACCTGGCCGATCTCGTCCCGGGAGTGCACACCGACGGACTCGACCGAGGTGTCGACGTCCTGCGGGTCGGCCTCGGACAGCTGCTTGACGATCTCGGGCAGCCGGTCCTGTGCGACACGCGTAGCGGTGTCCTGGAGCCGCCGCAGCGAACGGATCATCGACCGGGCGACGACGAAGGCGCCGACCAGGGAGACGCCGAGCACCAGCAGGATGAGCGCACCGCTGATGATCGCCTCGCGCTTCGACTCGTCGCGCAGCTCGCGGGCCTTGCTCTCCATGTCACCGAGGAGGGTGGCCTCGATGGTCGTCATGGCATTGATCTTGGTGGAGCTCTGGTCGTACCAGTCCATGTAGGAACGGCGCGCCGTGCCGCTCAGGCCCGTGGGGCTCTCCAGCACCTTCCTCGCGTAGGTCTCGGCGGCCTTGATCTCCGGGTTGCCGTTGGTCAGCGTGGAGGTCAGGTCGGCGGCGTTGTTGCCGGTGGCCGAGTAGACCGCCACGAAGGAACGCATGGCCGCGCCCTCCTTGCCCAGTGCCCCTTTGCCGAACTGCTGGTCGTTCGGGTCGAGGTGCGGTTTCTTGTCGCCGACGGGCAGGGCCGCGGCGATGACCGCCCGCTGGATCGAGGCGTACTCCTTGGCGGAGGAGAAGGCCGCCAGTGCGCGGGTCCGCTTGATCATCTCCGAGTTGCTGGTGGCCTGGGCCATGTCCTGCGAGAGGCTCAGCAGCGAGGTGATCAGCTGGCTGTACCGGTCGATGGTCTGGAGGCTCGGTGCGTCCTTGGCGTACGCGTTCTTGCGGATCTCGCGGATCTCGCCCAGCTGGGTGGCGATCTGGTTGACGCTGGAGTGGATGCCTTCGAGGGCCTCGTCACCGGAGGGGTCGCCGATGGAGGTCGTCGCGTCGAGGAAGGCGGCCTGCGCCTTGTCGGTCTTGTCGCGGGGGACGCTGACCTTGTAGTTGCTGGTGGTCCCGCCGTGGGACAGCGGACCGGCCGAGCTGTCGCGCTCCATCTGGAGCGCCTGGGCGAGCTGGGTCGCCTGCATGGTCAGCTTGGTGAGCAGCTGCATGTGGTCCAGCTGCTGCATGTCGTTCATGGACTCGTTGATCCGCAGACCGCCGAGTGTGGTCGCCGCGACCACGGGCAGTGCGAGCAGCGAGACCAGGCGCGTGCTGATGCGCCAGTTGCGAAGGGCCATGCGCGAACCCGCGCCGGAGGGCTCGCGGGACTTGGACGACGCGTCCGGCTCGCCGGCGTCCGGCGCGCTGCCGGGACGGCGGTCGTCCCCGTCGCCGGGTCTGGCGGGTCCGGGGCCCTGGGCGTGCTGGGGCGAGGAGCCGCGGTCGGTCCCGCCGTGCGGCTCCGGCTCAGCCGCGGCTTCCCCCCGGCCCTGACGGGCCTGGGGAGACCCGGTGCCATCCCTCTTGAAACGTCCCTGCACTAGCGTCGCAACCTCTGGACCAGGCGCCCCCTCCGCGCGAGGCGGGTGGGACGGTGTCGGCGTCATGGGGCGAGGTGTCCGCCCCTGTCGGTCGTGAGTGACCGGCGCTCTTCCCCCTTCCCGCCGCCACTCGGCGCTGCTTGCGCCCCTGCGCGCCGGCCTGAAACCCGCGGCGGTGCGTGGAATTCCAGCACAGTGCCGGATCTCCAACAAGGGCCCCGTGCCAGGGCGGGATGCGGGTGACCCGTTGTGATGGAGGGGTAACCAGTGGTGGACGGTGATCATGGACAAAACGGAATATTGATCATCAATGGGCGGGTGGTGCAGGGTGTCCCAGTCGACATGATCAGGAGCGGAATGACTGATTCAGTTACTGAATGTCTGTTTTGTCGGAGGTAATGACGCGCCTGAATTGGGGCTTTTATCCCTGGAGTGGTGAGCAAACTCACACGATGATCGCCGCCTCATCCGGGCTTTCCAAGGGAATTCGATGTTTAGCCTGGCGTTTTACAGGGATGGCAAATCCGACAACCGGCGCCCCTCCGGGCGGCGCCCGTACCGACAGGGTCCCAGCGACAGATGAAGACGACGAAGACGCTCCGCAACATCGCCAACCCCCGCCGCACCACGCTGGCGCACCTCGAGGACGTCGCCGAACTGCGGACGCCGGAACGCCCGGAGCACTCCGTCGAGCTGCCCTCCCAGACGGCCAACCCCCGCCGCACCATCCTGATGGAGGCCCCGGCCGCGGCCGTGGCCGGGGAGTAGTACGCACGGCCGCCCCTCACGACCCCGCGCGCCGCCCCGCGACCCCGCGCCGGACGACCTTCCTTTCGGGCGGATCCCGCAGGCTGAGGCGTTAGCCTGGAGCGTCAGTCTTCAGTCAGCCAGCAAGTGAGGGGCGACAGCATCCCGTGCGCATCGCCAGGTTCTCCATCGACGGCAATGTCGCCTTCGGCGCCGTCGAGGGCGAGGGTCCCGACGGGCTCGTCCTCGACATCATCAAGGGCATCCCGTATGCCGAGTTCGAGCTCTCCGGCACCAAGGTCCCGCTGAGCAAGGTCCGCCTCCTCCCGCCGGTGCTCCCCAACAAGGTCGTGGCCATCGGCCGCAACTACGCGGAGCACGCCAAGGAGCTCGGCAACGAGGTACCGGACGTCCCCGTCGCCTTCTTCAAGCCCACCACCTCGGTGATCGGCTCCGGCGACGCCATCGAGTACCCCTCCTTCTCGAACGAGCTCCACCACGAGGCCGAACTGGCCGTGGTCATCGGCCGCATGTGCCGCGAAGTGCCGCGCGAGCGCGTGAAGGACGTCATCTTCGGTTACACGTGCGCCAACGACGTCACCGCCCGCGACGCCCAGAAGCGCGAGAAGCAGTGGGCCCGGGCCAAGGGATTCGACACCTCCTGCCCCCTCGGCCCCTGGGTGGAGACCGACCTCGACCCCCGCGATCTGACCATTCAGGCCACGGTCAACGGCGAGCAACGACAACTCGGCCGGACGAGCGACATGATCCGCTCGATCGAGGACCTGGTCGTCCACATCACGGAAGCGATGACGCTGCTTCCGGGCGACGTGATCCTCACCGGCACCCCCGCGGGGGTCGGCCCCCTCCATGTCGGCGACGAGGTCGCCGTCACCATCGAAGGCATCGGCACTCTCACCAACAAGGTGATCAAGCGTGGCTAACGCACCTGTACGCGTACGTTTCTGTCCCTCCCCGACCGGCAACCCCCATGTGGGCCTGGTCCGCACCGCACTGTTCAACTGGGCCTTCGCCCGGCACCACGGCGGCACCCTCGTCTTCCGCATCGAGGACACCGACGCCGCCCGCGACTCCGAGGAGTCCTACGGCCAGCTCCTGGACTCGATGCGCTGGCTCGGCTTCGACTGGGACGAGGGCCCCGAGGTGGGCGGTCCGCACGCCCCGTACCGCCAGTCGCAGCGCATGGACCTCTACAAGGACGTCGCCGAGAAGCTCCTCGCGGGCGGCTACGCGTACCACTGCTACTGCACCACCGAGGAGCTCGACGCCCGCCGCGACGCCGCCCGCGCCGCCGGGAAGCCGTCCGGCTACGACGGTCACTGCCGCGAGCTCACGGCCGAGCAGACCGCCGCGTACGAGAGCGAGGGCCGCACCTCCATCGTCCGCTTCCGGATGCCCGACGAGGCGCTCACCTTCACCGACCTGGTCCGCGGCGAGCTGACCTTCCAGCCGGAGAACGTGCCGGACTACGGCATCGTCCGTGCCAACGGCGCCCCGCTCTACACGCTGGTCAACCCGGTCGACGACGCCCTGATGGAGATCACCCACGTCCTGCGCGGCGAGGACCTGCTCTCCTCCACCCCGCGCCAGATCGCCCTCTACAAGGCGCTCATCGAGCTGGGCATCGCCAAGGACATCCCCGCCTTCGGCCACCTCCCGTACGTCATGGGCGAGGGCAACAAGAAGCTCTCCAAGCGCGACCCGCAGGCCTCCCTCAACCTCTACCGCGAGCGCGGCTTCGTGCCGGAGGGACTGCTCAACTACCTGTCCCTGCTCGGCTGGTCGATCTCCGAGGACCGTGACATCTTCTCCGTCGAGGAGATGGTGGCCGCGTTCGACATCAAGGACGTCAACGCCAACCCGGCGCGCTTCGACCTGAAGAAGTGCGAGCACATCAACGCCGAGCACATCCGCAGGATGGAGGTGAAGGCGTTCACCGAGGCGTGCGGCCCCTGGCTGAAGGCCCCGTTCGCCCCCTGGGCCCCGGAGTCCTTCGACGCGGAGCGGTTCGCCGCGATCGCCCCGCACGCGCAGACCCGTGTCACGGTCCTCTCCGACATCACGGCCAACGTCGACTTCCTCTTCCTGGACGCGCCGGTGGAGGACGAGGCGTCCTGGAACAAGGCGATGAAGGAGGGCTCCGACGCCCTGCTCGTCACGGCCCGCGCCAACCTGATCAACGCCGAGTGGAACGCGGACGCACTGAAGAACGCGATCCTCACCGCCGGCGAGGAGCACGGCCTGAAGCTCGGCAAGGCCCAGGCGCCGGTCCGCGTCGCGGTCACCGGCCGCACGATCGGCCTGCCGCTCTTCGAGTCCCTGGAGATCCTGGGCCGCGAGAAGACCATCGCCCGCATCGACGCGGCCCTGGCGAAGCTGGCGGCCGCGTAGGCCCTGGCCGTACGCCCGCAGGGGGCGGCACCCGGATCACCACCGGGCGCCGCCCCCGGGCGTTTCCAGGCCGCGAGGCACCGCCGGACCCGGCCGGTCGGCCGAGCTCCGGGAACGTCGTGCCGGGGACGCCTCGTGGACGTCCGACCAGCTGGTGCCCAGCCTGCTCTCCGGGCACGGTGAGGGCTCGTCACGCGGCGTCCCGGGCGGCCGGGACCGGGGAGCGGAAGGACGCGGGCCGCGACACGCGGCCATCCGCACGGCCCGTACCGACAGGCCCCCGGCATCGGGAAGTCCGGGACGGCGGGGCCCCGGCCGGGTTAGGTTTCGGGCATGGTCATCCGAGCCGTGCTCTGGGACATCGACGACACGATCTTCGACTACAGCGGCGCCGACCGCGTCGGCATGCGCACGCACCTCGAACAGGAGGGCCTGCCCGACGGATACGGCTCCGTCGAGCAGGCCCTCGTCGCATGGCGGGCGATCACCGATGTGCACTGGGCGCGGTTCGCGGCCGGGGAGACGGACTTTTCGGGGCAGCGCAGGGACCGGGTCCGGGAATTCCTCTCGCGGGCGCTGGACGACGCCGAGGCCGACGACTGGTTCGCCCGGCACGCGGCCCACTACGAGGCCGCCTGGTCGCTCTTCCCGGACGTCCTGCCCGTCCTGGACCGGCTGGCCGGCCGGTTCCGGCACGCGGTGCTGTCGAACTCCAGCATCCACAACCAGGACCGGAAGCTGCGCGTACTCGGCGTGCGGGACCGGTTCGAGGCCGTGGTGTGCGCGGTGGAGTTGGGCGTCTCCAAGCCCGAGCCCGGCGCCTTCCACGCCGCGTGCGACGCGCTCGCGCTGGAGCCGGGGGAGGTCGCGTACGTCGGGGACGAGCCGGACATCGACGCCCGCGGCGCGGGCGCCGCGGGGCTCATGGGGATCTGGCTGGACCGGGACGGACGCGGCGGACGGCCCGAACTCGTCCGCATCAGCGGGCTCGATCAGCTGCCCGCGCTGCTGGTGGGCGATACCCGTTTTGGAGCGCCGGACACCTTCGGGTAATGTTCTTCCTGCGCCGCCCGAGCGGGACGAAAGATCCGAACGGGAAGCGCAAAAGGAACAAAGACTCCGCAAGGGGTTGCGTTCCAGTGGGCTATGGTGTAATTGGCAACACTACGGTTTCTGGTACCGTCATTCTAGGTTCGAGTCCTGGTAGCCCAGCGCAGAAATGCAAACGCAAGAAACAAGCCCCCGTTGTGTAGCGGCCTAGCACGCTGCCCTCTCACGGCAGTAGCGCCGGTTCGAATCCGGTCGGGGGTACAGATCCTTCCCGCGAGATCGTCAGGGTAGCTCCCGTCGAACTCGATGCAGGATCGCTAGGGCCCCCGTTGTGTAGCGGCCTAGCACGCTGCCCTCTCACGGCAGTAGCGCCGGTTCGAATCCGGTCGGGGGTACTTGTATCACTGTGGGCTATGGTGTAATTGGCAACACTACGGTTTCTGGTACCGTCATTCTAGGTTCGAGTCCTGGTAGCCCAGCGCAGAAATGCAAACGCAAGAAGCAAGCCCCCGTTGTGTAGCGGCCTAGCACGCTGCCCTCTCACGGCAGTAGCGCCGGTTCGAATCCGGTCGGGGGTACAACAGCAGGACGGACAAGGGTCCTTCACTCCGGTGAAGGACCCTTCCGCTTGTGCGCGAGGCGGGTCGACCCGTGTCCGGCGCAGCGTGGCGTGTTCCCGGCGTTCGGGGTGTCGTTCCGTCATGTCCGTTGCCCCATGAGGGACTTGGCTCCGGCGGAGAGCTGGATGGGGCCGCCACGACGCTGGGGCGGCCGGGGGAGGAGTCGCACACCGCGCGGGAGAGCGCGTGACGGGGTGTGCGACCGGGGAGCGTACGGCCGTCAGCCGTTCCGGCGCAGGGCCTCGCTGAGTCGCGCCGCCGAGTCGATGACCGCCTGGGCGTGCATCCGGCCCGGGTGACGGGTCAGCCGCTCGATGGGTCCGGAGACCGAGACGGCGGCGACCACGCGGTTGGAGGGACCGCGCACCGGCGCCGAGACCGAGGCCACGCCCGGCTCGCGCTCACCGATCGACTGGGCCCAGCCCCGCCGCCGCACGCCCGAGAGCGCCGTCGCCGTGAAGCGGGCACCCTGGAGGCCGCGGTGCAGGCGCTCCGGCTCCTCCCAGGCCAGCAGGATCTGGGCCGACGAGCCGGCCTTCATGGTGAGCGTGGAGCCGACCGGCACGGTGTCCCGCAGACCGGACAGCCGCTCCGCCGCCGCCACGCAGATCCGCATGTCGCCCTGGCGCCGGTAGAGCTGCGCGCTCTCGCCCGTGATGTCACGCAGATGCGTGAGCACCGGCCCGGCCGTCGCCAGCAGACGGTCCTCGCCCGCCGCCGCGGCCAGCTCGGCCAGCCGGGGGCCGAGGATGAAACGGCCCTGCATGTCCCTCGCCACCAGACGGTGGTGTTCCAGTGCCACGGCGAGTCGATGGGCCGTGGGTCGTGCGAGCCCGGTCGCCGCGACCAGCCCGGCGAGGGTGGCCGGGCCGGACTCCAGGGCGCTCAGGACCAGAGCCGCCTTGTCGAGAACGCCGACGCCGCTAGAGTTGTCCATACGACGATACTCCCGTCTCACTCTGTGAAACGCAAGTTCAATTTTCGGCGGAAGTTGCCAACCTGGAAGGGCGGCCGCACAACGGCCCGCGGCCACCGCCCCGCTCGGGGGTCCGGACGGTGGCGCACCACATCTCTAGTTGGGCCGGCGAAGACGCCGGCCGGAGGGAAAGCGATGGGTAGGACACTCGCGGAGAAGGTCTGGGACGACCACGTCGTCCGGCGCGCCGAGGGCGAGCCCGACCTCCTCTTCATCGATCTGCACCTGCTGCACGAGGTCACCAGCCCGCAGGCGTTCGACGGCCTCCGCCAGGCCGGCCGCCGGGTGCGGCGCCTCGACCTCACCATCGCCACCGAGGATCACAACACCCCGACCCTCGACATCGACAAGCCGATCGCCGACCCGGTCTCGCGCGCCCAGCTGGAGACCCTGCGCAAGAACTGCGCGGAGTTCGGCGTGCGGCTGCACCCGCTGGGCGACGTCGAGCAGGGCGTCGTGCACGTGGTCGGCCCGCAGCTGGGCCTGACCCAGCCCGGCACGACGGTCGTGTGCGGCGACTCCCACACGTCCACGCACGGCGCGTTCGGCGCGCTGGCGTTCGGCATCGGCACCAGCCAGGTCGAGCACGTCCTGGCCACCCAGACGCTGCCGATGGCCCGCCCGAAGACCATGGCGATCACCGTCGACGGCGAACTGCCCGAGGGTGTCACCGCCAAGGACCTGATCCTCGCGATCATCGCCCGGATCGGCACCGGCGGCGGCCAGGGCTACATCATCGAGTACCGCGGCTCCGCCGTCGAGAAGCTCTCGATGGAGGCCCGGATGACCGTCTGCAACATGTCGATCGAGGCCGGGGCCCGCGCCGGCATGATCGCCCCGGACGAGACCACCTTCGCCTATCTCAAGGGCCGCGACCACGCCCCGCAGGGCGAGGACTGGGACGCCGCCGTCGCGTACTGGAAGACGCTGCGCACCGACGACGACGCGGTCTTCGACGCCGAGGTCGTCATCGACGCCGCCGAACTGGCGCCGTTCGTCACCTGGGGCACCAACCCCGGCCAGGGCGCGCCCCTGTCGGCCAGCGTCCCCGACCCGGCTTCGTACGAAGACGCATCGGAGCGGCTCGCCGCCGAAAAGGCCCTGGAATACATGGGGTTGACCGCCGGGCAGCCGCTGCGCGACATCAACGTGGACACCGTCTTCGTCGGTTCCTGCACCAACGGCCGGATCGAGGACCTGCGGGGCGCGGCCGCCGTCCTGGGTGGCCGCAAAGTCGCCGACGGAGTACGGATGCTGGTCGTTCCGGGCTCCGTCCGCGTCGCCCTCCAGGCCGTCGAGGAGGGCCTGGACAAGGTCTTCACCGCCGCGGGCGCCGAGTGGCGGCACGCCGGCTGCTCGATGTGTCTCGGCATGAACCCCGACCAGCTGGCCCCCGGTGAGCGCTCCGCCTCCACCTCGAACCGCAACTTCGAGGGCCGGCAGGGCAAGGGCGGCCGTACGCACCTGGTCTCCCCGCAGGTCGCAGCCGCCACCGCCGTGCTGGGCCACCTGGCCTCGCCCGCCGACCTGTCCGATGCCGACGTCCGTACGCCCGCTGGAGTCTGAGAAACATGGAAGCCTTCACCACGCACACCGGCCGGGCCGTCCCGCTGCGCCGCAGCAACGTCGACACCGACCAGATCATCCCCGCCCACTGGCTGAAGAAGGTCACCCGCGACGGCTTCGAGGACGGGCTCTTCGAGGCATGGCGCAAGGACGCCGACTTCGTCCTCAACCGCCCCGAGCGCGAGGGTGCGACGGTCCTGGTGGCCGGTCCCGACTTCGGCACCGGTTCGTCCCGCGAACACGCCGTGTGGGCGCTGCAGAACTACGGTTTCAAGGCCGTCATCTCCTCCCGGTTCGCCGACATCTTCCGCGGCAACTCGCTGAAGAACGGCCTGCTGACCGTCGTGCTCGACCAGGACACCGTCGACCGGATCTGGGCGCTGACCGAGACCGACCCGACGGCCGAGATCACCGTCGACCTGGAGGCCCGGCAGGTCCGCGCCGAGGGAATCACGGCGGACTTCGAACTCGACGAGAACGCCCGCTGGCGTCTGCTGAACGGGCTGGACGACATCAGCCTCACCCTTCAGAACGAAGCGGACATCGCGGCGTACGAGGCGGCCAGGCCGGCCTTCAAACCGCGTACGCTCAAGGTCTGAGCAGGACGTTTCCATGACTGCGCCCTCTGCCTCCCGGCAGGGGGCGCAGTCGCTTGTTGAGACCCCGTCGGGCGACAACTCGCCCCAGATGGCACAATCGGTGCATGGAACGCGACAGCCAACTCGAGCTTTACGGCCAAGTCGCCGACCGATTGAAGGAAGCGCACACAAGAGTGCGCGCACTGCAAGTCCCGGAGGGCGTACGGATGGCGCTGTCCCGGAAGCTGTTGGTCATCACGGCCGCGGCTAAGCACGATCTCCCGGATGCGGCAAGGCGTCTGGACCGGTTGATGAAGGACCTCGACGAGGGCCGACTCCCCGAAGGTGAGTGACTCTGCGGAACGACGCAGCGGTCGACTTCGTTGCGGCACTAGGGTGATTAGCCCGTTTCGTGTTTGATTTGCGGTATATATCTGCCTAACGTGCGAAAACGCTTGAACACTTTCGTTCTGGCAATGTCTCCGAAGGGGAAGACGTGAACAAGGCGCAGCTCGTAGAAGCGATTGCCGACAAGCTCGGCGGCCGTCAGCAGGCCGCGGACGCTGTCGACGCGGTGCTCGACGCGATCGTCCGTGCGGTCGTCGCGGGGGACCGGGTCTCGGTCACCGGCTTCGGCTCGTTCGAGAAGGTCGACCGCCCGGCCCGTTACGCCCGCAACCCGCAGACGGGCGAGCGGGTGCGGGTCAAGAAGACCTCGGTGCCGCGTTTCCGCGCGGGACAGGGCTTCAAGGACCTGGTGAGCGGCTCGAAGAAGCTCCCCAAGCATGACGTGGCCGTGAAGAAGGCGCCCAAGGGCAGCCTCACGGGCGGTGTTTCCGCCCGCACGACGGCCAAGGCCGCGGCCAAGAAGGCTGTGGCGAAGAAGGCTGTGGCGAAGAAGGCCGTGGCGAAGAAGGCCGCGCCGGCCAAGAAGACCACGGCGAAGAAGACCACCGCGGCGGCGAAGAAGACGACGGCGGCGGCCAAGAAGACCACGGCGGCCGCGGCGAAGAAGGCGGCGGCCAAGAAGACCGCGCCGGCCAAGAAGGCCGTGGCGAAGAAGGCGCCCGCGAAGAAGACCACGGCGCGGAAGACCACGGCGAAGAAGGCCACCGCACGGAAGAAGTGAGGCCGAGCAGCGCAGGCCGCTCATACGCGTCGGGCCGGGTTCCTCTCGGGGAGCCCGGCCCGCGGCTGTCACGGGGCCCGCGGCCCCTCAGGGAGCCTGCGGCCCGTCATGGAGTCCGCGGTGTGCCGTGGAGGAGCCGCGGCCGTTCAGAACGTCTGCAGGGTCACCAGTGTGATCCGCAGCTCCGCGCCCTCGCCGGTGCCTTCGATCCGCACCCGCTGCCCCGGGCGCAGCAGCCGCAGACCGCCCGCGTCGAAGGCCCGGGAGTCGAACTCCACCGGGGTGCCGTCGTCGAGGAGCACGCTGCCGGTGCGGGTCTCGGGGTCGTACGTGTACGCGGTCGCCTGCATGGACGGCAGCCTATCGGTCCGCCGGTGCGGCGCCGGTGGCCCGGTATCCCGCCGTGTGCGGGCCGACTCCCAGGCCGAGGGCCGCGCGCAGATCCTCGCCGGTGTCCACGTCCTGGCGTACCGAATCGATGCCGGTCAGGCCGATTTCCACCGCGCCGGAGTCGAGGTGCCGGGCCCGGGAGGGGCCGCCGAAATGCGGGCGCAATTCCGCCCCGGGCGCTGCCGACAGGAATGTCGTTCCGATTCCCGCCGCATCCGTGACAAATGCGCGGGGAAATGCTGCGGAGAATTCGAGTACCCGGGACAATTCGGCGGGACGGAGCGCGGGGAGGTCCGCGCCCAGTGCGGCGAGGGGTGCCCCGGGGCGCCGGGACCGTACGGTCCGCGCGCCGTGCGCCAGGGCGGCGTTGAGCCCCCGGCCCGGTTCGTCGGGCACGACGTCCGCGCCGAGCGCCGTGAGCGCCGCACCGGCCCCGGGGTCGTCCGTGACGACCACCACATCCCGTACCGCCGGGCAGGACAGGGCGGCGGCCACCGTGTCCCGGGCGAACGCGAGGGCCAGTCGCGGGCGCAGCGCGTCGCCGGTCGTGGGCGTGAGCCTGCTCTTGGCCAGGGCCAAGGGCTTCAACGGGACCACCAGGGTCCAGGAACCGGTCGGGCCGGCCGGGTCGGTGTTCGTGGCGATCTCCCCCTCGCTGCGCGTCGCCGCCTATTCTCGCCTGCCGGCGCGAGAACCCGGGGAGTCGGTCCGGAGAGCTGGGCGTACGGTGTTCTCGACAGAGCAGGGGCCTGGGGCGAGACTTGACCGTCAGTAGCCAGGCAGAGTCCAGGCAGAGTTCAGGTCCTTAGAGGAAGGTGTCCGAGTGTCCCGCCGCAGAATCGGCTTCTGGTACCGCCTGGCGGCGGTCATCGCGAAACCGCCGCTGGTGGTTCTGTTCAAGCGTGACTGGCGGGGAATGGAGCACATTCCGGCCGACGGCGGATTCATCACCGCGGTCAATCACAACTCTTATCTGGACCCGCTCTCCTATGCCCATTTCCAGTACAACACCGGACGCGTGCCGCGTCTTCTCGCGAAGGCCGGCCTCTTCAGGACGCCCTTCGTCGGGATGATGCTGCGCGGCACCGGGCAGATCCCCGTGTACCGCGAGACGTCCGACGCGATGGACGCCTTCCGCGCCGCAGTCGACGCCATCGAGCGCGGCGAGTGCGTCGCCTTCTACCCGGAGGGCACCCTCACCCGGGACCCCGAGATGTGGCCGATGGCCGGCAAGACCGGCGCGGCCCGCGTGGCGTTGCTCACGAAGGCCCCGGTCATCCCGGTCGCGCAGTGGGGTGCCAATCTGGCGATGCCGCCGTACGCCAAGGAGAAGAAGATCCGGCTCTTCCCCCGCAAGACGCTCCAGGTGCAGGCCGGCCCGCCCGTCGACCTCTCCCGGTTCTACGACAGGCAGCCGACGCCCGAGGTCCTGCGCGAGGCCACCGAGGTCATCATGGCCGCGGTGACCGAGCAGCTGGAGATCGTCCGGGGCGAGAAGGCCCCCGCGCAGCCGTACGACCACCGCACGGCCCGTGCGGAACAGCGCCGCAAGGCCGAAGGAGAGGGATCCAAGTGACGCACCCCGCGAAGGCGGCCGTCTTCGGAACCGGCTCATGGGGTACGGCCTTCGGCATGGTGCTCGCCGACGCCGGCTGCCAGGTCACGATCTGGGGCCGCCGTGCCGAGGTCGCCGAGGCCGTCAACACGACCCGTACCAACCCGTACTACCTGCCCGGGATCGAACTCCCCGCGTCGCTCCGGGCCACCACGGACGCCGTCGAGGCGCTGGACGGCGCCGACTTCGCCGTGCTCGTCGTGCCCTCGCAGACCCTGCGCGCCAACCTCGCCGACTGGACCCCGCATCTCGGTTCCGAGACCGTCCTCGTCTCGATGATGAAGGGCGTCGAACTCGGCACCGCGAAGCGGATGAGCGAGGTGATCGAGGACGTGACCAAGGTCTCCGCGGACCGCATCGCCGTCGTCACCGGCCCCAACCTCGCCAAGGAGGTCGCCGAACGCCGCCCGACCACGGCGGTCGTCGCCTGCCGGGACGAGTCCGTGGCTTGCCGCCTCCAGGCCGCCTGCCACACCTCGTACTTCCGCCCGTACACCAACACCGACGTCGTCGGCTGCGAACTCGGCGGTGCGGTCAAGAACGTCATCGGTCTCGCCGTCGGCATCGCGGACGGCATGGGGCTCGGCGACAACGCGAAGGGCTCGCTGATCACGCGGGGGCTCGCCGAGACGACCCGGCTCGGCCTCGCCATGGGCGCCGACCCGCTCACCTTCTCCGGGCTCGCGGGCCTCGGCGACCTGGTGGCGACCTGCTCCTCGCCGCTCTCGCGCAACCACACCTTCGGCACCAACCTCGGCCGGGGCATGACCCTCCAGGAGACGATCGCGGTCACCAAGCAGACCGCCGAGGGCGTCAAGTCCTGTGAATCGGTGCTGGATCTGGCGCGCAGGTACGACGTCGACATGCCGATCACCGAGACGGTCGTCGACATCGTCCACGGGGGCAAACAGCCGGTGGTCGCGCTGCGCGAGCTGATGGCGCGCAGCGCGAAGCCCGAGCGGCGCTGAGACCGGGGCGGCCCGAGTCCCGCACGGTGCCGGTCCCGCTCGGCGCCGTGAGCCGGGAGGCGCCGACCACGTGTACGGCGTGGGCGGCGCGCAGGGCGTGGGCAGCCGGGGGAAGGGCGCGCCGGGCGGCGGGTCCCAGTGCGCGCGGTGCGGTGAACGGCGTCCGCCGCCACCGCTCCGACGGCCCCGGCCGCGCTGACGCGCGTGGTACCAGCAGGTACGCTCAACGCGATATGAGCAGCGAGAACCTCCCCCAGAGCCCGGAGCGGCAGCTCCGCAAGCCGCGCGTGGCCGTCGTGTTCGGCGGCCGCAGCTCCGAACACGGCATCTCGGTCGTCACGGCCGGCGCCGTCCTGAGCGCCATCGACCGGACCAAGTACGACGTCCTGCCGATCGGCATCACGACCGACGGCCGCTGGGCGCTCACCGCCGACGAACCCGAACGCATGGCCATCGCGGACCGCAGGATGCCGGACGTGGCCGAACTGGCCGAGTCCACCGAGGGCGGCGTGGTGCTCTCCGTCGACCCCGGCAGCCGTGAAGTGACGTACAGCGAGCCCGGCTCGGTGCCCAAGGCGCTCGGCGAGGTCGACGTCGTCTTCCCCGTGCTGCACGGCCCGTACGGCGAGGACGGCACCCTCCAGGGGCTGCTGGAGCTCTCCGGTGTGCCGTACGTCGGCGCGGGGGTGCTCGCCTCGGCGGTCGGCCAGGACAAGGAGTACATGAAGCGGGTCTTCACCTCGTTCGGGCTGCCGGTCGGCCCGTACCTCGTGGTGCGCCCCCGAGAGTGGGACGCGGACCCGTCCGCCGTCCGCAAGCGCATCGTGGACTTCGCCGGGGACCACGGCTGGCCGCTGTTCGTGAAGCCCTCCCGGGCCGGTTCGTCCTTCGGCATCACCAAGGTCGACGATCTGTCCGGGCTCGACGAGGCGATCGAGGAGGCCCGCCGCCACGACCCGAAGTTCCTGGTCGAGTCGCTGCTGCGGGGCCGCGAGATCGAGTGCGGGGTGCTGGAGTTCGAGGACGGGCCGCGTGCCAGCGTGCCCGCCGAGATCCCGCCGGTGACCTCTCACGACTTCTACGACTTCGAGGCCAAGTACATCGATTCGGCCTCCGGGATCGTGCCCGCCCCGCTCACCGAGGAGCAGACCGCCGAGGTCCAGCGCCTGGCGATCGAGGCGTTCGAGGCCGTGTCCTGCGAGGGCCTGGTGCGCGCCGACTTCTTCCTCACCGAGGACGGCGACTTCGTGATCAACGAGATCAACACCCTGCCCGGCTTCACCCCGATCTCCATGTACCCGCGGATGTGGCGGGAGAGCGGCGTGAGCTACCCGGAGCTGGTGGACCGGCTGATCCAGGCAGCACTGAACCGGCCGACCGGCCTGCGCTGAGACAGGCGCCGTTCACGCGCGGTGCGTGTGCCGTCCGCGCGGGGCGTGTGTTCCACGGACGGCGCCCGCGCCCTGCGGTGCACGCACCCGCGCACGCCCCTGTACGGCACC
Source organism: Streptomyces sp. NPDC032161 (assembly GCF_040636995.1). Classification (NCBI taxonomy): domain Bacteria; kingdom Bacillati; phylum Actinomycetota; class Actinomycetes; order Kitasatosporales; family Streptomycetaceae; genus Streptomyces; species Streptomyces sp. NPDC032161. Next base: position 155,655 of record NZ_JBEZVN010000001.1, on the reverse strand, counting down.
ACGGAGCGGGTGACACCCCGCCGCCGGGGTCACAGGGCGGCGGGCACCGTCTTCAGCACGGCCGGGCCGAACGCGGCCAGCGGGCTCGCGTCATGGGCGTACGCCTCGGAGAGCCGCACCTCGACGTACGCCTTGCGGTAGGTGGTCGTGAACAGCGGGCCGCCGTCGTCCCGCTGCTCCAGCATCCAGTCGACGCCGTTCGCCTCGACGGCCTTGGCCGAGGGGTCGTCCATCTTGGCGGGCCGGGGGACGCCGCAGCGCAGTACGATCGCTCCGTCCCCCCACTGGGCGGTCAGTTCGGACTTCGTCGCGGTGTCACCGCGGTCGAGTCCGGCGACGGTCTCCGGCAGCTCCTCGTGCAGCGCGCGGCAGTACGCCGCGGCTTCCGCGGACGGCGTGGGAATCGTGACCGACGGGGCCGCGTCCGAGGAACAGCCCACCGCGGCCAGCAGCAGCGCGGCGACGGACGGACCGAGAAGCACGGGGTGGCCGAACCGGCGGCATGATGATGTCACCGGCCCAGCGTAGACGGGGACTACAGATGGACGACCGGGCAGGTCAGGGTTCTGGTGATGCCTTCCACCTGCTGGATCTTCGCGACCACCATGCGGCCGAGTTCGTCGACCGTGTCGGCCTGCGCGCGCACGATCACGTCGTAGGGGCCGGTGACGTCCTCCGCCTGGATCACTCCCGGAACGCTGGAGATGGTCTCGGCGACGGTCGACGCCTTGCCCACCTCGGTCTGAATGAGGATGTACGCCTGTACCACGGAACCTCCAGGGCGGCCACGAGGATCATGTGGGGGAAAGGGACGCCACGGTATCGCGTCGCCGCGGGCCGCGGGGAGACCCGGGGGCCGGTTGCCGCCCACAGCGTGGCACGGGCACGGCTCGAGTTGACGTATGCCTTGACAGTACCGACAGCAATGACGGCCCGCGACCGCTGGCGCGGCGGTGCGGGAGGGGGTGGGGCGCGCCGACGGGAACCGGTGCAGACTGCTCCCTGCGGCGGCGGCCGGTCCACGAACCGGATCCCGGGCCGTCGAGGCGGCCCGGGCGACCGTCCGGCGCGACAGATGAGAGGTGGGACTCGGTGAAGGGAACCGTGGGCGAGTTGGGGGAGTTCGGGCTCATCAGGGAGTTGACGTCCCGGCTCACCACCACTCCGGCGGTACGGCTCGGCCCCGGCGACGACGCCGCGGTCGTCTCCGCTCCCGACCGCAGGGTCGTGGCCAGCACGGACATCCTGCTGGAGGGACGGCACTTCCGCCGTGACTGGTCGACGGCCTACGACGTCGGCCGCAAGGCCGCCGCGCAGAACCTCGCCGACATCGCCGCCATGGGCGCCGTGCCGACGGCGCTGCTGCTCGGCCTGGTGGTCCCGGCCGAACTCCCGGTCACCTGGGCCGGGGAGTTGATGGACGGCCTCCGCGACGAGTGCCAGGTCGCCGGAGCGGCCGTGGTCGGCGGGGACGTGGTGCGCGGCGACATGATCACCGTCTCGATCACCGCGCTCGGCGATCTGCGCAACCACGAACCGGTCACCCGGTCCGGGGCCCGTCCCGGCGACGTCGTCGCCGTGACCGGCTGGCTCGGCTGGTCCGCCGCCGGATACGCCGTCCTCTCACGCGGCTTCCGCTCGCCCCGCGCCTTCGTCGAGGCCCACCGGCGCCCCGAACCGCCGTACCACGCGGGCCCCGCCGCCGCCGGGCTCGGCGCCACCGCGATGACCGACGTGAGCGACGGACTGGTCGCCGACCTCGGGCACATCGCGGAGGCCAGCGGGGTCCGGATCGACATCCGCTCCGGCCTCATCGACATCCCCACGCAGATGTCCGACATCGGTCAGGCCGTCGGCGTGGACCCGCTCCAGTGGGTGCTGACCGGGGGAGAGGACCACGCGATCGTCGCCACGTTCCCGCCGGACGTGAAGCTGCCCGCCCGTTGGAAGGTGATCGGGGAGGTCCTCAACTCCTCGGCGCTGCCCCAGGTGACGGTCGACGGCGCGCCCTGGACCAGCAAGAGCGGCTGGGACCATTTCGGGGGCATAGAGGACGCCCGGTGATCCGGAGCGCCGAAGTCGCCGCCCCCCGCGGGGCGTCGCCCCGCGGCAGGGGCGCGACGAGCGCCCAGTAGATTCGGCACATGCCCACACCCGCCCCCACGCCTGCCACCGTGCCCGCCCGTGTGCTCACCGTCGCCGGATCCGACTCCGGCGGCGGCGCGGGCATCCAGGCCGACCTGAAGACGATGATGGCGTTCGGCGTGCACGGAATGAGTGTGCTGACCGCCGTCACCGCGCAGAACTCCCTGGGGGTGCGGGGCGCCTGGGAACTGCCGGCCGAGGCGGTGCGCGCCCAGTACCGTGCCGTGGTGGACGACATCGGGGTGCGGGCGGTGAAGACCGGCATGCTGTCGTCGGCCGCGCTCGTGGAGACCGTGTCCGGACTCCTCGCCGGCACGGACGCCCCCGTCGTCGTCGACCCGGTCGGTGTGTCCAAGCACGGAGATCCGCTGCTGGCCGCCGAAGCACTCGACTCCGTACGCACGCGGCTGCTGCCGGTCGCCACGGTCGCCACCCCGAACCTGGACGAAGTGGCGCAGCTCACCGGGTCGACCATCACGGACGAGACCGGGATGCGGCGGGCGGCCGACGCGGTCCTGGGCTTCGGGCCGCGCTGGGTCGTCATCAAGGGCGGCCATCTGCCGGGCGACCCCGTCGACCTCCTCACGGACGGCGACCGGGAACACTGGCTGCGCGCACCCAGGCACCACAACCGCCACACCCACGGCACCGGCTGCACCCTCGCCTCCGCGATCGCCTGCGGGCTGGCCCTGGGACACGACGTGCCCACGGCGGTGCGGAACGCGAAGGAGTACGTCACCGGGGCGATCGCGGCGGGCTTCCCGCTGGGCGCCGGGATCGGGCCCGTCGACCACGGCTGGCGGGCGCGCGGCGCGTGAGCGGTCCCGCGCGCCGTGAACGGCCCCGCGCCCGGCCATGGCGCGAGCGCACAACAAAAAGCCGGTCCACCGAGATGGACCGGCTTTTCGGGCAACCGGAAGGCTGCGCTACGACGGGAACGTCAGCGCGCGACCTTGCCGGCCTTGATGCACGAGGTGCAGACGTTGAGCCGCTTCGGCGTCCGACCGACCACGGCACGCACGCGCTGGATGTTGGGGTTCCAGCGACGGGACGTACGGCGGTGCGAGTGCGAAATGTTGTTGCCGAAGCCCGGCCCCTTGCCGCAGACGTCGCAGTTGGCAGCCACGGGTCACTCCAAAGACTTCAGATGCACTTACAGTGAATTCCGGCGCGCCGGAATCATATGACTGAAGTGGCGGTACCGGAGGAATGGCCCGATTCGCATCGGGCAACCGAAGCAGCATACAACGACCGCTTCGGCAGAACGAAACTACCATGGCTTCCACCGCCCCGGTCCCGCCCGTCCCGGCCTGGGACCGCCGTGCGGGGACTACTCTGCGGTGCAGCCGACCCCCCACCGGCCGATTCCGAGGAGGACCACAGGTGCCACACCCCGCCGACGACCTGGACGCCGTCGCGGTGCGCACCTGGTGCTCGCTGGCTCTGGAGGCGCTGGGCCGGGAGCGCGCGGCGATCGACGCGATCAACGTCTACCCGGTCGCCGACGGGGACACCGGCACCAACCTCTATCTGACCGCGGAGTCCGCGGTCCGGGCCGTCGAAGCCGTCTTCGCCGCCCACGAGACCGGCGCGACCGTGCCCGCGACCGTCGATGCGGTACAGGCCATGGCGCACGGGGCGCTGATCGGAGCCCGGGGGAACTCCGGCACGATCCTGGCCCAACTGCTGCGCGGGATGGCCGGGGTGCTGGCCGACGGACACGACGCGCATCACCTGTGCCGGGCGTTGTCCGCCGCCGCCGTCGCCGCCCGGCGGGCCGTCGCCCACCCCGTCGAGGGCACCGTGCTCACCGTGGCCGACCGGGCCGCCGAGGCCGCCGCGCGCACGGCGGGCGCCGCCGGGACCGCGGCGGTGGCGCGGGCGGCGTACGAGGGGGCGCGAGCGGCCCTGGAGGCGACCCCCGGGCAACTCGCGGTGCTGGGCCGGGCCGGGGTCGTGGACGCCGGGGGCCGGGGCCTGGTGACGGTGCTCGGGGCACTCGTCGAGGCGGTCTCCGGGCGGGCGCCCGAACCCGCGTACGCCGCCGGGCCGGTGGCCCCGCTGCCCGTCGCGCCGGTGCCGGGGGACTGCGCGGCGGGCGGACCGGCGTTCGAGGTCATCTACCTGCTGGAGGCGGACGACGACGCCGTGGACCGGCTGCGCGCGCGGCTCGACGGGCTCGGCGACTCGCTGGTGGTGGTCGGCGGCGACGGACTGTGGAACGTCCATGTGCACGTCGACGACGCGGGCGCGGCGGTGGAGGCGGGCGTCGAGGCCGGGCGCCCGTACCGCATCCGGATCACCCACTTCGGCGCGGACCGGGTGCCGCCCCACGTCGAACCCGTGCAGCGTGCCGTCGTCGTGGTGGTCCCCGGCGAGGGGCTGCGCGGCCTGTGCGAGGAGGCCGGGGCGACGACGGTTCTGGCGCGCCCGGGGGAGCCGCCCGCCAGCGGCGAGATCGTCGACGCCATCCGCCGGGCGCACGCCCGCGAGGTCGTTCTGCTGCCCAACGACGCCGAGTTGCGGCACACCGCCGCTGCCGCCGCCGAGCAGGCCCGCGCCGAGGGGATCAGGGTCGCCCTGATCCCGACCCGGGCCGCCGTCCAGGGCGTCGCCGCCCTCGCCGTCCACGAACCCGGCCGCAGCTTCGACGAGGACGTGGTGGCCATGACCGCCGCGGCCGGTGCCACCCGCTACGCCGAACTCGCCCTCGCCGAACGGCAGTCGTGGACCATGGCGGGCATCTGCCAGGCCGGCGACGTGCTGGGCCTGATCGACGGCGACGTCGCGGTCATCGGCCAGGACGTGCCGGAGACCGCCTGCGGCGTGCTCGACCGCATGCTGGCGGCGGGCGGCGAACTGGTCACCCTCGTCCTGGGCGAAGACGTCCCGGACGGCCTGGCCGACGCGCTGGAGGAACACGTGCGCGAGGGGTATCTGGCGGTCGACACGGTGGTGTACCGGGGCGGCCGGCAGAGCGCCCCGTTGCTGATCGGGGTGGAGTAGCCGCCCACCGCCGGCCCGCCGGACGGTGCCGCTCCGTGAGTGTCCGTGCGGGACGACGGACCACGGGCGAGGTGCTCCCGGACGCCCGGTCGGCCGACGATCCGGACAGGGGCACCGGCTGTCGCCCCGTCCCGTACGTGACGGCGGGGACCCGGCCGGCCCGTCTTCGCCGGCGCCGTCCCCGGGGCGCCGCCCGAACCGGCCGCCGACGGAGGCACTCACTGCCCCGAGCAGCGGAATCGGACGTTCCCAGTGGTGCGCGTCCGGCATCTGTCAGTGGTGTGGTGTGCAATGGATCGCGTGTCTGCGTTCGATGAACCCCTCAGGAAGCTGCTCGGCGGAGCCACCGCGAAGGTGATGGCCGACCATCTCGACCTGCACACGGTCGGTGATCTGCTGCACCACTACCCGCGGCGGTACGAGGAGCGCGGCCGGCTCACGGCGCTGACCGACCTCCCGCTGGACGAGCACGTGACGGTGGTCGCCCAGGTCGCCGACGCCCGCGTGCTGACGTTCAACAACGGCCGCGGCAAGCGGCTCGAAGTGACCCTCACGGACGGGCACGGCCGCCTCCAGCTGGTCTTCTTCGGCCACGGGGTCCACAAGCCGCACAAGGAGCTGCTGCCGGGGCGGCGGGCCATGTTCGCGGGCAAGGTGTCCGTCTTCAACCGGAAGCTCCAGCTGGCTCATCCCACCTACCAGCTGCTGGACGTCCAGGACACCGACGAGGCCGCGGAGGCGGTGGACGCCTTCGCCGGGCGGCTGCTGCCGATCTACCCCGCCTGCAAGCAACTGGACTCGTGGCGGATCGCGAAGGCCGTCGACACGGTGCTGCCCAGCGCCCAGGAGGCCGTCGACCCGCTGCCGCCCGCCCTGCGCGAGGGCCGTGGATTCGCGTCGCTCCCGGAGGCGTTGCTGAAGATCCATCGTCCGCAGACCAAGGCGGACATCGCCCTCGCCAGGGACCGCCTGAAGTGGGACGAGGCGTTCGTCCTCCAGGTCGCGCTGGCCCGCCGCCGCTACACGGACACCCAGCTTCCGGCCGTGGCCCGCAGGCCCCGGTCCGGCGGGCTGCTCGACGCCTTCGACGCCAAGCTGCCCTTCACCCTCACCGAGGGCCAGCGGAAGGTATCCGCCGAGATCTTCGACGACCTGGCGACCGAGCACCCGATGCACCGGCTGCTCCAGGGAGAGGTGGGTTCGGGCAAGACCATGGTCGCGCTGCGCGCGATGCTGGGCGTCGTCGACGCGGGCGGGCAGGCCGCCATGCTGGCCCCCACCGAGGTGCTCGCCCAGCAGCACCACCGCTCCATCACCGAGATGATGGGGGAACTGGCCGAGAATTGGGGACTATGGCGCGAAGCGCCTCCTCAGGAAGGGCGGCGGTCGGGCGACGGGCGGGCGCCGGGCGGCTCCGAGCAGGGCACGAAAGTGGTGCTGCTCACCGGTTCCATGGGCGCAGCCGCCCGCCGCCAGGCCCTGCTGGACCTCGTCACCGGCGAGGCCGGGATCGTGATCGGCACCCATGCCCTGATCGAGGACAAGGTGAAGTTCCACGACCTGGGCCTGGTGGTCGTCGACGAACAGCACCGCTTCGGGGTGGAACAGCGCGACGCCCTGCGCTCCAAGGGCAAGCAGCCGCCGCACCTGCTGGTCATGACGGCCACCCCCATTCCCCGTACGGTCGCCATGACCGTCTTCGGCGACCTCGAGACCTCCGTGCTCGACCAGTTGCCGGCCGGCCGTTCGCCGATCGCCAGCCATGTCGTGCCCGCCAAGGACAAGCCGCACTTCCTCAGCCGCGCGTGGGAGCGGGTCCGCGAGGAGGTGGAGAACGGCCACCAGGCGTACGTGGTCTGCCCCCGCATCGGGGACGACGCCGACGACGAGGCGCCGGCCGGGAAGGCGAAGCCCCGGAAGAAGGCCGCCGACGGCGCGGAGAGCGCCGCGAACGGCGGAGAAGGCACAGACGGCGGGGACGACGGCGAGAAGCGTCCGCCGCTCGCCGTCCTGGACATCGCCGAACAGCTCGCCAAGGGCCCCCTGGCCGGTCTGCGCGTCGAGGTCCTGCACGGCAGGATGAACCCCGACCACAAGGACGAGGTGATGCGCCGGTTCGCCGCGGGGCAGGCCGACGTCCTCGTCGCCACCACCGTCATCGAGGTCGGGGTGAACGTCCCCAACGCCACCGTCATGGTGATCATGGACGCCGACCGGTTCGGCGTCTCCCAGCTGCACCAGCTGCGCGGCCGGGTCGGCCGCGGATCGGCCGCCGGACTCTGTCTGCTGGTCACCGAGGCCCACGAGGCCGGTCCCGCCCGTGCGCGGCTCTCCGCGGTCGCGTCCACCCTCGACGGCTTCGAACTGTCCCGGATCGACCTGGAGCAGCGGCGCGAGGGCGATGTCCTCGGCCAGGCCCAGTCCGGGGTGCGCTCCTCCCTGCGGGTGCTCACCGTCATCGACGACGAGGAGGTCATCGCCGCCGCCCGGGAGGAGGCCACGACCATCGTCGCCGGCGACCCCGAGCTGGAGCACCTGCCCGAGCTGCGCACCGCGCTGGACGCCCTGCTGGACAAGGAGCGCGAGCAGTACCTGGACAAGGGCTGAGGGGGGCGAGCCCGGCCGGGGGACGGGAGACGGGGCCGAGGGACGAGGCCGGGCGACGAGGAGGCGGGCGAGCACGGGCGCGGCCCGATCCGCCGCGACGCCATATCGTGGGTGGCACGGCACCGCGACCATCCTGCGGACCACCCACGAACCGAGGACCAGACACCCATGACCCGCGTGATCGCCGGCGCGGCCGGCGGACGCCTCCTGGCCGTCCCGCCCGGCACCGGCACCCGCCCCACCTCCGACCGTGCGCGCGAGGGCCTCTTCTCCACCTGGGAATCCCTCCTGGGCGGTCTCGACGACACCAGGGTCGCGGACCTGTACGCGGGGTCGGGTGCCGTCGGCCTGGAGGCGCTCTCCCGGGGCGCGGCCCACGCCCTGCTCGTCGAGGCCGACCCCAGGGCCGTCCGTGTCGTCCGGGACAACGTCCGCGCCCTCGGGCTGCCCGGAGCCGAGGTCCGCACCGGCAGGGCCGAGCAGATCGTCTCGGGCCCCCCGCCCGCGGTGCCCTACGACATCGTGTTCCTCGACCCGCCCTACGCCGTGACCGATGGCGACCTCTGCGAGATCCTGATCACACTCCGTACTCAGGGGTGGCTCACGCCGGACGCACTCGTCACCGTGGAACGCAGCACCCGAGGCGGAGAATTCGGCTGGCCCACGGGATTCGAGCCACTGCGGTCCCGTCGCTACGGCGAGGGCACGCTTTGGTACGGTCACGCCGCCTCTACGTGCGAAGACGCACGATGACCGCACCGGAGAGCGAGGGAATCACGTTGCGCCGCGCCGTCTGTCCGGGGTCGTTCGACCCCATCACCAACGGACATCTCGACATCATTGGCCGCGCCTCGAAGCTGTACGACGTCGTACACGTCGCGGTGATGATCAACAAGTCCAAGCAGGGGCTGTTCACGATCGACGAGCGCATCGACCTGATCCGCCAGGCCACCGCGGAGTTCGACAACGTCCAGGTCGAGTCCTTCCACGGCCTCCTGGTGGACTTCTGCAAGCAGCGCGACATCCCGGCGATCGTGAAGGGGCTGCGCGCGGTCAGCGACTTCGACTACGAGCTGCAGATGGCCCAGATGAACATCGGCCTGTCCGGCGTCGAGACGCTCTTCGTGCCGACCAATCCCGCCTACAGCTTCCTGTCGTCCTCCCTGGTCAAGGAGGTCGCCGCCTGGGGCGGCGACGTCTCCCACCTGCTTCCCCCGGTGGTCCAGGAGGCCCTGGCCGAACGGTTGCGGTCCCGCTGATCGACCGACGGCCGGTCACCAGGTGTCGGGTGGGAGCCGACTGGCCGTACAGTCGTCCCGTCCGTCTCCAATCGGCTGTAGAGAGTGGCGAGCACACGGTGGACGTGCAGAAGAGACTCGACGAGATCGTCGAGGTGGTGGGCAGTGCCCGGTCCATGCCCATGTCGGCTTCGTGCGTGGTCAACCGCGCCGAACTGCTCGCGATGCTCGAAGAGGTGCGCGAGGCCCTGCCCGGCTCGCTCGCCCAGGCGCGGGAGCTCATCGGCGGCCAGGAACAGATGGTCGAGCAGGCCCGCCAGGAGGCCGGGCGGATCGTCGAGGCCGCGCACGCCGAGCGCAGCTCGCTGATCTCCGGGACGGAGGTCGCCCGGCAGTCGCAGGCCGAGGCCGACCGCATCCTCGAAGAGGCCCGCCGGGAGGCCGCCGAGGTCCGCGCCGAGGCCGACGAATACGTCGACAGCAAGCTCGCCAACTTCGAGGTCGTCCTCACCAAGACCATCGGGTCCGTCGACCGGGGGCGCGAGAAGCTCCTCGGCCGCGGCCAGGCGTACGACGAGCAGGGGTACGAGGACCCGGACTTCGCCGAGGCCCCCGAGCGCAGCACCGACCCGGACACCCTCCGGCGCCGCGCGGACGAGTACGTGGACGCCAAGTTCGGCGCCTTCGAAGCGGTGCTCGCCAAGACCCTGGAGGCGGTCGGCCGGGGCAGGCAGAAACTGCACGGCCGGGTCGCCACCGACGAGCTCGGCGCGCACATGGCGGCCCAGGACGCGGCGGGCAACCCGGTGCACGTCAGCGACGAGGACCACTGGGCCGGCCTCGCCGAGCTGGCCGCCCCGGAGCCGCAGTCCGGCGCGCAGCAGACCTCGTCGCACTTCCCGGCCCAGGCCCAGCCGGCCTACGCGGAGACGTACGGGTACCGGGAACAGCCGCAACAGGACCCCTACGGGTACCATCCGCAGCCGGACCCGTACGCCGCCTACCAGCAGCACCAGCAGCAGGGCTACGACCAGAACGGGGCCCAGCTGCCCGGCCAGGGCTACGACGGCTGGCAGCAGCACCAGCCCGCGCAGCAGCCCGGACAGCCCCAGCAGGCGCAGGGCGGGAGCGCCCTCGACGAGACCAGCCTGTTCGACACCAGCATGATCGATCTGGACCGGCTCCGGCAGTACGAGCAGGACCGCTGACCGGCCGGTGAGGAGCCCCGATCGGTGCGCCCCGCGGAGCGGGAGGGGCCCGCGGCGGGGCGGACCGGATTGGGAGCTGGGCGGTGTGTCCAGTATCCTGGCTCCTCGGTCGCGCTATGTCCGCGATCCCGGCTGCCCGTTTCGGATCCGGAACCGGTCGGCCCTCCCACGATGCGTGACGCTCATGATCTCGAAAGCAGGAAAAGCCCTGAACGGCCACCTCGACCACCGCAGCCCCCTCGTGTTCGACACGCACGAGCTGGGTCGGCGGCCAGGTGCGCTCCAGCGGCTGACCCGCACGGTGGACGCACTCGGTTCACCGGCTCTCGGCATCGACGGAGTCATCGGCGTGCCGGAAGGCTCGCCCGTGGAGCTTGAGCTCCGCCTCGAATCGGTCATGGAAGGGGTGCTTGTCACAGGCACCGCCCGTGCGTCGGCCGAGGGGGAGTGCGTAAGGTGTCTGGAGCCGCTGCGCCAGGAGGTCGCGGCGGACTTCCAGGAGCTGTTCTCGTACCCTGACGCCGACGACCGGGGCCGTGCGATCAAGCCGGAACCGGGCGTCGACGCCGAGGACGACGAGGACAGGCTCTTCCTCGAGGACGGCCTGTTCGACCTCGAACCAGTGCTGCGTGACGCGGTGGTGCTCGCACTGCCGATGCAGCCGGTGTGCCGGGAGTCCTGTGCCGGTCTGTGCTCCGAATGCGGGGTCAGGCTGGACGAGAACCCCGGTCACCACCACGATGCCGTCGACATTCGCTGGGCGGCACTGCAAGGACTCGCCGACACCATTCAGGACGGCGAGAAGGACAACATGGGCGGCGCCGAAGCGGGCGTCGACAAGAAGCAGGAGAAGTAGCCGTGGCTGTTCCGAAGCGGAAGATGTCGCGCAGCAACACGCGCCACCGCCGGTCGCAGTGGAAGGCTGCGGTCCCCACCCTGGTTTCGTGCGAGCGCTGCCAGGAGCCGAAGCTGCAGCACATCGCGTGCCCCAGCTGCGGCACGTACAACAAGCGCCAGGTCCTCGAGGTCTGAGCGGCTGGTGAGAGGCTCGATGTCTGAGTTGTCGAACGGCAAGAAGCAGACAGACAACGTCAACACGGCCTCGTCCCACACGCTTCTGGAAGGGCGGCTCGGGTATCACCTTGAGTCCGCCCTTCTGGTGCGTGCGCTGACCCATCGTTCGTACGCGTACGAGAACGGCGGTCTGCCCACCAACGAGCGGCTCGAGTTCCTCGGGGACTCGGTGCTCGGTCTCGTGGTCACGGACACGCTGTACCGCACCCACCCCGATCTGCCCGAGGGGCAGCTGGCCAAGTTGCGGGCCGCGGTGGTCAACTCGCGTGCACTTGCGGAAGTGGGCCGCGGCCTCGAACTCGGCTCCTTCATCCGGCTCGGCCGCGGTGAAGAGGGCACGGGTGGCAGGGACAAGGCGTCCATCCTCGCCGACACCCTCGAAGCGGTGATCGGCGCGGTCTATCTCGACCAGGGCCTCGACGCGGCCTCGGAGCTGGTCCACCGGCTCTTCGACCCGTTGATCGACAGGTCCTCGAACCTCGGCGCCGGCCTGGACTGGAAGACCAGCCTCCAGGAACTCACCGCGAGCGAGAACCTCGGCGTTCCCGAGTACCTCGTCACGGAGACCGGACCGGACCACGAGAAGACCTTCACCGCTGCCGCCCGCGTCGGTGGTGTCTCGTACGGCACCGGCACCGGCCGTAGCAAGAAGGAAGCGGAGCAGCAAGCGGCGGAGTCCGCCTGGCGCGAGATCAGCGCCGCCGTGGAGGCACGGGAGGCGGCAGCCGGATCCGCCGCCGACGGAGGGGCCGCCGACACCCCTGCCGACCCGTCGTCCGCGGGCATCGCTCCGGCCTGACCCCAGAACCCCTCGGTGCACCGCGCACCGGGGGGTTCTCCCTGTCCGGATACCCTGGAAAAGTCCCTGAGGAGCCATACCGTGCCCGAGCTGCCCGAGGTCGAAGTCGTACGACGGGGACTGGAGCGCTGGGTCTCCGGCCGCACGGTCACGGACGTCGAGGTGCTGCATCCGCGCGCGGTCCGGCGCCACCTCGCGGGCGGGGTGGACTTCGCGGCCCGGCTCGGCGGTGCCCGCTTCGGAGCGGCCATGCGCCGCGGCAAGTACCTCTGGGTCCCGCTGAACGAAGCCTCCAGCTCGCTGCTGGGCCACCTCGGCATGAGCGGCCAGCTCCTCGTGCAGCCGCAGGACGCCCCCGACGAGAAGCACCTGCGGGTACGGATCCGCTTCGACGACGACCTCGGCACCGAGCTGCGCTTCGTCGACCAGCGCACCTTCGGCGGCCTCTCGGTCCACGGGAACACCGCCGACGGGCTGCCCGACACCATCGCGCACATCGCGCGCGACCCGCTGGACCCTTCCTTCGACGACGCGGCGTTCCACACGGCCCTGCGCCTGCGCCGTACGACGATCAAGCGCGCCCTGCTCGACCAGTCGCTGATCAGCGGGGTCGGCAACATCTACGCCGACGAGGCGCTGTGGCGCACCCGGCTCCACTACGACCGGCCGACCGCCACCCTGACCCGCCCGAAGTCGGCCGAGCTGCTCGGCCATGTGCGCGAGGTGATGAACGCGGCGCTCGACCAGGGCGGCACCAGCTTCGACAGCCTCTACGTCAATGTGAACGGCGAGTCCGGCTACTTCGACCGCTCGCTGGACGCGTACGGCCGGGAGGACGAGCCCTGTCGGCGCTGTGGTGCGCCGATACGGCGCCGGGCGTGGATGAACCGCTCCAGCTACTTCTGCCCGCGCTGCCAGCGGCCCCCGCGCGCCGCTGCTTGACCCCGCCCGGCAGGTGCTCCGGGTGAGGGGACCGGCCTCCGGTGCGCTCAGAAGCCGAACTCCTGGGTCCACCAGGGGCCGCCGGGGCCACGGTGCACACCGACGCCGAGGGTCCTGTAGTCGCAGTTGAGGATGTTCCTGCGGTGGCCCTCGCTGTGCATCCAGGCATCCATCACGGCGCGGGCGTCGGTCTGGCCCCGGGCTATGTTCTCGGCCGCCAGCCCGCGCACCCCGGCGTCCGAGGCGCGGTCCCAGGGGGACCGGCCGTCGGGGTCGGTGTGGTCGAAGAAGCCGCGGGCGGCCATGTCCTCGCTGAAGTCCTGGGCGAGCGAGGTGAGTGAGGTGCTGGTGGTGACCGGGCTGCAACCGGCCTTCGCCCGTTCCTCGTTGACCAGGGCGAGGACCCCGGCCCGGGCCGGGTCGGTGGCGGGAGAGGCAGCCTTCGACCTCCGGGCGGACGGGGCGGATGCGGCGGGGGTCCGCGTCGCGGCCGACGACTTTCCGGCCTCGCTCGGGGCGGAGCCCCGGCCGGAGTCCGCCGGGCCCGGGGAACGGGACGGCTCGGTGCGGCCGGCCGACGCGGACGCCTCCGGGGCGCGGGAAGGGGCCGACGGGGAGGCGGAGGACGGTGAGGCGGTGGGGGACTGGGCCTCGGGGGCTTCCGTACGCCCGGCACCACGGCCGACGGCCGGATCGGAGCGGTCGGCGGGGGACCCGCCCCCGCCCAGCGGGTCCGAGACCCCCTCGGTACGCACCCGGTCCGAGGGCGCGCCGCCGAGCGTGTCGGTGTCGCCGCCGGGCAGCAGACCCGAGGCCACCGCGACCGCTCCCACCGCGAGGGCGGCGGAGACGCCGATCAGTCCCGTGCGGACGGGAGCGCCGCGCCGCTGTCCGCGGTGCGCGCTCCGGTGCCGGTCCGCGTCGCCCGTCGTGCGGTCCTGGACGACAGGAGTTGCGGCGGAGCGTCGATGGCGTCCCATCTGCTGAGCCCTTCTGGGGTATGGACGCCACCCTCGGCGTCAACGCGCTTCACCCGTTGGAGTGAGGTCAGGTGCGTGGGGGACTGTACGCCATGACCGTTCGGCCACAGGCGCTCCGAGGACGATCGGCCGGTCGGTGGTGGGCGATCGACCGGTTAGCGTTCGTGCATGGACGAAGACGTACGGCTCACCGCATGGGTGCGCGGTCGGGTGCAGAGGGTCGGTTTCCGCTGGTTCACCAGGGAGAACGCCCTGGAGATCGGCGGTCTCACCGGGTTCGCCCTCAACCTCGACGACGGCAGGGTGCAGGTCGTGGCCGAGGGGCGGCGTGAAAATTGCCACCGTCTGCTGGAGTGGCTGCGCTCGGACGACACACCCGGGCGCGTGGACGGAGTGACTGAGATATGGGACACGCCGCGCGGTGGTTACGAGGGCTTCGAGATCCGCTGACCCGGCCCCGGTCCGTCATTCTTTCGAGGGTGGATGTTCGGTGCGTGTTCGATAAATGGCGTGCGGTGACGGAAGGTGCGCACGTCTCCGTGCACATGAAATGACCTGCGGAATGACCAGATGGTTGCCAAGATTCGGTTGGCGTGCCAGGCTGCGGCAGTAAGGATGATCTCCACGCCCCCGAGGGTCCCGCAGGAGAGTCGCGCCGCATGATCGCACAAGCCGCGCGCCCGGGGCCGCCCGGCGCCGCAGGGTGTGATCGTGTTGACCGTCAAACTTTTTGGTGAGACGCTGAAATCCCCGCGCACCTGAGCTGTTCGGCAGAACTGTTTGGCAGCAGAACAGTAGTGAATGGAAGCACTGCCGAGCACCGCGGGTGCGAATCCCTCACGACCCACACCGCATCGGTCGGTCACTCAGTGTGGAGGACCATCCATCATGGCAAAGGCGCTTCTCGGTTACGTCGGCGGTTCCGACCCGCGACTCCTCGCCGAGATGCGACGGCTCCAGCAGCGCGTGCAGGACCTCGAATCCGAGCTCGTACGGATTCAGCACGAGAACGACGCGCTCAACGCCGCCGCCCAGCACCAAGAGTCGCTGCTCGACAGCATGGACATCGACGTACCTCGGGCGCAGCCGGCGCTGACCTGACCGATGGCCCTCGGGGCCAGGTCGGGACGCTCGCGTCAACCGTTCGAGATCATCACCCGGATCGTCGCCGGATCATTGAAGATCATCGCTCTTGATCTGTCACCTGCGTGACAAGTCCGTGGTCCACCATGTGCCGCTGCGCCAGCGAGATCGCATACGCAACAACGCGGCAAGATTTCACAAGGGGCGCCCCGGCGTCCCTTCTTTCTTTCCCGGTCTGCGCGACCGGTTTCCTCCGCGACCGGTTTCCGGCCCCCGCGGCCGAGCCTTTTCGGTGTCCCAGGCCGGGCTTCTTCGCTCCGGCTTCCCGCGTGCGCCGGGCCCGGACGGCCGCGGTGCCCACAGGGTGAACGGGACCGGTCCCCCCCGGCATACACCCCTTCCCTTACCGTCTGATGTGCCCTGCACCTTCATCGGTGAAACCGAGCGCGAAAGGTAGAGTCCGGCGGCGTGCATCTCAAGGCCCTGACCCTGCGTGGTTTCAAATCGTTCGCCTCCGCCACGACGCTGCGGTTCGAACCCGGTATCACGTGCGTCGTCGGCCCGAACGGGTCGGGCAAGTCCAATGTGGTGGACGCGCTTTCCTGGGTCATGGGGGAACAGGGGGCCAAATCCCTGCGCGGCGGCAAGATGGAGGACGTGATCTTCGCCGGCACCACCGGGCGGCCGCCGCTCGGGCGGGCCGAGGTCTCGCTGACCATCGACAATTCCGACGGCGCACTGCCCATCGAATACGCCGAGGTGACGATCACTCGGATCATGTTCCGCAACGGCGGCAGCGAGTACCAGATCAACGGTGACACCTGCCGGCTCCTGGACATCCAGGAACTCCTCTCGGATTCCGGTATCGGCCGGGAGATGCACGTCATCGTCGGCCAGGGGCAGCTGGACTCGGTGCTCCACGCCGACCCCTCAGGGCGGCGCGCGTTCATCGAGGAGGCCGCGGGTGTGCTCAAGCACCGCAAGCGGAAGGAGAAGGCGCTGCGGAAGCTGGACGCGATGGGAGCCAATCTGGCCCGCGTCCAGGACCTGACCGACGAACTGCGACGGCAGTTGAAGCCGCTGGGCAGGCAGGCGGCCGTGGCACGGCGGGCCGCCGTCATCCAGGCGGATCTGCGCGACGCACGGCTGCGGTTGCTCGCCGACGACCTGGTCGCGCTGCGTGCCGCGCTGCGCAGCGAACTCGCGGACGAGGCGGCGCTCAAGGAGCGCCGGGAGGCCGCGGAGGCGGAGCTCAAGACGGCTCTGGCGCGCGAGGCGAGCCTGGAGGACGAGGTGCGGCGGCTGGCGCCACGACTCCAGCGGGCCCAGCAGACCTGGTACGAGCTGTCGCAGCTGGCCGAACGGGTGCGCGGCACGATCTCGCTGGCCGATGCCCGGGTGAAGAGCGCCACCGCGCCCGTCGAGGAGGAGCGGCGCGGCCGCGATCCGGAGGACATGGAACGGGAGGCCACCCGCATCCGTGAGCAGGAGGCGGAGCTGACGGCCGCCCTGGAGGCGGCGGAACACGCGCTGGAGGACACCGCCGCCCACCGCGCCGAGCTGGAACGGCGATTGGCCGCCGAGGAGCGCGGGCTCAAGGACGCCGCCCGGGCCATCGCCGATCGCCGCGAAGGGCTCGCCCGGCTCGGCGGACAGGTCAACGCGGCCCGCGGCAGGGCCGCTTCGGCCCAGGCCGAGATCGACCGGCTCGCCGCCGCACGCGACGAGGCCCAGGAGCGGGCGGTCGCCGCTCAGGAGGAGTACGAGCAGCTCAGGGCCGAGGTCGAGGGTCTGGACGTGGGCGACGCGGAGCTCGGCGAGCGGTACGAGGACGCCCGGCGGGAACTCGCGGAGGCGGAGGCGGCGCTCTCCGCGGCCCGGGAGGCCGCCACCGCCGCCGAACGAAAGCGGGCGGCCGTCGCGGCACGTCACGAGGCCCTGGCCCTCGGGCTGCGCCGCAAGGACGGCACGGGCGCGCTGCTCGGCGCACGGGGCCGGCTGCCCGGCCTGCTCGGGCCGGCCGCGGAGCTCCTGTCCGTGGAGCCCGGGTACGAGGTGGCGGTGGCGGCGGCCCTGGGCGCCGCGGCGGACGCGGTCGCGGTGACCGACCCGGCCACGGCGGCGGAGGCGATCCGGCTGCTGCGCAAGCAGGACGCGGGGCGGGCGGCCCTGCTGCTGGGCGCCCCCGTCGGAGGCCCGGTGGCGGGGCCGGCCGAGGGGGCCGGTGCGGGACCGGTCGGGACGCCGCCGGCCGTGGCCGACCTGGTCAGCGGCCCCGTCGAACTGGTGGACGCCGTACGCGGACTGGTGCGGGACACCGTGGTGGTCGGCACGCTGGAGGACGCCGAGGACCTCGTCGCCGAGCATCCCGGACTGACCGCCGTGACCGCCGAGGGCGACGTCCTCTCGGCCCACTTCGCGCACGGCGGTTCCGCCGGGGCGCCCAGCCTCCTCGAAGTGCAGGCGTCGGTCGACGAGGCCGCCGCCCAGATGGAGGAACTTGCCCTGCGCTGTGCGGAGTTGACCGAGGCCCAGCGGATCGCGGGGGAACGGCGTGAGGCCTGCGCCCGGCAGGTCGAGGAGCTGGGGGAACGGCGCCGGGCCGCCGAACGGGAGAAGTCCGGGGTGGCCCAGCGGCTGGGACGGCTCGCCGGGCAGGCGCGTGGCGCGGCGGGTGAGGCCGAGCGCACGACCGCGTCCGCCGCGCGTGCCCAGGAAGCCCTCGACCGGGCGACGGAAGAGGCCGAGGAGCTGGCCGAACGGCTGCTCGTCGCCCAGGAGACGCCCATCGAGGAGGAGCCGGACACCTCCGTGCGCGACCGGCTCGCCGCCGACGGGGCCAACGCCCGCCAGACCGAGATGGAGGCCCGCCTCCAGGTGCGTACCCACGAGGAGCGGGTCAAGGGGCTCGCGGGCCGCGCGGACTCCCTCGACCGGGCGGCCCGCGCCGAACGCGAGGCCCGGGCCCGTGCCGAGCGGCGCCGCGCCCGGCGGCGGCACGAGGCCCATGTGGCCTCCGCCGTCGCGACCGGGGCGCGTCAGCTGCTCGCCCACGTCGAGGTGTCCGTCGTACGGGCCGAGCGCGAGCGGTCCGCGGCCGAGGAGGCGAAGGCGGAGCGCGAGCGCGAGCTGACGGCCGAGCGCGACCAGGGCCGCGCGCTCAAGGACGAGCTGGACAAGCTCACCGACTCGGTCCACCGGGGCGAGGTGCTCGGCGCCGAGAAGCGGCTGCGGATGGAGCAGCTGGAGGCGAGGGCGCTGGAGGAGCTGGGCGTCGAGCCGGCCGCCCTGGTCGCCGAGTACGGTCCCGACCAGCCCGTACCCCCCTCGCCCGCCGCGGTGGGCGAGGAGGTGCCGGACGATCCCGGACATCCGCGCAACCGGCCGAGGCCGTTCGTCAGGGCCGAGCAGGAGAAGCGGCTGAAGGCGGCCGAACGGGCGTATCAGCAACTCGGAAAGGTGAATCCGCTCGCCCTGGAGGAGTTCTCGGCCCTGGAGGAGCGGCACAAGTTCCTCTCCGAGCAGCTCGAAGACCTGAAGAAGACCCGGGCCCATCTGGTGCAGGTCATCAAGGAGGTCGACGAGCGGGTCGAGCAGGTGTTCACGGAGGCGTACCGGGACACGGCCCGGGAGTTCGAGGGCGTGTTCTCGCGGCTGTTCCCGGGCGGTGAGGGGCGGCTCGTCCTGACCGACCCGGACGACATGCTCGCGACCGGGGTGGACGTCGAGGCCCGGCCGCCGGGCAAGAAGGTCAAGCGGCTCTCGCTGCTGTCCGGGGGGGAGCGCTCGCTGACGGCGGTGGCCCTGCTGGTCTCGATCTTCAAAGCCCGGCCCAGCCCGTTCTATGTGATGGACGAGGTCGAGGCGGCCCTCGACGACACCAATCTGCGGCGGCTGATCCGGATCATGGAGGAGCTCCAGGAGAGCTCGCAGCTGATCGTGATCACGCATCAGAAGCGGACGATGGAGGTCGCCGACGCGCTGTACGGCGTGTCGATGCAGGGGGACGGGGTCTCCAAGGTCATCAGCCAGCGGCTGCGCTGAGTCCCGCCAGGGTTTGTCGGTCTCCGACACTCCAACCCCTCTCGCGCGTTGTCCCGAAACGGACGGGTGCCGATGCGGCGACGACGTCTTCGGGAGCCGAACGCGACGGCCGTACGGCCCGCTCCACCTCTTCAAGTGGTGGCAGCCGGAAAGTTGTGCCCCACTGGGGTGTGTCCCCTGTGGGGAGCACGCTTCCCGCACGGCTCGTTGCCCGCACCTGACGACGCGTCCAGGCATCAGGAGTTCATGTGACCGACACCGCGCAGGGACCGGCGTCCGGAGCCCGCGCCGCCCAACCGGATCACCTCGGCCATGTCGTCTTCATCACGGCCGCCGCCGCCATGGGCGGCTTCCTCTTCGGCTACGACAGTTCGGTCATCAACGGCGCCGTGGAGGCGATCCGCAGCCGGTACGCCATCGGCTCGGCGACACTCGCCCAGGTCATCGCCATCGCCCTGATCGGCTGTGCGCTGGGCGCGGCCACGGCGGGACGCATCGCCGACCGCATCGGCCGGATCCGCTGCATGCAGATCGCCGCCGTGCTCTTCACCATCAGCGCCGTCGGTTCCGCACTCCCGTTCGCGCTCTGGGACCTGGCCATGTGGCGGATCATCGGAGGCTTCGCCATCGGCATGGCGTCCGTGATCGGCCCCGCGTACATCGCAGAGGTCTCGCCGCCCGCCTACCGGGGCCGCCTCGGCTCCTTCCAGCAGGCGGCGATCGTCGTCGGCATCGCCATCTCGCAGCTGGTCAACTACGGCATCCTGCAATTCGCCGGAGGGGATCAGCGCGGCCGGATCGGTGGTCTGGAGGCGTGGCAGTGGATGCTCGGTGTGATGGTCGTCCCCGCCGCCCTGTACGGGCTGCTGTCGCTGGCGATCCCGGAATCGCCCCGGTTCCTGATCTCGATCGGCCGCAAGGACCGGGCCCGGAAGATCCTGGAGGAGGTCGAGGGCAAGGGCGTCGACCTCGACGCGCGGGTGGCCGATATCGAGACCGCCATGCACCGGGAGCACAAGTCCACGTTCAAGGACCTGCTCGGCGGGCGCTTCGGCTTCCTGCCGATCGTCTGGATCGGCATCGGTCTGTCGGTCTTCCAGCAACTCGTCGGCATCAACGTGGCGTTCTACTACTCGGCGACGCTGTGGCAGTCCGTCGGCATCGACCCGAGCGAGTCGTTCCTCTACTCGTTCACCACGTCGATCATCAACATCATCGGTACCGTCATCGCGATGACGCTGGTGGACCGGGTGGGGCGCAAGCCGCTCGCGCTGGTCGGCTCCACCGGCATGGCCGTCGCCCTCGCTTTCGAGGCATGGGCCTTCTCCGCCCCGCTCGTCGGCGGGAAGCTGCCGCACACCCAGGGCGTCGTGGCGCTCGTCGCGGCCCATGTGTTCGTGCTCTTCTTCGCCCTGTCGTGGGGCGTCGTCGTCTGGGTCTTCCTGGGCGAGATGTTCCCGAACCGGATCCGTGCGGCGGCGCTCGGGGTCGCCGCCTCCGCGCAGTGGATGGCCAACTGGCTGATCACCGCGAGCTTCCCGAGCCTGTCCGACTGGAACCTCTCGGGCACGTACATCATCTACGCGTGCTTCGCCACGCTCTCCATCCCGTTCGTGCTCAGGTTCGTGCGGGAGACCAAGGGCAAGGCGCTGGAGGAGATGGGCTGACCTGTGCCCGTTCCTCCGCGTTCCGTCCCTGGCGCGGACCGCCCACGCGCCGGATCAGTGCGACGCGACCGCCTCGCAGAACAGCCGCAGGCTGCGCCACCCCTCTTCGAGGGGCATCCCGCCGCACAGCGGATGCAGCACCAGACTGTCGAGCTTCCCGGCCAGAGCGGCGCACTCCCGCGGGGTGACGACCCGGTAGACGCCCTCGTTCCGCAGCGCGCCCACCGTGCCCGCCGCCGAGCGTACGGCGGAACGGATGCCCGCGGACTGCCAGGAGGCGTACGTGCGCGCCTCGTGCAGGAAGTGCTCGCCGTGCTCCGCCCACGTCCGGTCCGGGTCCTCGGACACGTGCAGCAGGGGCGTCTCGGCCGACGGCATCATGCAGAACCCGTCCGTCCCGAGCTCCGCCCGACGCTCGTGGTAGTACGCCTCCAGCTCCGGCAGATGCGCGCTCGGGAAGAACGGCAGACCGAACCGCGCCGCACGCCGCGCCGCCGCCCGCGAACTGCCGCCCACCAGCAACGGAGGGTGCGGACGGGTGTACGGGCGCGGCGTGACCCGGACCGTACGGCCGCGGTACGGGAAGGGGTCCCCGGTCCACGCCCGCACCAGGGTCTCCAGCAGCTCGTCCTGGAGCCTGCCGCGGTTCGTCCACTCGACGCCCGCCCGTTCGTACTCCTGCGGCCGGTATCCGATCCCCGCCACCGTGATCAGACGGCCCGCGCCCAGCAGGTCCAGGA
This sequence comes from Streptomyces sp. NPDC032161, assembly GCF_040636995.1. Lineage (NCBI taxonomy): Bacteria > Bacillati > Actinomycetota > Actinomycetes > Kitasatosporales > Streptomycetaceae > Streptomyces > Streptomyces sp. NPDC032161. The sequence continues at coordinate 134,122 of NZ_JBEZVN010000001.1, read as the reverse complement.
CCGCGATGTCCTCGGCCAGCCGCAGCGGGTCGTGCAACGGTCCGATGATCGCCGAGACGGTGACGGCGATCCGGCGGGTGGAGCCGAGGACCGCCCCGGCGAAGACGAAGGGGGAGGGCAGCCAGGAGTTCTCGGCGCCGTGGTGCTCCTCGGTCTGCACGGTGTCGATCCCGTGCTCGTCGGCGTACGCGGCCATCTCCAGCGAGGCGCGGTAGCGGGCCGAGAGCGACTCGGGGCCTGCGGCGGGATCGACGAGATTGAACCGGACCACTGTGAAGGCCATGAGGCGTGTCCTCTTCGTCGGTCGGACTCGGCGAGACCGGACACTATCTGACGCACCATCAGAAGTGTAGGGGTGTGTCGTTCCGCGGTCCGCCCGCGCGCCCGGGGACGGGCCGCGGCAGGGCCGCGTACAGCGTCGCGGAGACGGCGATCGTGGCCACCCACCTCAGCCACGTGCCGCCCGGCCCAGGTGCCGGAGAACCACTCCACGCCGGTCAGGAGCAGTCCCGTCGCCGGCCCCGCGGCCACCGCCGGTACGGAGAATCCGCCGGCGACACCGGCGGTACGCGGACGAGCCGGGCGCCGGACGCGGTCGCGCCGACGACCGCGGGACCGGACGTCGAACGGGGCAGGCGGCGGGCGCAGCCCGGGCCCGCGGGCACCCGGACGATCCCGCCGGGCGGCAGATTGCCGCGCGGCCCGAAGACGGTGCGTGAGGGCGCCATACCCGGGGCCCCACCGCTCCGGCCCGCCAGGGAGATCGGTCCGACCGGTCCGAAGCCGATGGCCAAAGCCGCGAGCGCGACGGTGAGCACCTGCCGGAGGTTCTGCCCGTCGAAGACGACGAGCCCGGCGCCGATGGTGAGCGGCAGCACGGTCGGGTTCGCGCCGACCCAGGCGGGGAAGAGGGCCCGGACCCGGCCGGTGCGTTGGCTGTCGGGGACGGGTTCCAGGCCGCGGGTCCCCATGGACGGGATCATATTTTTGCCGCAGATGTCACGAAAAAGCGCATAACGGCGATGTGGGGGTGCGGGTGATTCTCCGTGGTGCCTCGCGCGGCCTGCTCCTCGGGGCAGCCCGCACGGCCGGGTGTGGCTGATACTGGACGGGTTATGGAATTCGTCATCCTTGCTGTAGTCATCGCCCTGGTCGCAGTCGGCGTGATCAGCGGGCTCGTGGTCAGCGGCCGCAAGAAGAAGCAGCTGCCCCCGGCGCCGCCGAGCACGCCGACCATCACTCCTCCCGCCGAGCCCCAAGTCGGCGAGGAAGCCGAGACGCCGCGCGAGGAACCGCGCCGCACCATCGAGGAGGTCGCTCCCCCCACGGCCGAGGCGCCCGCCGCGGAGGCCGTCGAGGAGGTCGGGCCGGAGGCGCTCGCCGTCCCCGCCCTCGAAGTACCCGAGCCCACCGCCGGCCGGCTCGTCCGGCTGCGCGCCCGGCTCGCCCGCTCGCAGAACTCCCTGGGCAAGGGGCTGCTCACGCTCCTGTCCCGGGACAACCTCGACGAGGAGACCTGGGAGGAGGTCGAGGACACCCTCCTCACCGCGGACGTCGGCGTCGCTCCCACCCAGGAGCTGGTGGAACGGCTCCGCGAGCGCGTCCGCGTCCTCGGCACCCGTACCCCCGAAGGGCTGCGCGCCCTGCTGCGCGAGGAACTCCTCACACTGATCGGCACCGAGGCCGACCGCGCGGTCAAGACCGAGAGCGGCCTGGACACCCCCGGTGTGGTGATGGTCGTCGGCGTCAACGGCACCGGCAAGACCACCACCACCGGCAAGCTGGCCCGGGTGCTCGTCGCCGACGGCCGCAGCGTCGTGCTCGGCGCGGCCGACACCTTCCGTGCCGCCGCCGCAGACCAGCTCCAGACCTGGGGCGAGCGCGTCGGCGCCCGTACCGTCCGGGGCCCCGAGGGCGGCGACCCGGCGTCGATCGCCTTCGACGCGGTGAAGGAGGGCATCGCCGAGGGCGCCGATGTCGTCCTCATCGACACCGCCGGGCGGCTGCACACCAAGACCGGCCTCATGGACGAGCTCGGCAAGGTCAAGCGGGTCGTCGAGAAGCACGGGCCGCTCGACGAGATCCTGCTCGTCCTCGACGCGACGACCGGGCAGAACGGCCTGGTGCAGGCCCGGGTGTTCGCCGAGGTCGTCGACATCACCGGCATCGTGCTGACGAAGCTGGACGGCACCGCGAAGGGGGGCATCGTCGTCGCCGTGCAGCGCGAGCTGGGCGTACCGGTGAAGCTGGTCGGCCTCGGCGAGGGACCGGACGACCTGGCGCCGTTCGAGCCGGAGGCGTTCGTGGACGCCCTGATCGGGGACTGACGCCCGCGCCGTCCCCGTTCGCGAAGAAGCCCGACCGCCGGAACGCCGGCGGTCGGGCTCTTTCGTGCCGGACCCTCTCCCGGGCCCGATTTCGTGCCCGATCCTTTCGGGTGTCGGACCCTCGTGCGTGGGGACGCCGCGAACGCGCGCGGCGGACACCGAACGCGCGGGGATGCCCGAATGTGCGCGCGAGCCCCCCGAATGCGCGGGGCGGCGCGCCGACGTCAGCCGCGCAGGGGTGCGCGATGGCAGCTGTATGCCAGCGTGCCCAGCAGCAGCCGGGCCGGGGGCGGCGCGGCCGCCGTGTCCAGCACCGGCGGGCGCAGCCACCGGGCGGGGCCGAGACCGCCCTCGTCGGACGGCGGGGCCGTGATGTGGTGGCCCGGGCCCAGCGCCCGCAGGTCCAGCCCCGCGTCGTCCCAGCCCATCCGGTAGAGCAGACGCGGGAGCTCGGCGGCGGCGCCCGGGGCGACGAAGAACCGCGCCCGCCCCGACGGCGTCAGCACGACCGGGCCGAGCGGCAGCCCCATCCGTTCCATGCGCGCCAGGGCCCGGCGCCCGGCGGCCTCCGCGACGTCCAGCACGTCGAAACCGCGCCCCACGGGCAGCAGCAGCGAGGCACCCGGCACCCGGGCCCACCCCTCCACCGCCGCGTCGAGCGCGGCGCCCGGCGGGATCTCGGGCGCGAAGTCGAGGGGATGGGCGCCGGGGGAGGGGCACCGGTCCTTCCCGCACGAGCAGCGGCCGTCCACGACGCGCGCTCCGGGTGCCACGGCCCAGCCCCACAGTCCCGTGTACTCGGCCACCGCCGTGCTCTCGGCCGTGCGGCCGCGGCGTCGTGAGCCGGTGCGCATCTCGCGGATGCCGCCGATCGTGAAGCCCATGCCCCCTCCAACGGGTCCGACTCGCCGGTGGTTACGACGCGGAATGACGGCATGACACCCCGTCGTCGTCGCGATCCGTGATGCGCCGGTGCGCACGCGGTGGCGCGGCGTGAGCCGTGCGCCCCTTTCGTGCGTCGCTGCAACCACAATTGATCGACCGTGTGTCAAGTGAATCGCGCCCCGTGGCGTTCGCGTTCATCCGAAGGGGTGGCGAATGGTGGCGTTTCCGTGAGCACCCTCGCCGAGGTGGTGATCGTAGGATTACCGTCGGTACACGAACCATGGAAGTATGTGCGCGCATGGGTATGCCGGAGGCAACCCGATTTCCTGTTCGATCGCGTGCGGTCTCCGTATGAGCGTCATCGGATCAGGGCATTCTGATAGCGGTTCGCGCGACAGCGTTCGTCGGGATCGCGACGGTTTCAGTGGGATGGGGGCGTTCCAGTGAGTGGCAGCGGCGCAGGCGATACGAATGCCGGTAAGCGCCCCAACGAGCAATTGAGCTCGTGGTTCGTGCGCAGCGGCTGGTCGAAGGGCGAGCTGGCGCGGCAGGTCAATCGGCGGGCGCGGCAAATGGGCGCGCATCACATCAGCACCGACACCTCCCGGGTGCGGCGCTGGCTCGACGGCGAGCAGCCGCGCGAGCCCATTCCGCGCATTCTGTCCGAGCTGTTCTCGGAGCGTTTCGGTTCGGTCGTGGCGGTCGAGGATCTCGGACTGCGCGCCGCGCACCAGTCGCCCTCCGTGTCCGGGGTCGATCTGCCCTGGGCAGGACCGCAGACCGTCGCCCTGCTCAGCGAGTTCTCCCGCAGCGATCTGATGCTCGCGCGGCGCGGGTTCCTCGGGTCCTCGCTCGCTCTCGCCGCCGGACCCGCCCTCGTCGAACCCATGCAGCGCTGGCTGGTGCCCGTGGCCGCCTCCGGACCCTCGGAGCCCGAGCCGGCCGCGGCGGCCCGTCGTCCCTCCAAGCTCTCGGGGCCCGAGCTCGACCTGCTGGAGTCGACCACGGCGATGTTCCGCCAGTGGGACGCGCAGTGCGGCGGCGGTCTGCGCCGCAAGGCCGTCGTCGGCCAGCTCCACGAGGTCACCGACCTCCTGCAGGAGCCTCAGCCGGAGGCCACCGCCAAGCGCCTCTTCCGCTGCGCGGCCGAGCTGGCCGAGCTGGCGGGCTGGATGAGCTACGACGTCGGTCTCCAGCCCACGGCTCAGAAGTACTTCGTTCTGGCGCTGCACGCGTCGAAAGAGGCCGGGGACAAACCGCTCGGTTCGTATGTTCTGTCCAGCATGAGCCGGCAGATGATCCACCTCGGACGGCCCGACGACGCCCTCGAACTGATCCACCTCGCCCAGTACGGCAGCCGCGACTGCGCCACCCCGCGCACCCAGGCCATGCTGTACGCGATGGAGGCCCGCGCGTACGCCAACATGGGCCAGGCGGCCAAGTGCAAGCGGGCCGTCCGGATGGCCGAGGACACGTTCCTCGACGTCGGGATCGACGGCGAGCCCGAACCCGACTGGATCCGCTTCTTCTCGGAGGCCGAGCTCAACGGCGAGAACTCCCACTCGTTCCGCGACCTCGCCTACATCGCGGGCCGCAGGCCCACGTACGCCGGGCTCGCCGAACCGCGCATGCGCAAGGCGGTCCAGTTGTTCAGCGAGGACAACGAGCATCAGCGGTCCTACGCGCTCAACCTGATCGGTCTCGCCACCGTCCACCTGCTCAAACGCGAGCCCGAGGAGTCCACGACGCTCGCCGAGAAGGCGCTCCGGATCGCCAAGAAGATCCGTTCCGAACGCGTCAACACCCGACTCCGCAAGACCGTCGACACCGCGGCCAGGGACTTCGGGGACCTCCCCGAGGTCGCCAGGCTGACCGACCTCCTCACCGAGCAGCTGCCCGAAACCGCCGACGCGGTTTGACGGGCGACGCCCCGGACACCGGCCACGACGGCCGCCCCGCACACATCGACTTCGGCTCCCCCAATCGCCAAGTCGCGGGGCGGTCGGCGTGGCCGGTTCGCGTTCCCGCCCCTGGTGCGGAAGCCGACGCGAGGCGCGCGCACGGGAGACCGGCGCGCGAAGCCGGTGAGTGAGCCCGGCGGAACACGGAAGGGTCCGGCCGGGCCCTGCTCGCGGGCGCCGGAGCGGCCCGTGTGCGGCGTCGGGCGTCGCACGTACCCGGGGCGCGGGCGCCATCGGCGGTTCATGGGGACTTAACACACCGGACCCGTTCGTCACCGCCGTGAAACACCGTGCGGCATCGCCGGAAACCGCGCCGGGCGAATCTCGTGGTGCAACGACGGCCCGCACCCTCCCCGCGGTCCGCACCTGTCCTTCCCGGCGGTCCCGCACGCGGCCTTCCCGACGGTCCCGCACGGGTCCTTCCCAGCGGTCGCGCACACGGCCCGTCCGTCGCGCCGCGGCCGCTCCGACGACGAGGAGGCGCCGATGCCCCCAGGCATCACGACGCTCGCCGCAGACCCCCCGAGCCTGTCTGCCGCCAACACCGGGTTCATGCTCATCTGCTCGGCCCTGGTGATGCTCATGACCCCGGCCCTGGCCTTCTTCTACGGCGGAATGGTCCGCGTCAAGAGCACCCTCAACATGCTGATGATGAGCTTCATCAGCCTCGGGATCGTCACCGTCCTGTGGGTGCTCTACGGGTTCAGTGTCGCCTTCGGCAACGACGTCGGTTCGGTCGTCGGCTGGGCCTCGGACTACGTGGGTCTGAGCGGGATCGGCCCGAACCGGCTCTGGGACGGCCGCACCATCCCCGTGTACGTCTTCGCCGTCTTCCAGCTGATGTTCGCCGTCATCACCCCGGCACTGATCAGCGGCGCCCTCGCCGACCGGGTGAAGTTCACCTCCTGGGCCCTGTTCATCACGCTGTGGGCCTCCGTCGTGTACTTCCCCGTGGCCCACTGGGTCTGGGGCTCGGGCGGCTGGCTCTACGAGATGGGCGTCATCGACTTCGCGGGCGGTACGGCCGTCCACATCAACGCGGGCGCCGCCGCCCTCGGCGTCGTCCTCGTCATCGGCAGGCGCGTCGGCTTCGCGAAGGACCCGATGCGGCCGCACAGCCTGCCGCTGGTGATGCTCGGCGCCGGACTGCTCTGGTTCGGCTGGTTCGGCTTCAACGCCGGATCGTGGCTGGGCAACGACGACGGCGTCGCCGCGGTCATGTTCGTCAACACCCAGGTCGCCGCCGCCGCCGCGATGCTTTCCTGGCTCGCTTACGAGAAGCTCCGCCACGGCTCCTTCACCACGCTCGGCGCGGCCTCCGGCGCGGTCGCGGGCCTCGTCGCCATCACACCGTCCGGCGGCGCCGTCAGCCCGCTCGGTGCCCTCGCGGTCGGGGCCGTCGCCGGGGTGCTGTGCGCCACGGCCGTCGGCCTGAAGTACCGGTTCGGCTACGACGACTCCCTGGACGTCGTGGGCGTCCACCTCGTCGGCGGTGTCGTCGGCTCCCTCCTCGTCGGTCTCTTCGCCACCGGCGGCGTCCAGTCCCACGCCAAGGGCCTCTTCTACGGCGGTGGCCTCGAACAGCTCGGCAAGCAGGCCGTCGGGGTCTTCTCCGTCCTCGCGTACTCCCTGGTCGTCTCCGCGGCCCTGGCCTTCCTCCTGGACCGGACGATCGGGATGCGGGTCGGCGAGGACGACGAGATCTCCGGTATCGACCGGGCCGAACACGCCGAGACCGCCTACGACTTCGGTGGTGCGGGCGGCGGAACGTCGCCGCGCGCCGCAGCCACGGCCACGGCCACGGCCCCGGGATCCGGCTCCACGGCGGTAGCGCACACCAGGAAGGTGGACGCATGAAGCTCATCACGGCGGTCGTGAAACCGCACCGGCTCGACGAGATCAAGGAGGCCCTGCACGCCTTCGGCGTCCAGGGACTCACGGTCACGGAGGCCAGCGGATACGGACGGCAGCGCGGCCACACCGAGGTCTACCGAGGCGCCGAGTACACCGTCGACCTCGTCCCCAAGATCCGCATCGAGGTCCTCGTCGAGGACGACGACGCCGAACAGCTCATCGACGTCGTGGTGAAGGCGGCCCGGACCGGCAAGATCGGTGACGGCAAGGTCTGGAGCGTGCCGGTCGACACCGCCGTCCGGGTCCGGACGGGCGAACGCGGCCCGGACGCGCTCTGAACGGACCATCTCCGACCGGACGCGTGCTGGGGCGCGTTCCGGCCGGCCGAGGACCGGGCGCACACCGCCCGGGACCGGCCCGGACCCCGGGGCGGCCCGCACGGCCTCCCCGGGGCCCCGAAACGAAAGGCACCCGGATGACGAGCACCGAAGCGACCCCCGACGTGAACGCCGGTGCAACCACCGATGCGACCACCGACGCGACCATCGCACCCACGGCCTCGGGGCACGGCGGCTACGCGGCGGCCCGGCTGCGCCTCCTCCGGGCGGCGGAGCGGTCCGGGCCGCGGCGCCGCACCGCCCTCGCGTCGCTCACCGACGACTGGCTCACCGCGCTGTTCACCACCGCCACCGGGCGGACCGGCGTCGGGGGCGCCGCCCTCGTCGCGGTCGGCGGCTACGGACGCGGCGAACTCTCCCCGCGCAGCGACCTCGATCTGCTGCTCCTGCACGACGGCAGGGCCGACGCCGGAGCCGTCGCCGCCCTCGCCGACCACCTCTGGTACCCCGTCTGGGACCTCGGCATCGCGCTCGACCACTCCGTACGCACCCCCGCGGAAGCCCGCCGGACGGCCGGCCGGGACCTCAGGGTCCAGCTCGGACTGCTGGACGCCCGGCCGGTCGCCGGGGACCCGGGCCTCGTCGCCGCCCTGCGCACCGCGGTCCTCGCCGACTGGCGCGATCAGGCTCCCGGGCGGCTCCCCGCCCTCGCCGAACTCTGCCGCGCACGGGCCGAACGCCACGGCGAGCTGCGCTTCCTCCTCGAACCCGACCTCAAGGAGTCGCGCGGCGGTCTGCGCGACCTCACCGCCCTGCGGGCCGTGGCCGCCTCGTGGATCGCCGACGCCCCGCGCGAGGGCCTCGCCGGGGCCCGCCGCGTCCTCCTCGACACCAGGGACGCACTCCACCTCGCCACCGGCCGCGCCACCGACCGCCTCGCCCTCCAGGAACAGGACCAGGTCGCCGCCGCCCTCGGACTCCTCGACGCCGACGCCCTGCTCCGGCAGGTGTACGAGGCCGCCGGCACGGTCTCGTACGCGGCGGACACCACCTGGCGCGAGGTCGACCGCGTCCTGCGCGCCCGCTCCGCCCGCCCCCGGCCGCGTGCCCTCCTCAACGGCGGCAGGCCCGCGGGGACCGAGCGCACCCCGCTCGCCGACGGCGTGGTCGAGGCCGATGGCGAGGCCGTCCTCGCCCGGACAGCCCGCCCCGAACGCGACCCGGTGCTGCCGTTGCGCGCCGCCGCGGCGGCGGCCCGTTCCGGGCTCGTGCTCTCCCGGCACGCCGTACGCCGCCTCGCCGCCACCGCCCGCCCGCTCCCGGTGCCCTGGCCGGCCGAGGCCCGCGAGGAACTCGTCATCCTCCTCGGCGCGGGCGAGGCCGCCGTCCCCGTCTGGGAGGCGCTCGAAGCCGAGGGGCTGATCGGCCGACTGCTCCCGGACTGGGAACGTGTCCGCTGCCGCCCCCAGCGCAACCCCGTCCACACCTGGACCGTCGACCGCCACCTCGTCGAGACGGCGGTCCGGGCCTCCTCGCTCGCCCGGCGCGTCGGACGGCCCGACCTCCTGCTCGTCGCCGCGCTCCTGCACGACATCGGCAAGGGCCGGCCGGGCGACCATTCGGTCACCGGTGAGGTCATCGCCCGCGACACGGCGGCCCGGATCGGATTCGACCGGCACGACGTGGGCGTGATCGCCACTCTCGTACGCCATCACCTGCTGCTCGTCGGGACCGCGACCCGGCGCGACCTCGACGACCCCGCGACCGTCCGCTCCGTCGCCGAGGCCGTCCCCACCCCGTCCACCCTGGAGCTCCTGCACGCCCTCACGGAGGCGGACGCCCTCGCCACCGGCCCCGCCGCCTGGTCCGCCTGGCGCGCCCAGCTCGTCGACGACCTCGTCGGGCGCGTCGCCGCCGTGCTCGCCGGCCGGGAACCCGAGGAACCGGAACCCGTCGGGCCCGGCGCCGAGGAGGAACGGCTCGCCGTCGAGACCCTGCGCACCGGCGGGCCCGCCCTCGCCCTGCACGCCCGGACAGGGGCCCCGGTCCGGGAGGGCGAACCGGTTCGGGGCGGCACACCGCATCCGGACGCCGATCCGGCCCGGGGCCACGCACGTGATCCGGACGGCACACCGGAACCGGTCGGTGCCGAACTCCTCGTCGTCCTGCCCGACCGCCCCGGCGTGCTTCCCGCCACCGCGGGCGTCCTCGCTCTGCACCGGCTCACCGTGCGCGCCGCCGACCTGCGCACCCTGGAACTCCCCGCCGGGGTCGCCGAGGCCGCCGTCGGCGCACCCGGCGGCCCGCGCCTGCTCCTGCTGCGCTGGCGGGTCGCGGCCGAGTACGGCTCGCTGCCGCAGGCCGCCCGGCTCCGCGCCGATCTCGTACGGGCCCTGGACGGCGGCCTGGACCTCGGCGCCCGCCTGGCCGAACGCGAGGCCGCCCGGCCGAGGCGGCGCGGGGCACAGGCCCCGCCGCCCAGGGTGACGGTCGCGCCGGCCGCCTCACGGCTGGCGACGGTGATCGAGGTGCGGGCACAGGACGCCCCCGGGCTGCTGCACCGGATCGGCCGCGCGCTCGAGGGGAGCGCGGTGCGGGTTCGCGGCGCGCGTGTGTCGACGCTGGGGGCGAACGCGGTGGACACGGTCTACGTCACACGGGAGGACGGCTCGGTGCTGGCGGACGAGGAGGCGGCGACCCTCGCGAAGGCTCTGGAGGACGCCTTGCGCTGAGACATGGGGGAGCGCGCTCGCCCGCGTGGACGGCATGCTCGCCCGCGTGGACGGCATGCTCGCCCGCGTGGACGGCGTGCTCGTCCGGGTGGACACCGGGCGAGTGCCGATGGACATGTTCCCCGTCGGCCGCAGGACGTTCCGGCGTCGATCACCGTCCACTGCGTGCGCGCCCGGTGCGGACATCCCGCTCCCCGCCGGGGCGGACACCGCTCCCCGCCACCGCCGCGCCGCGGCCCTCGTCGGCCGGAGAGGGCGGGCAAGGGCTGCCGCTTGCCCGAGCCGGATACTCTAGAGAGCGATCTGCTATGCCCCCGACCCCGAGGACCGACGAGCGCCGTGTTCGATACTCTCTCCGACCGTCTTAGCGCGACTTTCAAGAACCTCCGGGGCAAGGGCCGCTTGTCCGAGGCGGACATCGACGCCACGGCACGCGAGATCCGTATCGCCCTGCTCGAAGCGGACGTCGCCCTCCCCGTCGTCCGGGCCTTCATCGCCAACGTGAAGGAGCGGGCGCGCGGCGCCGAGGTCTCCCAGGCGCTGAACCCGGCCCAGCAGGTCGTCAAGATCGTCAACGAGGAGCTCGTCTCCATCCTCGGTGGCGAGACCCGGCGGCTGCGGTTCGCCAAGAACCCGCCGACCGTGATCATGCTCGCGGGTCTCCAGGGTGCCGGTAAGACCACCCTGGCCGGAAAGCTCGGCCGCTGGCTCAAGGGCCAGGGCCACTCCCCGCTGCTCGTCGCCTGTGACCTCCAGCGCCCCAACGCCGTCAACCAGCTCAGCGTCGTCGCCGACCGCGCCGGTGTCGCGGTGTACGCCCCCGAGCCGGGCAACGGCGTCGGCGACCCGGTCCAGGTCGCCAAGGACTCGATCGAGCACGCCCGGTCCAAGCAGTACGACGTCGTGATCGTCGACACCGCCGGCCGTCTCGGCATCGACCAGGAGCTGATGCAGCAGGCCGCGGACATCCGTGACGCCGTCAGCCCCGACGAGATCCTCTTCGTCGTCGACGCGATGATCGGTCAGGACGCGGTCAACACCGCCGAGGCGTTCCGCGACGGCGTCGGCTTCGACGGCGTGGTGCTCTCCAAGCTCGACGGCGACGCCCGCGGTGGTGCGGCCCTGTCGATCGCCCATGTCACGGGCAAGCAGATCATGTTCGCGTCGAACGGTGAGAAGCTCGACGACTTCGACGCCTTCCACCCCGACCGCATGGCGTCCCGCATCCTCGACATGGGTGACCTGCTCACCCTGATCGAGCAGGCGGAGAAGACCTTCAGCCAGGAAGAGGCCGCCAAGATGGCCTCCAAGCTGGCGTCCAAGAAGGGGCAGGACTTCACGCTCGACGACTTCCTGGCCCAGATGGAACAGGTCAGGAAGATGGGCTCCATCTCCAAGCTGCTCGGGATGCTGCCCGGCATGGGTCAGATCAAGGACCAGATCAACAACATCGACGAGCGCGACGTGGACCGCACCGCCGCGATCATCAAGTCGATGACCCCGAAGGAGCGGGCCGAGCCGACGATCATCAACGGCTCGCGCCGGGCGCGCATCGCCAAGGGTTCCGGCGTCGAGGTCAGCGCGGTGAAGAACCTGGTGGAGCGGTTCTTCGAGGCGCGCAAGATGATGTCGAAGATGGCGCAGGGCGGCGGTATGCCCGGTATGCCGGGGATGCCCGGCATGGGTGGTGGCCCCGGCCGTCAGAAGAAGCAGGTCAAGCAGGCCAAGGGCAAGCGCAAGAGCGGCAACCCGATGAAGCGCAAGGCCGAGGAGCAGGCCGCCGCCGCCCGTCGCGCCCAGGCCGCGCAGGGCGGTGCGCCCGGCCTTCCGGCCCCGGGGGACAAGGGCTTCGAGCTGCCGGACGAGTTCAAGAAGTTCATGGGCTGACCGCACCGCCGATTGTGGACGCGGGCCGTGCGACGGCCCGTACGCGAGGGGCGCCCGCCGACCCCGGTTTCCAGCGAACGACTCCTGGAATCCGAGGGCGCCCCGCCGCCCCCGCCGCAGGGCCGGAAGATGCCGGGAGGCTGGGGCGGGCTGCTGCTGACCGCGCTCGCCGTCTACCTGCTCGCCAACCTGGTGCTGTCCTTCTTCAATGGCGCAGGGGAACGGTCGATCTCCTACACGGAGTTCAGCAAGCAGGTCACCTCGGGGAACGTGGCCAAGATCTACTCCAAGGGCGATGCCATCGAGGGGCAGCTCAAGAAGGAGGCGAAGGCCCCGGGGACCGACCACAAGTACACCAGGTTCGTCACCCAGCGCCCCGCCTTCGCGGACGACAACCTCTGGGCCGAACTGGTCAGGAGCGATGTCACGGTCACGGCCGAGCCCGTCGTGCACCAGCGGAGCTTCCTCGCGAACCTGCTGATCTCGCTGGCCCCGATGCTGCTGCTCGTGCTGCTCTGGGTGTTCTTCGCCCGGCGGATGGCCCGGGGCATGGGCGGCGGGCTCGGCGGCCTCGGCCGCAAGGCCCCGCCCAAGCCCGTCGCACTGGAGGCCGACAAGCGCACCACCTTCAAGGACGTGGCCGGGATCGACGAGGTCGAGGGCGAACTCGACGACGTCGTGGACTTCCTGAAGAACCCTCAGGCGTACCGGAGGATGGGCGCCCGGATGCCCGGGGGCGTGCTCCTCGTCGGACCGCCCGGCACCGGCAAGACCCTGCTCGCCCGGGCCGTCGCGGGCGAGGCGGGGGTGCCGTTCTTCTCGGCGTCGGCCTCCGAGTTCATCGAGATGATCGTCGGCGTCGGCGCGAGCCGGGTCCGGGAACTGTTCGAGGAAGCGCGCAAGGTCGCCCCCGCGATCGTCTTCATCGACGAGATCGACACCATCGGGCGGGCCCGGGGAGGCGGCGCCGGCATGGGCGGCCACGACGAGCGCGAGCAGACACTGAACCAGATCCTCACCGAGATGGACGGCTTCTCCGGCTCCGAGGGCGTCGTCGTCCTCGCCGCCACCAACCGCGCGGACGTCCTCGCCCCCGCCCTGACCCGGCCCGGCCGCTTCGACCGGATCGTCCAGGCCAGCCCGCCCGACCGGAACGGCAGGGAGGCGATCCTGGAGATCCACACCCGCCGGATCCCGCTTGCCGACAACGTGGACCTGGGCCAGGTGGCCACCACGACCCCCGGCATGACCGGCGCCGATCTCGCCAACCTGGCCAACGAGGCCGCGCTGCTCGCCGTCAAGCGCGGGCAGGCCGAGGTGAACCGTTCCGACATCTCGGACGCCCTGGAGAAGATCCAGCTCGGTGCCGAACGCTCGCTGGTCATGTCCGACGAGGAACGCCGCAGGACCGCGTACCACGAGAGCGGCCACGCCCTGCTCGGCATGGTCCAGCCGGGGGCGGACCCGGTCCGCAAGGTCACCATCGTGCCGCGCGGCCGGGCCCTGGGCGTCACCCTCTCCACACCGGAGGCCGACAAGTACGCGTACACGGAGGAGTATCTGCGCGGCCGGATCATCGGCGCGCTCGGCGGGATGGCCGCCGAACAGGTCGTCTTCGGAGTCATCACCACCGGCGCCGAGAGCGACCTGGAGCAGGTCACCCGACTGGCCCGGGGCATGGTCGGCCGCTGGGGCATGAGCCCCAGGGCCGGCAGACTGACGGCCATCCCGGCCGACGCCCGCAGGCGTACGGACTGTCGGCCGCCCCCGCGACGCTGGACGCCGTGGACGGCGAGATGCGGCGCATCGTCGACGAGTGCTACGAGGCGGCGTGCGGGCTGCTGCGCGAGAACCGGGACCGGCTGGACGCGCTGGCCGATGCCCTGCTGGCGAACGAGACCCTGGACGAGGCCGAGGCGTACCAGGCAGCGGGCATCACCCGCCTGGGCGAATAGCGACCGCCACCACCCGGACGTGTGCGGGGGGACGAGGTTTCAAGACGCCCCGGCCCGCGTACGGAGGCGTACGGATGGGACCGCGCACGGGCGGCGGCGTGCAGAAGGGGGGAGACCCTTCGGAGGCGCGGGAGGCCGACGCCTCGGAGGATGCGACAGGACACGTCCAGCAGGTCGTAGCCGCGCGCGGGCAGGACAGCGGCCTCAGACGGTGCACACGAGATAGCGGAAGACGTTCGGCATCCAGACGCTGCCGTCCCGCCGCCGGTGCGGACGCAGGGCCCGCGCCACCTCGCTCTCCACCCGGCGCCGGTCCCTCGCCCGCACCGCCCTGTCGAACAGCCGGGTGGACAGCAGTCCCCGGACCGCGCTCTCCATGTCCGCGTAACCGAACGGGCACGCCACCCTCCCGGAACCGTCCGGCATCAGACCCGCCCGGAACGCCACTTCTTCGAGGTCGTCCCGGCGCGGCGGACGCCAGCCGCCGGAACGTGACGCCCGGCCCCCGTCGGAACCCCGGCCCGCCACCCGCAGCACCGGCGCCGTCGCGCACCGCTCCGGCGGACCCCACCCGGTCAGGACGACCGCGCTTCCCCGGGCGGCCAGTGGTACGGCGGCGCGCAGCGTCGCCACGAGCCGCTCGTCGTCGCCGTCCGAGCACCCGAGCGGGGTGAACGCCGTGATCAGGTCGTACGGCGTTCCGTCCAGCGGGGTCGCCTCCGAGGGATCACCGGCCACGAGCCGATGCCGCGCCGTGCCGGGGCCCTCGTCGCCCGACGCATCGGGCAGCAGCCGGGCCCGTGCGAGCTCCAGCCGGTCCGGGTCGGCGTCGACGCCGGTGACCCGCGCCCCGCGCGCGGCGGCGATCAGCAGCGCGAGACCGGAGCCGCAGCCGAGGGAGAGCAATCGGGTGCCCTTTCCCACTTCGAGCCGCTCGTAGACCGCCTCGTACAGCGGTGCGAGCATCCGCTCCTGGATCTCGGCCCAGTCCCGGGCGCGAGTACCGGGGGCCACCGTGCCGGCCGTGTCCGCGTGGCCGTGGTGCCGGACGAGCGTACGTGTCATGGAAGCGCCCCAATCCGCCGAGAGGTCGGTCCTGTCCGATCGGTCGTGCCCGAGTGGTGCCCCCGTCGCGTCCGTCCGCGCCGCCCTCCGCGGGCCGGGGAACCGCGCGCCCGCCACTCGCCTCCGGGAGGCGGCCTCCTCGTCGAGGGCACGCGGCGCGGCACGCCCCGTCGGCGCGCGGGCGCCGACGACGGGCGCCCACAGGCGAACACCGGAAAGCGGGTGTTCCGTACGCCTGTTGCCCGTTCCTCACCCAGTCTTACCCGACACGCGGAACCGGGCACGTCGAGGACGCCGCGCCGTCGGCGCACACCCGCCCGGCCGACGGCTACTCCTCGTCGCCGGTGCGCCCGTCGGCGGCGCCGTACCCGTCCAGGGAACACGCACCCGCCTCGGAGGCCGCCAGGCGGCCCGCGTACGGTTGCCGTCTACACACCCGTCTACGCGTCCAGGCGTACGAGTCGCTACGTACCACCTTGGCGTGAGCTGTGAGAGTTCTCCGCAGATCTGCGCACCCGCCCTCGTCAGGACGCATCAACGGCAACTGACTGGTACGTGCAAATTATTTGGGATGGCCCGGAATCGGAACACCGGGGCACTCGCGCTCGTTGTCACGACGTGAGCACGACACCACCTGTACTTGCCGCGGAGCTGGCGCAGGCGTGGGCCGACATTCAGCGGTACCACCCCGAGCTGCCGGATCTCGCCGCTCCCGAGTCCCTGATCGGAGAGTCCTCGTCCGCCTGTGGCGCCGAACTCTCATTCGAGCGACTGCTGCACGAGGCAGTCCATGGCATCGCCGCCGCGCGAGGTGTGCGTGACACCTCGCGGGCCGGCCGTTATCACAACCGTCGATTCCTCGCGATCGCCGAGGAACTGGGTCTCGACCACGCCGAGGAGCCCCACCCCAGCAGCGGCTTCTCGCTGGTCACGCTCAATCCCGAGGCCAAGCGCCGGTACCGCCCGACGATCGAGCGGCTGCAGCGCGCCCTCAAGGCGCACACCGTCGCCACCGCCGCCGACACCAAGCGTTCGTTCCGCGGGCCCGCCGCCCGGCACGGCTCCTCCGGAGGAGGTGTCCGCGTCAAGGCCGTCTGCGACTGCGGTCGCAACGTGCGGGTCGTCCCGTCGGTCCTGGCGCAGGCGCCGATCGTCTGCGGAGGATGCGGAAAGCCGTTCCGTATTCCGGAACCGGCGGTCGCTGTGAGGTGACCTCATGGGGTGTGGCACAATGGCTAGCTGTACTCGACAGCCGCACAGGACCCCTCTCTCCTCCGGCTGACGCGTCCATCGGGCACCCGAGTACCGCAACCCCACGTGGCATTTCGTCGTGCCCAATCACGTCATAGACCAGGAGACACCACTCCCGTGGCAGTCAAGATCAAGCTGAAGCGTCTGGGCAAGATCCGTTCGCCTCACTACCGCATCGTCGTCGCCGACTCCCGTACCCGCCGTGACGGCCGGGCCATCGAGGAGATCGGCCTGTACCACCCGGTGCAGAACCCCTCGCGCATCGAGGTCAACTCGGAGCGTGCGCGTTACTGGCTCTCCGTCGGCGCCCAGCCGACCGAGCCGGTTCTCGCGATCCTGAAGCTCACCGGTGACTGGCAGGCCCACAAGGGTCTCCCGGCCCCCGCGCCGCTGCTGCAGCCGGAGCCGAAGGCCGACAAGCGGGCCCTCTTCGAGAGCCTGGGCGACGGCGAGGAGGCCAAGGGCGAGGCCATCACGCAGAAGGCGAAGAAGTCCGACAAGAAGGCGGACGAGGCTGCTGACGCGGCCGCTCCCGCCGAGTCGACCGAGGCCTGAGCATGCTCGAGGAGGCTCTCGAGCACCTCGTGAAGGGCATCGTCGACAACCCCGACGACGTGCAGGTCGCCTCGCGCAACCTGCGCCGCGGTCGCGTGCTGGAGGTCCGGGTCCACCCCGATGACCTCGGCAAGGTGATCGGCCGCAACGGCCGCACCGCACGCGCGCTGCGTACCGTCGTGGGCGCCATCGGCGGTCGTGGTATCCGCGTCGACCTCGTCGATGTGGACCAGGTTCGCTGAGAGAGTTGAACACCGGCACGGGCCGGGGAGGGCCATACGCCCGCCCCGGCCCGTCGTCGTACGACAGGGGGCGGGGCGTCGTGGGACGGGGTCGGGTGGAACAGGGTCGTAGGGACAGGAGAAACACAAGGTGCAGTTGGTAGTCGCGCGGATCGGCCGTGCCCATGGCATCAAGGGCGAGGTCACGGTCGAGGTGCGTACGGACGAGCCGGAGCTGAGGCTCGCACCGGGGGCCGTGCTCGCCACCGATCCGGCCTCCGCCGGACCGCTGACGATCGAGACCGGCCGGGTGCACAGCGGGCGGCTGCTGCTGCGCTTCGAGGGTGTGCGCGACCGCAACGCCGCCGAGGCGCTGCGCAACACGCTCCTGATCGCCGAGGTCGACCCGGCCGAGCTCCCCGAGGACCCCGAGGAGTTCTACGACCACCAGCTGATCGACCTCGACGTCGTCCTCGCCGACGGCACGGAGATCGGCCGGATCGTCGAGATCACGCATCTGCCGTCCCAGGACCTGCTCATCGTGGAGCGTCCGGACGGGGGCGAGGTGATGATCCCGTTCGTCGAGGAGATCGTCACCGAGATCGATCTGGAGGAGCAGCGCGCGGTGATCGCTCCGCCGCCGGGACTGATCGACGAGACCCAGGCCGTGATCGCCTCCTCGCGCGACGAGGACGCGGCGGACGAGGTCCGGAAGGACGGAACCGGAGTCGACGGGACCCGGGCGTCCGGCTCCGGAGAGGACGCCTGATGCGTCTCGACGTCGTCACGATCTTTCCCGAGTACCTGGAACCGCTGAACGTCTCCCTGGTCGGCAAGGCCCGCGCCCGCGGCCGGCTCGACGTGCACGTCCACGATCTGCGGGGCTGGACGTACGACCGGCACAACACGGTCGACGACACCCCGTACGGCGGCGGCCCCGGCATGGTCATGAAGACCGAGCCCTGGGGGGACGCACTGGACGACGTCCTCGCGAGCGGTTACGAGGCGGGGGCGCACGCCCCGGTGCTCGTGGTGCCCACGCCCAGCGGCCGTCCGTTCACCCAGGAACTCGCCGTCGAGCTCTCCGAGCGGCCGTGGCTGATTTTCACCCCGGCCCGCTACGAGGGCATCGACCGACGGGTGATGGACGAGTACGCGACCCGCATACCGGTCGTCGAGGTGTCCATCGGCGACTACGTGCTGGCCGGCGGGGAAGCCGCGGTGCTGGTGATCACGGAGGCGGTGGCCCGGCTGCTGCCCGGAGTGCTCGGCAACGCGGAGTCGCACCAGGACGACTCCTTCGCCCCCGGCGCGATGGCCAACCTGCTGGAAGGGCCCGTCTACACCAAGCCGCCCGAGTGGCGCGGCCGGAGCGTCCCGGAAGTCCTGCTCAGCGGTCACCACGGCAGGATCGCGCGCTGGCGCCGGGACGAGGCGTTCCGCCGCACCGCGCTCAACCGGCCCGACCTCATCGAGCGCTGCGAGGCGAGCGGCTTCGACAGGAAGGACCGCGAGATCCTCTCCATCCTCGGCTGGTCCCCGGAACCCGGGGGCCGATTTTGGCGCAGACCCGAGGCCGTGGAAGAATAGGCCGCTGCTGTGCGTCCGGCGTGCGCCCCTGCCACAGGGGGAACGGCCCCCGCCTCCTCCGTACGCGGGGGAGCGATCCAGACGCCCGTCCGGCGCGCGCGGCATCCCATCCTCACGACCTTCCGTCGATGACCTGTGGCATCGGCGAAGAAAGCAGACAAAATGGCTTCCCTGCTCGATGACGTCAACGCCGCGTCGCTGCGTACCGACATCCCGGCGTTCCGCCCCGGTGACACCGTCAACGTCCACGTGCGAGTGATCGAGGGCAACCGCTCCCGTATCCAGCAGTTCAAGGGCGTCGTCATCCGCCGCCAGGGCGCCGGTGTCAGCGAGACCTTCACGGTCCGCAAGGTCTCCTTCAGCGTCGGCGTCGAGCGCACCTTCCCGGTGCACAGCCCGATCTTCGAGAAGATCGAGCTCGTCACCCGCGGTGACGTCCGTCGCGCCAAGCTGTACTACCTCCGTGAGCTGCGCGGCAAGGCCGCGAAGATCAAGGAGAAGCGCGACAACTGAACCGACTCCCGGGTCCACAGGCCGGCCGGTTAAGCTCTGGCCCCGATGGACACGGAAGCCAGGCCCTCGGAGCGCGACCGCTCCTCCGCACCCGCAACAGGGTCGGAGGGACGGCCGCGCTTCGCGCGTATCTCCCGGCTGACCGCCTCGATGTCATGGCGGCGCACCGCCGTGACCGGAGCGGTCTGCGCGGTCTTCGTGTTGCTCCTGAGCACCTTCGTGGTGCAGCCCTATCTCATTCCGAGCGGCTCGATGGAACCCACCCTCGAAGTGGGCGACCGGGTGCTGGTGAACAAGCTGGCGTATCGCTTCGGCTCCGCACCGAGCCGCGGTGACGTGGTGGTCTTCGACGGCACCGGATCCTTCGTCCGCGAACCACCGAGGCAGAATCCGGTCACGGGTCTGCTGCACGGAGCGGCGGCGTCCCTGGGGCTGGCGGAGCCCGCCGAGACCGACTACGTGAAGCGGGTGGTGGGCGTGGGAGGGGACCGGGTGGTCTGCTGCGACCGGCGCGGGCGGATCGAGGTCAACGGCAGCTCCGTCACGGAGGAGTACCTGCACCCGGGGGACGAGCCGTCCCGGGTGCGCTTCGACATCGTCGTCCCCGACGGCACGCTGTGGATGATGGGCGACCACCGTTCCCGCTCCCGCGACTCGCGCGACCATCTGGGTGATCCCGGCGGCGGCATGGTCCCGGTCGACATGGTGGTCGGCCGGGTGGACTGGATCGGCTGGCCGCCGGGCCGGACGGGCTCACTGCCGGGCAGCGGCGCCTTCACCGGCGTACGGGCACCGACGGGTGGAGCCCATGGGTGACCGCGGCCGACCACGGGACGGCGACGGTCCGGAGGCATCGGGCCCGGACGGTATACCTTCTGCGCCCGCACACCCCCTGCCGACCAGGGCGGAGCGCCGGAAGCGGGCCCGCAGGGTCCGGCGGCGACGGCGCGGGGCGGCCGTCCGGGAGATCCCGCTGCTCGTCCTCGTGGCCCTGCTGATCGCGCTCGTCCTCAAGACCTTCCTGGTGCAGGCCTTCGTG
This sequence comes from Streptomyces sp. NPDC032161, assembly GCF_040636995.1. NCBI lineage: Bacteria > Bacillati > Actinomycetota > Actinomycetes > Kitasatosporales > Streptomycetaceae > Streptomyces > Streptomyces sp. NPDC032161. The sequence continues at coordinate 113,949 of NZ_JBEZVN010000001.1, read as the reverse complement.
ATCCCCACGGGATCGATGGAACAGACCATCCGGATCGGCGACCGGGTGCTGGTGGACAAGCTGACGCCGTGGTTCGGCTCCCGGCCCGAGCGTGGTGACGTGGTCGTCTTCGAGGACCCGGGCGGCTGGCTGCGGCAGGAGGACACCGCCGAGAAGGACGCGCCCGTCGTCGTGGCGCAGGTGAAGCAGGCGCTGACGTTCGTCGGACTGGTGCCGTCCGACGACGAACAGGACCTGATCAAACGCGTGGTCGCGGTCGGCGGCGACACGGTGAGGTGCTGCGGCGAGGACGGCCGGATCACCGTCAACGGCGTACCGCTCGACGAGCCCTATCTGCACCCCGGCAACCCGCCCTCCCTCATCAAATTCGAGGTAAAGGTTCCGGCCGGGCGGATCTTCGTGATGGGCGACCACCGTTCGGATTCGGCCGATTCCCGCTATCACCTGGACGAGCCGGAGCGCGGCACGGTGTCCGAGAACAGCGTCGTGGGACGGGCCGTGGTGATCGCCTGGCCCTTCTCCCACTGGCGAAAGCTGGACGAACCGGCGACATTCGACTCGGTACCTGACGCGCGCGCCGGGACGGCCCGGGTATCGGGCCCGTCGAATAGTGTGTCGTCCAGGGATCCCGACGGAGTGATCCCTCTCCCGACCCCTGCGGAACTCCCGCTCGTTATGGGAGTGGTGGGCCTGCGTCGGCTGGGACGCGGGCGGTGGCACGGAGTAAGGAGTGGATGTGGGGGACTTGGCGGTCGGCGCACGATCCGGACACGAACCCGAGGACCGGCCGGAGAACGTCGGGTCCGACGGGGCGGCGGCGGACCGAGCGGGGACTGACGGCGACTCCTCGGGCGGTGGTACGGGACAGCAGAAGCCGCGCTCCTTCTGGAAGGAGCTGCCCCTGCTCATCGGCATCGCACTTGTTCTCGCGCTGCTGATCAAGACGTTTCTGGTGCAGGCGTTCTCGATCCCCTCGGATTCGATGCAGAACACGCTGCAACGGGGCGACCGGGTGCTGGTCGACAAGCTGACGCCCTGGTTCGGCGCGGAACCGGAACGCGGCGAGGTCGTGGTCTTCCACGACCCGGGCGGCTGGCTGGAGGACACCCAGGCACCCGAGCCGAACGTGGTGCAGAAGTTCCTCAGCTTCATCGGACTGATGCCGTCCGCCGAGGAGAAGGACCTGATCAAGAGGGTCATCGCGGTCGGCGGCGACACGGTCGAGTGCAAGAAGGACGGCCCGGTCGTGGTCAACGGCAAGGCCCTCGACGACAAGTCCTACATCTTCCCGGGGAACACCCCCTGCAACGACGAGCCGTTCGGTCCGATCATGGTTCCCGAGGGCCGGATCTGGGTGATGGGCGACCACCGCCAGAACTCCCTCGACTCCCGCTACCACCAGGAGCTGCCCGGAGGCGGCACGGTCTCCAACGACGAGGTCGTCGGACGCGCCATCGTCGTGGCGTGGCCGATCAACCGCTGGGCGACCCTGCCCGTCCCGAAGACCTTCGACCAGCCCGGGATCAACACGACGGTGAGCACGGCGATGAGCCTGGCTCCCGGAGCACTCGGCCTGGCCGGTGCCGTGCCCCTCGTCCTGTGGCGCCGCAGGAGGCTGACCAGGGGGCGTACCGCCGGGTAGGGTGCCGACTCGGATCAGCGATTGCCGATCTCCGACGGGGAGGGACGCTGGGATGAGTGGAACAGGACGTACGGGCGACGGCCGCGGGCGGCTCGGCAGCACGCTGTCGGGGCTGGCCGCGGCCGTCGGCTGTGTGCTCTTCCTCGGCGGATTCGCCTGGGGAGCCGTGGTGTACCAGCCGTACACGGTGCCGACCGAGTCCATGACGCCGACGGTGCACGCCGGTGATCGGGTGCTGGCCCAGAGGATCGACGGCGACGAGGTGCGCCGCGGCGACGTGGTGGTCTTCACCGATCAGACCTGGGGCGACATGCCGATGGTGAAGCGGGTCGTCGGAATCGACGGGGACACGATCGCCTGTTGCGACAAGGGCCGGCTCACCATTAACGGCCAGGCCGTTGAGGAATCGTATCTGCAGGGGCGGGAGCCCGCTTCGGGGAACAGCTTCTCGGCCGACGTGCCCAAGGGGCAGCTCTTTCTGCTCGGCGACGAACGCCGGTCCTCCCTCGACTCGCGGGTCCATCTGGACGACCCGGGACAGGGCTCCGTGCCGCGGGGCGCGGTACGAGCCCGGGTCGACGCCATCGCCTGGCCGATGGACGGCATGGTCGAGCGGCCGGCGGCCTTCGCCGCGCTGCCCGGCGGAGTCTCGTCGCCCGGCCCTCTGCGCCTGCAGCTGACCGCCGTCGTGGCGGGCATGGTGCTCATCCTCGGCGGCGCCGCGTACGGCCCGATCGCGGCGCGGTCCGCACACGTGGCCCGGAAGCGACGATCGGCTCGGGGGGAGCGGTCGGTACAGGAGACGCGGTCGGCAGCGGAGCAGCGGGAAGGGACAGAGACGGATGTGCGTTGAGAAGCGGAAGGTCGCCCGTGTGGTGTTGCTGGATCCCGAGGACCGGATCCTCCTGATCCACGGATACGAACCGGCGGACCCCACGTCCACCTGGTGGTTCACCCCGGGCGGCGGCCTGGAGGGCGAGGAGACCCGGGAGCAGGCCGCGCTGCGCGAGCTCGCGGAGGAGACCGGTATCAGTGATGTCCGGCTGGGCCCGCTGCTCTGGCGGCGGATGTGCTCGTTCCCCTTCGACGGGCGCCGTTGGGAGCAGGACGAGTGGTACTACCTGGCCCGTACGACGCAGACCGCCACCGACACCCGTGGGCTGACCGGGCTGGAACAGCGCAGCGTCGCGGGGCTGAGATGGTGGACCTCCGCCGAACTGTCGGCGGCGCGTGAGACGGTGTACCCGACCAGACTCGCCGAGCTGCTGCGCACGCTGCTCGACGAGGGTCCTCCGCGTACGCCAGTGGTTCTGTCCCCCGAATTCGCCTGAGCGCCCGGGGGAGCCGGGTCCTGGCGCACAATAGGGGGACGCACGGCTGAAGGGGAACATGCCAATGAGCGCCGAGGACCTCGAAAAGTACGAGACCGAGATGGAGCTGAAGCTCTACCGGGAGTACCGAGACGTCGTCGGTCTGTTCAAATTCGTGATCGAGACCGAACGGCGCTTCTACCTCACCAACGACTACGAGATGCAGGTGCACTCGGTCCAGGGAGAGGTGTTCTTCGAAGTGTCGATGGCGGACGCCTGGGTCTGGGACATGTACCGGCCCGCCCGCTTCGTCAAGCAGGTACGCGTGTTGACGTTCAAGGACGTCAACATCGAGGAGCTCAACAAGAGCGATCTCGAACTCCCGGGCGGCTGAGCCCGCTCTCCGGGGGGCGGCTGATCCTGCTCCTCCCAGGGGCCGGGGCTGTCCGCGAGGGACCCTCGCGCGGAGAACGTCCCCGCCCAGGGTTTCGTCCCCGACGAGAGCTCGTCCTCGGCGGGGACCGCGCGTTTCAGGAACTGCCCGTTTCAGGAACTGCCCGTTTCAGGAACTGCCCGTTCCGTGGGACCGTGATCCCTCTCCGGGGTTGATTCCCTCGCACGAGTGGCCGGGATATCCACAATCCCGGAGTTGTCCACCAAGATCCACAGGCCGGGGCCGGACACGTCAGAGTCGGTCCCGGAGGTGGTTCCGACATGAACGCACGGGGAGCGCTCGGGCGGTACGGCGAGGATCTGGCGGCACGGCTGCTGACCGACGCCGGCATGTCCGTACGGGAACGGAACTGGCGCTGTCGCGCCGGTGAGATCGACATCGTCGCGCTGGACGGCGACGTGCTCGTGCTGTGCGAGGTGAAGACGCGCAGAGCGGGGCCGTTCGAGCACCCGATGGCCGCCGTCACCCCGGCCAAGGCGGAACGGCTGCGCCATCTTGCGGAGGTCTGGCTGCACCGGCACGGCGGGCCGTCCGGCGGGGTCAGGATCGACCTGGTCGGGGTGGTGCTGCCCCGGCGCGGGGCACCCGTCGTGGAGCACGTGCGGGGGGTGGCCTGATGGGGTTCGCGCGGGCGTGCTCGGTGGCGCTGGTGGGCGTCGAGGGCGTGGTGGTGGAGGTCCAGGCGGACCTGGAGGCGGGGGTGGCGGCGTTCACCCTGGTGGGCCTGCCGGACAAGAGCCTGGTGGAGAGCCGGGACAGGGTCAGGGCCGCGGTGGTGAACTCCGGGGCCGAATGGCCGCAGAAGAAACTCACGGTCGGGCTCTCGCCGGCCTCCGTGCCCAAGGGCGGCTCGGGCTTCGACCTGGCGGTGGCCTGCGCGGTGCTGGGGGCGGCGGAGCGGATCGACCCGGCGTCCATCGCCGATGTGGTGATGATCGGGGAGCTCGGCCTCGACGGCCGGGTGCGGCCGGTCCGGGGCGTGCTGCCCGCCGTGCTGGCCGCGGCGGAGGCCGGTTACCGCCAGGTCGTGGTGCCCGAGCAGACCGCGGGGGAAGCGGCGCTGGTGCCCGGCGTCTCGGTGCTCGGGGTACGGAGTCTGCGGCAGCTGATCGCGGTGCTCTGCGACGAGCCGGTGCCGGACGAACCGAGGAACGACGACGAGGGGCGCCCGGACACGATGCTGGCCGGGCTGCTGGTGCCCGGCGCCGGAACCGGCACCGGCACCGGCCTCGTCCGAGGCTCCGGCCGGGGCGACGGCGGCGTGCCGGATCTCGCGGACGTCGCGGGACAGGAGCTGCCCCGCAGGGCACTGGAGGTCGCCGCGGCGGGCGGCCACCATCTGATGCTCACCGGCCCGCCGGGCGCGGGCAAGACGATGCTGGCCGAGCGGCTGCCCGCCATCCTGCCGGAGCTGACCAGGACGGAGGCCCTGGAGGTCACCGCCGTGCACTCCGTGGCGGGGCTCCTGCCGCCGGGGGAGCCGCTGGTCACCCGCGCGCCGTACTGCGCGCCGCACCACTCCGCGACGATGCAGTCGCTGGTCGGCGGGGGCAACGGTCTGCCGCGGCCCGGCGCGGTCTCCCTGGCCCATCGGGGCATCCTCTTTCTGGATGAGGCCCCGGAATTCTCGGTGCGGGTGCTGGACGCGTTGCGCCAGCCGTTGGAGTCCGGGCATGTGGTGGTGGCGCGGAGCGCCGGAGTGGTGCGGCTGCCCGCGAGATTCCTGCTGGTGCTGGCTGCCAACCCCTGCCCGTGCGGCCGGCACTCCCTCGGCGGTGCCGGCTGCGAATGCCCGCCCTCGGCGGTCCGGCGTTACCGGGCGAGGCTCTCCGGCCCCCTGCTCGACCGGGTGGATCTGCGGGTGTCCGTCGACCGGGTCGGGCGCGAGGACCTGATGGGGCACGGCGGCAGAGGGGAGTCGACGGCCGTCGTCGCCGACCGGGTCCGGGAGGCCAGGGCGCGGGCGGGGCACCGCCTGGCGGGTACGGGATGGGGCACCAACAGCGAGGTCCCCGGTCATGAGCTGCGCACCCGGCTGACCTCGGCACCGGGCGCGCTCCTGGAGGCGGAACGGGACATGGAGCGCGGGCTGCTCACCGCCCGGGGCCTGGACCGGGTCCTCAGAGTGGCGTGGACGGTGGCCGATCTGCGCGGCGCCGACCGCCCGGAGGCGTCCGATGTCGCGGTGGCGCTGGAGCTGCGGACCGGTATTCCGCGAGGTGCCCCGGTGAAGGCCGGTGCGGCGTGACGCCCCGGGCGGACCGCGGCCGGCCGCAGGAGCGGCGCCGCCTTTCGAACCGGTCACCGGAGCGCGGCGAGGGAATGGGACCGCGGTCCGGGCGCGGCGCGGCGGAGGGAGAGGGAACGGTGCCCGACGACGGGGAACGGCTGGCGCGGGTCGCGCTGACCCGCATTCTGGAGCCGGGGGACGAGCGGGGCGGCCGATGGCTGCGCGAGTACGGGGCGGTCGAGCTGCTGCGGCGGATCAGGGCCGGGGACGGCAGCGCGGAACGGCTGGAGGGCATGACCGCGAAACGTCTCGGCGGTTACCGCCTACGGGCCGAGGACGTCGAACCGGAGCGGGACCTGGCGGCGGTCGCCGCGCTCGGCGGGCGGTTCGTCTGCCCCGGCGAGCTGGAGTGGCCCGGTCAACTCGACGACCTGGGGGACGCCAGACCGACGGGCCTGTGGGTGCGCGGGCCGTGTGACCTGCGGCTCTGGGCGCTGCGCTCGGTCGCCGTGGTCGGTGCCCGGGCCTGTACGCCGTACGGGTCCCACATGGCGGCGAGTCTCGGCGCGGGGCTCGCGGAGCTGGGGTGGGTCGTCGTGTCGGGAGCGGCCTTCGGCGTGGACGGGGCGGCGCACCGCGGCGCGCTCGCCGTCGGCGGGGCGACGATGGCGGTCCTGGCCTGCGGGGTGGACGTCGCCTATCCCCGGGGACACGCCGAGTTGATCGGACGCATGACGGAACAGGGACTCGTCGTCGGCGAATTGCCGCCGTCCGATCATCCGACGCGCAGCAGATTCATTCTGCGGAACCGGGTCATCGCCGCGTTGACGCGCGGGACCGTCGTGGTCGAGGCCGAGCACCGCAGCGGTTCGCTCGTCACCGCACGCGCCGCACAGCGGCTCGGCCGCTTCACGATGGGCGTGCCCGGCCCGGCCACCAGCGGGTTGTCCGCGGGCGTCCACGAACTCCTGCGAGGCGAGGGCGTCCTGGTGACCAGTGCCGCGGAAGTCGTCGAACTGGTGGGTGACATCGGCGCTCTCGCCCCTCTCGCGCAGGGCCGCGTCCACCCGCGGGACCTGCTGGACGCCGACGCCGCACGGGTTCTCGACGCGCTGCCGTACAGCGGCATCGTCACCGGCCGTGACGTCGCCCGCGCGGCCGGAACCAGTACCGACGAGGCCTTCGGTCGGTTGTACGAACTGCACTCACTGGGGTTCGTCGAACGACATGGCGACGGATGGCAGTTGACGCGGAGGCGGACATGCAATGGCGACGCGCGGCGAGGCGGTTCTTGACCTGGCGCATTCGGGTGAAAAGGTGAAGCCGATGACCCTCGCCGGCCCTTCAGCGGCACGTCCGGGGCCGCCGTACGCGGTGACGGTCCCGGACCGCAGTCGTGCCCGATCGGCCGGAATCGCACGGCGTCGATCCGCAGCCCTGCGCGGACCGCGACGCCGTAATCACGCTACGCTCACGACGACTCCGCATCCGACACAAGTCTCCCGGCCCCACCACTTCACGGCAGAACGGCTCAAGGCACCACATGCCCCAGCACACCTCCGGGTCTGACCGCGCGGCAGTACCACCGGCTGCGCGTGGCACTGTGCGCCCTCCCGCCCCCTCCTCGCTCGACGAGTTGTGGCGCTCCTACAAGTCCACGGGCGACGAGCGGCTGCGGGAGCAGTTGATCCTGCACTACTCCCCGTTGGTGAAGTACGTCGCGGGCCGGGTGAGCGTGGGCCTGCCCTCCAACGTAGAGCAGGCCGACTTCGTCTCCTCGGGGGTGTTCGGGCTGATCGACGCGATCGAGAAGTTCGACATCGAGCGCGCGATCAAGTTCGAGACGTACGCGATCACGCGCATCAGGGGCGCCATGATCGACGAGCTGCGGGCGCTGGACTGGATCCCGCGCTCGGTGCGTCAGAAGGCGCGGGCCGTGGAGCGTGCCTACGCCACCCTGGAGGCGCAGCTGCGGCGCACCCCCTCCGAGCCGGAGGTCGCCGCCGAAATGGGTATCACGCTGGAGGAACTGCACTCGGTCTTCAGCCAGTTGTCCCTGGCGAACGTGGTCGCGCTGGAGGAACTGCTGCACGTCGGCGGCGAGGGCGGCGACCGGCTGAGCCTGATGGACACGCTGGAGGACACCACCGCCGACGACCCGGTCGAGGTCGCCGAGGACCGCGAGCTCAGGCGGCTGCTCGCCCGGGCGATCAACACCCTCCCGGAGCGTGAGAAGACGGTGGTCACGCTCTACTACTACGAGGGCCTCACCCTCGCCGAGATCGGAAACGTGCTGGGCGTCACCGAGAGCCGGGTCAGCCAGATCCACACCAAATCGGTGCTGCAACTGCGCGCGAAACTGGCCGAAGCCGGACGCTGAGACCATCGTCGGCCCGTGCCGCGCGCATGGCTTCGGCCACTGATCGGGGCCGCCCACCCCCGCTCGAACACCGCTCGCCGTAAAGTGGACCCGTGCCCAGGATTCGAGCGGCCTCGGTGGCCGAGCACCGGACCATGCAGCGCGGCGCCCTCCTGGACGCCGCCCGCTCCCTGCTGTCCGAGGGCGGTACGGAGGCGCTGACCTTCCCCGCCCTCGCCGAGCGCACGGGCCTCGCCAGGTCCTCCGTCTACGAGTACTTCCGCTCCCGGGCGGCCGTCGTCGAGGAGCTGTGCGCCGTCGACTTCCCTGTCTGGGCGGCGGAGGTCGAGAGCGCGATGGAGCAGGCCGGCACGCCCGAGGGGAAGATCGAGGCGTATGTGCGTCGGCAGCTGGACCTCGTCGGCGACCGCCGCCACCGGGCGGTCGTCGCGATCTCGGCGAGCGAGCTGGACGCCGGGGCCCGCGAGAAGATCAGAGCCGCGCACGGCGGCCTGATCGCCATGATCGTCGAGGCGCTCGGTGAACTGGGCCACGAGCAGCCGCGGCTTGCGGCGATGCTGGTACAGGGCTCCGTGGACGCCGCGGTCCGGCGTATCGAGCTCGGCGTGGCGGAGGAGCCCGCCGTGATCGCGGACACCGCCGTGGCCATGGTTCTGCGCGGCGTACAGGGCGCACGGGGCTGACAGCGGGCCGTCGGGCGGCGCGCGGCGGTAGGGCGCGTCGCGAGGCGGCGAGCAGAACGCCGGGGGCGGCGAGTCCGTCCCCGGCCCCGTCGGCCGACCCGCCCGGTTCCGGCACGCCGAACACCGGCAGCAGACGGGACGGGCCCCGCCGCAGCAGCTCGGGCGGCAGCAGCGACAGCGGGTCCAGATACGTGTCACCGCGCCGCAGCCCCCAGTGCAGACAGCCCGCCGGGCAGTGGAACGGCCCGGCCTCCATCACCCCGACGCGCTGACCGCCCTCCACCCGCTCGCCCGCGGTGACGAGCGCGCGCACCGGCTCGTAGCTTGTCCGCAGCGGCGGGTCGCCGCCGTCGGCCACCTCGATGGTCACCACCCCGCGCCCCGCGACCCGCCCCGCGAAGGAGACGCGTCCCGTGGCTGCCGCGAGCACCGCCGCGCCCGGCGCCGCGGCGAGATCCACTCCGCGGTGGCCCCGCCCGTAGGCGCTGGCCGGTGGTTCCCAGCCCCGGACGATCGCGAGCCGTCCGGCGAGCGGCCGGCTCCGGGCGCCGTCCGACTGCGACGGCGGGGCGGGGAGGGGCTCGGGCGCGGGATCACCCACGGGCGGCGGCGCGGGCGCGGGATCAGGTGCGGGCGGCGGCTCGGGAACCGGGTCGCGCGCCGGTACGGGCACGGGGTCACCCACGGGCGCGGCCGGGAAGGCCGCCACGGCGGGGGCGGTCGGGTGCCCGGACACCGGTGCCCCGGTCGCGGCGCCGTACAGCAGCGCGAGAAGGCCGGCCGTCGCCATCACGGCATGCACGGCACGGAGCCGACGCCCACGGACGGGCGCGCGGCGGGAAGCCCTCGGATCAGGTGCGGGTCGCATGGCAGAACCGTCCCGCACCGCCCGGATCCGCGGGGGATCACGAACCGGATCTGTGGACTACCGACCGGTTGTGGACAGCGCCGTCACCCGGCACCCGGCCCGTCCCGTACACTTCCTATGGCGATCCGGGTCACCGGGTCGACTTCGCACGCCCCGCCACCTCCCTCTTCGCGGACGGTGGCCGCGCTCCTCGGTCCTTCGTGGCACGGCGCGTCGGGGCGTCAGGCGCGACAGCAATCCTGCGGTCGCGACAACCGAGTACCCCAAGGAGTACGGCCATGGCCGTCGTCACGATGCGGGAGCTGCTGGAGAGCGGCGTCCACTTCGGTCACCAGACCCGTCGTTGGAACCCGAAGATGAAGCGCTTCATCTTCACCGAGCGCAACGGCATCTACATCATCGACCTGCTCCAGTCGCTGTCGTACATCGACCGCGCCTACGAGTTCGTCAAGGAGACCGTCGCCCACGGCGGCTCCATCATGTTCGTCGGTACCAAGAAGCAGGCCCAGGAGGCCATCGCCGAGCAGGCGACGCGCGTCGGTATGCCGTACGTCAACCAGCGTTGGCTCGGTGGCATGCTCACCAACTTCTCCACCGTCTACAAGCGCCTCCAGCGCCTGAAGGAGCTGGAGCTCATCGACTTCGAGGACGTGGCCGCCTCCGGTCTCACCAAGAAGGAGCTCCTGGTCCTCTCGCGCGAGAAGGCCAAGCTGGAGAAGACCCTCGGTGGTATCCGCGAGATGCAGAAGGTGCCGAGCGCCGTCTGGATCGTCGACACCAAGAAGGAGCACATCGCCGTCGGCGAGGCTCGCAAGCTCAACATCCCGGTCGTCGCGATCCTCGACACCAACTGCGACCCCGACGAGGTCGACTACAAGATTCCGGGCAACGACGACGCGATCCGCTCCGTCACCCTGCTCACCCGCGTGATCGCCGACGCCGTCGCCGAGGGCCTCATCGCCCGCTCCGGTGCCGCCACCGGTGACTCGAAGCCGGGCGAGAAGGCCGCCGGTGAGCCGCTCGCCGAGTGGGAGCGCGACCTGCTCGAGGGCGACAAGAAGGCCGACGCCGAGGTCCAGTCCTCCGCCGAGACCGAGAAGGCCGCGGACGCCGACAAGGCCGAAGCCCCGGCCGCGGACGCCGAGCAGGCCTGACACCCGTCACGGCTGATGACGGCGGGGGCCGGTGCCACGAGCACCGCCCCCGCCGTTCACCCGTAGATCTTTCAGACTTCGAGAGAGAAACACAGACTCATGGCGAACTACACCGCCGCTGACGTCAAGAAGCTCCGCGAGCTGACCGGCGCCGGCATGATGGACTGCAAGAAGGCGCTGGACGAGGCCGAGGGCAACGTCGAGAAGGCCGTCGAGGCGCTCCGTATCAAGGGCCAGAAGGGCGTCGCCAAGCGCGAGGGCCGTTCCGCCGAGAACGGTGCCGTCGTCTCCCTCATCTCCGAGGACAAGACCTCCGGCGTCCTGCTCGAGCTGAAGTGCGAGACGGACTTCGTCGCCAAGGGCGAGAAGTTCCAGAGCGTCGCCAACACGCTCGCCGCGCACGTCGCCGCAACCTCCCCGGCCGACCTGGCCGCGCTGCTCGCCTCCGAGATCGAGGCCGGCAAGACCGTCCAGGCGTACGTCGACGAGGCCAACGCCAACCTCGGCGAGAAGATCGTCCTGGACCGCTTCGCGCAGTTCACCGGCGGTTACGTGGCCGCGTACATGCACCGCACCATGCCCGACCTCCCGCCGCAGGTCGGCGTCCTGGTCGAGCTGGACAAGGAGAACGCCGAGGTCGCCAAGGACGTCGCGCAGCACATCGCCGCCTTCGCCCCGAAGTACCTCAGCCGCGAGGACGTCCCGGCCGAGACGGTCGAGAACGAGCGCCGTGTCGCCGAGGCCACCTCCCGCGAGGAGGGCAAGCCCGAGGCCGCTCTCCCGAAGATCGTCGAGGGGCGGGTCAACGGCTTCTTCAAGGAGGTCGTCGCTCTGGAGCAGGCGTTCGCCAAGGACAACAAGAAGTCGGTCCAGAAGGTTCTGGACGAGGCCGGTGTCACCCTGAAGCGCTTCTCGCGCATCAAGGTCGGCATCTGAGTTCGTCCGCGAACAACGGTGGATCCCTCAGGGGGTCCGGTGCAGTCGTCGGCCGCACCCATGCCGTATGACCGCAGATCTGACGAGGAGGCCATTGCCGCTGAGGGACACCAGACCCACCGGCAATGGCCTTCTTGGTATGTGCACGAGGAGAATCTCCATGAACAAGGGCGCGGACGCCGCCAAAGGCGACCACAAGCGCGATGACGACAAGGTACCCGGGCGCTTCATGCTGAAGCTGTCCGGAGAGGCGTTCGCCGGCGGCGGGGGACTCGGTGTCGACCCCGACGTCGTACACGCCATCGCCAGGGAAATCGCGGCGGTCGTCCGTGACGGCGCACAGATCGCGGTCGTGATCGGCGGCGGGAACTTCTTCCGCGGCGCCGAACTCCAGCAGCGCGGCATGGACCGGGCCCGGTCCGACTACATGGGCATGCTCGGCACGGTCATGAACTGTCTGGCGCTCCAGGACTTCCTGGAGAAGGAGGGCATCGACTCCCGCGTCCAGACGGCCATCACCATGGGTCAGGTCGCGGAGCCGTACATTCCGCTGCGCGCCGTGCGGCACCTGGAGAAGGGTCGCGTCGTCATCTTCGGCGCGGGCATGGGCATGCCGTACTTCTCCACCGACACCACCGCCGCCCAGCGGGCCCTGGAGATCGGCGCCCAGGCCCTGCTGATGGGCAAGAACGGTGTGGACGGGGTCTACGACTCCGACCCGAAGAGCAACCCCGACGCGGTGAAGTTCGACGCGCTCGAATACGGCGAGGTGCTCGCGCGCGATCTCAAGGTCGCCGACGCCACCGCCATCACGCTCTGCCGTGACAACGAGCTGCCGATCCTCGTCTTCGAGCTGACGGCCACGGGCAATATCGCCCGCGCGGTCAAGGGTGAGAAGATCGGCACGCTCGTGAGTGACCAGGGCACCCGGGCCTGAGGACCGGGAAACGTCCCCGGGAAGCCGCGGGCAGGGTCCGGGACCCGCGGGGAAAGCCCCGGCACGGCGCCCCGGAGGATGGACAACGGCCTGCCGGTCGGACACCGTGCAGGTGAGGACGCGACGCAGATCCGCGGGCCCGAGCACGCCGGGCCCACTCAAGACACGCAGGAGCACGTGGTGATCGAAGAAACCCTCCTCGAGGCCGAGGAGAAGATGGAGAAGGCCGTCGTCGTCGCGAAAGAGGACTTCGCCGCGATCCGGACCGGCCGCGCCCACCCGGCGATGTTCAACAAGATCGTCGCCGACTACTACGGTGCGCTGACCCCGATCAACCAGCTCGCCTCGTTCTCGGTGCCCGAGCCCCGCATGGCCGTCGTGACGCCGTTCGACAAGAGCGCGCTGCGCAACATCGAGCAGGCCATCCGCGACTCGGACCTCGGCGTCAACCCGAGCAACGACGGCAATATCATCCGGGTGACCTTCCCGGAGCTCACCGAGGAGCGCCGCCGCGACTACATCAAGGTCGCGAGGACCAAGGCCGAGGACTCCCGCATCTCCATCCGGGCCGTGCGCCGCAAGGCCAAGGAAGCGCTCGACAAGCTGGTCAAGGACAAGGAGACCGGCGAGGACGAGGTGCGTCGCGCCGAGAAGGAGCTCGACGACACCACCGCGAAGTACGTCGCACAGGTCGACGAGCTGCTCAAGCACAAGGAAGCCGAGCTGCTCGAAGTCTGATGAACGACTCTTCCTGGGGCGCCACGCCGGGAGCCGGTCCGTGGGCTGCGCCCGAGATGCGTGCTGCCCCGGCGGGTCCCGCGCACGATGTGCATGACGCCCAGCAGACTCGGCCCATGCCCATCGTGCCGGACGCCCCTGACACAGGTGGAGACGCTGACGACCGTGACGACCGGGAGCAGGGGGGCGCACGCCCGAACGGCGGCCCCCTGTTCCGTGACGAGAAGCCGCAGGAGCCCATGCCCACCGCGCCACCGTCCCCGCAGAAGAAACGTGCGGGCCGCGATCTGCGAGCCGCCATAGGGGTCGGGGTGGGGCTCGGTGCCGTCATCGTCGCCTCGCTGTTCGTCGTGAAGGCCGTCTTCGTCGGGGTGATCGTCGTCGCCGTCGTCGTGGGCCTGTGGGAGCTCACCTCACGGCTGTCGGAGCGCAAGGGCATCAACGCGCCGCTCGTGCCGCTGGCGGTCGGCGGTGCGGCGATGGTGGTGGCCGGGTACATGAAGGGCGCCGAGGGCGCCTGGGTGGCCGTGGCACTGACCGCGCTCGCGGTTCTCGTCTGGCGGATGGCCCAGCCTCCGGAGGGCTACCTCAAGGACGTCACGGCCGGTGTGTTCGCCGCGTTCTACGTGCCGTTCCTCGCCACGTTCGTCGCCATGCTCCTGACCGCGGACGACGGACCGCAGCGGGTGCTCACCTTCCTGCTGCTGACCGTGGTCAGCGACACAGGGGCGTACGCCGTCGGCTGGCGCTTCGGCAAGCACAAGCTCGCGCCGCGCATCAGCCCCGGGAAGACCCGCGAGGGCCTCTTCGGGGCCGTCGCCTTCGCGATGGTCGCGGGTGCCCTGTGCATGCAGTTCCTGATCGACGGCGGTGCCTGGTGGCAGGGGCTGCTGCTGGGGCTCGCGGTCGCGGTCAGCGCCACCCTCGGCGACCTGGGCGAGTCGATGATCAAGCGGGACCTCGGCATCAAGGACATGGGCACGCTGCTGCCGGGACACGGCGGGATTATGGACCGGCTGGACTCGCTGCTGCCGACCGCTCCGGTGGTCTGGCTGCTGCTGGTGCTGTTCGTCGGCTCCGGCTGAGAGCACCCGGCAGGCTGTGAGCCCGCGGGACGGTCCGCCCGTCCCGACCTGGGCGTTCTCAGACGAGGGCCCGCTGCCCACGGGACGTTGTCCACAGGGCGGCGGGCCCTCGTCGTCGCGTCTGCGACACTGGACGGACCATGCCTAAGCCCGGAGAACTCACTTTCGTCGCACCCCGCGGAGCCAAGAAGCCGCCGCGGCATCTCGCCGACCTCACGCCCGCCGAGCGCAAGGAGGCGGTCGCCGCGATCGGCGAGAAGCCGTTCCGCGCCCAGCAGCTCTCGCAGCACTACTTCGCGCGGTACGCGCACGACCCGGCCGAGTGGACCAACATCCCGGCCGCCTCGCGGGAGAAGCTCGCCGAGGCGATGTTCCCCGAGCTGATGTCGGTGGTCCGCCACATCAGCTGCGACGACGACACCACCCGCAAGACGCTGTGGAAGCTGCACGACGGGACGCTCGTCGAGTCCGTCCTGATGCGTTACCCGGAGCGGGTGACGATGTGCATCTCCTCGCAGGCGGGCTGCGGGATGAACTGCCCGTTCTGCGCCACCGGGCAGGCCGGTCTGGACCGCAATCTGTCGACCGCGGAGATCGTCCACCAGATCGTGGACGGCATGCGGGCGCTGCGCGACGGGGAGGTGCCCGGAGGACCGGCGCGGCTCTCCAACATCGTCTTCATGGGCATGGGCGAGCCGCTGGCCAACTACAACCGCGTGGTCGGCGCGATCCGCCGGCTGACCGATCCGGAGCCGGACGGGCTGGGGCTCTCACAGCGCGGGATCACCGTTTCCACCGTGGGGCTGGTGCCCGCGATGCTGCGCTTCGCCGACGAGGGCTTCAAGTGCCGTCTCGCCGTCTCGCTGCACGCGCCGGACGACGAGCTGCGCGACACCCTCGTCCCGGTGAACACCCGGTGGAAGGTGCGCGAGGTGCTGGACGCCGCGTGGGAGTACGCGGAGAAGTCCGGCCGCCGCGTCTCCATCGAGTACGCGCTGATCCGGGACATCAACGACCAGGCGTGGCGGGGCGACCTGCTCGGCCGGCTGCTCAAGGGCAAGCGGGTGCACGTCAACCTGATCCCGCTGAACCCGACGCCCGGCTCCAAGTGGACCGCCTCCCGGCCCGAGGACGAGAAGGCGTTCGTCGAGGCCATCGCGGCGCACGGGGTGCCGGTGACCGTACGGGACACCCGGGGCCAGGAGATCGACGGGGCCTGCGGACAGCTGGCGGCGGCCGAGCGCTGACGCAGGCGTTCTCCGGGTCCGTGGGATGCCGAGGCCGAAGTCCGCCGGGCCCGCGAGCGCTGAGAGCGGCCCGCCGGTTCCACGGGAGCGGCGGGCCCGGCGCTCGCCGGGGCCGCGGTGGTCCGGCAGGAATCCGGAGCGGACGGGGCGTCAAGGGCTGCGGGCCTCCGGCGTCGACCGGACGACGAGGCCCCGGCGGCCCGGCCGCGCGGTCCGTGTAACCTGGTCCGGAAATCAACTTCATATTCCGACAGGGGAGCGCCACAGCGCTGAGAGTGCGGCACCGGGGGACCGGTCGTCCGCAGACCCTCTGAACCTCGCCCGGGTCATTCCGGGTAGGAAGTTCGGTCATCAACTCATGCTGTTGCGCCCTGCCCGCGTCTCGCGGGTGGGGCCGCGTCTCTTCCTGGCCAAAACCCAGGAGGAATCCATCATGACCACCACGCGCAGGACCACGGGAACCACGCGCGGGTCCGTACGTCTCACGGCCACGGCCGTCGTGGCCGCGCTCGGCATCACGGCACTGGCCGGGTGCGGGAGTTCCGACACGTCGTCCTCCGGCTCCGGCGGCACTAAGGGCACCGATCCGAAGACCGTGACGCTCGTCAGCCACGACTCCTTCAACGCGTCCGATGCGGTGCTGAAGGAGTTCACCGCGGAGACCGGCTACACCGTCAAGGTCCTCAAGAGCGGCGACGCGGGCGTCGCGCTCAACCAGGAGATCCTGACCAAGGGCTCACCGCGCGGAGACGTGTTCTTCGGCGTCGACAACACGCTGCTCTCCCGCGCCCTGGACAGCGGCCTGTTCACGCCGTACGAGGCGAAGGGCATCGACCGGGTCGCGGCCGCCACCCGGCTGGACGCCGAGCACCGGGTCACGCCGGTCGACACCGGCGACGTCTGCGTGAACTACGACAAGAAGTACTTCGCCGACAAGAAGCTCGCCCCGCCGCGGACCTTCGACGACCTGGCGAAGCCCGCGTACAAGAACCTCCTGGTCACCGAGAACGCGGCGACCTCGTCGCCCGGCCTCGGCTTCCTCCTCGGCACCGTCGCCGCCTACGGCGAGAAGGGCTACCAGGACTACTGGAAGAAGCTGAAGGACAACGGCGTCAAGGTCGTCGACGGCTGGGAGCAGGCGTACAACGAGGAGTTCTCCGGCTCCGCGGGCGGCAGGAAGGCCAAGGCCGACCGTCCGCTCGTCGTCTCGTACGCCTCCAGCCCGCCCGTCGAGGTGCTGTACGCGAAGCCGCAGCCGACCGAGGCCCCGACCGGGGTCGCCACCGGGACCTGCTTCCGGCAGATCGAGTTCGCGGGCCTGCTGGACGGCGCCGGGAACGAGGCGGGCGGCAAGGCACTGCTGGACTTCCTGATCGGCAAGAAGTTCCAGGAGGACATGCCGCTCAACATGTTCGTGAACCCGGTCGTGTCGGACGCGAAACTGCCGGAGCTGTTCACGAAGTTCGGAGAGACCGTCGAGAAGCCGACGACCGTCGCCCCCGACCTGATCGCCAAGAACCGTGAGCAGTGGGTCCAGTCGTGGTCCTCGCTCGTCGTGAAGTAGCCGGGACCGCCGCACAGGGGACGGGCACGGCGGCGAAGGGCGCGGACATCACGGGTCCGCGCCCGCGCGCCGGGCGTACGACGGACGCGGTGCGGACGGCGGCCCGGCGCCTGGGTGCGGGCGCGGTGCGGCCCTCCCTGATGGCCGTGCCCCTCGCGTTCTTCGCGGTGTTCTTCGCCTACCCCGTCGTCGCGATCGTCGGCCGGGGGCTGAAGGCGGACGGAGTGTGGCAGTTCGGCCGGATCGGTGAGGTGCTGGCCCGGCCGGAGATCCGTGACGTCCTGTGGTTCACCACCTGGCAGGCGCTCGCCTCGACCGCGCTGACGCTGCTCGTCGCGCTGCCCGGCGCGTACGTCTTCGCCCGCCTCGACTTCCCCGGAAAGCAATTGCTGCGGGCGGTGGTCACCGTGCCGTTCGTCCTGCCGACCGTCGTCGTCGGGACGGCTTTCCTGGCGATGCTGGGTCGCGGCGGGTTCCTCGACGAACTCTGGGGGGTGCGCCTCGACACCACGGTGTGGGCGATTCTCCTGGCTCATGTCTTCTTCAACTACGCGGTGGTCGTACGGACCGTCGGCGGTCTGTGGGCGCAGCTCGACCCGCGGCAGGAGGAGGCCGCCCGGGTGCTGGGCGCCGGACGGTTCGCGGCCTGGCGGCGGGTCACGCTGCCGGCCCTCGCGCCCGCCGTTGCCGCCGCCGCGCTGATGGTCTTCCTCTTCACCTTCACCTCCTTCGGCGTCGTGCAGATCCTCGGCGGCCCCGGGTACGCCACGCTGGAGGTGGAGATCTACCGGCAGACCGCCCAGCTCCTCGCCCTTCCGACGGCCGCCGTGCTGACGCTGACGCAGTTCGCCACCGTGGGCGCGATCCTCGCCGCGCACGCCTGGACCGTACGGCGCAGGGAGACCGCGCTGAGGCTGGTCGATCCGGAACGGACCGCCCGCAGGCCGCGCGGGGCCGGGCAGTGGGCGCTGCTCGGCGCGGTGCTGCTGACCGTGCTGGTGCTGATCCTGCTGCCCCTCGCGGTGCTGGTGGAACGCTCGCTGGACACCCCGGACGGCCACGGCCTCGACTTCTACCGTGCCCTGGGGTCCGTGGACGCGGGCGGCGGCACCTTCCTGGTCGCGCCGCTCGAAGCGATCGGGAACTCCGTGGCGTACGCGCTGGTCGCGACCGTGATCGCGCTGGTCGTCGGCGGGTTGGCCGCCGCGGCGCTGACCCGGCGCGCGGGGCGGCTCGTGCGCGGTTTCGACGCGCTGCTGATGCTGCCGCTCGGGGTGTCGGCGGTCACCGTCGGCTTCGGCTTCCTGATCACCCTGGACAAGCCGCCACTGGACCTGCGCACGTCATGGATCCTGGTGCCGCTCGCCCAGGCGCTGGTCGGCGTGCCCTTCGTCGTACGGACCATGCTGCCGGTGCTGCGCGCGGTGGACGGCCGGCTCCGGGAGGCGGCCGCGGTGCTCGGGGCGTCGCCGCTGCGGGCCTGGCGGGAGGTCGATCTCCCGCTGGTACGGCGGGCGTTGCTGGTCGCGGCCGGTTTCGCGTTCGCCGTGTCGCTCGGCGAGTTCGGTGCGACGGTGTTCATCGCGCGGCCCGACCGGCCGACGCTGCCGGTCGCGGTGGCCCGGCTGCTGGGCCGGGCCGGTGAGCTCAACTACGGCCAGGCGATGGCGCTCAGCACCGTTCTGATGGTGGTCTGCGCGGTCTCGCTGCTGCTGCTCGAACGTATTCGCACGGACCGGTCCGGCGAGTTCTAGGGATGTCCGGGGAGTTCTGACGATGCTGACACTGGAATCGGCCACGGTCCGCTTCGGTGAGCGGACCGCGCTCGACCGGGTGGACCTGGAGGTCGACGAGCACGAGATCGTCTGTGTGCTGGGACCGAGCGGCAGCGGCAAGTCGACCCTGCTGCGGGTGGTCGCCGGGCTCCAGAGGACGGACGGCGGCAGGGTGCTGCTGGACGGGGCGGACCAGGCGGGGGTGCCGGTGCACCGGCGGGGCCTCGGCCTGATGTTCCAGGACCACCAGCTCTTCCCGCACCGGGACGTCGGCGCCAACGTCGCGTTCGGGCTGCGGATGCGCGGGGTGTCCCGGCGCGATCAGGAGCGCCGGGTCGGCGAACTCCTCGACCTGGTGGGCCTGCCGGGCGCCCAGCGGCGCGCCGTCGCCGCGCTGTCCGGAGGCGAGCAGCAACGGGTCGCCCTCGCGCGGGCGCTCGCCCCGCGTCCCAAGCTGCTGATGCTGGACGAGCCGCTCGGCCAGCTCGACCGCGGTCTGCGCGAACGCCTCGTGGCCGAACTGCGCACGCTCTTCGGCCGGTTGGGCACGACGGTGCTGGCCGTCACGCACGACCAGGGCGAGGCGTTCGCGCTGGCCGACCGGGTGGTGGTGATGCGGGACGGGCACATCGCCCAGACGGGCACTCCGCTGGAGGTGTGGCAGCGGCCCGCCTCCGCGTTCGTCGCCCGGTTCCTCGGCTTCGACAACGTGGTGGCGGCGACGGTGGACGGCGCGGTCGCCGACACGGCGTGGGGCGGGGTCCCGGTGCCCGAGGGGTCGCCGCAGGGGGAGCGCGCCCTGCTCGTGCGTCCGGCCGGGGTGCGGATCGGTGCCCCGGAGGAGGGGCTGCGCTGCGCGGTCGGGGCCCGCACGTTCCGGGGCGATCGCGTCGCCGTACGGCTGACGCCGCAGCGCGGTCCGGCTCTGGAGGCGGAGTGCGCGCTGCGCGACGTCCCCGGGGAGGGGGAGACGGTCGGGGTCCGTTTCGACGCGGCGGAGTGCGTGGTGCTGCCCGCCGAACGGTGACGCGGGCCCCGGGCGGCCGGGAGGCCCCGGGACGGCACACGCGGGCCGCCCCACCGGAGGGCGACCGGCCCGCGCCCCCGACGGCCGCCGCCCGCGGGGACGGCCTCGTCAGACGGTCAGCGGCAGCGCCGCCAGCTCGGCGACCAGCCAGGTCAGCGGGGCGAACACCGCCAGCAGGACGACGGCGCGCAGCGCCGTCGCGTACCGCAGCGCCGAGGCCGGGGTGCCGAGCCGCAGCAGCGTCCGTGACGTCCGGGCACGGTCCTGCCTGGCCTCCAGGGCCGAGGTCAGCAGCGTGGCCGCGGTACAGCCGAGGACGAGCACCGAGCCCAGCGCGGTGAGCGGGCCGAAGGGCCGGGGCCCCGTTCCGTGCAGCGTGTACACGGCGACCACCGCCGAGAGCACCGCGCACACCACACCGAGCGGCCCGCCGATCCGGCGCGCCTCGTTCATGAGGACCCGTCCGGCCAGCAGCCGTACGGCACCGGGGCGCGCCGACTGCAGCAGCCGGCCGCAGTGGTACGCCAGGCCGGGCCCGGCCATCGCCAGGCCGACCGCCGTCAGCGCCCACCCCGCCAGCACCCCGGCCGGGCTGTCGTCGAGCCGGCCCGGGAGCGGGAGCAGGCTGTGCCCGTCACCACGGCTCATGTACGCCTCGACGGCGAGGCCCACGGCGGTCAGGGCCACGCCCCACGGCAGCCCGCCCGGGGGCGTGGCCGGAGCAGGGTGTTCCTCCTGCGGGCCGTCCGCGGGGCCCTCGTCGGGCAGCGGGACCACCACGGGCCGCTCGCGCAACGCGATCCCGCTCGCGACGGCCGCGGACACCGGGACCAGGGACAGCAGCACCAGTGCGGCGGCGAGCGGCAGCGGGGATCGGGCGTCGAGCAGTCCGGCCGCGGCGCCGTCGAACGGCAGCCCGGACAGATCGCCGCGCAGGTGCAGGAAGACCAGCAGCGCCACCACCGATCCGAGCGTGCAGGAGACGGCGGTGGAGACGGCGGCCAGCACGGTGAGCTTCACGGGCCCCAGGCCCACGGCGGCCAGCCCGGAACGCGGCCGGGTGCTGGGATCCGTACGGGCCACCGCGACCGCGAACTGCACGGTGGCGGCGAGCGGTACGCAGCACCACAGCAGCCGCAGCAGGGCAGCGGCGGGCCGGTCCGGGTGCCCCGACGCGTAGCCCAGGGCGCACAGCAGCAGGAAGCCGACCCCGGCGGAGGCTGCCGCGACGAGCAGCCTGCGCAGCAGGACCAGCGGACGGGAACCCCGGGCTAGACGGAGAGCGAGCACGCCGCGCGGCCCTCCGCATCGGACACGGCGGGCAGGGCGACGGTGGCGACCCGGCGGCCGTCCAGCAGCGGGGCCGTACGGTCGGCGAGGGAGGCGACCTCCGCGTCATGGGTGGCGAGCACCACCGTGATGCGGTGCGAGCGGGCCGCGCTGGTGAGGGTGCGCAGCACGTGCGCCCGGTCGGCACGGTGCAGGGCCGCGGTGGGCTCGTCGGCGAAGATCACCGTCGGCGAGGTGGCCAGCGCGCGGGCCACGGCGATCCGCTGGCGCTCCCCCTGGAGCAGGGTGTGCGGCCGCTGCTTGGCGCACGCGCCGATGTCGAGCCGCTCCAGCCACTCCAGGCCGGTCTTCTTCGCCTCCCGGTGCGTGGTGCCGCGCAGGAGCAGCGGAAGCGCCACGTTCTCCCAGGCGTTCAGCTCCGGGACGAGCTGCGGTACGGGGGCGATCCAGCCGAACCTGTCCCGGCGCAGCCGTTCGCGCAGCCGGGGACCCATGGTGTGGACGGGGACGCTGTTGAACCACACCTCGCCCTGCTCGGGCACCAACTGACCGGACAGGCAGAGCAGCAGGGTCGTCTTGCCGCTGCCTCTGGGGCCCGTCACGGCGAGGATCTCGCCGTCGCGGACGCCCAGGGAGACTCCGCCGAGCGCGGGCGAGCCGTTGTGGGAGTGCTGGAGGGAACGCGCCCAGATCACGTCGTTGTCCGGCGGGGCCACCATGGTGTACACCTCGGTTCAGATCGTAAGTCCCGTCCCCCGTACGGGGGAACGATGCGGGGGCCGATCGGTCACTCGGCACCGTAGGGACCCGGACCGGGGTCTGGACACAGCACACGGCCCGGGTGCACCCCATCCCACTCGAATGGGGGCACCCGGGCCGTCGTGGACCGTGGGGGACGACCGCCGGTCGGGCGGTCGTCAGGCAGCGGTCGGGCACCGGATTCCGTCCGCCGGCCGGTCCGTGGCCGGTCGGCGGACGGATCTGCCGGTCAGAGCTTGGCCCACGCCTGCGTCAGGACGTTGCGCAGGATGCCCTCGATCTCGTCGAACGTCGACTGGTCGGAGGTCAGCGGCGGCGCGAGCTGGACGACCGGGTCGCCGCGGTCGTCGGCACGGCAGTACAGGCCGTTGTCGTAGAGCGCCTTGGAGAGGAACCCGTACAGGACGCGCTCGGTCTCCTCGTCGCTGAACGTCTCCTTGGTGGCCTTGTCCTTCACGAGCTCGATGCCGTAGAAGTAGCCGTTGCCGCGGACGTCGCCGACGATCGGCAGGTCGAGCAGCTTCTGCAGCGTGGTGAAGAAGGCGTTCTCGTTGTCCAGGACGTGCTGGTTGAGGCCCTCGCGCTCGAAGATGTCGAGGTTGGCGAGAGCGACCGCCGAGGACACCGGGTGGCCACCGAAGGTGTAGCCGTGCAGGAAGGTGTTGCCCTCCTCGTAGAACGGCGCGGCGATCCGGTCCGAGACGATGCAGGCGCCGATGGGGGAGTAGCCCGAGGTCATGCCCTTGGCGCAGGTGATCATGTCCGGCACGTAGCCGAACTTGTCGCAGGCGAACATGGTGCCCAGGCGGCCGAAGGCGCAGATGACCTCGTCGGAGACGAGCAGCACGTCGTACTTGTCGCAGATCTCGCGCACGCGCTGGAAGTAACCGGGCGGCGGCGGGAAGCAGCCACCGGCGTTCTGCACCGGCTCCAGGAAGACCGCGGCGACGGTTTCGGGGCCCTCGAAGAGGATCTGCTGCTCGATCTGGTCGGCGGCCCAGCGGCCGAAGGCCACCGGGTCGTCGCCGTGGATCGGGGCGCGGTAGATGTTGGTGTTGGGGACCTTGTGCGCGCCGGGGACCAGCGGCTCGAAGGGGGCCTTCAGGCCCGGCAGGCCGGTGATCGACAGGGCGCCCTGCGGGGTGCCGTGGTAGGCGACCGCGCGAGAGATGACCTTGTACTTGGTCGGCTTGCCCTGGAGCTTGAAGTACTGCTTGGCCAGCTTCCAGGCGGTCTCTACGGCCTCGCCACCGCCGGTGGTGAAGAAGACCTTGTTGAGGTCGCCCGGCGCGTAGTCGGCGAGGCGGTCGGCGAGCTCGACGGCCTTCGGGTGGGCGTAGGACCAGACCGGGAAGAAGCCCAGCTCCTGACCCTGCTTGTAGGCCGCCTCGGCGAGCTCGTGACGGCCGTGGCCGGCGTTGACCACGAACAGGCCGGACAGGCCGTCGAGGTAGCGCTTGCCCTGGTCGTCGAAGATGTAGGTGCCCTCACCCCGCACGATGGTGGGAACGGGCGCGTTCGCATAGTCCGACATGCGGGTGAAGTGCATCCACAGGTGGTCGTACGCGGTTCGGCTGAGGTCCTTGCTCACGGCTATCGGGTTCCCCACATGTAGGTCTGCTTCTTGAGCTTCAGGTACACGAAGCTCTCGGTGGAGCGCACGCCGGGGATGGCCCGGATGCGTTTGTTGATCGTTTCCAGCAGGTGGTCGTCGTCCTCGCAGACGATCTCCACTATCAGGTCGAAGGAGCCCGCGGTCATCACCACGTACTCGCACTCGGCCATGGCCGACAACGCCTCGGCCACGGGGTCGAGGTCGCCGTCGACGTTGATGCCGACCATCGCCTGGCGCCGGAATCCCACGGTGAGCGGGTCCGTGACGGCGACGATCTGCATCACTCCCTGGTCGAGCAGCTTCTGGACGCGTTGCCGTACGGCCGCCTCGGACAGGCCGACGGCCTTGCCTATCGCGGCGTACGGGCGGCGCCCGTCCTCCTGGAGCTGCTCGATGATCGCGAGGGACACGGCATCGACCACGGGGGGCGATCCGTTCCCGTTCCTGGAGTCTGCGCTGCGACTGGCCACACATCCACTGTGCACCGGGACTCGTCGGTCTGGCAACCCCGGATCGATGAAATTCGTTGTTTGAGACTCTGGATCGCACTGAATCCGAAGTTCACCGTGGTTGGGCATGTCGAAAGCGACACCCATGCGACTAGGGTGGACATCTCACCATTGGACGTGTGTGACAGGAGGGGTGGTTGTGACCACCGAGGTGCGCCGTCTGCGCAACTACATCAACGGAGAGTTCCGGGACGCCGCTGACGGGCGGACCATCGACGTGATCAACCCGGTGACCGAGGAGGTCTACGCGACCTCGCCGCTCTCCGGTCCGGCCGACGTCGACGCCGCGATGGAGGCCGCCGCGGCGGCCTTCCCCGCCTGGCGCGACACCACGCCCGCCGAGCGCCAGAAGGCCCTGCTGAAGATCGCTGACGCCTTCGAGGAGCGTGCCGAGGACCTCATCGCCGCCGAGTCGGAGAACACCGGCAAGCCGCTCGAGGGCGTCCGCACCGAAGAGGTCCCCCCGATGGTGGACCAGATCCGCTTCTTCGCGGGCGCGGCGCGACTGCTGGAGGGCCGCTCGGCCGGCGAGTACATGGAGGGCCTCACCTCCATCGTCCGGCGCGAGCCGGTCGGCGTCTGCGCGCAGGTCGCGCCGTGGAACTACCCGATGATGATGGCCGTCTGGAAGTTCGCCCCGGCGCTCGCCGCGGGCAACACCGTCGTCATCAAGCCGTCCGACACCACGCCGGCGTCGACCGTGCTGATCGCCGAGATCATCGGGCAGATCCTCCCCAAGGGCGTCTTCAACGTCATCTGCGGCGACCGTGACACCGGCCGCGCGATGGTCGAGCACCCGACCCCGGCGATGGCCTCCATCACCGGTTCGGTTCGGGCCGGCATGCAGGTCGCCGAGTCCGCCGCCAAGGACGTCAAGCGGGTCCACCTGGAGCTCGGCGGGAAGGCGCCGGTCGTGGTGTTCGAGGACACCGACATCGCCCAGGCCGTCGAGGGCATCTCCACGGCGGGCTACTTCAACGCCGGTCAGGACTGCACGGCCGCCACCCGTGTCCTGGTCCACGAGTCCATCCACGACGAGTTCGTCACCGCGCTCGCCAAGGCCGCCGCCGACACGAAGACCGGCAAGCCGGACGACGAGGACGTGCTGTACGGCCCGCTGAACAACGCCAACCAGCTGAAGCAGGTCAGCGGCTTCATCGAGCGGCTCCCCGCCCACGCCAGGGTCGAGGCGGGCGGCCACCGGGTCGGCGACAAGGGCTACTTCTACGCCCCGACCGTCGTCTCCGGCCTGGAGCAGGACGACGAGATCATCCAGAACGAGGTCTTCGGCCCGGTCATCACCGTCCAGAAGTTCACGGACGAGGCCCAGGCCGTGGAGTACGCGAACGGCGTCGAGTACGCGCTGGCCTCCTCGGTGTGGACCAAGGACCACGCCCGCGCCATGCGGATGTCCAAGAACCTCGACTTCGGCTGCGTGTGGATCAACACCCACATCCCGCTCGTCGCCGAGATGCCGCACGGCGGATTCAAGAAGTCCGGCTACGGCAAGGACCTCTCCGCGTACGGCTTCGAGGACTACACGCGCATCAAGCACGTCATGACCTCGCTCGACGGCTGATCCTCCGTCAACAGCCGCTGCGGCCCCGGGCACACGCCCGGGGCCGCACCCGTGCCCGTACCGGAACCGAGGCCCGTGCCGGATCCGGGCCCGTGCCGGATCCGGTGCCGCGTCTTCGCACGTGTCCGGCTCCCGGGCGGGCGGCCTGGACAGGGTGTGCGGACGGGGCGTGTGCCGCTGGACGGTTGGTCCATTGCCCGCGCCGCCGCCGCCGGGCATCCTGCGCGGGTGCGAGCAACCCCGAAGAACCCCATGTCCCGCCGGTCCCTGCTGCGCGCCTTCGGAGCCGCGGCGACCGGTGCCGCGCTGGCCGGCTGCGGAGTACCCGCCGCCTACGTGGAGCCCGGCGACCGCGCCGGACGCGACACCTCGGCCCGCGACCGCGCCCTGCAATTCGCGAACTGGCCGCTCTACATCGACACCGACGACGAGGACGCCTCGAAGCGGCCCACCCTCGACGCGTTCCGCGAACGCACCGGGATCTCCGTCACGTACACGGAGGAGATCAACGACAACGACGAGTTCTTCGGCAAGATCAGCCCGGCTCTGATGAACCATCAGGAGACCGGTCGCGACCTGATCGTCATCAGCGACTGGATGGCCGCGCGGTTCGTACGGCTCGGCTGGGTGCAGGAGATGGACCGGGCGAAGCAGCCGAACGTCGCCAAGTACCTCGACCCGCAGCTGCGTTCGCCCGCCTTCGACCAGGGCCGTACGCACAGCGTCCCCTGGCAGTCCGGGATCACCGGCATCGCGTACAACCGCAAGCGGCTCGGGCGAGAGATCAGGCACCTGAGCGACCTGTGGGCGGACGATCTGCGCGGCAGGGTGACGCTCCTGTCCGGGCTCGACGAGTCGTTCGCGCTCCTGATGCAGGGCAACGGCGTCGACATCACCCGCTGGCGGCCGGACGACTTCCACCAGATCTGCGACCAGGTCGAGAAGCTCGTGCGCAAGAGGCACATCCGCCGCTTCACCGGCAACGACTACATCAAGGACCTCTCCACCGGCGACGTGCTCGCCTGTCAGGCGTACTCGGGCGACGTCATCCAACTCCAGGCGGACAACCCGGAGATCGAGTTCGTGGTCCCCGAGGAGGGGGCCGAACTGTGGGCGGAGTCGCTGATGATCCCCAACCTCGCCCGCCACAAGCGCAACGCCGAGAAGCTCGTCGACCACTACTACGATCCGGAGGTCGCCGCCGAACTGGCCGCCTGGGTCAACTACGTCTGTCCCGTCCCCGCCGCCCGCGACGTACTGGCCTCCGCCAAGGACGAGGAGACCGCGGCGCTCGCCGAGGACCCGCTGATCTTCCCCGACGACGCGATGCGCAGCCGGCTGGCCATCGCCCGCGACATCACCTCCGAGGAGCGCACCGAGTTCGCGAAGAGGTGGAACGCCGTCGTGGGGCTCTGAGCCGTGGCGCGTCGGCCGTGACCCCGGGGTCCCCCGTTCCCGATCCGGACGCGCACGTCCTGCTTCGCGCACGACAGCGCGTGGGCGGTCCTCATGAGCGGGCCGATCGGGCGAGGCCGACATCGCGGCGTGGCCGCAGCCGTGCGTGACCGGTCCGGCGGTACCTTCATCGGCGACGCGTGGTTCCCCGCGCGTCGCCGATGAAGGGGAGACGATGGAGCCACCGCGATCGCCCGTCGGCCGCCGGGCCTTCCTGGGGGCGCTCGCGCTCGTGCCGCTGGCCGGGTGCGCGAAGGAGAGGACCCCCGCGGCTTCTCCCTCCGCCGCCGCGGCGGACGGGCCCGCCGCGTCCCCGACCGCCGTCGCGGAACGCCGGGACCACCCGCGCCTCGCCGAGCTGGAGCGGAAGTTCGACGCACGGCTCGGGCTCTTCGCTCTCGACACCGGCACCGGCTCCACGGTCGTCCACCGAGCCGACGAACGGTTCGCGTTCTGCTCCACGTTCAAGGGGCTGGCGGCGGGGGTCCTCGCGCACAACCCGTCGTCGCACCTGGACACGGTCGTGAGGTACACCGAGGCCGACCTGATGAAGCACGCGCCCCTGACGAGCCGTCATGTGGACACGGGGATGGCGATCCGTCAGTTATGTGACGCCGCCGTCCGTTTCAGCGACGGCACGGCCGGGAACCTGCTGCTGCGCGATCTCGGCGGACCGGCCCGGCTGACGGCGTACGTGCGCGGACTCGGCGACAGGGTCACCAGGATGGACCGGGCCGAACCGGCGATCACCGGGGCCGTCCCCGGAGACCCCCCGCGACCCCAGCTCCCCC
Organism: Streptomyces sp. NPDC032161; assembly: GCF_040636995.1. Taxonomy (NCBI): domain Bacteria; kingdom Bacillati; phylum Actinomycetota; class Actinomycetes; order Kitasatosporales; family Streptomycetaceae; genus Streptomyces; species Streptomyces sp. NPDC032161. The sequence goes on along the minus strand of NZ_JBEZVN010000001.1, from coordinate 85,921 downwards.
CGGGCGCTCGGCGGAGACTACCGGGAGCCCCGGGGCGCGCCCGCACCGCCCGTGCGCCCACTACGGCTTGCGCGCCACCGCGCCGAACTGGGCGACCTCCACCGCGCCGGGCTCCGCACGCCAGCGCGCGCAGGAGACGATGCCCGGTTCCACCAGGTCGAGCCCGGTCAGGAACGAGGCGAACTCGGTGCGGCTGCGGGCGGTGATCGGGGGGGTGGCGTTCTCGTTCCAGAAGCGCATCGCCGCCTCGTTGCCCTCGCCGCCCAGTTCCGTCGTGGGGTGGGTGAGGGCCAGGTAGCTGCCGGACGGCATCGCGTCCATCAGCGTCCGCACGATGCGCCGGGCCTCGTCGGTGTCCATGACGAAGTTGAGGATGCCGAGCAGCATGACCGCGACCGGCTTCGTCAGATCCAGCGTCGGTTCGACGGCCCGCAGGATCTTCTCGGGGTCGTGCGCGTCCGCGTCGACGTACTCGGTCGCGCCCTCCGGGCAACTGGTGAGCAGCGCCCGGGCGTGCGCGAGCACGATCGGGTCGTTGTCGACGTACACCACGCGGGCACCGGGTGCGGTGCGCTGGGCGACCTCGTGGGTGTTGTCGGCGGTCGGCAGCCCGGTGCCGATGTCCAGGAACTGGGTGATCCCCACCTCGCCGGCCAGATGCCGGACGGCCCGCCCCAGGAAGGCCCGGTCGGCGCGGGCCACTTCGCCGATGCTCGGGTACATGCCGATGACCTGGTCGCCGACCTCCCGGTCCACGGGATAGTTGTCCTTCCCGCCGAGCCAGTGGTTCCAGACCCGTGCGTTGTGGGCGATGTCGGAACGGATGCGGGCGGAAAGGGGGGTGCTCGGTTCGGACACGGCGCTGCTCCTCTGGATCCGGGGCCGGCATCACGGCGGATGCGGATCCGTCCATGATGCCGGACCGGTCGTGGAGGGCGATCAGGAGGACCGGGTCGACCGGCGCCCGGCCAGCACGCCGCGCAGGACGTCGATGCGGTTCGTGGTGATCGAGTCCACCCCGGCGCGGACGAGGCGGCGCATGGTGAGTCCGGTGTCGGCGGTCCAGGCGGAGACCAGCAGGCCGTCCCGGTGCAGACGGTCCGTCAGATCCCGGTCCACCAGGCCGAACCGGTAGTTCAGCCAACGCGGCCGCACGGCTTCGAGCAGCGCGGCTTCCGGCGGCGCGAGCCTCGTGCGGGTGAGGGCGATCTCGGCCGACGGGTCGGCGGCCCGCACCCGCAGCATCGCGACGGCTCCCGCGCAGTAGTACGCCCGCCCGTCTGCGCCGCACTCACGGATCACGTCGACGATCCGGCGCACCGAGGCGTCGGTGGAACCGGGCAGGTCGACCATGACGCGGTGCTCTCCGGAAGCACGCAGCGCCTCGTGCAGGGTGGGCACGCCGCCCCCGGTCAGTTCGGTGAGCCGGTCGTGGGTGAGCCGGTCGAGCCGCACGTCGTGGCCCCAGAGCCGGTCCAGCGTCGCGTCGTGCAGCAGGACGGGCACGCCGTCGCGGGTGACCCGCACGTCGATCTCGACCGCGTCCGCTCCCCGTTCGAGGGCGGAGCGGATCGAGGCGAGGGTGTTCTCGCGGGCACGGTACGGGTCGCCGCGATGGGCCACGGCGGCGACACGACGGGCGGTGGCGGTGGCGATGGCGGGAGTGGGAGCGGGGTCGGCGGTGCTGGCCATGCGGCCATTGTGACGAGCGGGGACGAGCGGTGGTACGGCCGGGCGTGCCGACGGCCGGGGGCGTGCCGACGGCGCCGCCGATCGGGTCCGTCGGCGGCCGGGGGTGGCGGTGGGCGTGCGGACCTGCCGTGGTGTCGGCCGGGGCGCGTCGGCGGTCGTACGGAGGGCGGTGCCGGGGCGTCGGCGGCCGTGCGGTCATGGTGGCGCCCCGGCACCGGCACGTCAGAGCGCGGTCCGCTCCAGCCAGGCGGCCGTGTAGGTGTCGATCTCGGCCGTCAGGGCCCGCTTGCCCGACGGGTCGAGGTACGACGCCTCGACGGCGTTCTTCGCCAGGCCCGCGAGGCCGCGCTCGTCCAGACCGAGGAGCCGGGCGGCCACCCCGTACTCGTTGTTGAGGTCGGTGCCGAACATCGGCGGGTCGTCGCTGTTGATGGTGACCAGGACGCCCGCCCGCACCATCTCCCTCACCGGGTGCTGCTCGATGTCGGCCACCGCGCGGGTCGCGATGTTCGAGGTCGGGCAGACCTCCAGCGGGATGCGGTGCTCGGCGAGATGGGCGAGCAGTTCCGGGTCGCGGACGGAGTGCGTGCCGTGGCCGATCCGCTCGGCGCGCAGATGCGTCAGCGCGTCCCAGACGGTCTGCGGCCCGGTGGTCTCCCCGGCATGCGGAACGGAGTGCAGGCCCTCGGCGATCGCCCGGTCGAAGAAGGGCTTGAACTGCGGGCGCTCCACCCCGATCTCCGGGCCGCCGAGCCCGAACGAGACGAGTCCTTCGGGGCGCAGGTCCACCGCGAGCCGGGTGGTCTCCTCGGCGGCTTCGAGTCCGGCCTCGCCGGGGATGTCGAAGCACCAGCGCAGCACCACCCCGAGTTCCGCCTCGGCGGCCTTGCGGGCGTCCTCTATCGCCTCCATGAACGCCCGCTCGGGGATGCCGCGCCGGGTCGAGCTGAACGGCGTGACCGTCAGCTCCGCGTAGCGGATGTTCTGCCGGGCCATGTCCCTGGCGACCTCGAACGTCAGCAGCCGGACGTCCTCAGGGGTGCGGATCAGGTCCACGACGGAGAGGTAGACCTCGATGAAGTGACGGAAGTCGGTGAAGGTGAAGTAGTCGGCCAGCGCCTCGGGGTCGGTGGGCACCTTGGAGTCGGGGTGGTGCGCCGCCAGCTCGGCGACGATGCGGGGCGAGGCGGAACCGACATGGTGGACATGCAGTTCCGCCTTGGGCAGCCCCGCGATGAAGGGGCGCAGATCGGTCATCGGACTCTCCGGTGGCGTGGGACGTCGAGACTGCCGGGCGCGGGTGGCCGGGCCGGGGACGGGCATCATCGTAGGCCCGGTCCCCGGGCAGGGGGACGGGTCGTAGCATGACGGGACCACGATGGGGGAGGCCCATGTCAGACAACACACAGCAGCCCGCGGACGGGGCGGCGCCGCGCGATCCATGGGCTCCGCCGGACAGAAGCGTCCCGCTGGAGAAGCCGACCGGTGATCCGCGGGTGCCGTTGGACAAGTCGGCCGGGGAGCCCCGGCCGCCGGCCGTCCACGACCAGCCGACGGTCACCTCGATGCCGGGGGCGGAGGACGGGCCCGCGCCGGCCGCACCGACCCCCGGCCCGGCCGCGCCGCCCGGGTCCGTGCCGGGCCCGGGTGCGGCGTTCGGGGCGGTACCGCCCCCGCCGGTCGCGCCGAACGGGCCGGGGCAGCAGATCCCGCCCCCGGCGGGGCAGTACGGCTACCCCGCCGCGCCCGCACCGCAGTACGGGTACCCGGGGTACACCGGATACCCGCAGGCGGCCTGGGGCACCCCGCCACCGGCCAACGGCATGGGCACGGCGGCCATGGTGCTCGGCATCCTGTCCCTCTGCCTGCTCTGCATGTGGGGGATACCGGGCATCGTCCTGGGCGTGCTCGCCCTGATCTTCGGCATCCTGGGCCGCAAGCGGGCGGGGCGGGGCGAGGCCAACAACAGCGGCCAGGCGCTCGCCGGGATCATCATGGGGTCCGTCGGCCTGGTTCTCGGCGCGGCGTTCCTCACCTTCATGATCTGGGTGGTCGTGGCCAACCCCGAGGAATTCGAGGACGAGTCCACCTACGACGACCCCTACGCCACGTCCCTGGTCGTCGACATCGCGCGATAGCCGGGACGGGCGCGCTTCAGCCGTACGGAACGCACCGCGAACCGTACGGGCGCACTCCGGCCGGACGGGTCGTACGCCGGCCCGTCCGGCCGTCCGCGCCCCCTCTCCCGTTCTCGTGGTCCGGTCGGCTCCTGTCCCCGCGGTCCGGTCGGCGCGCGGGACGGATCAGCCCGCGCGCAGCGCCGTCCGCGCGTCCATCAGCGCGAACCCCAGCAGATTCAGCCCCCGCCACGCCGCGGGGTCCTGGGCGCGCGCATCGTCCGCCGCCAGCCCGATGCCCCAGATACGGTCCACGGGGCTCGCCTCGACGAGCACCCGTTCTCCGGTGCCGAGCAGGAACTCCCGCAGCCGCGGATCGTGCCCGAACTTGTGGACGTTGCCCGCCACCACCAGGGCGTAGCGTTCGCGCTCCCATATCGCCTCGTCGAAGCCGCGGACCAGCCGGCCCACCTTCTTCGCCTGCGCCGGGCCCTTCGCCGCCACGGCCCGCTCCTCGGCCTCCGCGTCACCGAACAGCCGCGCCTTGCCGGCCATCATCCAGTGCTCCGCCGTCGCGTACCGCACACCGTCGACCTCGAACGGCGACGGCCACCACTGGCTCAGACAGCTCGCGCCGACGCGTCCGTCGGGCAGCGGGCGGTGCCCCCAGAAGCGCAGGTACTTCACCTTCTCGCCGCGCCGGGTCCGCGCCAGGAGGTCGTCCATGTGTCCCATGCACGTGAGTCTGGCATCCGCCACTGACACTCCGTCCCGTAATTCCGCGTCTACGCGACACATGGTCGAAGGATTCCGTTGCGTAACCAAAAGGCAACAACGGAATCACTTGTTGGGGTTGGGTGCCTCTGCCAGGATCGGCAATCAATTCCAGCAGGAACGACGCCGCGCGCCTCGTGCGCACGCGGCGGAGGAGAGCGTCATGGGCAACAGCATCCAGGTGCGGGACCGGTTCGCGGACGGCGCACAGTACATCGGCGGAAAGCTGCGGCCCGGCACATCGGGGCGCCACCACGACGTGGTGAACCCGGCGACGGGCGAGACGGTGTACACCTACGAACTGGCGGGCACCGCCGATGTCGACGCGGCCGTCGCGGCCGCCCGCGAGGCGTTCCCCGGCTGGTCGGGCGCGACGCCCGCCGAACGGGCCGAGGCGATGCACCGCTTCGCCGCCGTGCTCGCCGAACAGGCCGGGGACTTCGCGTATGTCGAGTCCCTCCAGTGCGGCAAGCCGATCAAGCTGTCCACCGAGTTCGACGTGCCCGGCACCGTCGACAACACCTCCTTCTTCGCAGGCGCCGCCCGCCACCTGGAGGGCAGGTCGGCGGCCGAGTACGACGGCGACCACACCTCGTACGTACGCCGCGAGGCGATCGGTGTCGTCGGCTCCATCGCGCCCTGGAACTACCCGCTCCAGATGGCCGCGTGGAAGATCCTCCCGGCGATCGCCGCAGGAAACACCATCGTGCTCAAGCCCGCCGAGATCACCCCGCTGACCTCGCTGATGTTCGCGCAGGCGGCCACCGCCGCAGGCATTCCGGACGGCGTGATCAACATCGTCACCGGCGTGGGCAAGGAAGCGGGCGAGCATCTGGTCGGCCACCCGGACGTCGTCATGACCTCCTTCACGGGGTCCACCGCCGTCGGCAAGCGGGTCGCGGAGATCGCCACCACCACCGTCAAGCGTCTGCACCTCGAACTCGGCGGCAAGGCCCCCTTCGTGGTCTTCGACGACGCCGACCTGGAGGCGGCGGCCAACGGAGCGGTCGCCGGGGCGCTCATCAACACCGGCCAGGACTGCACCGCCGCCACCCGCGCCTACGTCCAGCGCCCGCTGTACGACGCCTTCGTGCGCCGCGTCGCGGAGCTGATGGAGACCGTCCGGCTCGGCGACCCGTTCGACCCGTCCACGGACCTCGGCCCGCTGATCAGCCACACCCAGCGGGACCGGGTCGCCGGGTTCGTCGACCGGGCCCGCGCGTACGCCACCGTCGTCACCGGCGGCGAGGCCCCCGGCGGTGAACTCGCGGACGGCGCCTACTACCGGCCGACCCTGATCACCGACGCCGCCCAGGACAGCGAGGTCGTCCAGTCGGAGATCTTCGGCCCGGTCCTGGTCGTGCTGCCCTTCGACACCGACGACGAGGGCATCCGCCTCGCCAACGACACCCCGTACGGACTCGCCGCCTCCGCCTGGAGCCGCGACCTGTACCGGGCGAACCGCGCCACCCGCGAGATCAAGGCGGGCTGCGTCTGGGTCAACGACCACATCCCGATCATCAGCGAGATGCCGCACGGCGGATACAAGGCCAGCGGCTTCGGCAAGGACATGTCGTCGTACTCCTTCGAGGAGTACACGCAGGTCAAGCACGTCATGTACGACAACACCGCGGTCGCCCGCAAGGACTGGCACCGCACGATCTTCGGGGACCGATAGCCCGGCCGGCCCCGGCCCCACCCATCCGAAAGGGCAACGCGCATGGAGCATTACCAGCCCGAGCGCCTCTCCGCGGCCCAACTGGCCGCGATGCGGCGGAGCATGACCGGCGGCCGGGGCGCCCTGACCCGCCGGTCGCTGCTCCGCGCCTCCGGTCTGGGGGCGCTCACGATCGGCGGACTGGGCACGCTGAGCGCGTGCGGCATCCCGCCCGCGAAGCGGGACGGGGACGCCGCCGCGGCGTCCGACGACCACTCGGCCGAGGAGAAGGAGGTCTACTTCTCCAACTGGACCGAGTACATGGACGTCACCGAGGACGGCAAGCACCGGCCCACCCTGGAGGCGTTCACGAAACGCACCGGGATCCGGGTCAAGTACACCGAGGACATCAACGACAACGTCGAGTTCTTCGGGAAGATCAAGCCCCAGCTGGCGGCCGGCCAGGACACCGGGCGCGACATCATCTGCCTCACCGACTGGCTGGCCGCCCGGGTCGTCCGGCTCGGCTGGGCGCAGCGGCTCGACGCGTCGAACCTGCCGCACGCCTACGCGAACCTCTCCGCCCAGTTCCGCTCGCCGGACTGGGACCCCGGCCGCGCCCACTCCTACCCGTGGGCGGGCATCCCCGCCGTCATCGCGTACAACGCGAAGGCGACCGGGGGCCGCAAGGTCGATTCCGTCACCCAGCTGCTCGACGACCCGAAGCTGAAGGGGCGGGTCAGCTTCCTCTCGGAGATGCGCGACTCCGTCGGCCTGACCCTGCTCGACATGGGCAAGGACCCCGGATCGTTCACGGACGCCGACTACGACGCCGCGATCGGCCGGATCCAGAAGGCCGTCGATCGCAAGCAGATCCGGCGCTTCACCGGCAACGACTACACGGCCGACCTCGACAAGGGCGACATCGCCGCCTGCGTCGCCTGGGCCGGGGACATCATCCAGCTCCAGGCGGGCAACCCGGACATCAAATACGCCATCCCGGCCGCCGGTTACGTCATATCCAGCGACAACCTGCTCGTCCCGGTGAACGCCCGGCACAAGACCAACGCCGAGAAGCTCATCGACCACTACTACGAGCCGAAGACCGCCGCCCGGCTCGCCGCGTACATCAACTTCGTCTGCCCGGTGGACGGGGTCCGCGACGAGCTGGCGAAGATCGACAAGGCGATGGCCGACAACGTCCTGATCCTCCCCGACGAGGAGATGGCGGCCAGGTCGCACGCCTTCCGCTCGCTCAGCGCCGAGGAGGAGACGGCGTACGAGGAGAAGTTCGCCAAGCTCATCGGAGCCTGACCGCTTCCGCCGGAGCCCGAGCGCTTCCGCCGGTACGCGACCGTACCCGTCGGCGGCCGGCCTTCTCCGCCGGAGCCCGACGCTTCCCCGGCCCTCGGGCCGCCCGCGTCGGTACCCGGCCACGCCCACCGGCCCTCCCGCCGCCCGACCGCCCCGCCCTTCCCGTCCGACCTCCCCTGACACCACTGGGACCCGACACACACTGGGACCGCGACCCATGACACAGCAGCAGACCGGCGGCGACGTCCGCCTCACCGGGATCAGCAAGACGTACGGCTCCTTCAACGCCGTCAAACCGCTCGATCTGACCGTCCCGCAGGGCTCCTTCTTCGCGCTCCTCGGCGCGTCCGGCTGTGGCAAGACCACCACCCTGCGCATGATCGCGGGCCTGGAGGAGGCGACCACCGGCACGATCCGGCTCGGCGACCGGGACATCACCGACCTGCCCCCGTACAAGCGGCCCGTCAACACGGTCTTCCAGAGCTACGCGCTCTTCCCGCACCTCGACATCGCCGAGAACATCGCCTTCGGACTGCGCCGGCGCGGCATCAAGTCGGTGAAGAAGCAGGTCGCCGACATGCTGGACCTCGTCCAGCTCGGCGATTTCGCCAAGCGCAAGCCCCACCAGCTCTCCGGCGGCCAGCAGCAGCGCGTGGCCGTCGCCCGCGCTCTGATCAACCACCCGCAGGTGCTGCTCCTCGACGAGCCGCTCGGCGCCCTCGACCTCAAGCTGCGCCGCCAGATGCAGCTGGAGCTCAAGCGCATCCAGACCGAGGTCGGCATCACCTTCATCCACGTCACCCACGACCAGGAGGAGGCCATGACCATGGCCGACACCGTCGCGGTGATGAACGCCGGACGGGTCGAGCAACTCGGCGCCCCCGCCGACCTGTACGAGAACCCGAGGACGACGTTCGTCGCCAACTTCCTCGGCACCTCCAACCTCATCGAGGCCGAGATCGTCGACGCGGGCACGGAGGGCGGTGAGGTCGTCGTGACGGCCGGCGGCGGCACGCTGCGACTGCCCCGGGAGCGATGTACGGCCCCGCTCGTGAACGGCGGCAGACTGCTGCTCGGCGTGCGCCCGGAGAAGATCTCGGTCGTCCCCGCCGACGACGCGGGCGCCACGGCCGACGGCCGCAACCGGGTCACCGGCCGGATCACCGACTCCAGCTTCATCGGGGTCTCGACCCAGTACGTGGTGGAGAGCCCCGCGGGCACGGCGCTCCAGGTGTACGAGCAGAACGTCGAGCGGCGCGCCGGACTCACGGCCGGCGCCGAGGTCGTCCTGCACTGGAACCCCGCGCACACCTTCGGCCTGGACGCCGATCAGTCCATGCTCGCGGGGACGACGGGCGACGCCGGTGTGGAGACGGTGGAGGACGCGGCGTGACCGTCACCGAGGAGGCGCAGCCCGCCGCGCCCGTCACCGAACCGGAGGTCCGCAGGGCCTCCACCCGCAGACGCCTCGTCCCGTACTGGCTGCTGCTCCCCGGCATCCTGTGGCTCGTCGTCTTCTTCGCGCTGCCGCTCGTCTACCAGGCGTCGACGTCCGTGCAGACCGGGTCCCTGGAGAAGGGCTTCGAGGTCACCTGGCACTTCCAGACGTACTGGGACGCGCTGAAGGACTACTACCCGCAGTTCGTCCGGTCCCTGCTCTACGCGGGCACCGCCACGCTCCTGTGCCTGCTGCTCGGCTACCCGCTCGCGTACCTCATCGCGTTCAAGGCCGGGCGCTGGCGCAACGTCGTCCTCGTGCTGGTCATCGCGCCGTTCTTCACCAGCTTCCTGATCCGCACGCTGGCCTGGAAGACGATCCTCGCGGACGGCGGCGCGGTCGTCGACGTACTGAACACCCTGCACGTCCTGGACGTCACCGGCTGGCTCGGCTGGACCGAGTCCAACCGGGTGCTGGCCACGCCGATGGCCGTGGTCTGCGGTCTCACGTACAACTTCCTGCCGTTCATGATCCTGCCGCTCTACACCTCGCTGGAGCGGATCGACGGCAGGCTGCACGAGGCGGCCGGCGACCTGTACGCCACCCCCGCCACCACCTTCCGCAAGGTGACCTTCCCGCTCTCGATGCCGGGGGTCGTCTCCGGGACGCTGCTGACCTTCATCCCGGCCAGCGGCGACTACGTCAACGCCGAACTGCTGGGCTCCACCGACACCAAGATGGTCGGCAGCGTCATCCAGACCCAGTTCCTGCGCGTGCTCGACTACCCGACGGCGGCCGCGCTCTCCTTCATCCTCATGGCGGTCGTCCTGATCATGGTCACCGTCTACATCCGCCGCTCCGGGACGGAGGACCTGGTCTGATGCCCGTACTGCGCTGGATACGACGCAACCTCGTCGTCATCGCGGGTCTGCTGACCCTCGCCTACATGATCCTTCCGAACGTCGTCGTGATGGTGTTCTCGTTCAACAAGCCGAAGGGGCGCTTCAACTACGCCTGGCAGCACTTCTCCACGGACGCCTGGAAGGACCCGTGCGGAGTGGCCGACATGTGCGGCTCGCTGTCGCTGTCCCTCCAGATCGCCGCCTGGGCGACGCTGGGCGCGACCGTCCTCGGTACGATGATCGCCTTCGCGCTGGTCCGCTACCGCTTCCGGGCGCGCGGTGCGATCAACTCGCTGATCTTCCTGCCGATGGCGATGCCCGAGGTCGTCATGGCCGCCTCGCTGCTCACGCTCTTCCTCAACATGGGGGCGCGGCTCGGGTTCTGGACGATCCTCATCGCGCACATCATGTTCTGCCTGAGCTTCGTGGTGACGGCTGTGAAGGCGCGCGTGATGTCGATGGACCCGCGGCTGGAGGAGGCGGCCCGCGACCTGTACGCGGGACCCGTGCAGACCTTCCTGCGGGTGACGCTGCCGATCGCCGCCCCCGGGATCGCCGCGGGAGCGCTGCTCGCCTTCGCGCTCTCCTTCGACGATTTCATCATCACCAATTTCAACGCGGGCTCCACCGTGACCTTCCCCATGTTCGTCTGGGGATCGGCGCAACGCGGTACGCCCGTGCAGATCAACGTCATCGGAACGGCCATGTTCGTCATCGCCGTCCTGGTGGTCGTCGCCGGTCAACTGATCGCGAACCGGCGCAGGAACAGCGCCCGCTGACGTCCGACGGACGGCGAACGCGGGCGCGCTACGGAAAGCCCCGAAGGAGTTGGAAGCCATGGCCCCCAAAGCCATGCGTACCGCTGCGTCATCACTCTCACTCGCCGACACGAGCCCGGTCCCGTTCTGGCTCGACGACCCCGGCAGGCCCGAGGCACTGCCCCCGCTCACCGGGGACGAGCACTGCGACCTGCTCGTCGTCGGCGGCGGTTACAGCGGTCTGTGGACCGCGCTGATCGCCAAGGAACGCGATCCCGGGCGGGACGTCGTCCTGATCGAGGGCCGCGAGGCGGGCTGGGCCGCCTCGGGCCGCAACGGAGGGTTCTGCGACGCCTCCCTGACCCACGGCCTGCCCAACGGCCTGGAGCGCTGGCCCGACGAGATCGAGAAGCTGGAGGAACTGGGCGCGCGGAACCTCGACGCCATCGAGGCGGCCGTCGCCCGGTACGCCATCGACTGCGAATTCGAGCGCACCGGCGAGATCGATGTCGCCACGCAGCCGCACCAGCTGGAGGAACTGCGTGCCTGGCACCGGGAGGCCGAGCGGCACGGCTTCACCGGGCTCGAGTTCCTGGACCGGGACGCGCTGCGCGCCGAGGTCGACTCGCCCACGTTCCTGGGCGGGCTGTGGGACCGGCGCGGGGTCGCCATGCTGCACCCCGCCAAGCTGGCCTGGGGCCTGAAGCGGGCCTGCCTCGGCCTGGGCGTGCGGATGTACGAGAACACTCCCGGCCTCCAACTGGCCGGGGCCGCCGGGGGAATGACGGTCCGTACCCGGCACGGCAGGGTGTTCGCCCGGCACGTGGCCCTCGGCACCAACGTCTTCCCCTCGCTGGTCAGGCGCGTGCGTCCGTACACCGTCCCGGTCTACGACTACGCGCTGATGACCGAACCGCTCACCGCCGGACAGCTCGACGCGATCGGCTGGAAGAACCGGCAGGGGCTCGGCGACAGCGCCAACCAGTTCCACTACTTCCGGCTGTCGGCCGACAACCGGATCCTGTGGGGCGGCTACGACGCGATCTATCCGTACGGCGGCCGGCTGAGCGCGGCCCTCGACCAGCGTCCGGAGACCTTCCACAAGCTGGCGGACCAGTTCTTCGAGTGTTTCCCGCAACTGGCCGGGGTCCGCTTCACCCACGCCTGGGGCGGGGCCATCGACACCTGTTCCCGCTTCTCCGCGTTCTTCGGCACCGCCCACGGGGGGAAGGTCTCCTACGCCGCCGGATACACCGGGCTCGGCGTGGGGGCCACCCGGTTCGGGGCCGAGGTGATGCTCGACCTGCTGGCGGGCGAACGCAACGAGCGGACCGGGCTGGAGATGGTCCGCCGCAAGCCGCTGCCGTTCCCGCCGGAGCCCTTCGCCTGGGCCGGGATCGAACTCACCAAGAGGTCCCTGGCCAGGGCGGACGACAACGGCGGGCGCCGCAACCTGTGGCTGCGGACCATGGACCGCGTGGGGCTCGGTTTCGACAGCTGACCGCACCCCCGCGGACCGCCCCCGGTGGACGGGCCGCCCCGCGCACCGGCCGCCCACGCGTCGGCCACGCCGTGGACGGGCCGTCCGGTGCACGGGTGGCCCGTCCACGGACCAACCGTGAACGGGCTGTCCGGCGAAGGGACCGGCCGAAGGTGTGATCCAGATCACTGCCAATGGGTAACCGACTCGCGTAATGGAACGGCGTCACCCCTCTCTCCCCGTGTGGACGCACCGGCGACACGGAGCCGGTCGATACGGAACGGAGGGCCGGTCATGGCTGGCGCGGGGGTCGGGGCAGCGGTCGAGTGGCTGGCATCGGTGGCGCCGGACCCGAATGCCTGTCGGTGGGTGTGGGAGCGCGATCCCAGGGGGGTCGCGCTCCTTCCCGCGGGCAGGCGCTGGGACGTGCTGATTCTCCCCGGGGAGCTGGGGCATCCCACCTTCGACGTGCTCACCCGTCTCGTGGACCGGCCGGGGCCGGTCCTCTCCGACTTCGGCAACGCCCGCATGGGCTTCTTCGTGCCACCGGGCACCGTCGACGGCTGGATCGGCACCGGGGTGCGCGGTGCGGGCCGGGGCACGTGGATCGTCGTGCCGCATCCGGGCCGACAGGTCGTCGGCGCGGTGCGCTGGCTCATCCCGCCGGACGGCACGGGGATGCTCAACGACGCGACGCTCCTCGAACTCGCGATGCATGAAGCGGCGGCCATGAGGGCCGAGAGAGGCGGTAATTGACGATACGCCAGACAGGGGTCGACGGCACTCCGGAGCGACCGGAGTGCCGCCAGAGGTCTTGACAAGCTGATTGGTCTGGACCATGTTGTGGCGGCCGCACTCAATTCCGCCCCACCCGACCCCCCTGTACGGAGGCAGTTGTGGAACGCACGGGACCCCCCACCCGACTGACCGGACTGGTGGCCGCCTGCTCGGCCGCGCTGCTCGCCGCCGGTGGACTCGCCGCCACCGCCCCCTCGGCCGCCGCCGCCGACGCGGACCTGGCGCGCAACGGAGGATTCGAGGCGGGCCTGGACGGCTGGAGCTGCACCGGTGGCAGCGGAGCCGTCGTCGGCTCGCCGACGCACGGAGGCACTTCGGCGCTCAAGGCGACGCCGTCCGGCGGCGACAACGCCAAGTGCTCCCAGACCGTGACGGTCGAGCCGGACTCCACGTACACGCTGAGCGCCTGGGTCCAGGGAAGCTACGTCTACCTCGGCGCGTCCGGCACCGGCACCACCGACGTGTCCACCTGGGCGCAGTCGGCGCCCGACTGGAAGCAGCTCACCACCACCTTCAGAACCGGCCCGTCCACCACCTCGGTGACCGTCTACACCCACGGCTGGTACGGCACCCCCGCCTACCACGCCGACGACCTCACCCTGATCGGCCCCGGCGGCGCCCCGGCCGAACTCCCCGCCGCGCCCGCCGGACTGAAGGCCGGCACGGTCACCGCCTCCTCGGTCGGCCTGTCCTGGACCGCGTCCCCGGGCGCCACCGGCTACAACGTCTACCGGAACGGCACCAAGGTCCTCTCCGTCACCGGCACCTCCGCCACCGCGACCGGACTGACCGCGTCCACCGCGTACAGCTTCCAGGTCACCGCGACCAACTCCGCGGGCGAGTCCGCCAGGTCCGCCGCCGTCCAGGCCACCACCACCGGGGGAGGCGGAGGGGGAGGCGGTCAGCTGCCCGCCCATGCGCTCGTCGGCTATCTGCACGCCAGCTTCGCCAACGGCTCCGGCTACACGCGCATGGCGGACGTGCCCGACTCCTGGGACGTCATCGACCTGGCCTTCGGCGAGCCGACCTCCGCCACCTCCGGCGACATCCGCTTCTCGCTCTGCCCGGTCACCGAGTGTCCGAACGTCGAGTCCGTCGCCGAGTTCAAGGCGGCCATCAAGGCCAAGCAGGCCGCGGGCAAGAAGGTGCTGATCTCCATCGGCGGCCAGAACGGCCAGGTGCAGCTCACCACCACCGCCGCCCGCGACACCTTCGTCTCCTCGGTCGGCAGGATCATCGACGAGTACGGCCTCGACGGCCTCGACATCGACTTCGAGGGCCACTCGCTCTCGCTGAACACCGGCGACACCGACTTCCGGAACCCGACCACCCCGGTCGTCGTCAACCTGATCTCCGCGCTGAAGACCCTCAAGGCCAAGTACGGCGAGAAGTTCGTCCTGACCATGGCCCCCGAGACCTTCTTCGTCCAGCTCGGCTACCAGTACTACGGCTCCGGCCCCTGGGGCGGCCAGGACCCCCGCGCCGGCGCGTACCTCCCGGTCATCCACGCACTGCGCGACGACCTGACGCTGCTGCACGTCCAGGACTACAACTCCGGCTCCATCATGGGCCTGGACGACCAGTACCACTCGATGGGCGGCGCGGACTTCCACATCGCCATGACCGACATGCTGCTCTCCGGCTTCCCGGTGGCCGGTGACCGGACCAAGGTCTTCCCGGCGCTCCGCCCCGACCAGGTCGCCGTCGGCCTGCCCGCCTCCACCCAGGCCGGCAACGGCCACACCTCGCCCGCCGAGGTCACCAAGGCGCTCAACTGCCTGACCAAGAAGACCGACTGCGGCTCGTACACCACCCACGGCACCTGGCCGGGGCTGCGCGGGCTGATGACGTGGTCGATCAACTGGGACCGCTTCAACAACGGGGAGTTCTCGAAGAACTTCGACGCCTACTTCGGCCGCTGACGCGTCCCGCTCCCGGCGCGGCCCACCCGGTACGACGGCAGGAGCAGCAGTCCGGACAGGAACCAGCTGCCCAGCACGTCCAGCGGCCAGTGATAGCCGCGCAGCACCAGACCGATGCCCGTCCCCGTCGTCAGCAGGACGGCGGCGACGGGCATCATCCACGTCCGCACCCACCGCCACACGCCCCGCGCCCACCGCCCACCGCCCGCGTCCCGCACGCACCGCGCGGTGAGCAGCGCCGCCGCGCCGTACGCCACCGCGGCCGTCGCCGCGTGGCCGGAGGGGTAGTAGCCGGTGGCCCCGGTCAGCGGTCCCGGGCGGGCGATCCAGTCCTTCAGCGGGACGACCAGCAGCGGCACCGCGGCCATGGCGAGCGCCGCGTACAACGGCCCGCGCCGCTCCCCGCGCAGCAGCGCCCACACGATCGCGCACCCCAGCACGGGGAGCGCGACCTGTGTGTTGCCGAGATCGGCGAGGAATTCGGTCAGCGGGACGGGGCCGTGTCCGACGACGGCCCGGGCGGCCCGCTCGTCAGCCCCGCGCAGCGGTCCGTCGGCCGCGACCTGCCAGGTGACGAGCGCGAGGAGGGCCAGGAGCCCGGAAGCCGGGAGAACGAGAAGGGCCGGCCGCCCGGGAACAGGGGGGGAGGTTCCGGGACGGCCGGTCGGACCGGTGTGCCGCGCGCCCCGGGGGGTCTGGGGCGAGCGGCCATCCGATCGGTGAGGAGTTCCGGAGCCGGAGGCTCCAGTGGTGTGCGCGAGGGCACGGCCGGGACGGTGCTGGGGAAGCGTCGGCCCGGCGTCGCCGGCAGTCCCCTGCGGGCGGGGTGTTTCTCTCATCTGCGGAAACCGTACGGCAGCGGGAGGGGGACCGACAGCCGGAAACGGATCCCGCCATCGGCCCCGCACACCTTCTTCACAGCCCTCACGAGGCCCCCGGACCATCCTCGCGAGCAGGGCCGCGGACAGGGCCGGGGGTCGCACGGGTCAGACGCCGGCGAAGCCCTGTTCGAGGACGTCGAGCGCCTCGTTCAGCAGGTCCTCGCCGATGACCAGCGGCGGCAGGAAGCGCAGGACGTTGCCGTACGTACCGCAGGTGAGGACCAGGACACCCTCCGCGTGGCACGCCTTGGCGAGCTTCGCGGCGGCCTCCGGGTTCGGGTCCTTCGAGCCGGACTTCACCAGCTCGATCGCGATCATCGCGCCGCGGCCGCGGATGTCGCCGATGATGTCGCCGTTCGGCAGCTTCGCCTGCATCTCGGCGAGCCGCCCCTTCATGATCTCCTCGATGCGCTTCGCCTTCCCGTTCAGGTCCAGCTCGCGCATCGTCTCGATGGCGCCGATCGCACCGGCGCAGGCCACCGGGTTGCCGCCGTAGGTGCCGCCGAGGCCGCCGGCGTGCGCGGCGTCCATGATCTCGGCGCGGCCGGTCACGGCGGACAGCGGCAGCCCGCCCGCGATGCCCTTGGCGGTGGTGATCAGGTCCGGGACGATGCCCTCGTCCTCGCAGGCGAACCACTGGCCGGTGCGGCAGAAGCCGGACTGGATCTCGTCCGCGACGAAGACGATGCCGTTGTCCTCGGCGAACTGCGCGATCGCCGGGAGGAAGCCCTTGGCCGGCTCGATGAACCCGCCCTCGCCGAGCACCGGCTCGATGATGATCGCGGCGACGTTCTGCGCGCCGATCTGCTTGTTGATCTGGTCGATGGCCTGGGCGGACGCCTCGGCCCCGGCGTTCTCGGCACCGGTCGGCCAGCGGTAGCCGTACGCCACCGGCACCCGGTAGACCTCGGGCGCGAACGGGCCGAAGCCCTGCTTGTACGGCATGTTCTTGGCGGTCAGCGCCATCGTCAGGTTGGTACGGCCGTGGTAGCCGTGGTCGAAGACGACGACCGCGGGACGCTTGGTGTACGCGCGGGCGATCTTGACGGCGTTCTCGACGGCCTCGGCGCCCGAGTTGAACAGCGCGGACTTCTTGGCGTGGTCGCCCGGCGTCAGCTCGGCGAGCCGCTCGCAGACCTCGACGTAGCCCTCGTACGGCGTGACCATGAAGCAGGTGTGGGTGAAGTCCGCGAGCTGGGCGGACGCGCGGCGTACGACGGCCTCGGCGGAGGCGCCCACCGACGTGACGGCGATGCCGGAACCGAGGTCGATCAGACGGTTGCCGTCCACGTCCTCGATGATCCCGCCGTCGGCGCGCGCGGCGAACACCGGCAGGGTGGAGCCCACGCCTGCGGCCACCGTCGCGGTACGACGGGCCTGAAGCTCCACCGACTTCGGGCCGGGAATGGCGGTGACGAGGCGGCGCTCCTGCGGAAGAGAGGTCATGCGGGGCTCCTGTGGGGTGTTTCGGACGCTTCTCTGCCTGCAGGCTAGGGGCGGGACCGGGGGTCCGGCATGTTCCGTTCGGGAGTGGTGGCCGTGCGGCGTTGTCCGTCGCGGACATAGCACGCACGGGGCGGGGGTGCCGGGACGCGCGGACACCACCCGTACGGCCGCCGCCCGGGAGCCCCGCCGGACCCGCCGCGCGCGCCGGGCGGCGCGACGGGGCGGACAACACCGGGAGGGGCACTAGATTGACCGGGGCAGCTGACGGACCCGGCCGGTCAGGGGGGCGACGGTTCATGAAGAGCGACGACGTGCACGGCGTGCGGGGCGCGAGCGGTGACCCGCTCGATGTGCGGGACGAGGACGGTACGCAGCGGGGGCACGTCGGCCCCGGCGCGTCCCGGCACGTGGTGCCGCGCCCGGCCGGACCGCCGCCCGCCGCCCCGCCCGGGCCCGCCGGGCCTCCCCCCGCGGCGCCGCCGTCCGCCGCGCCGCCGATGCCCGCCGGGCTTCCGCGGACCGGGCCGTCGGTCACCGAGTGGCTGAACGCCCTCCGCCCCGCCGCCGCGCCCGGCATCTGGCGGTACGGCTACGTGCCGCGCCCCGCCGAGAAGCCGCCCCGGCCCTCCCTGCTCGGGCCACTGATCGCGCTGGGACTCTGGCTGCTGGTCTGGGCGCTGCTCGCGGACTTCCGCATCCCGTACGTGAAGGTGCCCCTGGTGGCGATCACGCCGGGGGACTGGTGGGTGTTCGAGACGCTGCGGGCGGGCTACGTCCCGCGCGCCGCGTACAGCATCGAGACGCTCTACTACCAGCTGCTGGTGCTGCTCGCCGGGTTGTGGGCCGCCCGCCTCGGGCACTGGTCCGGGATCTTCCGCCACTGGGCGGGACCGAACACGGACCGGGCCCGGCTGTGGGCCTCGGGCCTCGCCGCCCTGTTCGCGCTGTGGCTGGTCGGGAACGGCACAGTGCCCCTGCTGGACGTCGTCTTCTATCTGATCCCGCAGAGCTGGCTGCAGGGCGGCGGCAGCGCGTACCTGGCGGCGGTGGTCGCCTACGGCGCCTACGCCCTGGTCATCGCCGCGGTCGTGTGGCCCTTCGCCCGGGCCGGACGCTGGCGCGCCGCCCTCCGCGCCCGGTCGGCGCGCCGCGCGGCCGCGCGTCCAGCGGGCGACCTTCCGGCGGCCGTTCCTCCCGCGGCCGGTCAGGGCCCGTCGCCCGTGTCCGGGACGGACGCCGCCCGGTGGCCCGCGCTGCGGGCCGCGGGACTCACCGCCGCGGCGGACGTGCTCACCTCGGCCGTGCGCGGCGGGCGTCTGAACGACGTGGACTGCGTGCGCGTCCACCACGCCTGGACACGGGCCCGGTCCCGCCACGACGGCCCGGCGTCCTTCGACGAGACGGTCGTGCGCCGGGGCGCCGACGCCTTCCTGCACCCCTCGGGCCACCGCGACCTCCCCCTGCGCACCGCCCGCCACGACCTGCTGACCGGTCAGGTCCGCATCGGCGGCTGCGCCGACGACGAACGCAACCCCTACGCGCGCCGGGGCTCGGGGGTCGCCCTGGACCCCGCCGTGCTGGGCACGTCCCTGCTGGCGGTCGGGCCGCCCGGCGCGGGCAAGACGACCGGGCTGGTGCGACCCGTCGTCGAGACGCTCGCCCTCCAGGCGCTGACCGGCGCGGTGGCGGTGCTCGCCGTCGGCGCCGCGGGCACGCCGCTGGGGCCCGACGACGCGTACGACGTCGTCGTCAGGATCGGCGACCCCTCGTCCGTCCACGACTTCGACCTGTACGGCGGATCGACCGATCCCGACGAGGCCGCGGCCACCCTCGCGGAAGGGCTGGCCGGGGACGTCCCCGAACTGGACGGCCGGCGCGCGGCCCTGGCCCTGGGACAACTGCTCGGCCCCTACCGGACGGTCCACGGGCACTTCCCGTCCGTACCCGAACTGCGGGAACTGCTCGCGGGGGACGAGAGGGCCCTCGGCGCACTGCGGCAGGAGCTGGAGGCGGGCGGCCATGCCGCGATGCTCCGCGAACTCGACGCCCGGACCCGGCAGGCGGGCGCCGGGTCGGACCCCGCGGCGCTGCTCGCCGACCGCGTCGCCCTCCTCGACCGGCCCGCGTTCGCCGGGTTCTTCGCGACCGGGGAGGACGCACGACCCTTCTCCCTGCGTGCTTTCGGACAGCATCCGCTCAGGGTCCGGATCGACCTCCCGGAACGCGCCCACGCCGCCGCGTCCAGGGTGCTGGCCCGCCTCGTCCTCGCGCAGTTCAACGCGATGGCCGAGACCCGCACCGACCGGTCGGCGTTCGCCTGTCTGGTGCTGGACGACGCGACCCACACCCTCACCGCCCGGACCATCCAGGGGATCAGGGGGCTCAGGCCGCTGAACGCCGGCGCGGTGCTCGCCCTGCGCACCGTCGACGACGTCCCCGAGGGGCTGCACGCGTCCCTGCTGGGCGCGGTGGGCTGCGGGATGATCTTCTCGGGCGTCACCACCTGGGACGGGAAGCGGTTCTCGGAGACCTGGGGCAAGGAGTGGGTCTCGGTCCGTGAGGTGGCCCAGCACGGGGTCTTCGCCGACCAGCCGTTCACCCGGGCCATGCACGCCCTGCGCAAGCTCGCCACCGGCAAGGCGGTCACCGTCGACGCCGTCACCGTGCGGCAGGTGGAGCGCGAACGCTGGTCCGCCTCCGCGCTCGCCTACGAACTGCCCCCGGGACACGCGGTGCTCTCGCTGACGACGGTCGACGGCGAGCACGCGCCGCCGCTGCTGGTGCGGCTGGGCGACTGACCTCGGCAGGCAGGGCGACCGGCCCGGGAAGCACGGGGCGACGGCGCCGGTACGCGCGGGCGGTGGTGGCGGCGCGGCCGAGCCGTCGCCGCGGACTGCGCCGCCCTGGCAGAATTGAGGACAGCCGTTCATACGGGACGGCGAAAAACGAATGCCCGAGGTCCCACGGTCCCCATGCCCCCCACTCTTGCCTCGCTCGTCCAGCACTCGGCGCTCAGACTCAGGGTGCGTGCGGCGGCGGACCGGCTCGACGTGCCCGTCCGCTGGGCCCACGCCAGCGAACTGCCCGACCCGGTCCCGTACATGGAGGGCGGGGAGTTCCTGCTCGTCACCGCCACCAACCTGGACGCCGAGAACCCCGAGGCGATGCGGCGGTACGTGCGGCGGCTGGCCGGGGCCGGGGTCGTCGGCCTGGGCTTCGCCGTCGGCGTGAACTACGACGAGGTGCCGCGCGCCCTGATCGATGCCGCGGAGGAGGCGGGCCTCCCGCTGCTGGAGGTGCCGCGCCGCACCCCGTTCATCGCCATCGCCAAGGCCGTCTCCTCGGCGATCGCCGCCGACCAGTACCAGGCGGTGACGGCCGGGTTCGCCGCCCAGCGGGAGCTGACCAAGGCCGCGGTGTCGGGCGACGGCCCCGCTGAACTCCTCGCCCGGCTCGCCGCGCACGTCGACGGCTGGGCCGCGCTCTACGACACCTCCGGCGCCGTCGTCGCCGCGGCCCCCGAATGGGCCGCCCGCCGGGCCGCCCGGCTCACGCCCGACGTGGAGCGGCTGCGCGAGCGCCCCGCCCCGGCCAGTGTGGTCGTGGGCGGCACCGACGACCGCGTCGAGCTCCAGACCCTGGGCACCGGCCGCCGGGTCCGGGGCGCGCTGGCCGTCGGCACCGGCGCGGCACTCGGCACCGCCGAGCGGTACGCGGTGCACTCGGCGGTCGCCCTGCTGACCCTCACCACCGCCCGCTCCCGCTCCCTCCAGAGCGCCGAGCAGCGGCTGGGCGCGGCGGTGCTGCGGATGCTGCTCGCCGGCTGGCCGGACCACGCCAGGGCCGTCGCCGGGGACCTGTACGGGGAACTGCTCGATGCCCCGTTCCGGCTGCTCATCGCCGAGGTGGACGGCCCCCGCGCGCCGGTGGCGCTGGGCGAGGCGCTGGAGGCCGCGGCCTTCCGGACCGGTGAGGCGCTGCTGGCCGTCCCCGAGGGCGATCGGCTCGTCGTCCTCGCCGCGGACGGGGGAGCGGTGGTCGCCGCCTGCACGGTGTACGCGGAGGCGCAGGAGGCCAGGGAGACCCGTGAGACGCGTCCGGCGCGCGAACCGGCGGCACGGGAGGAGGACCGGGTGGTCATGGGCCTCTCCGCACCGTCGGGCCTCACCACCGTCTCCGCCGCCTACAAGCAGGCCGAGCAGGCGCTGTCCGTGGCCCGGCGCAGGGGCAGGGCACTGGTCGAGCACGAGGAACTGGTGGCGGGCTCCGTGCTGCCGCTGCTGGCCGACGACGCCGTCCGCGCCTTCGCCGACGGAATGCTCCGGGCGCTGCGCGAGCACGACGCGAAGGGGCGCGGCGACCTGGTCGCCTCGCTGCGCGCCTGGCTCTCCCACCACGGCCAGTGGGACGCCGCCGCGGCGGACCTGGGCGTGCACCGCCACACCCTGCGCTACCGGATGCGCCGGGTGGAGGAGATCCTCGGCCGCTCGCTGGACGACCCGGACGTGCGGATGGAGCTGTGGCTGGCCCTGAAGGCCACGAGCACCCCGCCCGCGCAGGAGACGCCGCCCGGGCCTTAGACCGTGTCGTCGAAGTGCCGGCGAAGTGCCGCCGTTCGGCCGGGGGCCGGGCCGCGGGGCGTCCGGTGCGTGCGTGCGAGAGGCGGAGGGCCGGTCCTGGTACCGGACGTACGAGGACGCGTCCGACGACGCCGCGAGCGTGTGTGCCACGCGGGGCACGGCGGGCGGCACTTCGGAGACACGGCCCGGCGCCCCTCCCGGCGACGTCCGCCCGTCGCGCCGAGAAGCGTCCCCGGTCACGTGACGCATCGGACAATCCGTAGAAAGCCCGGGGCGCACTGCTCCACGTCGGACAAACGTCAGGCCGGGCGTTCGGCCCTACGGTGGGGTGCAGCACACCCCACGACTCCGAAGGGCCGGAACCTCCATGACTTCCACCCACGCCTTCTGGCTCGCCGGCCGCCGGGCCACCGGTGAGGACAGCTTCGACGTCACCAACCCCTGGGACGGCAGGCTCGTCGGTACCGTCGGCGTGCCGACCGACGCGCAGATCGAGGAGGCCGTCGCGGCCGCGCACGCCGTGCGCGAGGAGTTCGCCGCGACCCCGGCCCACGTCCGTGCCGCCGCCCTCGACCACGTCGTACGGCGCCTGGTGGAGCGCACCGAGGAGATCGCCCAGCTGATCTCCGCCGAGAACGGCAAGCCCATCAAGTGGGCCCGCGGCGAGGTCGGCCGCGCCGTCTCCGTGTTCCGGTTCGCCGCCGAGGAGACCCGCCGCTTCAACGGTGGCGACGCCCAGCGCCTCGACACCGACGCGGGCGGCACCGGCCGCCTCGGCCTGACCCGTCGCTTCCCGCGCGGCCCGGTCCTCGGCATCGCCCCGTTCAACTTCCCGCTGAACCTGAGCGCCCACAAGGTCGCCCCGGCCATCGCCGTCGGCGCCCCGATCATCCTGAAGCCCGCCCCGGCCACCCCGATCTCCTCGCTGGTCCTGGGCGAGATCCTGGCCGAGACCGACCTCCCGGCCGGTTCGTGGTCCGTGCTGACCGTCCCCAACGACCGGATGCCCGACCTGGTCCAGGACGAGCGCCTGCCCGTCATCTCCTTCACCGGTTCCGGCCCGGTCGGCTACTCGATCCTGGAGTCGGTGCCGCGCAAGCACTGCACCCTGGAGCTCGGCGGCAACGCCGCCGCCGTCGTCCTCGGCGACTACGCCTCCGAGGAGGACCTGGACTGGGCCGCGAACCGCATCGCGACCTTCGCGAACTACCAGGCCGGCCAGTCCTGCATCTCGGTGCAGCGCGTCATCGCGGACGCCTCGGTGTACGACCGGCTCGTCCCGAAGATCGTCGCGGCCGTCGAGGCCCAGGTCACCGGCGACCCGTCCGACGCCTCCACCGAGGTCGGCCCGCTGGTCAGCGAGGACGCCGCCAAGCGCGTCGAGTCCTGGGTCGACGAGGCCGTACAGGGCGGAGCCCGGCTGCTCGCCGGTGGCAAGCGGGACGGTGCCACCTACGCGCCGACCGTCCTCGCGGACCTGCCGCAGGACGTCACCCTCGCCCACGAGGAGGTCTTCGGACCGGTCCTCTCGGTGCAGAAGGTGGACGGCGAGGCCGAGGCGTTCGCCGCCGTCAACTCCTCCAAGTACGGCCTCCAGGCCGGTGTGTTCACGCACGACCTGCAGACCGCCTTCCGCGCCCACCGCGCCCTGGAGGTCGGCGGCGTGATCATCGGCGACGTCCCCTCCTACCGCGCGGACCAGATGCCGTACGGCGGCGCCAAGCAGTCCGGCGTCGGACGCGAGGGCGTCCGCTACGCGATGGAGGACTACACCTACGAGCGTGTGCTGGTCCTCACCGGCCTCGCCCTCTAGTCCACCTCTAGTCCGTGTCTTCACGGTGCTGCCTGCCGTGCGACGCCTGGCGCACACGCTCGCGGCGTCGTCGGACTCGTCCTCGTACGTCCAGTACGAGAACGATCCTCCGTCTTGCGATCGCACGCACCAGACGCCGCACGGCCCGGCCTCCGGCCGAACGACGGCACTGTGAAGACACGGCCTAGATCCCGGAACCCGGAACCGGAACGACACCCGGCCCACCGGTACCGCCCGCTCCCATCCGCCTGGACAGCGGGGGGCGGGCGGCGAGGGAGGCGGTCGCAGCCCACTGTGCGGGGGCTGCGGCCGCTTTCGCGTGTCCGCGCCCTCCCGGCCGTTCGCGCGTGCGCGGGGCGGGAGGCGGACGCGCCCGCGCGCTCCCCGTGCACTCCCTGGCCGCCCTGTCACCGCGGGAACGGCCGACGGGGTGGCCGCCGACCCGATCGGCGGCCGCGAATGGCGGCGGGCCCGCGCATCGGGTAGATCAGGACACGTAGCACCGTTCGGTACGGCACGGCAGGCATCCGCGCCCCCGCCCGGACCGGCCGCGTCCGCCCACCCCCACGCTGCGGCGAGGTGAGTTCCTCATGTCCGCCCCATCCGCACCCAAGAACACCTCCGCGGTCACCGAGCGCGAGGCGCGCCGGGTGGCCGAGGCCGCCCGCGAACAGGACTGGCACAAGCCCAGTTTCGCCAAGGAACTCTTCCTCGGGCGCTTCCGGCTCGACCTGATCCACCCGCACCCGCTGCCGTCCCCGGACGACGTCCGGCGCGGCGAGGCGTTCCTCGCCCGGCTGCGCGAGTTCTGCGAGACCGAGGTCGACGGCGCCCTCATCGAGCGCGAGGCCCGGATCCCCGACGAGGTCATCAACGGCCTCAGGGAACTCGGCGCGCTCGGGATGAAGATCGAACCGAAGTACGGCGGACTCGGGCTGACCCAGCTCTACTACAACAAGGCCCTCACGCTGGTCGGCTCGGTCAGCCCGGCGCTCGGCGCGCTGCTCTCCGCCCACCAGTCCATCGGCGTACCGCAGCCGCTGAAGCTCTTCGGCACCCAGGAGCAGAAGGACGCGTTCCTGCCCCGGCTGGCGAGCACCGACATCTCGGCGTTCCTGCTCACCGAACCCGACGTCGGCTCCGACCCGGCCCGGCTGGCCGCCTCGGCGGTCCCGGACGGCCAGGACTACGTCCTCGACGGCGTGAAGCTGTGGACCACCAACGGCGTCGTCGCCGACCTGCTCGTCGTGATGGCCCGCGTCCCCGAGTCCGACGGCCACAAGGGCGGTATCACCGCGTTCGTCGTCGAGGCGGACTCCCCGGGCATCACCGTCGAGCACCGCAACGCCTTCATGGGCCTGCGCGGTATCGAGAACGGTGTCACCCGCTTCCACCGCGTCCGGGTCCCGGCCGCGAACCGCATCGGACCCGAGGGCGCCGGGCTCAGGATCGCCCTCACCACGCTCAACACCGGACGGCTCTCGCTGCCCGCCATGTGCGTCGGCGCCGGGAAATGGTGCCTCACGATCGCCCGCGAGTGGTCGGCGGTGCGCGAACAGTGGGGCCGCCCGGTCGCCCGGCACGAGGCCGTCGGCGCCAAGATCTCCTACATCGCCGCGACCACCTTCGCCCTGGAGGCGATGGTCGACCTCGCCTCCCAGATGGCCGACGAGAACCGCAACGACATCCGGATCGAGGCGGCCCTCGCCAAGCTGTACGGCTCCGAGACGGGCTGTCTGATGGCCGACGAACTCGTCCAGATCCGCGGCGGACGGGGCTTCGAGACCGCCGCGTCCCTCGCCGCCCGCGGCGAACGCGCCGTCCCCGCCGAGCAGCTCCTGCGCGACCTGCGGATCAACCGGATCTTCGAGGGCTCCACCGAGATCATGCACCTGCTGATCGCCCGGGAGGCCGTCGACGCCCACCTGAAGGTCGCCGGGGACATCATCGACCCCGACAAGCCCCTCGCCGCCAAGGCGAGGGCAGGGGCGAACGCGGCCGGCTTCTACGCCCGCTGGCTGCCCAGGCTCGTCACCGGACCGGGACAACTGCCGCGCACGTACGGGGAGTTCACCCACCCCGGGCTCCCGGACCTCTCCTCCCACCTGCGGTACGTCGAACGCTGCTCGCGCAAGCTCGCGCGCTCCATCTTCTACGCCATGTCGCGCTGGCAGGGCCGGATGGAGACCAAACAGGGCTTCCTCGGCCGGATCGTGGACATCGGCGCGGAACTCTTCGCGACGAGCGCCGCCTGCGTCCGCGCCGAGCACCTGCGTTCCTCCGGCGACCACGGCCGCGAGGCGTATCGGCTCGCCGACACCTTCTGCCGGCAGTCCCGCATCCGGGTCGAGGAACTCTTCACCCGCCTGTGGTCCAACACCGACGACCAGGACCGGCGTCTGGTCGACGGCATCCTGTCCGGCGCGTACACCTGGCTGGAGGAGGGCGTCATCGACCCGAGCGACGACGGCCCGTGGATCGCCGACGCCACCCCGGGGCCCAGTGCCCGGGACGACGTCCGCCGCCGCGTGCGCTGACCGCCGGGTGGCCGGGCCGCTGAGCCACCGGGTCGCCGCCCCGCCCGATCGCGGGCTCGGCGGCCCACCGACCGGCCGCCCGGCCGGGCACGGGGGGACGCCCTGTCCACGGGCACGGCCGATGCGGCAACAATGGGGGGCATGAGCGACAGCCCTGCCCCCCTTGCCGACCCGCACCTCGTCTTCGATGCCGCGGAAGGTCGCCGGGATCTCGTCATCCTCGGCTCCACCGGTTCCGTCGGCACCCAGGCCATCGACCTGGTGCTGCGCAACCCCGACCACTTCCGCGTCACCGGCCTCGCCGCCGCGGGCGGACGGGTCGGCCTTCTCGCCGAGCAGGCGCATCGACTGCGGGTGCGTGCCGTCGCCGTCTCCGCGCCGGACGCCGTACCGGCCCTCCGCGAGGCGCTGCGCGAGCGGTACGGGGCGGGCGAACCGCTCCCCGAGATCCTCGCCGGACCCGACGCGGCGTCCGAACTCGCCGCCACCGACTGCCACACCGTGCTCAACGGGATCACCGGCTCCATCGGTCTCGCCCCCACCCTCGCCGCCCTCGGCGCGGGCCGCACCCTCGCCCTCGCCAACAAGGAGTCGCTGATCGTCGGCGGCCCGCTGGTGAAGGAGCTGGCCAAGCCCGGCCAGATCATCCCGGTCGACTCCGAGCACGCCGCCCTCTTCCAGGCCCTGGGCGCGGGCACCCGTGCCGACGTGCGCAAGCTCGTCGTCACCGCGTCCGGCGGCCCCTTCCGCGGCCGCACCCGCGCGGAGCTGGCCGACGTCACCCGCGAGGCGGCCCTGGCCCACCCGACCTGGGCCATGGGACCCGTCATCACGATCAACTCCGCCACCCTCGTCAACAAGGGCCTGGAGGTCATCGAGGCGCATCTCCTCTACGACATCCCGTTCGACCGGATCGAGGTCGTGGTGCACCCCCAGTCGTACGTGCACTCGATGGTGGAGTTCACCGACGGCTCCACTCTCGCCCAGGCCACGCCCCCGGACATGCGGGGTCCGATCGCCATCGGCATCGGCTGGCCCCGGCGCATCCCGGACGCCGCGCCCGCCTTCGACTGGTCGAGGGCGTCCAGCTGGGAGTTCTTCCCCCTCGACGACGAGGCGTTCCCCTCCGTGGGACTCGCCCGGCACGTGGGCACGCTCGGCTCCACCGCCCCCGCCGTCTTCAACGCCGCGAACGAGGAGTGCGTCGACGCGTTCCTGTCGGGAAGGCTGCCGTTCACCGGCATCATGGATACGGTCACGGCGGTGGTGGCCGAACACGGCACCCCCGCCGCGGGAACTTCGCTCACGGTCGCAGACGTCCTGGAAGCGGAGACCTGGGCCCGCGCCCGGGCCCGTGAACTCTCGGCGAAGGCGACAGCGGAGGCGCGCGCATGAGCATTTCGACGGTCCTGTTGACGATTCTCGGCATCGCCGTCTTCGTCATCGGCCTGCTGTTCTCCATCGCCTGGCACGAACTCGGGCACCTGTCGACCGCGAAGCTCTTCGGGATCCGCGTCCCCCAGTACATGGTCGGCTTCGGACCGACGATCTGGTCGCGGAAGAAGGGCGACACCGAGTACGGGATCAAGGCGATCCCGGCCGGCGGCTACATCCGCATGATCGGCATGTTCCCGCCGGGACCGGACGGCCGGCTGGAGGCCCGTTCCACGTCCCCGTGGCGCGGCATGATCGAGGACGCCCGGTCCGCCGCCTTCGAGGAACTCGAACCCGGCGACGAGAAGCGGCTCTTCTACACGCGCAAGCCGTGGAAGCGCGTCATCGTGATGTTCGCCGGACCGTTCATGAACCTGGTCCTCGCCGTCGGCATCTTCCTCGGCGTGGCCATGACGTTCGGGTTCCAGACCCAGACCACCGAGGTCGCGGGCGTCCAGAAGTGCGTGATCCCGCAGAGCGAGAACCGCGACACCTGCAAGAAGTCCGACGACGTCTCGCCCGCACAGGCCGCCGGGCTCCGGAAGGGCGACCGGATCGTCGCCTTCGACGGCCAGAAGGTCGACGACTGGGCCACGCTCTCCGAGAAGATCCGCGACACCATCGGCCCGGCCACCATCACCGTCCAGCGCGACGGCCGGGAGGAGACCCTCCACGCCGTACTCAAGGAGAACGCGGTCGCCAAGAAGGACTCCCGGGGCGAGGTCGTCCCCGGCGAGTACGTGAAGGCCGGCTACCTCGGCTTCGCCGCACAGACCGAGATCGTCCCGCTCTCCTTCGGCGACTCGGTGGTCCGCATGGGAGACATGATCGAGAACGGCGTCGACTCGATCATCGCCCTCCCGTCCAAGATCCCCGGACTGTGGGACGCCGCCTTCGGCGACGGCGAACGGGCGGCCGACTCGCCGGTGGGCGTCGTGGGCGCGGCCAGGATCGGCGGCGAGGTGATGACGCTGGACGTTCCGGCGCAGAACCAGGTCGCGATGATGCTGTTCCTGCTGGCGGGCTTCAACCTCTCGCTGTTCCTCTTCAACATGCTGCCGCTGCTGCCGCTCGACGGCGGACACATCGCCGGGGCGCTCTGGGAGGCGCTGCGCCGCAACGTGGCCCGGGTCTTCCGGAGGCCCGACCCCGGCCCCTTCGACGTGGCCAAGCTGATGCCGGTCGCCTACGTCGTGGCGGGCGTCTTCATCTGCTTCACGCTGCTGGTGCTGGTCGCCGACATCGTGAACCCGGTCAAGATCACCTGACCGGCCGCAGCGCCCCGGAGGACCGGCCGGTGCACCGACGGTGACGGCCCGGCACACAGCGTGTGTCCGGGCCGTACCGGAACGCGGCGCTCCAAGATGCGGTGTGCTCCGGGGCGCTCCCGGTGCCGTAATCTCGAAGTTCGGAGCCCGCCGAACTCGGGACCTCGATCCACACCTTGGGGATGCTCAGCGCATGACTGCGATTTCTCTCGGAATGCCGTCCGTTCCGACCAAGCTCGCCGACCGGAGGGTCAGCCGCCAGATCCAGGTCGGGTCGGTCGCGGTGGGCGGGGACGCGCCGGTGTCGGTGCAGTCGATGACCACGACCCGTACGGCGGACGTGGGCGCGACGCTGCAGCAGATCGCGGAGCTGACGGCGTCGGGCTGCCAGATCGTGCGCGTGGCGTGCCCGACGCAGGACGACGCGGACGCGCTCGCGACCATCGCGAGGAAGTCGCAGATCCCGGTGATCGCGGACATCCACTTCCAGCCGAAGTACGTCTTCGCGGCCATCGAGGCCGGATGCGCCGCGGTCCGGGTGAACCCGGGCAACATCAAGAAGTTCGACGACCAGGTCAAGGAGATCGCCAAGGCGGCGAAGGACCACGGCACCCCGATCCGCATCGGTGTGAACGCGGGCTCCCTGGACCGCCGTCTGCTCCAGAAGTACGGCAAGGCGACCCCCGAGGCGCTCGTCGAGTCCGCGCTGTGGGAGGCGTCCCTCTTCGAGGAGCACGACTTCCGCGAGATCAAGATCTCGGTGAAGCACAACGACCCGGTGGTCATGGTGAACGCCTACCGCCTGCTCGCCGAGAAGTGCGACTACCCGCTGCACCTCGGCGTCACGGAGGCCGGCCCCGCCTTCCAGGGCACGATCAAGTCGGCGGTCGCCTTCGGTGCCCTGCTCTCCGAGGGCATCGGCGACACCATCCGCGTCTCCCTCTCGGCCCCGCCGGTCGAGGAGATCAAGGTCGGCAACCAGATCCTGGAGTCGCTCAACCTCAGGCCCCGCCGCCTGGAGATCGTCTCCTGCCCGTCCTGCGGCCGCGCCCAGGTCGACGTCTACAAGCTCGCCGAGGAGGTCACGGCCGGCCTCGACGGCATGGAGGTCCCGCTGCGCGTAGCCGTGATGGGCTGTGTCGTCAACGGTCCCGGCGAGGCCCGCGAGGCCGACCTGGGCGTGGCCTCGGGCAACGGCAAGGGCCAGATCTTCGTGAAGGGCGAGGTCATCAAGACCGTGCCCGAGTCGAAGATCGTCGAGACCCTGATCGAAGAGGCCATGAAGATCGCCGAGCAGATGGAGAAGGACGGCATCGCCTCCGGCGAGCCCGAGGTCTCCGTCGGCTGAGCCCCCGGCCCGGCCGCCGGGACCCGCACGCACCCGCGTCGGGAGCACCCGGGCACGGCCGCCGGGACCCCGCGCACCACGGCGCCCCGCCGGACGGACATCCGACCCGCGGGGCGCCGCGCCGTGACCGGACCCGCCCCGTGCCGCGGCCCCGGTCCCCCTCAGGGGCGGCGCCGCACAGCCTCTTTGGGTACAGTGCGGAAATCAGCAGACCGCATGGTGAGGCCCCCTCGTGTTGACGCAGACGACCACCCGGGTCCTCGAACCCAGCGACCTCGGCGCCGCTCTCGCCGTACTGGAGAGCGACCCCGTCGCCAACGCCTTCGTGACGTCCCGGGTCCGGATCGCGGGACTCGACCCCTGGCGGCTCGGCGGCGAGATGTGGGGCTGGTACGCCGACGGACGGCTGCGCTCGCTGTGCTACTCCGGCGCCAATCTCGTACCGATCTGCGCGGGCCCGGAGGCCGTCCGGGCCTTCGCCGACCGCGCCCGCCGGGCCGGCCGCCGCTGCTCCTCGATCGTCGGCCCCGCCGAACCCACCGCGCGGCTGTGGCAGCTGCTCGAACCCGGCTGGGGACCGGCCCGCGAGGTCCGCGCCCACCAGCCGCTCATGGTCACCGAGAGCCCGTCCGCCGACATCGCCCCCGACCCCCTGGTCCGCCGCATCCGCAAGGACGAGATGGACGTCCTGATGCCGGCCTGCGTGGCGATGTTCACCGAAGAGGTCGGCGTCTCCCCGCTCGCGGGCGACGGCGGACTCCTCTACCAGGCACGCGTCGCCGAACTCATCGGCGCCGGCCGCTCGTTCGCCCGGATCGAGGACGGCAAGGTCGTCTTCAAGGCGGAGATCGGCGCGGCCACCCCGCAGGCCTGCCAGATCCAGGGCGTCTGGGTCGCCCCCGAACACCGCGGACGTGGCCTCTCGGAGACGGGGATGGCGGCGGTCCTGCGCTAC
This sequence comes from Streptomyces sp. NPDC032161, assembly GCF_040636995.1. NCBI lineage: Bacteria > Bacillati > Actinomycetota > Actinomycetes > Kitasatosporales > Streptomycetaceae > Streptomyces > Streptomyces sp. NPDC032161. The sequence goes on along the minus strand of NZ_JBEZVN010000001.1, from coordinate 54,807 downwards.
GCCCTGGCCGATGTCGCCCCCGTCGTCAGCCTCTACGTGAACGACTTCAACACCCCCGCCCGCCGGGCGTACGCCCGGGTCGGCTTTCGCGAGACCGGTTCGTTCATGAGCGTGCTGTTCTGACCGGCCGGCCGCCGACGGCGTGGGCGCGCGGACGCCGGGGCCCGGCACCCGGCCGTACCGCCCGTCCCTCCGGGGCCAGTAGGGTCGGCCCATGGCAGCAGTTCCCGGGGACGGCCCCCGCACTCCCAGCGTCCGGATCGGCCCGGTCGATCTCGCCGCACGCGTGGACGAGGCGCTCGCCGTCCAGGCCGTCGCCTTCGGCCTCGGTCCGGAGGAGGTCGAGGTACGCCGCCACATCGTCCTGCGGCACCTCGACCACCCGCACGCCCGAGCCCTCGGCGCCACCACCCCCGACGGCCGGCTCGTCGGTTTCGTCTACGGCATGCCCAACGAACGCACCCACTGGTGGTCCACCGTCGTCGAGCCCTACCTCCGCGCCACCGACTGCGCGCACTGGCTGGACGACTCCTTCGTCATCACCGAACTGCACGTCCTGCCCGGGTTCCAGAACCGCGGCATCGGCCGCTCCCTGATCACCACCCTCACGGACGCCGCCGACCAGCCCCGCTCCATCCTCTCCGCGATCGACACGGACAGCCCGGCACGCGGCCTGTACCGCAGCCTGGGCTACCGGGACCTGGCCCGGCAGGTGCACTTCCCCAGCGCCCCCAAGCCGTACGCGGTGATGGGAGCGCCGCTCCCGCTGCGCCGCGAGGGGTAGCGCCGGGAGCACGCGGGGCAGGAGCGGGGAGCCGCGCGGCGGCGGCCGGAGCCGCGCGGGGGACGGGCCCGGGAGCCGTGCGCGGGGCGGGCCGCGGCACCAATCGATTTCCGCCCGACCGGGCCGCCCGGCTAACCTCCTGCTCATCACCCTTTCCGAGCAGGAGTTCATCATGGCCCAGGTCCAGCGCATGTCCCGATTGATGATCAAGACACTGCGCGACGACCCGGCGGACGCCGAGACGCTCAACCACAAGCTCCTCGTCCGGGCCGGATACGTTCGTCGCACCGCCGCCGGGATCTGGACCTGGCTGCCGCTCGGCAAGAAGGTCCTGGACAACATCACCCGCGTCGTGCGCGAGGAGATGGACGCCATCGGCGGCCAGGAGGTCCTGCTCCCCGCACTGCTCCCCAAGGAGTCGTACGAGGCCAGCGGCCGCTACGACGAGTACGGCGCCCTGCTGTTCCGGCTGAAGGACCGCAAGGGCGCCGATTACCTCCTCGGCCCCACCCACGAGGAGATCTTCACCCAGGTCGTCAAGGATCAGATCACGTCCTACAAGGACCTGCCCGTGATCCTGTACCAGATCCAGACCAAGTACCGGGACGAGGCCCGCCCGCGCGCCGGCGTGCTGCGCGGCCGCGAGTTCCAGATGAAGGACTCGTACTCCTTCGACACCACGGACGAGGGCCTCGCCGAGGCGTACCAGCTGCACCGCGGCGCCTACATCCGCATCTTCGAGCGGCTCGGCCTCGACTACCGCATCGTCTCCGCCGTCTCCGGCGCCATGGGCGGCTCCGCCTCCGAGGAGTTCCTGGCCCCCGCCCCGGCCGGCGAGGACACCTTCGTCGACTGCCCCGCCTGCGACTACGCCGCCAACACCGAGGCCGTGACCTTCAAGGGCGCCCCGGCGGACGGCTCCGCGCACGGCCCGGCCGAGGAGCTGGACACCCCCGACACCCCGACCATCGAGACGCTCGCCGCGCACCTGGGCGTGCCCGCCTCCGCGACGCTGAAGAACCTGCTGGTCAAGGTCGACGGCGAGATCGTCGCGGTGGGCGTGCCCGGCGACCGCGAGGTCGACCTCGGCAAGCTCGGCGAGCACCTGGCCCCCGCCGTCGTCGAACTGGTCACCGCGGAGGACTTCGAGGGCCGCCCCGACCTGGTGCGCGGATACGTCGGCCCGCAGGGCCTCGAGAAGGTCCGCTACATCGCCGACCCGCGCGTCGCCCCCGGCACCTCCTGGATCACCGGCGCCAACAAGCCGGGCACCCACACGAAGAACGTCGTCGTCGGCCGCGACTTCGAGGTCGACGAGTACCTCGACGTGGTCGTCGTCGAGGAGGGCGACCCCTGCCCCCGGTGCGGCGCCGGCCTCAAGCTGGACCGCGCCATCGAGATCGGCCACATCTTCCAGCTGGGCCGCAAGTACGCGGACACCTTCCAGCTCGACGTGCTCGGCCAGAACGGCAAGCCGGTCCGGGTCACCATGGGCTCGTACGGCGTCGGCGTCTCCCGCGCCGTCGCCGCGCTCGCCGAGCAGACCGCCGACGAGCAGGGGCTGTGCTGGCCGCGCGAGATCGCCCCGGCCGACGTCCACGTCGTCGCGGCGGGCAAGGCCCTCCAGACGGAACTCGCCCTCGATGTCTCGGACCGGCTCGCCGCCGCCGGTCTGCGGGTCATGGTCGACGACCGGGCCGGCGTCTCGCCCGGCGTGAAGTTCACCGACGCCGAGCTGATCGGCGTCCCGAAGATCCTGGTCGCCGGCCGCCGCTCGGCCGAAGGCGTCCTGGAGCTCAAGGACCGCCGGACCGGAGAGCGCGAGGAACTCACGGTCGACGAGGCGATCGCCCGCCTCACCGCCCAGGACTGAGAGCCGGTCGGACGGCCTCAGGCCGCTCGAAGGCCGTCCGACCGGCTCCGAGCCGTACGGCACACAGCAGCCCCCGCGCGTCGCGCGGGGGCTGCTGTCGCGCACCCATGAGCTCCTCACGGCCGGGGCGCCGGGGCGCCCCGGCCCCACGGTCTACAGCCAGCCGGCGAACTCCAGCGTCAGCTCGCCCTCCTGGCGGCGGCCCGCCGCCAGCGCCCGGGTGCCCGACTCCACCGCGCGGAACAGCGTCCAGCCGCGCAGCCGCTCCCGGTCCACGTCCAGCGCGTCGGCCAGTTTCCCGATCCGGCGCCGCGCCGACGCCGGTCCCGCGGGCGAGGCGATCAGATCCTCGACGCGGTCGCGCACCAGGCGCGCGAGATCATAGGCCCGCTCGCCGACCAGCGGCTCGGGCCCGACCGCCAGCCAGGGCGCGCGCTCGCCCGCCAGGACCTTGCTCTGCCGGAAGTTCCCGTGCAGCAACAGGAGTTCGGGGGAGCGGTCGAGCAGCTCGTCGCGTGCCGCGAGCGCCGCGGAGACCAGCGGTTCCAGACCCGGATCGGCCGCGGCGCCGGCCCGCATCGGTCCCGCCTGGCGCGCGGTCCGCTCGGCGACCGTCTCGAAGCCGTGCCCGGCCGGCGGCTCCACCCAGAGCCGGCGCACCGTGCCCGCCGCCTCCAGCAGCGCCTTCGCCTCCGGCAGCGAGCGCAGCGACACCTCGGGATGCAACCGCTCCAGCAGCAGCGCGCCGGGGCCGTCGGCGAGCAGCAGCACCGCGCCCCAGCCGTTCCAGTGCGCCAGCGCCGCGCGCTCCTGCTCGGGCACGGCCCCGGGCGGGGCGATCTTCAGCGCCGCCGGGGTGCCGTCGGAACACGTCACCAGCAGGACCAGACCGCTGCGGCCGCCAGGGGCGACGACCCGGTCGACGGTCAGCTCCCGCCCGGTCGAGGACAGCGCCTCCTCGGTCAGTGCCGGAAGCCGCGCCAGCCAGTCGGCGGCGTCCCCGTACGACTCGCCGAGCGCTCGCACCAGCCGCTGCGGCGGTTCGAAATCCATACGTGCCTTGTTCCCTCTCGAAGCCTCTTCAGTGCGCGGAGCCGGAGCCGTTCCCCGGGCCGGCCCCGTCCCCGGCGGCCTTCATCGCCGCCCCGGCCGTCGCACCGGACCCGTCGGCGGCGTGCTCGACGAGGCCGGGGAACGGTACGCCGCTGCCCCGCCAGCGGACCGCGCGCACGGCCGACTCGCGCAGCGCGTCCGCGGCCTGGCGCCGCAGCGGCCCCTCGGCAGCCCGCACGAGGTCGGAGTACACGTCCGCGACCCGGTCCTCCAGCACGGCGGCCAGCCGGACCGCCGCCGCCGCGTCCGGCACCGTGAAGGGCAGAGCGTACGCGGGCCGCGCCGCCACCGGCTCGGCGCCCATGTCACGGAGCGACCGCACCAGCGCGTCCCGGCGGGCCCGGTGGGCGTGATAGGCCGCGGTGGCCTCGGCCCGGCGGTCCGCCGCGACGCGCCCGCCGACCACGCCGTAGCCGTACACCGCCGCGTGCTCGGCGGCCAGCGCCGCCTGGCCGGCCTTGCGCGTCGCGTCGCTCATGACGGTCCCGTCGTTCATGACGAGGTCTCCTTGGCCAGGTCGGTCAGCAGATAGGCATGGGCCGCGCCGGCCGCCGCGATCGACGCGAGCAGCCGGGCCAGTTCCGGCGGCGCCTCCATGAGCGACGCCAGGTGCGCGTCGGCCGTGCGGCGTTCCGCGTCGGCCAGTTCCTCGACGGCGGCCCGGGCACCGGTGGCGCGCGACCTCGTGGGCGTGAGCTCCTGTTCGCCGTCGGGGGTCAGTGTCCTGGTGTGGGCCCGCACGGCGTCGCGCAACGGCGCGAGCCCGGCGGCGATCACCGGATAGGCACCGACCACGTGCTCGTAGCGGGCCAGCAGTTCCAGGCTGGTCCGTGCGGCGCTCGCCCGGAGCCTGCGCTCCGTCCGCACGGCCCGGGCGATCTCGGCGGCGGTCGGCGCGCCGGCCCGGGCGGAGCCCTCCCCGTCCCCGTTCCCGCCGCAGCCGCTCAGGATCGCGCCCATGGCGATCGCCCCCGTCGCGGTCAACGCGCCTCTGCGCGTCGTCCCCGTGCGCCGCACTTGTTTCTCCTTCGGGGTTGGCCCTGTTGTGACTGGATCTGTCCTGAAGTGATCACCGCAGGCGAGCGTACCCGCGGTCGGGGGCCGGGAGGACGGCAACACCCCTCGGGACCGGATACCCTTTGACCTGACACGCGAGATCCCACAACAGCACACGCGGCCGAGGAGTCACCCGGATGAGCACCACCCAGAGCGAAAGGCTGCGCGGGCTGCTCGAACCGCTCGTCAGCGCCGAGCGACTGGACCTCGAGGAGATCGAGGTGAGCCGGGCGGGCCGCCGCCGGGTGCTGCGGATCGTCGTGGACTCCGAAGAGGGCGTGGAGCTGGACGCCTGCGCCGAGCTGAGCCGCGTGATCTCCCAGAAGCTCGACGAGACCGACGCGATGGGCGAGGGCGAGTACGTCCTCGAAGTCAGTTCCCCCGGTGCCGACCGCCCGCTGACGGAGCACCGCCACTACGTACGCGCCACGGGCCGCCTGGCCAGGCTGCACCTGCGCGAGGGCGGCGAGCTGGTCGCCCGGATCCTCGCCGTGGACGAGGACGGGCTCGACCTGGAGGTGCCGGGCGTCAAGGGCCGCAGGCCCACTTCCCGTCGGATCGCCTTCGACGAGATCGCCAAGGCACGCGTGGAGATCGAATTCAACCGCAAGGACAAGAAGGAAGAGGAGGCGTAGCCGTGGACATCGACGTGAAGCTCTTGAAGGGCTTGGCGCAGGACAAGGAGATCCCCTTCGACGTGCTCGTCGAGGCGATCGAGTCGGCCCTCCTCATCGCCTACCACCGGACCGAGGGGAGCCACCGCCGCGCGCGCGTGGAGATCGACGAGCGCGGCCATGTGACGGTGTGGGCGACGGAGGACCCGGCCGACCTGGAGCCGGGCCAGGAGCCCAAGGAGTTCGACGACACCCCCTCCGGGTTCGGTCGGATCGCGGCGTCCACGGCCAAGCAGGTCATTCTGCAGCGCCTGCGCGACGCGGAGGACGACAAGACGTTCGGGGAGTACGCGGGCCACGAGGGCGACATCGTCAGCGGCGTCGTCCAGCAGGGCAAGGACCCGAAGAACGTGCTGGTCGACATCGGCAAGCTGGAGGCCATCCTGCCGGTGCAGGAACAGGTGCCGGGCGAGGAGTACCCGCACGGCCTGCGTCTGCGCACCTACGTCGTCCGGGTCGTCAAGGGTGTGCGCGGTCCGTCCGTGACGCTGTCGCGCACGCACCCCAATCTGGTGAAGAAGCTCTTCGCGCTGGAGGTCCCGGAGATCGCCGACGGCTCCGTCGAGATCTGCGCGATCGCCCGTGAGGCCGGTCACCGCACCAAGATCGCGGTCCGTTCGACCCGCTCCGGCCTCAACGCCAAGGGTGCCTGCATCGGCCCGATGGGCGGCCGGGTGCGCAACGTGATGGCCGAACTCCACGACGAGAAGATCGACATCGTCGACTGGTCGGACGACCCGGCCGAGATGGTCGCCAACGCCCTGTCGCCCGCCCGGGTGAGCAAGGTCGAGATCGTGGACCTCGGCGCCCGGTCCGCCCGGGTCACCGTCCCGGACTACCAGCTCTCGCTCGCGATCGGCAAGGAGGGGCAGAACGCCCGCCTCGCCGCCCGCCTCACCGGCTGGCGCATCGACATCCGCCCGGACACGGAGACGGACGCCGAGCGCGACGTCGCCGACCGGGAGCGGTCGGAGCGGGCCCGTCAGCGGTCGGAGCGCGGCTGATCCGCCCGCCGTGGCCGGGCGGATCAGCCGGCCCCGGCGGCGGGACGGTGTCCGGAGGCGGTGACGACGGGACGGGAGCGCCGGCGCCGGGTGATTTCGCGCGGGCCGCGGGAATAATCCCCGGGCGGCGTACCGCTGTGACAACAACATGCGTTCGATTTTTGCCCCAAAGGGGTGAGGTCGACGTGGGGAGGTAGACTTGGACGTGTCTGGCCGGACGCATGCCCGCGCGTGCCCTGAGCGAACCTGCGTGGGATGCCGGGAGCGGGCGGCCAAGCACGAGCTGCTGCGCATCGTCGCGGACGGGGACGCCTGCGTCCCCGATCCTCGCGGTACGCTGCCCGGCCGGGGTGCGTACGTACACCCCGTCTCTGTCTGTCTGGACCTGGCGGTTCGCCGCCGGGCGTTCCCCCGGGCCTTCAAGGCCAAGGGGCCGTTCGACACCACCGCACTGCGGGGGTTCGTCGAGCGGGCGACACCGTAAGAAGTGAACGGCACGGAAAACCCCGTGCGGTCAGGTACCTCGCGAGTTGGAAGTAGGTCGAGATTGCGATGAGCACTCGATGAGTACGCGATGAGTACGCCCATGAAGTAGCGACGGTCCGGCGGTAACCGGACCTAAAAGGAGCGAAGTGGCTAAGGTCCGGGTATACGAACTCGCCAAGGAGTTCGGTGTGGAGAGCAAGGTCGTCATGGCCAAGCTCCAGGAACTCGGTGAATTCGTCCGTTCGGCGTCCTCGACGATCGAGGCGCCGGTTGTACGCAAGTTGACTGACGCACTGCAGGGGCCCGGCGGCAGCGCCGGCAAGCCCGCTGCCAAGCCTGGCGCGCCCCGCAAGGCGACGCCTGCCAAGCCCTCGGCGCCCTCTCCGGCCGCCGCGGCACGTCCCGCTGCCCCGAAGCCCGGCGCCCCGGCCCCCAAGCCGGCCCCCGCCGCCCCGGCGGGCAGCACCCCCTCGGCGCCCTCTCCCGGGCCGCGCCCCGGCCCGCGTCCGGCGCCGAAGCCCGCGCCGGTGACCCCGGTCCCGGCCGCCGAGTTCTCGGCCCCGGCCCAGCCGGCCGCGCCCCAGCAGCAGGCACCGCGCCCCTCCGGCGCCACCCCCGGCCCGCGCCCCGGCGCACGCCCGGGTCCTGGCGGCGGCCAGCGTGACGGCGGCCGCGGCGGCGAGCGTCCGGCCCGCCCCGGCGGCCAGGGCGGCCCGCGCCCCGGCACACGTCCGGCCGGTCCCCGTCCGGGCAACAACCCCTTCACGTCCGGTGGCTCGACGGGCATGGCCCGTCCGCAGGCGCCCCGTCCGGGCGGCGCTCCGCGCCCCGGCGGCCAGGACCGTCCTTCTCCGCGCCCGCAGGGCGGCCCCGGTGGCGCCCCGCGTCCCCAGGGTCAGGGCGCTCCGCGTCCCACCCCGGGCAGCATGCCGCGTCCGCAGGCGCCCCGTCCGGGCGGCGGCCCCGGTGGTAACCGTCCGAACCCGGGCATGATGCCGCAGCGTCCCGCCGCGGGCCCGCGTCCCGGCGGCGGCCCCGGTGGCCGTGGTCCCGGTGGCGGTGGCGGTCGTCCCGGTGGCGGTGGCGGTCGTCCCGGCTTCGCCGGCCGTCCGGCCGGTCCCGGTGGCGGTGGCGGCGGTTTCGCCGGCCGTCCCGGTGGCGGTGGCGGCGGTGCCGGTCGTCCCGGTGGCGGTGGCGGCGGCTTCGGCGGTCGTCCCGGCTTCGGCGGCCGTCCCGGTGGCCCCGGTGGCCGCGGTGGCACGCAGGGTGCGTTCGGCCGTCCCGGCGGTCCGGCGCGTCGTGGCCGCAAGTCGAAGCGGCAGAGGCGCCAGGAGTACGAGGCCATGCAGGCCCCGTCGGTGGGCGGCGTCATGCTGCCCCGCGGCAACGGGCAGTCCGTCCGTCTGTCGCGCGGTGCCTCCCTCACCGACTTCGCGGAGAAGATCAACGCCAACCCGGCGTCGCTCGTCGCCGTGATGATGAACCTCGGCGAGATGGTCACGGCCACGCAGTCGGTCTCCGACGACACGCTGAAGCTGCTGGCCGACGAGATGAACTACGTCCTCGAGATCGTCAGCCCGGAGGAGGAGGACCGCGAGCTGCTCGAGTCCTTCGACATCGAGTTCGGCGAGGACGAGGGCGGCGACGAGGCGCTCATCCCGCGCCCGCCGGTCGTGACCGTCATGGGTCACGTCGACCACGGAAAGACCCGACTGCTGGACGCGATCCGCAAGACGAACGTCGTCGCGGGCGAGGCCGGCGGGATCACGCAGCACATCGGTGCGTACCAGGTCTCCGCCGAGGTCAACGGCGAGGACCGTCGGATCACCTTCATCGACACCCCGGGTCACGAGGCGTTCACCGCCATGCGTGCCCGTGGTGCGAAGTCCACCGACATCGCGATCCTCGTGGTCGCGGCGAACGACGGTGTGATGCCCCAGACGATCGAGGCGCTGAACCACGCCAAGGCGGCCGACGTGCCGATCGTGGTCGCGGTCAACAAGATCGACGTCGAGGGCGCCGACCCGACCAAGGTGCGCGGCCAGCTCACCGAGTTCGGTCTGGTGGCCGAGGAGTACGGCGGCGACACGATGTTCGTCGACATCTCCGCCAAGCAGGGGCTGCACATCGACGAGCTCCTGGAGGCCGTGGTCCTGACCGCGGACGCCTCGCTCGACCTGCGGGCCAACCCGGAGCAGGACGCGCAGGGCATCGCGATCGAGGCCCACCTCGACCGCGGCCGCGGCGCCGTGGCGACCGTCCTCGTCCAGCGCGGTACCCTCCGCGTCGGCGACACGATGGTCGTCGGCGACGCCTACGGCCGCGTGCGCGCCATGCTCGACGACAAGGGTGAGAACGTCGAGGAGGCGGGTCCCTCGACCCCGGTCCTCGTGCTCGGTCTCACCAACGTCCCGGGCGCCGGCGACAACTTCCTCGTGGTCGAGGAGGACCGCACGGCCCGGCAGATCGCCGAGAAGCGTGCCGCCCGCGAGCGCAACGCCAACTTCGCCCGCAAGGGCGTCCGGTTCTCCCTGGAGAACCTCGACGAGGCGCTCAAGGCCGGTCTGGTCCAGGAACTCAACCTCATCATCAAGGGCGACGCGTCCGGTTCGGTGGAGGCCCTGGAGTCCTCGCTGCTCCAGCTCGACGTCGGCGACGAGGTCGACATCCGGGTCCTGCACCGCGGCGTGGGTGCGGTCACCGAGTCGGACATCGACCTGGCGACCGGCTCCGACGCCATCGTGATCGGCTTCAACGTGCGCGCCGCCGGGCGTGCGCAGCAGATGGCCGAGCGCGAGGGCGTGGACGTCCGCTACTACTCGGTCATCTACCAGGCGATCGAGGAGATCGAGGCGGCCCTCAAGGGCATGCTCAAGCCGGAGTACGAAGAGGTCGAGCTCGGTACGGCGGAGATCCGCGAGATCTTCCGCTCGTCCAAGCTGGGCAACATCGCCGGTGTGCTCGTCCGGTCCGGCGAGGTCAAGCGCAACACCAAGGCGCGCCTGCTGCGCGATGGCAAGGTCATCGCGGAGAACCTCACCATCTCCGGTCTGCGCCGCTTCAAGGACGACGTCACCGAGATCCGCGAAGGCTTCGAGGGCGGTATCAACCTCGGCAACTTCAACGACATCAAGGTCGACGACATCATCGCGACGTACGAGATGCGCGAGAAGCCGCGAGGCTGATCCGCGGCGGGTCTCCGGGGGGACGCCTCCCGGGGTTCTCCGCAACGTTCGGGGCCGGTCGACGGGTCGTATTTCCGTCGATCGGCCCCGGCCGTTCCGTGTACGGTTCTGGTGTCCCTGCCAAGCGCTGGCAGGGCGCGAACCCGAACCGGCGGGACATCCGGACATTCATGTATGTGGGGACACTGTCCTTCGATCTGCTTCTCGGCGACGTACGGTCGTTGAAGGAGAAGCGCTCCGTCGTCCGTCCCATCGTCGCCGAGCTCCAGCGCAAATACGCGGTGAGCGCGGCGGAGGTGGGCGGTCAGGATCTCCATCGGAGGGCCGAGATCGGCCTTGCCGCGGTCTCCGGGGACACCGGACACCTCACAGATGTTCTGGACCGGTGCGAGCGGCTGGTGGCCGCCCGGCCGGAAGTGGAGCTGCTGTCCGTACGACGGCGGCTGCACAGCGACCAAGACGATTGAGCACGTAAGAAGGAAGGGACGGCGAGGGGTGGTACGTGCCACCCCTCGGTGGCCTGTCCCGAAGCTGAGAAGGAGACGGACCAGTGGCCGACAACGCGCGGGCGAAAAAGCTGGCGGACCTCATCCAGGAGGTGGTCGCCCAGAAACTGCAGCGCGGTATCAAGGACCCCCGTCTGGGTACCCACGTGACCATCACGGACACCCGGGTCACCGGTGACCTGCGGGAGGCCACGGTCTTCTACACGGTCTACGGGGACGACGAGGAGCGGGCGAGCGCGGCGGCCGGGCTGGAGAGCGCGAAGGGCGTGCTGCGCTCGGCGGTCGGAGCGGCGGCGGGGACCAAGTTCACCCCCACGCTGACGTTCGTGGCCGACGCGCTCCCCGAGAACGCCAGGACGATCGAGGACCTCCTCGACCGGGCCCGGGCCTCGGACGCGCGGGTGCGCGAGGCGTCCTCGGGTGCCACGTACGCCGGTGGCGCCGATCCGTACCGCAAGGCGGACGGCGCGAACGACGAGGACACCGCCTCCGAATGACATCGCAGAACAAGACGGCCGGCCGGGGCGGGAAGGCGGCCCCGGGCCGGGGCGGCACGGGCCCCGAGGACGGCCTGGTCATCGTCGACAAGCCGGCCGGCTTCACCTCGCACGACGTCGTCGCCAAGATGCGCGGCATCGCCCGGACCCGGCGTGTCGGCCACGCCGGCACGCTGGACCCGATGGCGACGGGCGTCCTCGTGCTCGGCGTGGAACGGGCCACCAAGCTCCTCGGCCACCTCGCGCTGACCGAGAAGGAGTACCTCGGCACGATCCGGCTCGGCCAGAACACCGTCACCGACGACGCGGAGGGCGAGATCATCTCGTCCGCCGACGCCTCCGGGGTGACCCGTGAAGCCATCGACGCCGGAGTCGCGGCCCTGACCGGTCCGATCATGCAGGTGCCGTCCAAGGTCAGCGCCATCAAGATCGACGGCAAGCGGTCCTACGCCCGGGTGCGCGGCGGCGAGGAGTTCGACATCCCGGCCCGGCCGGTGACGATCTCGTCCTTCCGCGTCTACGACGTGCGCGAGGAGACCGCCGAGGACGGCACGCCGGTGATCGACCTGGTCGTCTCCGTCGTCTGCTCCTCCGGCACGTACGTCCGTGCCATCGCCCGCGACCTCGGCGCCGCGCTCGGCGTCGGCGGGCACCTGACCGCGCTGCGGCGCACCCGCGTCGGCCCGTACGGACTCGACGCGGCGCGGACGCTCGACCAGCACCAGGAACGGCTGACCGTGATGCCGGTGGCCGAGGCCGCCGCCTCCGCGTTCCCCCGCTGGGACGTCGACGAGAAGCGCGCCAGGCTGCTGCTCAACGGGGTACGGCTGGACATGCCCGCCTTCCCGCCGGGGCCGGTCGGGGTCTTCGGGCCCGACGGGCGCTTCCTGGTCCTCGTCGAGGAGCAGAAGGGCAAGGCCAAGAGCCTCGCCGTCTTCGCCTGACCGACGGCAGGGGACCGCGAACCGTGCCGGGCCCCGTCCCGGAGCGGACGGGGCCGCCGCGTCCGCTCCAGGACGGGGCCCGGCGGCTCCGGTCCGCCGAACGCCCAGAATTCACCCCAACGAGCAGGCGCGAGGGGTGAATTGGGGGTGTTCCAGGGGTGCTTGCGACCCGAGTGGTCCGCGCGCCGATCGTGGCCGGCCTAACGTCGGACCATGGGAAGCGGGGACCGGACGACGCTGGTACGAATCTGCGATCCGGCCGGCCGGCCGCGGGGGAGCGGCTTCGTCGCCGACGACCGGGGCACGGTCGTGACCAGCCACGAAACGATCACCGGCGCCGCCCGGCTGGTCCTGCACGGAGCGGACGGCCGCACCTGCTCCGCGGGGGCCGGGGACATCACCGCACTGCCCGAGCGGGGCCTCGCGCTGCTGCGCACCGGAGGGCCACGCGTGCTCGGCGTCGATCCCGTCCCGATCGCTTCCCGGAGCCGGATCGAGGCGGGGACGTACGTGACGATCGCCGCCCACGGCTGGCGCGAGGCACGGGTGCTCGGCACCTGCCCGGTGACCTCCACCGTCGACGGGCGCGACCACCGGATCGAGGGCGCGCTGGAACTCGCGCTCGGCACGGACGGCGCGGACGCGCTGCGGCTGGGTGGTACGGCCCGGGGCGGGCCCGTCGTCGACCCGGACAGCGGGGCGGTCGTGGCCGTCCTGGGCACCGCCCTGCGGGCCGGGCACCCCGCCGCGGGTCTCGCGGTGCCGCTCGGCGGCCCGGGCGCCGACGGCCCGCTGGGCGAGCTGCTGCGGCGCAACACGACGGGCGTGCCCGGCTACGGGCGCGACCTGAACCTCGCGGGAGTCCTCCACCTGACGGCGACCTCGCTGGGGGCGGCGGGCGGCCCGTCCGGCTGCCCCGATCCGGTGGAACGCCCGTACGTCACCGCGGAGTTCGCCGTCTTCACGTTCCCCGCGGGCCCACCGGCACCGGCGCCCGGACCCGCCGTGGTCCTGGGCCTCGTCGGAGCGCCGGGCTCCGGCCGTACCACCGAACTGGCCGCGCTCGCCGCCCGCCGGGCCAGCGGGTCGGTGCCCGCCCCCACGGTCTGGCTGCGGGGCGCCGATCTGCTGGCCGACGACACCTCGGTGGCCGACGCGATCGGCCGCGCGTTGCGGCGGGCCGGACGGATCGTGTCCGCCGCCGGTGCGCGCGGCGACATGACCACGGCCGTCCCCGAACGCGTGGCCCGGCTGGCCTCGGGGAACGGGAACCCGCTGCTCGTCCTGCTGGACGGGCCCGAGGAGATGCCCCCCGTGCTCGCCCACGACCTGGCCCGGTGGACCGCCGGGACGGTGGACTGGCTGCGCGCCAACGACGTACGGCTCGTGATCGCCTGCACGCCCGAGCACTGGGAGACGGCCGGCGCGCTCCTCCCGCCCGACGCGCCGCACCGGCCCGCGGGGCGGGCCGGACGGCCCCCGTACGCCGTCCGTCTCGGCGACCTCACCGCGGGCCAGGCCGCACGGGCCGCGGAACGGTACGCCGTCCCGCCCGGCGCGCTGGCGCCCGGCCACGACCGGCACCCGCTCACGCTGCGCCTGTTCGCGGAGGTGCGCGAGGCACTGCCGCCGGACGCCGGGGGACGGCCGGACACGGACGAGGTCTTCGGGGCCCACCTGGACCTGATGTGCCTGCGCGTCGCGCTCCGTGTCGCGGCCCGGTCGGACCCGGCGCCCGGGGGCGGCGCGGTCCGCCGCCTGGCCGCCCGGGTGGCCGGACAGGTCCACGAGGCGGCGCGGCGCTGTCTGGGCCCCGGACAGGGGGAGCTGGACCGGGCGACGTTCGAGGAGATCTTCCCCTGGCGCACGGGCTGGGCGTCGGCGGTCCTCACCGAGGGCCTGATCGTCCCGGCGGGCGCGGGCTACCGCTTCGCCCACGAGGAGCTGGGGGACTGGGTGCAGGGCGCCCACCTGGACCTGGACACGGCCCTGCACGCACTGGTCCACCGCGGGCAGCCGGACGTGGACCCGGGACCGGGGTCCGGGGCCGGGCCGGGTACGGCGGACGCCGTGGCGCGCGTGCCCCGTGTCCCGAGGCCGCGCCGGGCGCGGGACCGGCGCGGCACCGCCCCCGCGTCCGAGGCGGCTCCCACGGCAGCGGGCGCGCCGGGCGGCCCGCCCGCGCCGCAAGCGGTGGCGGAGGCGGCAACGGTGACGGGCCCGGCGCACCGGCCCGGGGCCCTGTCCGTGCCGCGCCACCGGACCGGTCCGGTGATCCAGGCGCTGCTGCTCCTGGGACGCCGGGAGGGCCCCGCCGCGCTGGCGCACCGCCTGGCCGGTCTCGTCGAGGCCCTGGACCGGCTGACGTGCGCGCCCTCGCCGACGGCCGGGCACCGGGCCCGCGACGACGCCCGCTGGTGGGCGGCCCACCTGCTCTCGCGCACCCTTCTCCGGGTGCCGGACGCCCGGCCCCATCTGGACGTGCTGCGGCTGCTCGCCGGCCTCGTCGTCCGGCACGCCGTCACGGGCGGGCCGGGAGCCGTCGGGACGTACGCCGGGTTCGGCCCGTGGTTCTGGCGGCGGCTGAGGCTGCCCGAGCCGGACCGGATCGATCTGCTCCGGCGCCTCGTCCCCGCCGACGGGCCGCGCCGGGCCGACGCGGGCAGCGACGGCCACGGCCCCGGCCCGGGAAGCGAGGGCGGTACCGATGGTGAGGGGTACCTCGACGCCGTCGCACGCCTCCTCACCGCCCGGCCGCGGACCGTGCAGCCGCTGCTGTGCGCCTGGTTCACCGACGAGCGCCCGCTGGCCGCCGGGGACGGCGGCGTCCCGCGCCCGACCGTGGCCGCCGTCGCCCAGGCCCTGCTCCACGCCCACCGGGACCTGGCCGTCGACGACCTGGCCGACGCCCTGGTCGCGAGCGGCCACCCCAGGGCCGGGGAACTGTTGGCCGTGCTGGCCGAGGACGAGCCGTCGGCGCTGTGCCGGGCCGTGGACCGCTGGGCGCGTGACGAGGAACACCCCGGACGCCGGGCCGCCGCCGCCTCGTGCACCCTGCTCACCGCCCCGCACGTCGTCCTCGACGACGACCGCGAGCTGCTGCGCGGGGCCGCCGACGCCCTGCTGGCCCGCCCCGGCGACGACGCCGCGCGCGGGGCCGCGCTCACCCTGCTCGTCCAGGACCCGGGGACCCGGGACCGGGTCCTCGCGCAGGCGCTGCGGGCCTTCGTCGGGGGCACGCCGCCGCTGCCCGTCGAGGCCCTCGTCGCCGCGCTGCCCACCCACCCGGAACAGGTGCTCGCGGCGCTGCGGGAACGGCTCACCCGACCCGGCGAGGGAGCGGCGGAGACGCTGCGCGCGCTCGCCGGGACCGACGCCCCCGCGCTGGCCCTGCACGCCGCCGGACTCGTGCGGGCATACATCGACAGCCACCCCGCCGACACCGTCCACCCCGCCGCCTACCTCGACCGCAGGCTGGAGCACGGCCCGGCCGCCCGCGCCCTGCTGCCGCCCCTGGTGACCGGACTGCTGCGGGACCGTCCCGTGCCCCCGGCGGTGCGCGTCTCCCTCGCCGGGGTGCTCGCCGCACCGGGAGGACGGGACTCGGGGCGGCTCCGGGGCGAGCTGCTGGAGGTCCTGCTCGACTTCGAGGAGGGCGCGCACCGCGACCCCCGCGTGCTGGAGGCCCTGCTGCGGGCGGCCGCGACGGGCTGCGGCGAGCGGGCCCCGACCCGCACCCGCGCCCTGGTCCACCGCGCCGGGACGCTGCTGGTCCGCACCCCCGAGGGCGCCTCCCGGTTCGACCGCCTGCTGGCCGGAACGATGCGTGATGTGCCCGGTTTCGCCGCCCTGGTCGCCGGGTGGGCGGACGACGCCCCGCAGGAATGGCAGGCCCTCCTCGGCCCGGACGCACGGCGGGCGGTGGCGGCGTCGGGAGGCCCGAAACCGATGCCGATGCGGGCCGCGGGGCGTGAGCATGGCAGTCTTAGACCTGCGTAAAAGGCAATCTCACGTACACGGGTTCGGGCGAGGAGCGGTCACAGTGCAGCGCTGGCGTGGCTTGGAGGACATCCCCGAGGGCTGGGGACGCAGCGTCGTCACCATCGGCTCCTACGACGGAGTGCACCGCGGACACCAGCTGATCATCGGGCGTGCCGTGGAGCGGGCGCGCGAACTGGGCGTGCCGTCGGTCGTGGTGACCTTCGACCCGCACCCCAGCGAGGTCGTGCGCCCCGGCAGCCACCCCCCGCTGCTCGCCCCGCACCACCGGCGTGCCGAGCTGATGGCCGACCTCGGCGTGGACGCGGTGCTGGTCCTGCCCTTCACCACCGAGTTCTCGAAGCTGGCGCCGACCGACTTCATCGTGAAGGTGCTCGTCGACCGGCTGCACGCGTGCCTGGTCATCGAGGGCCCGAACTTCCGCTTCGGCCACAAGGCGGCCGGCAACGTACAGCTGCTCACCGAGTTCGGCACGACGTACGACTACGACGTCGAGGTCATCGACCTGTACGTGAGCGGCGAGGCGGGCGGCGGCGAACCGTTCTCCTCCACCCTCACCCGGCGCCTGGTCGCCGCGGGCGACGTCGCGGGCGCCGCCGAGATCCTGGGACGGCCGCACCGGGTCGAGGGGATCGTGGTCCGCGGCGCCCAGCGCGGCCGCGAGCTCGGCTTCCCCACGGCCAACCTGGAGACGCTGCCGCACACCGCGATCCCCGCCGACGGCGTCTACGCGGGCTGGCTCAACGCGAACGGCGAGTCGATGCCCGCCGCGATCTCGGTCGGCACCAACCCCCAGTTCGACGGCACGGAGCGGACGGTGGAGGCGTACGCGATCGACCGCGTCGGCCTCGACCTGTACGGGCTCCACGTCTCGGTGGACTTCCTCGCCTACGTGCGCGGGATGCGGAAGTTCGAATCGGTCGACGAGCTGCTCGTGGCGATGGCCGCCGACGTGAAGCGGTGCGGCGAGCTGATCTCCGCGTACGAGCGCCGCTGACCGGGTCTTCCGCCGGGATAAGGGGCCGGGCCGCCGCCGCGTCGCGGTGGCCCGGCCCCGCCGGGTCAGGAACGCGCCGCCGTGGCGGTCGCCCAGTGGCACGCCACCTGCGTCCGGCCGCCGCCTGCGAGCACCGGCAGCTCCTCCGTGCGGCACGCCTCCGCGACGCCCGCCCGCTCCGCCTCACCCGACGCCAGCACCTGGCAGCGGGCGTGGAACCGGCAGCCGGACGGCACCCGGGACGGGTCCGGCGGCTCACCGGTCAGCACCACGGACTCGGTCCCGGCCTCCGGCAGCACCGACAGCAGGGCCCGGGTGTACGGGTGCCGGGGGGCCGTGAGGATCTGTTCCACCTCGCCGGTCTCCACGATCCGCCCGAGGTACATCACCGCGACCCGGTCCGCGATGTTCCACGCCAGCCCGAGGTCGTGCGTGACCACCAGGGCCGACAGACCCAGCTCGTCCCGCAGCCGCAGCAGCAGGGCCAGGATCTCCCCGCGCACCGAGGCGTCCAGCGAGGCCACCGGTTCGTCGGCCACGAGGAGTTCCGGCTCCAGCACCAGCGCGCCCGCGATCACGACCCGCTGGCGCTGCCCGCCGGACAGCTCGTGCGGGTAGCGCAGGAAGAACCGTTCGGGTGGCCGCAGCCCGGCCCGCGACAGCGCCCCGGCGACCGCGGCCCGCTCGTCGCCCGCGTACCCGTGGATGCGCAGACCCTCGGCGACGGCGTCGTACACCGTGTGCCGGGGGTTGAGCGAACCGCTGGGGTCCTGGAGCACCAGCTGGACCCGCTTGCGGTACGCCTTCAGCGCCCGGCTCGTGTGGTCGAGCGGCTGCCCGTCGAAGGTCACCCGCCCGGACGTCGGCGGCACCAGGCCGAGCAGCGACCGCGCCAGCGTCGTCTTGCCGCAGCCGGACTCCCCGACCAGCGCGACGATCTCGCCGGGCCGGATGTCCAGGTCGACGCCGTCCACGGCGCGCGCCGGGGCGTCCCCGCGCCGCCCGGGGAAGGCGACCTTCAGCCCCTCGGCGCTGAGCAGGGGAGTGGTGGGGGTCATGGTGTGTTCCTCGCTTCCTCGGCGGCCGGCCGGGCCGCGGTCGCCGCCTCCGGTCCCACCAGCACACAGGCGGCCCGTCGCCCCGGTCCCGACTCCCGCGGCTCCGGGTCCCGCGTGGCGCAGGAGTCCAGTGCCACCGGGCAGCGGGGGTGGAACGCGCAACCGTCCGGCAGCGCCGACGGGTCCGGCGGGTCGCCGGGCAGCCCGCGGGGCGCGAACCGGGAGGCCGGGTCGCCGATGCGCGGAAAGGCTCCGGACAGGGCCCTGCCGTACGGGTGTTGAGCGTCGCGGTGGACCTCGGCGGCCGGGCCCTCCTCCACGACCCGGCCCGCGTACATCACCGCGAGCCGGTCGCAGGTGTCCGAGAGCACCGCGAGGTCGTGGCTGATCATGATCAGGCCGAGGTCCTGCTCGGACACCAGCCGCTCGATCAGCCGCAGGATCTGGGCCTGGATCATCACGTCGAGCGCGGTGGTCGGCTCGTCCGCGACGACCAGGTCCGGATCGCAGGCGAGGGCCATCGCGATCATCACGCGCTGGCGCTGCCCGCCGGACAGCTCGTGCGGATACGCGCTCGCGCGGGCGGCCGGCAGCCCCACCTGTTCCAGGAGTTCACCGGCCTTCCGGGCCGCGGCGGCCGGGCTCGCCCCGCCGTGCAGCAGGATCGGCTCGGCGATCTGGTCCCCGATGCGGTGCACCGCGTTGAGGGAGTGCATGGCGCCCTGGAAGACGATCGACGCCCCCGCCCAGCGCACCGCCCGGACCCGGCCCCACTTCATGGTGAGGACGTCCTCGCCGTTCAGCAGGATCTCGCCGGTGACCTTCGTCCCGGCGGGCAGCAGACGCAGCAGCGCGAGTGCCAGGGTCGACTTGCCGCAGCCCGACTCGCCGGCGATGCCGAGCTTCTGCCCGGCGTCGACGGCGAGGTCCACCCCGCGGACGGCGCGCGCCCCGCCGGGGTAGGTCACGGTGAGGTCCCGGATCTCGAGGAGCGGCGCCCCGCGGTCGCCCGCGGCACCCGGCGTGCTCGCTGCGCTCGTCGTGTTCGGCGTACGCGGCGTACTCAACGGGTCACCCCCAGCTTGGGATTGAGCACGGACTCGATGGCGCGTCCGCACAGGGTGAAGGCCAGGGCGACCGCGGCGACGGCGATGCCGGGCGGTGCCAGGTACCACCAGTGGCCCGCGCTCACCGCGCCCGCCTCGCGGGCGTCCTGGAGCATGCCGCCCCAGGACGTGACGGTCGGGTCGCTCAGGCCGAGGAAGGCCAGCGTGGCCTCGGTGAGGATCGCGCTGGAGATCACCAGCGTGGTCTGCGCGAGCACCAGCGGCATCACGTTCGGCAGGACGTGCCGGATCATGATGTGCCCGTGGCCGCCGCCGAGGGCCCGGGCCCGTTCGATGTACGGGCGGGACTCCACGGCCAGGGTCTGGGCGCGCACGAGGCGGGCCGTGGTCGGCCAGGTCGTGACGCCGATGGCGATGATGACGGTCCACATCGAGCGGTCCATCACCGTGGCGAGCGCGATGGCCAGGACCAGGGTCGGCATCACCAGGAACCAGTCGGTGATCCGCATCAGGACCGTGGTGTACCAGCCGTGGAAGTGTCCCGCGACGATGCCGACGAGGGTGCCGATGGCGACGCAGAGGAACGCCGCCAGCAGGCCGACCGTCAGTGAGACCCTGGCCCCCCACACCAGCAGCGCGAGCACGCTGCGCCCGAACTGGTCGGTGCCGAGCGGGAATTCACCGCTCGGCGACTCCAGTGCGCCGCCGGGCGCGTCGGTGACGCTCTGCGAGTCCGCGCCGACGAGCTGCGGGGCGAACACGGCGACCAGTGCGATCAGGACGAGCGCGCCCAGGCCCCACAGGCCGCCCCGGTTGCGGCGGTAGTCGCGCCAGAAGCGGGCGGCGGACTGCCGTCTGCGGGCCCTGGCCAGGGCGCGCGGGTTCCCGGCGGGCGTGGGCCCGGTCTCGGCGGGGGCGGCCTCCCCCTCGGCGGGCGTGGGCATGGAATCGGTCGTCATCGGCCCACCCGGGGATCGAGCAGCGGATACAGCACGTCGGCCAGGGTGTTCGCCAGGATCACCGCGGTGGCGAAGACGAAGAACAGCCCTTGTACGAGAGGGAGATCGGGCACGCTGAGTGCCTGGTAGAAGAGGCCGCCGAGGCCCGGCCAGGAGAACACCGTCTCGACCAGGATCTGCCCGGCGACCACATGCCCCAGGTTCACGAACATCAGCGTGAACGTCGGCAGCATGGCGTTGGGCACGGCGTGCTTGCGGCGCACGACGTCGTCCCGCAGCCCCTTCGCGCGGGCCGTGGTCAGGTAGTCGCTGCCCATCTCGTCGAGCAGCGAGGAGCGCATCACCAGAAGCGTCTGCGCGTACCCGACCGCGACCAGTGTGATCACCGGCAGGATCAGGTGGTGCGCCACGTCGAGCACGTACCCGAACCCGCTCTCGCCGCCCGACTCCATGCCTCCGGTCGGGAACATGCCGGGGATCGGCCCGACGCCCACCGAGAAGACGATGATCAGGAGCAGGCCCAGCCAGAACGACGGGACCGAGTAGAGGGTGAGCGCGAACGCGGTGTGGAAGCGGTCGCTCGTCGAGCCGTTGCGCCAGGCGGTACGGGTGCCCAGCCAGATGCCGAGCGCGGTGTAGAGGACGTACGCCGTGCCGGTGAGCAGCAGCGTCGCCGGGAGCGCCTCGACGATCTTGTCGATGACCGGGGCGTGGAACTGGTAGGAGGTGCCGAAGTCCCCGGTCAGCGCGTCGCCCACATAGCTGGTGAACTGCTTCCAGAGCGGCAGGTCGAGCCCGAACTGGTGCCGCAGGGACTGGAGTTGTTCGGCGGAGACGCGGCGGCCGCCGGTCATCTGCTTGACCGGGTCGCTGGGCAGCAGGCGGAAGAGGAAGAAGCTGGTGACCAGGACGGCGAAGAGGGAGACGATCGCGCCGCCGATCCTGGCCGCGACGTACTGGAGATAGGCCCGGGTGTCGCGCGCCCGTGGACCGCGTGCGGCCGAGGGACCGGCCGGGGCCGGGCCTTCGGGATCCGCGTCCGCGTTCCGCACGAGCGCCGGAGTGCTGTCAGCTGTCATAAGGAACTCTCGTTACTCGTGCTGATACTCGTGCCGCACCGGGACCGGCCGCTGGTGGCGGAGGCCGCGGGAGACCCCGCGACCGCTCCGCCGGTCCCGGCCGTCCTGGTGCGCTCAGAGGGTCCGGCAGCAGGTTTCGCGGCGTCGCGGGCCGCGCTGCCCACTGCCGGGCCCTCCTACTCGCGGTCGTCCGCCGTGGCGCGGCGGCGCTTCGCGAGGAGCAGCCCGCCGCCCGCGAGGACCACGACCACCACGACGACGCCGATCACGACACCGGTGGAACCCGAACCGGAGTCGGAACCGCCCGCCCCGTGCGCGCCCTCGCCGTCCGCCGGAACGGCCGACCACCAACTCCAGTACCCGTCCTGGCCGTAGATGTTGCCGGCCGCCTCGGGCATGGTGGTGATGGACTTGATCTGGTCGGTGCGGTACGCCTCGACCGCGTTCGGGTACGCGATGACGTTCATGTACCCGGAGTCGTACAGCCACGACTGCATCTGCTTGACGAGATCCGCGCGCTTGGCCGGGTCGTACTCGGCGAGCTGCTTGCGGTAGAGCCCGTCGTACGTCTTGTCGCAGATGAAGTTGTCGGTGGCGGCGCTCTCCTTGGCCTTGACGGGCAGTGCCGCGCAGGTGTGGATGCCGAGGACGAAGTCCGGGTCCGGGTTGACGGACCAGCCGTCGAAGACGAGGTCGTACTCACCCGCGTACCAGGGCACGGAGACGTCGTCGCGGCAGTCGACCTTGAGGCCGATGCCGAGCTTGCCCCACCACTCCTTGAGGTACTTGCCGATCGCCTTGTCGTTGGGGTCGGTGGCGTGGCACAGGATGCGCAGGTCGAGCGGCTTGCCGTCCTGGCCCACGCGCTTGCCGTCCTTGAGCGGGTAGCCCGCCTCGTCGAGCAGCTTCGCGGCCCTGGCCGGGTCGTGGGCGAGGCTCTGTCCGGCGGAGGGCTGCCAGTAGTAGTCCGAGAAGCGCGGCGGGATGTAGCCCTGGCCCTCGACGGCGTGGCCCTGGAAGACCTTGTCGACGATGGTCCTGCGGTCGATGGAGAGGAAGAGGGCCTGACGGACCTTCTGGTCGCGCAGGGCCTCGTTGCCGTCGCCGAACTCCTTGCCGTCCTTGGTCTGCGCGCCGGGGTTGACGGCCAGCGCGAAGAAGCGGCGGCCGGGGCCCTCGTTGACCTTGACGTTCTTCTCGCCCTTGAGGGAGGCCGCCTGAGCGGGCGTCAGGGCCGGGGATCCGGCGACGAAGGAGACCTCGCCCTTGCGCAGGGCGGCGACCGCGGCGTCCTGGTCCTTGTACGTCTTGAAGACCAGCTCGTCGAACTTCGGCTTCCCGCGCCAGTAGTCCTCGTTGGCCTTGAGCTTCACGTACTGGTCGACCTTGTAGTCGGCCAGGACGAAGGGGCCGTTGCCGACGATCGGGAACTTCGTGTCGTTGTTGAACTTGGAGAAGTCACCGACCTTCTCCCAGACGTGCTTCGGGACGATCGGCACGTCGAGCGCGGCCATCGTGGCCTGCGGTTCCTTCAGCTCGATGACCAGCTGGGTCGGGCTGGGCGCCGTCACCTTCCTGAAGTTGGTGACGAAGCTGCCGTTGGCCTGCGCGGCGCCCTCGTCGGTCATCATCTTGTTGAACGTCCACGCCGCGTCCTCGGCGGTGACCGGTTGCCCGTCCGTCCACTTGGAGTCGGAGCGGATGGTGTACGTCCAGGTCAACTTGTCCGCGGAGGGTTCCCACTTGGTGGCGAGCGCGGGGATCGGATGGCTGTCCTTGACGTCGTAGTTCGTCAGAAAGTCGTACATGAGCCGGGAGACGCTGGTGCTGATCAGCTTCTGCGCCAGGAACGGGCTCAGGGAGTCGACACTCTGTGCGACGGCGACGGTCAGTGTGGACGTGCCGTTGTCGGCGGCCTGCGCCTGCGGTGCGGCACCGAGCGGCGCGCCCGGTACGACGGAACCGGCGGCCAGCGCCAGCGCGGCGGCACCGGAGGCCAGAAGGACACGCCGGGATCGGCGCGGCTGGGCGGAGCGTGGTGGAACTCTTTCAACCATGGTCAGGGACCTCGCGTCATGACTCGCACGGAGAAGGCGGGTTGATCTGTGGTTCGCCAGCTGGTGAAGCGAAGGTTTATCAGCGGTGGTCGAGCCACGTCAACGGTCCTCGAAACAGCGTGTGGTCTGCGGTAATGCGCGCAGGGCCCGCACCGCGGAGACGGTGCGGGCCCTCATTGGTCTATTCCTCTGTCGCCTTACTGCTGAGGCGCTGACGGCGGTTGCTGCTGCCAGCCGGGAGGCGGTACCGGGGCCTGGGGGAGCGGGCCCTGCGAAGGACCGGGCTGACCAGGCTGAACGGACTGGTCCGGCGCGCCGGGCGGCTGCTGGGCCGGCGCGGGCGGGCCGGCCGGACTCGCCGGGGACTGCGCCTGGGACGGCGGGGACTGCCAGCCGTGCTGCTGCACGCCGGGGCCGGGGTGCGGCGGGTACGGGCCGCCGCCGTAAGGCTGTTGGGGCGGCTGAGCACCGCCGTACGGCGCCTGGGGCTGCTGCGGTTGCTGGGGTTGGGGCTGGGCGTACGGCTGCTGGGGCTGCTGCGGGTGGGGCTGCTGGGGCGCGTACTGCTGCTGGCCGGGCATCGGCGGGGCGTACTGCGGCGGGGGCGTGGAGCCGTTCGCCGTCCAGAGCCCCTGCTGCTGCTGGGCGCGCGTGAAGTCCTCGGCGACCATCGCCGAGAGCGTGAAGTACGCGTCGCGGGTCTTCGGGCGCATCATGTCGAGGTCGACCTCCGCGCCGGCCGCGAGGTGCTCGTCGAACGGGACGACGACGACGCCGCGGCAGCGGGTCTCGAAGTGCTGCACGATGTCCTCGACCTTGATCATCTTGCCGGTCTCGCGAACCCCGGAGATGACGGTGATGGAGCGCTGGACGAGCTCCGCGTACCCGTGCGCCGACAGCCAGTCCAGGGTGGTGGACGCGCTGGACGCACCGTCGACCGACGGCGTCGAGATGATGATCAGCTGGTCGGCGAGGTCCAGCACCCCGCGCATCGCGCTGTAGAGCAGACCGGTGCCCGAGTCGGTGAGGATGATCGGGTACTGCCTGCCCAGTACGTCGATCGCGCGCCGGTAGTCCTCGTCGTTGAACGTCGTGGAGACCGCCGGGTCCACGTCGTTGGCGATGATCTCCAGGCCGGAGGGCGCCTGCGAGGTGAAGCGGCGGATGTCCATGTACGAGTTGAGGTACGGGATCGCCTGGACCAGGTCGCGGATGGTGGCCCCGGTCTCCCGGCGCACCCGGCGGCCGAGCGTGCCCGCGTCCGGGTTGGCGTCGATGGCGAGGATCTTGTCCTGCCGCTCGGTCGCCAGGGTCGCGCCGAGGGCCGTGGTCGTCGTGGTCTTGCCGACGCCGCCCTTGAGGCTGATGACCGCGATCCGGTAGCAGGACAGCACGGGGGTGCGGATCAGTTCGAGCTTGCGCTGCCGCTCGGCCTCCTCCTTCTTCCCGCCCAGCCTGAAGCGGGACGCGGCGGACGGCGCGCGGCTGCTCCGCGCCTTCTGCTTGCCCCGGACCAGCCGGTCGGAGGAGAGCTCCACCGCCGCCGTGTATCCGAGCGGGGCGCCGGGCACGGAACGCTCGCGCTGGTCGTGGGTGATCGGGGACGGCCAGGCGGTTCCGGTGCGCGGGTCGACGGGCTGGGCCTGGGGGTGCTGTCCCCGGCCCTGTTCGGGCAGGCCCTGCGGCTGCTGGGCTTGCGGCTGCTGGGCTTGTTGCTGCGGCTGGGGCTGTTGTTGCGCCTGCTGCGGCTGGTCGGACTGCTGTGCCTGGTGTGGCTGAGCGGACTGCTGCGGCGTGGTCTGTGCGGGCAGGGGCGCACCCTGCTGTGCGGGCCACTGGGGTGCCTGCGGTGCCTGGGGCGCGTGAGGAGCCTGGGGCGGCAGCGATGTCTGCGGCGCATGAGGTGCCTGCGGCTGCTGCTGCGGGAAGCCGTAACCCGCCTGCGGGGGAAGCGGCTGCGCCGGGGTCTGCTGTGCGGGGGCCTGCTGTGCCGGCTGAGCGGGCTGCTGCTGCGGGAAGCCATAGCCGCCCTGCTGCGGGAAGCCGTAACCGCCCTGCTGTGGCTGCCGCGGTGCCTGAGGGGCGCCGGCCTGCGGGAATCCGTATCCTCCGGGGCCCTGGGCGGCGGCCGGGGCCTGCACGGGCCACTGCGACGCCGCCGGAGGCGCGGCGGGCTGCGGCGCGGCGGGCTGGAAGGCGGGCGGCAGCGGCGGCAGACCACCCTGTGGCGGCGCCGGGGCCCACGGGGCGGGCGGAACGTCCTGGGGCTCGGCGGCGGGCTGCGCGTCCTGGTGCGCCGCGTCCGGGACGGCGTCCGAGGGCGCGGGGTCCTGCGGCGCCTCCGGGGCATCGCCGTCGACGGCATCCCCGGTGCCGCCGGCGTCGTCGGCGGACGCCATACCGTCCGCCGCGGGCTCGGGCGCGCCGGCGCCGGCGCCGGTACCGGCACCGGCGTTCGCGTCTGCCGGTGCGTCGGCGGCCACGTCCGTCGTCGGCGCGGGGTTGGGCAGCGAACCGGTGCCCCCGCTCCCGTCCGTACCGTCGGCACTGCCCGTACTGTCCGCGCCCGCAGCCGCACCCGCATCGGTGGCCGTGGCGGATCCGGCGGCCGGGCCCGTACCCGTACCCCTGGCGGAACCGTCCTCCTCCGCGCGCTTCGACGCCTCCTCGCGCTCGGCGATCTCCCGCTTCAGTGAAGCGGGGGAGAACCGCATCGTCGCGCCGCTCTCCACGTCCCCGCCGCCGAACGGGTCCGTCGTCGCGTCGGTGTCACCCGCTGCCGGCGATCCCGCCGTCGCCCCCTCCGGGGCGGCGGCCGAGGGGTCGCCCGCCGCGGCACGGGCCGGTTCGGAAGCCTGGGCCGGGTCCGGCACGGGCGGGGTCGGCGGCGCCGCGGTCCAGCCGTGGTCGAAGCCGCTCCCCGGCGGCGGCGGGGGTACGGCGAGCGGCGCCCCGCTGGGCGGCGGAGGCGGCGCCAGATGCGCTCCGGCACCGCCCGACGAGTCCCCCGACGAGTTCTGCGTGTACCAGGCGGGCGGGGTGTAGTCGATGGTGAACTCACCCGTCATCTCGGCGGGCTCCGCGTCGGACGACTCGTCGACGGGCATGTTCCAGCTCCCGCGCTTCTCGTCCCGATCGCCGTTCACTTTGCCTCCTGGTGTGGTCGAGCACCCTTGTGCACTGATGGGTGGGGGCGACCGTTTCCGTTCTGCCGAGCGCCCGGCTCTCCCCCTGGGACACGCAACGCCTGCCCGCAGGCTCCTCTGCCGCGCCCGGACCCACCCTAATCGTCAAGGGGCCCGCTCCGTCAGGCCGTACGGCACCGCAAGAGCTGTCCCTTACGTAACGAAGGGACTCTCAAGTGAACCGCCAGCGGCACAAGGTGAAGGGCGAAGCAGTCAAAGCCGTACAACTGCTGACGGAACGCCGAACATTCCGTACACGCGCCGCCCGGCATCCCACACACGCGTCCCGCACACGCACCCGGACGCGTCCGGTACGGCATCCGGCACACGCCCGCCGACGCACCGTGCACAGGCACACGCGCACACAGGCGAACGCGTACGCGTGGCCCGTAAGGGGGCCGGCGAGACCTCAGTCCATCCGGCGCGCGCCGCCCAGCAGCCCGGTCTCGGCGTCGGTCGCCTGCGTCATCACGAACTGCCGGTCGCCGCCCGAGCACCAGAGGGTCACCCCGTCCGCCAGCGTCGACAGCGCCTGCGTCTCGGCGGCCGGAAGGTGCAGGATCCGGCCGATCCGGGCGGCCTCGTCCGGGGACACCCGCTGCACGCCGACCAGGGCCGACTTCTCCATCAACCGCGGCGCCACCGGGCTCAGATACGGCAGCAGGGTCAGCACCGACTGCCACGGGGCGGACACCACCCGCCCGCGCGGCGGGCGCATGCCGCAGTCCCGGACCACGACCACGGGCGAACCCGCCGAGGGGCCCTGCGGCGGCACCCGCCCCACGTCGTGCAGCGTGACGCACGGCTGACCGCCGCCCGCGGCGTGCGCGAGCCCCGTCCACGTCTGCGCGCGCCCCGTCTCCACGACGATCCGCGCGCCCGTGGCCGCCGCCCGCAGCGCCAGCACCTGCGCCGTCCACAGACCGCCGATCAACGTCACGTCGTACGGGGTCGGGTGGTTGATGCCGAGGACGGCGGGACGGCCCTGGGCATCCACGCCGATCACCATGCCGTCGTCCCCGACCGGCAGGGCCAGCGAAGCCAACTGGTCGAGCGTGACCGACTGCCGCTCGCGACGCGGACCGATCAGACCGAAACCGAGCCGGGTACGACCCCCCGTGAGTGCGGACATCAGCGGGTACCTCCGAGCGGCAGGGTGGCGAGCACGCCGGGCAGCTGCTCGCGGTCGAGCCGGACCAGCGAGGTCCGGACACCGCGCGCGGCACGCTCCAACTCATGGCGGGCGCTGAGCAGTTCCTCGTCGCTGCGCCCGGTGATCCTGATGTGTCCCGCGACCGAGACACCCTGCCGCTCACCGCGCCCCAGGGTGAGGCTGAACGTCGTGGCGAGCGCCGGCATGGAGGTGAGCAGCGCCACGAGCTGCGGCATCGCCGAGCCGCCGGTGCCGAACTGGGGCCAGCGGGCCACCCAGTAGGTGGTGTGCCACCGGTCGTCGCAACGCCAGGTCCTGGACGACTCCTCGGTGCGCCGCGCGGGCGACCCGGTGCGGCCCGCCTGCGTCATGGCGGACGGGCTGGCGCACACCGAGGTCGCGATCGCCGACGTCAGCTCCTGCTCGGTCAGCACCGTCGCGCGGAAACCGGCCCCGGTCAGCCTGCTCGACAACTGGTCGGCCGCGCGCACCACGCACTTCTGCGCCCCGACGACCCCGCCACCGCGCGCCCGCACGGCCTCCGGGCAGAGCTCGGGGTCCAGCTTCAGCGCGATCCAGGTGATCCGCACGGCGGGCGAACCCGTCTGGGCCTGGAGCGGCGCGTAGTTGCGCACGGCGACGGACTGCGGAGGCAGATGCGGGGCGGGGGCCGGCTGTGTGTGCTGCACGATCTGTGCCGACTCCAGCCGGATGCCGTCGACTTCGAGCACGTCCCGGACCAGTGCCAGCGGCAGCGGACGGGCGGAACGGTCCGGTCGGAGTGCCGAGGCGTCCGACTCCACCTGGACGATCGCCGTGACGAACGTACCGTCACCGATCATGCCCACGGGCCGCCGGTCGCGGTCGCTGAAGGAGTACGTGCGCAACGCCGGATCGCACTCCACGACGGGCGCGATCCCCGGCTCCGTGCCCGCAGGCAGCTCCAGGGAGCCGGCCCGCCGCGAACGTGCCCGCAGGGCCAGGACGGTGCCCAGCCACTCCGGGAGCGAACGGCGGTGCCTGCGCACGACGGCCAGCAGGATCAGCAGGGCGGCGACGACGGCGGCCGGCACCAGCAGCAGGGGCTCGATCACCCACGCCGTGAGCAGCACCGCGGCGGCGATCTCCAGCAGCACGAACTGTTGCAATCGGAATGAACCGAACTGTCCCGCAGGCCCGTTGAACCGGGCCGCCGCCGGTCGCGGGGAGCGCCGTGCGGAGCCCCGGGACGGCGGCGGGTCACCGGCCGGGGGAGCCCCGGCGGTACGCGCGCGCCCGGTCGGACGCGTCGGTGCAGCGGAAGCCGTCATTCCGGCATTCCCCCCGTTCATCAGTCCCCAACTCCACCCGTATTCCGCCTGTCCCGGGCAGGACCTCGGCGGCTGGATCACCCTACCCGCCCCACCGTCGCCGACGGCCAGCAGGCATAGTAGGGGGCCGGTCCGGCACCGAGGTCCGGCGTCGCGGGCCCGGCACGGGCCGGGGGACAGCGACCGCACCGGTGCCGCGCGGGGAGACACGGGAGAAAAGCGACTCATGGCATCACGGCGGGATGAGCTCAACGCATACACCTTTGCGAAGAAGCGCACGGTGGCGGCCTTCCTCCAACCCTCGTCCACCGGCTCGGACGAGGGCGCTCCCCGGCCGCTGCGCGCGGTCCTGCCGAGCGTGGTCGTCGGTGCGCTGATCCTCGCCGGCTTCGGCGCCTTCGGCATGTTCAAACCCACCGCGCCCAAGGACTGGGACAAGCCGGGTGCCAAGGTGATCGTCGGCAAGAAGTCCACCACCCGCTACGTCGTGCTCACCACCGGAAAGGGCAAGCAGAAGAAGACACTGCTGCACCCGGTGCTCAACCTCGCCTCGGCCCGGCTGCTCCTCAACCCGCAGGACTACGACGTCATCCAGGTCGCCGACGACGTGCTCGACGCGGGCAAGCCCCCGCGCGGACCCATCCTCGGCATCCCGTACGCCCCCGACCGGCTGCCCGACGCCAAGGACGCCGGGACGGCCAAGCGCTGGGCCGTGTGCGTACAGCCCGGCGGCAAGGGCAACTCGGTACAGAAGGCCACCTTCGTCTTCGGCGCGCGCGACGACGAGCGGACCGAGGGACGCGACCGGCTCACCGGCGGCCAGGTGCTCTACGTCCAGGGCCAGGACCAGGCCCGCTACCTGGTCGACGCGAAGGGCACCAAGTACCGCATCGAGGAGACCGCGGCCGACAACGGCCACCTGACCAACGCGCTGGTCGGCAGCCGCCGTCCGCAGCCCGTCACCGACGACTGGCTGGCCACCCTGCACGACGGCAGCCCCGTCGCCTTCCCGCGGATCCCCGGCGAGGTCGGCGCCCCGGCGAACGTCCAGGGGCAGCTCTCCGACGACGAGAACCGGATCGGCACGGTGCTCAGGACCAGGACCGGTGAAGGCACCCAGTACTACGTGGTGCTCGACGGAAAGGTGCAGCCCGTCTCCGAGTTCACCGCCTGGCTGCTGATCAACTCCCCGCAGACGGCCGGTCTGGACCTGGACAGCGAGGCGCGCTCCGTCGGCCTGCAGACCTTCGTCCCGGACCCCGAGACCTTCGCCGGCCAGCCCGCGCACTGGCCGGCCCGCAGGGCCACCCAGGTGAACTCCGCGGACGGCGGCAGCGGCGGGCGCGACACCATCTGCAACGTGCTGCGCAAGGTCGACGGCTCCGGCCGCACGACGCTGAGCACGTGGGCGGGCACCTCGTACCCGGCCGCCATCAGCGCCGGGGGCACCAGCACCTACGTCACCCCCGGCAGCGGCCTGCTCTACACCCAGGTCCAGGGCCGCCAGACCCGCCCCGACGGATCGCTGTTCCTGGTCACCGACACCGGACTGCGCTACGCGGTCCAGGCGAACGGCGACAGCGACGCCCGGCCCTCCGACATCGGCGCCGGGGACGGACAGCAGCAGTCGGACGGCCGCCCCGAGCCCAGCCAGGCACAGAGCAGGCTCGGCTACGAGAAGGTGACGCCCGCGCTGGTGCCGATCGCCTGGTCGGACTTCCTCTCCAAGGGGCCCCGGCTCGACACCAACAGCGCCCGGCAGCCCCAGGGTTCATGACGGCCCGCGGCCACACACGCATCGAGAGACCCGGGGGAGAGAAAGAGATGGCGTACCGAAGGACGGCCCGCACGGCGGCGGCCGTCGCCGCGCTGACCGCGTCACTGACCGCGGCCACCGTGCCGACGGCGTACGCGGAGGGCGTCCGGGGAGCCGGCGGCGTCGGGATAGACGGCGGCGGCGAATGCACCTTCCCGATGAAGCACCAGTACGAGGGGCGGCCCTGGTCCCTGCAACGCGTCCTCCTGGACGAACTGTGGCAGGACACCAAGGGCAAGGGCGTACGCGTCGCCGTCATCGACACCGGCGTCGACAACGACAACCCGCAGCTGAAAACGGCCGTCGACGCGTCGTCGGGCGCCGACCTCCTCAAGGGCGGCAAGAGCGACGGAACGGTCGACGAGGTGGGCCACGGCACCAAGGTCGCCGGGATCATCGCCGCCCGCCCCCGCAAGGGCACCGGATTCGTCGGACTGGCCCCCGAGGCCACGATCGTCCCGATCCGCCAGAACGACGAGAAGAACAGCGGCAAGGACACCACCATGGCCACCGCGATCGACCATGCGATCGCCAAGAAGGTCCAGGTCATCAACATCTCCCAGGACACGGCGAAGCCCCTGTCGGAAACCTCGGCACTGGGCAGGGCGGTGGCCCGGGCGCTCGCCGCCGACATCGTCGTGGTCGCCTCGGCGGGCAACGACGGCATGGACGGCAAGCTCAGGCGCACCTACCCCGCAGCGTTCGACGGCGTCCTCGCCGTCGCCTCCTCCGACCGCAACAACGAACGCGCCCCCTTCTCCCAGGCGGGCGACTTCGTCGGGGTCGCGGCCCCGGGCGTCGACATCGTCTCCACCGTCCCGGGCAACGGCCAGTGCACCGACAACGGCACCAGCTTCTCCGCCCCGTACGTCGCCGGGGTAGCCGCACTGATGCGCGCCAAGTACCCCAAGTGGACCGCCGCCCAGATCGTCGCCCGCATCGAGCAGACCGCGGAGCGCTCCGTCACCGGGCACGACCCCTTCGTGGGCTGGGGCGTCGTCGACCCGGTACGCGCCCTGTCCGGTGACGACACCCCGCAGGACGCCCCGCGCCCCGATCCGGCGCCGCCCAGGGCCCCCGCGCCCGAGCCCGCGCACTTCTCGCTGTCGGAGACTCCGCAGGAGCGCAGCGAGCGGTACGCCACCTACGCGCTGGCCCTGACCGTCGTACTCGTCGGTGTGATCGCCGGAACCGCGACGGTCGTCCGGGATGTCCGCCGACGGCGCTCCGCGCGCCGTTCCGTCCGCCCCGCGAGGTGACTTCCCCCCGGAGGAAGCACAGTTGGGGACGGCGGACGAATTGACTAGGGTGGCAGCAGACTTCACGTGTGTGACGGGGGAACGAGAAGTGGCCGAGTCCGATTTCGGAGCGCGGAAATGCCGACAGCGCACTTCCCGGCCCCGCGCTCTCCCCACTCCTTTGCCGGAGCACACGGGGGACAGGAAGGGCCCGGCCGCATCGCGCGGACGGGCCGGAGAACTGAGAGATAGGACCTCCGGATGACCAACCCCGCAGGCGGTTTCGGACTTGCCGACGATCCGATCGTCCAGGCGAAGAACAAGATCGTGGAGACCGCCGGGGCCGTCTCGCGGCAGTCCCGCGAACTGGCCAACATCCTCGCCACGGTGGGCGCCGGGTGGACCGGTGTCGGTGCCTCGGGATTCACCTCCGCGCAGCTGATGATCAACGAGGACCACGACCAGATCCGTCGTCTCCTCGACGTCCTGCACAACGCGGTGGAGAGCACCAAGAACCTCAGCAACGCCAACGACGAGGAGGTCCGCGCGGCCTTCAACCGGGTCAAGGAGGGGCCGGGCGGAGCCCCCGCCAACACCTCCGGCCTGAACAACGTCTGAACCGCGCCGCACCACCCCTTCCGCACACGCGAGCACCGAGGAGAACAACCATGGGCCACGACCCGAACACCAAGGTCAGGTACGAGAGCGTCCAGGAGATCGCGAACCGCGTCCGCGCGGTGTCGCAGAACATCGTCAAGGACCTGGAGGAGATGGACGCCGCGCTCAGGGTCGTCACCGACACCTGGGACGGTGAGGCGCACAAGGAGTACGTGGTCCTGCAGAGGAAGTACAAGGGCCGCGCGGAGCACATGAGGGACCGCCTGGCGGAGGTCGCGAAGATCATCGAGTCCGGCAAGGACAGCTACCGCGCCACCGACCTGCGGGCCTCGCGCGGCTTCACCGAGGCGTAC
This sequence comes from Streptomyces sp. NPDC032161, assembly GCF_040636995.1. Lineage (NCBI taxonomy): Bacteria > Bacillati > Actinomycetota > Actinomycetes > Kitasatosporales > Streptomycetaceae > Streptomyces > Streptomyces sp. NPDC032161. The sequence goes on along the minus strand of NZ_JBEZVN010000001.1, from coordinate 21,796 downwards.
TGACCGCCCGGCACTCCTACGCGGGAAGGGGCACGACCGTCCAGGTCGTGCCCCTTCCCGCGCGCCCCGGGGCCGGGGCCAACGGGCATTCCGCAACCCCTACTTGAGGTCGAACTCGCCGTCCCGCGCACCCAGGACGAACGCCCGCCACTCGGCCTCCGTGTACCGCAGCACGGTGTCGGGATCCAGCGAGGACCGCATCGCCACGGCACCGCCCGGCAGATGGGCGATCTCGACGCGCTCCTCCGCCTCTTCCGTGCCGGGCGCGCTGAGCCATTCCACGCCCGAGATGTCGAGTGCGTACAGTTCGTCCTTCTCCTGCTGAGTACCCATCAGGTGCCTTTCGTCTCCTGCGGCGGAACGCGGTCGTCGCCCTCGTGCAGACTATCCCCCGCCGGGACGGACCGCGGTCCGCGATGGACAGCTGCGGCACGGTGGTGGTAGCGGCGCGGTTCGCACGCCCGACGGGACGGGGCCGACGGACTGCCTGCCCGTTCGTGCGGTCGCCCGCCCTGACCACCACGGTGCCGAGCTCCGGACAGGTCGGATCGGACCGGTACGCATCGCCCGACGCCCGCTTCGTCAGAGACCACTCCGTCGCAGCCCGCATGGTCCCCCGGGGACTCGTTCCCACGACGAGCCGGACGGCGGTCGCGGCCACCGCGGCGGCCAGGGCTCGGCCCACCACGACCGCGGTGGCGCGCAGCCGCTCGCTCCTCGGGCGGGACTGCTCCGTCGTGTCGTCCATCAGCACGTCACCGCATTGCTTCCGCCCCGGGGCGCCGTCAGTCGTCCTGAGAGCCGCCCACTCGTATCCGAGGTTGCCGTCCCGCCCCCTGCCGCTGCGGATGTTGTTCTTCCGCTCCCGGGTGGTCATGACCTTCTCAGGTCCTGGGCGATTGCACCGTACCGCTCCTGGCCGGTCCGACGGCACTGCTCCTCCACCGGCTCCGCCCGGTCACGGCCCACTCCAGCCGCCTCGGCCCAGGCGGTGAACATGAACGCGCCCTGCTCGCGCAGGTGGTCGGTCCGCTCCTCGGCCGGTACTGATGCCAGCGACGCCCGCCAACTCTTGGCGATCGGGTCGGAGAGCGCGGACCGAGGTGCCGCCGACACGGGCGCCTCGGGGCTGCGCAGGGCCGCGTACACCGCGTCCACCCACCGGGGCGCGTCCGACGCCTCCTTGCTCCGTACCACATCGGCCGCGATCGCGTCGTAGCCGCCGAGGGCCGCGGCATTGGTGACCGGCGCCCCTCCCAGATCGTTCTTCCTCGCCTCTGCGGTCAGCGAACCGAGCTGCGCCGCTCCCCACCGCGTCTGGGCGTCGCGCAGGGCCGCGTATGCCGCCGGTTCCTCCGAGACGGCCCGCAGTACGCGAACGAGAAAGCCGTTGAACACCGAGAAGTGGTATCCGGTCGCGTCCTGCCACGCGATGCTGTTCGGGGAGGCCCAACGGGTGTACTCGGAGTTGGTGCCGTCCAGGATCTCCTGGGTGTCGTTCGCGTAGTCGGCCAGGGATTCGGCGAGCGGCAGCCGGAGTTCCGCGGCGAGGGCCCCGTCGCCGTGGATGAGACTGTCGTTCACAGCGAGCAGGATCTTCTTCATGCTGTCGGCCTGGGCTCGGGTGTGCGGCGCGGCCTTGCCGCCGGTGGTGGCGGCTTTCACCGCCGCACCCAGATCCGTGCAGCTCATGCCGGCCGAGTAGTGCGAGCCGAGCGCGGACCGGACACGATCGTCCTTGATGAGCGTGCCGCAGTCGTCCGTCGGTTGCCCCCGGCCGAGCAGGAACCACGCGCCCCCGGCCAGGGCCACGGCGAGCAGGGCGGCGGTGACCGCGTACAGCGGGCGGCGGCTGCGCGGCTTGTCGGCGGACGGTCCTGACATCTGGTGTTCCTCTTCGACAGGTGGGCGTGTGGCCGGTCGGGCCGGAGGCGTTGTGCTCCGCGCGGTCAGTTGGTGGTGTCGGTCAGGTACTTCTGGGCTTGGGTGCTGCCGGTCGTTCGACCATTGAGCATCAGCCGACTGAGCGTTCTGAGCTTTTCCTTGCCGTCCTCGGTGCTGCTGTCGATGTCGTCACGCCCATCGGCCCAGCCGTCGAGGGTCTCGGTGACCTGCATGGATGCATCGAGATACTCGTCCGCGATCGCGGCGTTGGCCTTCACGTCGGCCTCGCTCTTCATCTGGTTGCCCCACTCCCAGGCCCAGGTGTCCACACCGCGCTGAATCGCGTCCCCAATGGGCAGGATCTTCCCACCGACCGGCAGGGTGAGGGGCGTGACGGCCCCGCCCACCACGTGGTAGGCCATCTTCGACTTCCAGTCGGCCTTGCTGTACTCGCTCATCCGCTCGTCGTTGATCACGTCCTCACGGATCGCCGAGTACGCGCCGAGGACGGCACCCGCGTCCCCCAATCGGCCGCTGTGGTCGAAGTCCGTCTGTCCCTTCGGGATGTCGTCCAGCAGGGCATTGAGATGACGTGCCTCGGCCTTGTGGAGCGTGGCATAGGCGTTCGGGTCGTCGGAGAGCCCGCGCATCACCTGGATGAGGTCCTTCGACGTGGTCGAGAGATGGCCGTGGCCGTCCGCGTCGACGAAGTATCCTTCGACCCGGTTGTGGACGTGGTCCCCCGACGTCTCACTGATGATCTCGTGCGTGTCCGAGGCGTACTCGGCCAGGGCGTTGGCAACGGGCAGTTGCAGGTTCTTCGGTACGGACGCCTCGGTGCCCTCGCCCTTGCCCGGCGCGAACTGCTCCAGGACGCCGTTCATCACCCGTGCCTGCGCCTCGTTGTGCCTGGCCTCCGGCCACGCGTCCTGCCCCGCGCCCAGCGGCACGTGCCCGGTCGCGGCGGCTTCGAGCGCGGCCCCCAGCCCCATCCGGGTCGTCGGGTCGTCGTACCTGAGAACGGCCACGCCCGTGATGGTCTGCCGGGGCCATTCGCGGGAACCCTCGCCACTGCCCACCAGGTATTTCAAGTGGTCGTTGTCGACATGGTTCGGGTCGGTCCCGTTCCCGTCCGGATCGAAGAAGGCGGTGGCGGCGTCGGGGTTCTTGCTCATCACGCCCATCAGACCGTCGATGGCGTCCGTCTCGATACCGGCGTGACCGTCGCTCCACATCTCGAAGATGCCGGGCTGCTGCTTTTCGGCCCGGATGAGCTTGTCGCCCATGTCGTACAGGAACTGGTCGTCGAACTGCGTGTCGGCCCTCTGCATCAGGCTGACGACGGTCTGATACCCGTAGAGCGGGTTGCCGGTCTCGACGTCGTAGTCCTTGTTGCCGCTCTTGTCGAGCCCTTCCATCCACTCGCGGTAGAACTTGCCCTCGTCGCTCTTCACCCACTTCTTGAACGCGTCCGATCCGGGCGGGGCGTCCTTCACGCTGCCGGGCACCCGGGTCGCGGTGGCGACCGTGTTCGCGAGGTTCTTCTCGATGTCCAGGTACTGGCCCTTGTGCTTCTTGTCGGAGTCGTAGGCCCGGTCGTTCAGCCGGATGGTGACCTTGGACAAGCCGTCCGGTCCCAAGCTGCTCAGCAGCGTCTGCGAGAACGTCTTGTCGCCGTGGTTGTCCCGCACCGCACGCTGGAACTCGGCCATGTCGGCGGCGGAGACCTTCTCGCCGTTGTTGAGCCGGGTGGCGATGTCCGCCGTGTTCTCCGCCTCGTACTTCTCGATGTCGCCGTACGCGTGTTTGTTGAAGCCGATGCCCAGCGTCTCGTCGTTCTTGTCGCCGTAGCCGTCCCTGGTGACCGCGTCGAGCGCGATCTTCACCCCCTGGTCGGCGTCGTCCACCGCCTTGACGCATGCGTTGATCGCCTCGGTCCACGACGTCACGGCCTTGCTGACGCTCTGTGCGTAGTCCGGGTCGTGGTGCATGGCGGAACGCTCTCCGGGTGTGAGCTTCTCGTAGTCGTAACTGACCACTCCGCTCTCGGAGACGCGCATCCCCGCCTTGATGGCCTCCGCGCGTTTGGACTCCAGGTTCTTCCTCAGCCGCACGAAGTCCTCGTGCGCGTCGCGCAGCAGCGAGGCCATGGCCTTCGCCTCCGCCTGGGCGGCCGAGTACTCGTAGCGGGTGGCGGCGAAATTGGTGTGCGCGGTCTGGGCGCTCACCCCCGACCAGGCGGTCCCGAGCGTGATCTTCTGGACGCTGTCCTTGTAACGGTCCTCGACCTTCTTGATCTCCGCAGCCATCTCGTCCCACTTGCCGGCCGCTGTGGTCAACTGACCGAGATCCGTGGTCATTACGTCGTGATACGTGAGCATGCGTCCCCGTGATTCGCGTAGTTCGTCGTACGGATGACGGCAGCCCCGCTCCGGCGGGGCCGTGCCGTCGGCCACTTCAGCCCTACAGACCGTCGAGCCCGGAGGAGTACGGACCCTGCTGCGGCTTCAGCAACGGGGTGAACTGGGACTTGATCAGTTCGTCGTTGCCGGTGAAGAGCCCGGACGCGCCGCGCAGCGCGCCCTTCTCCACGGACAGCCGGCCCATCAGGACCTTCACCTGCTTGTCCCACGTCTCCATCACCTTCTTGAGCCCGGCCCCGGTGTCCCAGCCGTCGAACTCCTTGACCGCCGCCTCGGACGTCTCGTCCGCCCAGTCGGTGGCCTTCTTCGTGTTCGGCTCCAGCTCGGTCTCGATGGTGTTCGCGGCGGCCTTCTTCTGCGCCGGTGTCGAGGCGAAGTCCTTGTCTCCGGGACCGTCCGACGACGCGCCGCCCGTGCCGTTCAGCCGCATCCGGGTGCCCTGCCGTGTCGCGGCCTCCCCGCGCAGCAGACCCCACTCCTCGTCAAAACCCATGACATTCCCCAATTCTGTTGAACCCGCCCGGAACGACGTCCGGCGTCCACACGCGACCCGTCAGCCGGTACGCGGGTGAAAATCACACCTCATACGCCCATACAACCCGGCGCCCGGGCGAGGACCCGGTGTGCGGAGTCCCGGTGAACGGCACGGGATCCGCACCCGGGACCCCGGCCCCGGCACACGGCGAGACCCCGGCCCGGTACGCACGGCGCGGTCTCCCGCCCGCGCCCCCGCTCAGCGCTGCTCCGGCAGCCGCCCGATCTGCACCAGCGGGTTGCCCCGGCGCCGCGAGACGAAGTAGCCGCGCCCCGGGGGCATCGCGTGACCGCGCACCGAGCCGATCAGGTCGCCCTCGGACGGGTCGCCCGACAGCACCACGCCCTGCGCGCCCAGCTCCTTCACGCGCTGCATGAACGTCTCGTACATGGCCCGGGAGGCCCCCGCCGAGTTGCGCGCGATGATGAAACGGACGCCGGTGTCCCGGGCGAACGGCAGGTACTCCGCCAGCGGGGCCAGCGGGTTGCCCGAGCTGGTCGCCACCAGGTCGTAGTCGTCGACGATGATGAAGATCTGCGGACCGCTCCACCAGCTGCGGTCCCGCAGCTGCTGCGGCGTGACGTCCGTCGGCGGCTGCCGGCGCGCGAACACTCCGGCCAGCGCCTCCATGTGCATCTGCATCGAGCTCGCCATCGGCGCGTACTCCAGCAGATGGCTCTCCGGCAGCGCGCCCAGCAGCCCGCGCCGGTAGTCGCCGACGACGAGCTTCGCCTCGTCGGGGGAGTAGCGCTCCGAGATCTGCTTCGCCAGCAGCCGCAGCAGATTGGTCTTCCCCGACTCGCTCTCCCCGAAGACCAGGAAGAACGGATCGGTCTCGAAGTCGACGAACACCGGCTCCAGAGCGGTCTCGTCGATACCGAAGGCGACACCCTGCTGCGGGAACTCGAAGCCCTTCGGCAGATGGTCCGCGGGCAGCTTGCGCGGCAGCAGCCGTACGGCCGGTGCCGACGGACCCGACCAGTTCGACTTCACCGCCGACACGAACGCCGCCGTGCCCTCCGAGAGGTCCGAGGCGTCGCTGGAGGAGTCGATGCGCGGCAGCCCGCCCATGAAGTGCAGTTTCTGCGGCACCTGACCCCGGCCCGGCACCCCGGCGGGCACGTTGGCCGCCACCTTCCGGTCGAACTCGGAGTCCATCACGTCACCCAGCCGCAGCTCCAGCCGGCCGAGGATCTGGTCCTTCAGCGCGGCCCGCACCTCCATGTAGCGGGCGGCCGTGATCACGACGTGGATGCCGTAGCCGAGACCGCGCGAGGCGATGTCGGTGACCGTCTGCTCCAGCAGCTCGTACTCGGACCGGAAACCGCCCCAGCCGTCGACCAGCAGGAACACGTCGCCCCACGCCTCGCCGGGCAGTTCACCGAGCGCACGCTTGCGCCGGTAGGTGGCGATCGAGTCGATGGAATGGGCGCGGAAGAACTCCTCGCGCCGGTTCAGCACCCCGACGACCTCGGCGACCGTACGTCGCACCCGCTCCGGATCCAGCCGGGACGCCACCCCGCCGACATGCGGCAGCTCCGCCAGCGAGGCCAGACCGCCACCACCGAAGTCCAGCCCGTAGAACTGCACTTCGTGCGGGGTGTGGGTGAGCGCGAACGACGAGACCAGCGTCCGCAGCAGCGTCGACTTCCCGGACTGCGGCCCGCCGACCACCATCATGTGGCCCGCCGCCCCCGAGAAGTCCGTGTACAGCACCTCGCGCCGCTGCTCGAAGGGCTTGTCGATGAGCCCGAGCGGAACGGTCAGCCCGCCGGGACGCGTGTACTCCGTCGCCGTGAACCCGCGCTCGGCTGTCGGCGCGAGCCCCGGCAGCAACTGGTCCAGCGCCGGCGCCCGGTCCAGCGGCGGCAGCCACACCTGATGGGCGGGCACCCCCTGACCCTCCAGCCGCCGCACGATCACGTCCAGCACCGTGTCCGCCAGCGCGTCGTCCTCCGCCTCGGCCCGGGCCGCCACCAGATGCGCCGGGTCGGGCGCCGCGTACACCACCGGCACCGGCAGCGCGCTGAACACCGCGGCCCGCCGCTCGATCGGCAACGCCCCCACCGACAGGTCGGGACCGCCCGTGCGGTACGTCCCCGACACGTACGCCGCCTTGAACCGGGTCATCTCGTCCGTGCCGAACTTCAGATACCCCGAGCCGGGCACCGACGGCAGGTGGTACGCGTCCGGCACGCCCAGCGCCGTCCGCGACTCCGCCGCCGAGAACGTCCGCAGACCGATCCGGTACGAGAGATACGTGTCCAGACCCCGCAGCCTGCCCTCCTCCAGACGCTGCGAGGCGAGCAGCAGATGCACACCCAGCGAACGCCCGATGCGCCCGATCTGGATGAACATGTCGATGAAGTCGGGCTTGGCGGTGAGGAGTTCCGAGAACTCGTCGATCACCAGCACCAGCGAGGCCAGCGGCTCCAGCGCCGCGCCCGCCGCCCGCGCCTTCTCGTAGTCGTGGATGTTCGCGTAATTGCCCGCCGCCCGCAGCAGCTCCTGACGACGCTGCAGCTCACCGCGGATCGCGTCCCCCATGCGGTCGACCAGTGTCAGGTCGTCCGCCAGGTTGGTGATGACGGCCGCCACGTGCGGCATCTGCGACATCCCGGCGAACGTCGCACCGCCCTTGAAGTCCGCGAGCACGAAGTTCAGCGTCTCCGAGGAGTGCGTGACCGCGAGCCCCAGCACCAGCGTCCGCAGCAGCTCCGACTTCCCCGAACCCGTGGCACCGACGCACAGCCCGTGCGGGCCCATGCCTTCCTGCGCGGCCTCCTTCAGGTCCAGCATCACCGGCTGGCCGTCCTCGCCGACCCCGATCGGCACCCGCAGCCGCTCGGCGACCGACCTCGGCCGCCAGGTCCGCGCCACGTCGACCGAGGCCGCGTCGCCCAGGTTCAGCAGATCCGTGAAGTCCAGGTTGGCCAGCAACGGTTCGTCGTCGTCGCCCCCGCCCATCCGCAGCGGCGCCAGCTGCCGGGCCAGTGCCTCGGCCGCGGGCAGCGAGAGGCCGTCCGGAACCCCCTCGTACACCATCCCCGTGCCCGACTCCAGTCGCAGCAGCCCCGGCCGCACCACCACCGAGAGGCCACCGCGCGGCTCGTCGAGCTCGCCGGGCACCACCTCGACGATCGTCACCCCCTGCAGGCCCTCGGCCGCCGCGAACAGCGAGTCCGGCGGCACGATCCCGCCGTCCAGCACCACCACGACGTGCGGCTGGTCCAGCAGCGGCTGGTTGTCCCGGCCGAACCGCGGCCGTCCCTCCAGCCGGCCCGCCAGCAACTGCTCCAGCTCACCCAGATCGTCCCCGAACAGCCGCTTCGTACCGGCCCCGTCGACCTGCGCCGGCACCTGCGCGTGCGGCAGCCACTTCGTCCAGTCCCAGCGCTCCACCGCGCCCCGCGCCGCCACCACCGCGACCACCAGGTCCTCGGGGGAGTGCAGCGTCACCAGCTGCGCGACCAGCGCCCGCGCCGCCGACTGCGCCGCCTCCGGCTGCCCGGAGACCGTCACGTGGTAGAACGCCCGCATCGACACGGCCATCGGCAGACCGTCCAGCGACCCGTGCACGGCAAGGAACCGCTGCATCGCCCCCGCGCACATCGGCTCCAGCTCGTCCACCGGAGCCGTGTCCGGCGCGACCAACGGGGTGGCCAGCTGCTGCGCGCCCAGACCGAGCCGCACCTGCCCGAAGTCCTTGTCCCCGGCGCGCCGTTCCCATACCCGGCTGCCCTCGGCGACCACCGACCACAACTGCTCCGGAGCGGGCTGCAGATACAACTGCGCGTCCCGCTGCGCGCGCGCCGTCCGGCGCACCGTACGCCGGGTCTGCGCCAGGTACTTGAGGTAGTCGCGCCGGACATCTGCCATTTGCCCCTGCGTACCCCGGCGATACCGGACCAACTGGGCGACCACCATGCCGACCGTCGAGACGAGCATCAGCACGCCCATGATCCGCATGAACGGAGGGGCCTGGGGCGAGAAGAAGAACACCACCGACGACCCCATGCCGAGCACCGGCAGGATCTGCATCAGCATCCCCTCCTGCTGCCCGCGGGGCAGTTCGGGAGGGGCCTCCAACGTCAACTCGTCCATGGGGACTTCCGGTGGCAGGGCACGCGGAGGTCGCTTCACGACGATCTGGCTCACCGAAACACCAATCCCTCGGTACGGACGGGCGGAAGGCCGGATGCGCACCGAAGCCCCCCGTGGCTTCCCCTGCTCGCGGACGTCCCTCCGCGTGACGGTGATCCTACGTGCAGACCACCGGGACCCCTCCCGGTAGGGTGGCGCGCGCACTGTGCGCAACCGCGAATCAGGGGGACCAGACACGTGAGTTCGACCGCAGCGACGGGATTCTGCCGCGTGACAGTCGTGGCGCCCGACAGCCGGATCGATGTGGCCCTGCCGGAGGACATCGCCGTCGCCGACGTCTACCCGGAGATCCTGCGCCTCACCGGCCAGAGCCAGCCGACCGGCGCGCCCGCCGGATACCACCTCGTGCGCCGCGACGGCACGGTCCTCGACGGCGCGCGCACCCTCGCCGCCCAGCAGGTCCTCGACGGCGAACTCCTCAGTCTGCGCCCCTTCGCCCAGTCCCTGCCGCCCGCCGTCTTCGACGACGTCTCGGATGCCGTCGCCTCGGCCGTCACCCGCGACCGCCATCTGTGGAGCGACGACCTGCTGCGCGGCGCGGGGCTGGTCGGCGGCGTGCTCCTGCTCGTCCTGATGGGCTTCGTGCTCTGGTTCGCCGACCCGGTCCGGCACGACATGCACGGACTGCCCGGTGTCGTCGCCGGCTCGGCCGGGCTCCTGCTCACCGCGTTCGCGGGGGTCCGCGCCCGGGTCTACGCGGACCGGGCCACCGCCGTGGCCCTCGGCCTCGGCGCCCTGCCCCTCGTGCTCATCGCCGGTTCCGGCATCATCGGCCCGGACGCGGACCAGGGCCCCGGCAGGCTCCAGTTCCTCCTCGGCTGCGTCGCCGTCCTGGTCGCCTCCGTCGCCCTGGTCGCCCTCACCCCGAGCGGCGACGCCCCGTTCGTCGCGGCGACGTTCCTCGCCACCGTCGGCACCCTCGCCACCTTCGTCGCGATCCTCACCGAGGCGACCGCCACCGAGACCGCCGCCGTCTGCGCCCCCGTCGCCCTCGGACTCGTCGCCTTCCTGCCCGGCCTCTCCGCCCGCTTCGCCCGGCTGCCCATCGGCTACGCCTCGCCGCACACCGCCCCCGGCGGCTACGACGACAGCCTCACCGACCCGAACGCCGGCCCGGACGGATCCGGCGCCCCCGCCGACCCCGTCGACGCCGACCGCATCGCGGCCCAGGCCCGCCGGGGCCACGAGATGCTGCTCGGTCTCGTCGGAGGCTGTGCCGCGGTCGTCGTCGGCTGCGCGGCCGTCCTCGGTTTCTCCGACAGCGTGTGGGGTCAGCTGCTGGCCCTGGCCTCCGGGCTCGCGATGCTGCTGCGCGCCCGCCTCTTCCGCTACACCTCGCAGGTCGCCTGCGTCCTGGTCGCGGGCATCGGCGCGATCGCCCTGCTGGTCCTCGGCCTCTCCTTGAACCCGCCGGTCGACCTGCTGTTCGACCTGGTCCGCTACGGCGACCGCAGCTCCCTCGACATCCGTACGATCTGGCTCTCCGCGGCGGTCGCCGCCGGGGCCGCGCTGTTCACCGCGATCGGCCTGATCATCCCGCGCAAGGGCCTCTCCCCGTTCTGGGGGCGCCTGCTCGACCTGGCGGAGGGGGCCGTCCTGCTCTCCCTGGTCCCGCTCTGCCTGGCGGTCCTGGACGTCTTCGTACGGGCCAGGGCCCTCACCGGCTGACCCCGCGGGCCCCGCGGCCGTCACCGGCGTACGCCCCCCACGCAGGGGACTGGTACGCTGTGTGACGGCCGTTTGTGTACGCGCTCCCGGAACATCCTGGGAGCAGCGCCCATCGGACCCTCGCCCCCGAGTAACGGAAGACCCCCTGGTGTCAAGACAGGGGCACTCGCGGGCGCTCGAACACCGAAGAGGAGTACCGCGTGTCGCTCGACGCCGCTACGAAGAAGCAGATCATGGCCGAGTTCGCCACCAAGGAGGGTGACACCGGTTCCCCCGAGGTCCAGGTCGCGATGCTCTCCCGTCGCATCTCGGATCTGACGGAGCACCTCAAGACGCACAAGCACGACCACCACTCCCGCCGTGGTCTGCTGATCCTGGTCGGCCAGCGCCGCCGCCTGCTGCAGTACCTGGCCAAGAAGGACATCCAGCGCTTCCGTGCGCTGGTCGACCGCCTCGGCATCCGTCGCGGTGCGGCCGGCGCCAAGTAAGACGCCGTGAAGGGAGCGGTTCCCGCAATCGAGGGGACCGCTCCCTTTGCCGTACGTACAGTTGTACGTACATACACATGCGCGGGTCGTGGCGGGCCGACCCGCACGGCCGGAATGCCAAGCCGACCCGGATCTCAGTAACCTGGTCGCAGAAACGTCCCGCGGACGAGCGAGAAGCGAAACTCCCCGCCGCCGGTCCTCGGTAGTGGCTCCCGGACCCATCGACCGGGTGCTTCGATCGAAGACCGGCCCGTCAAGGAGCGCTTCTCCGCAACCGTCCCCCCGCCACACGGGCGCGGGGACGAAAAGACGACATGTAACGGAGAAAACGCTAGTGGAGAACGAGACCCACTACGCCGAGGCCGTCATCGACAACGGCACCTTCGGCACCCGCACCATCCGCTTCGAGACGGGCCGCCTGGCCAAGCAGGCCGCCGGCTCCGCCGTCGCGTACCTGGACGACGACACCATGGTGCTGTCGGCCACCACCGCTTCCAAGAAGCCCAAGGACCAGCTCGACTTCTTCCCCCTGACGGTGGACGTCGAGGAGCGGCAGTACGCCGCCGGCAAGATCCCCGGCTCCTTCTTCCGCCGCGAGGGCCGTCCCTCCGAGGACGCCATCCTCACCTGCCGCCTGATCGACCGCCCGCTGCGCCCCTCCTTCAAGAAGGGCCTGCGCAACGAGGTCCAGATCGTCGAGACGGTCATGGCGCTCAACCCCGACCACCTCTACGACGTGGTCGCGATCAACGCCGCATCCTGCTCCACGCAGCTCGCCGGGCTGCCCTTCTCCGGTCCGGTCGGCGGCACCCGCGTCGCTCTGATCAAGGGCCAGTGGGTCGCCTTCCCGACGCACACCGAGCTGGAGGACGCCGTCTTCGACATGGTCGTCGCGGGCCGTGTCCTGGAGGACGGCGACGTCGCGATCATGATGGTCGAGGCCGAGGCCACCGAGAAGACCATCCAGCTCGTCAAGGACGGCGCCGAGGCCCCGACCGAGGAGGTCGTCGCCGCCGGTCTCGAGGCCGCGAAGCCGTTCATCAAGGTCCTCTGCAAGGCCCAGTCGGACCTCGCCGCCAAGGCCGCCAAGCCCACCGGCGAATTCCCGGTCTTCCTGGACTACCAGGACGACGTCTACGCGGCCCTCGCCGACGCCGTGACCTCCGAGCTGGCCCAGGCGCTCACCATCGCGGGCAAGCAGGACCGCGAGACCGAGCTGGACCGCGTCAAGGAGATCGCCGCCGAGAAGCTCCTCCCGGCCTTCGAGGGCCGCGAGAAGGAGATCTCCGCCGCCTACCGCGCGCTGACCAAGAGGCTGGTCCGCGAGCGCGTCATCAAGGACAAGGTCCGCATCGACGGCCGCGGCGTCACGGACATCCGTACGCTCGCCGCCGAGGTCGAGGCCATCCCGCGGGTGCACGGCTCGGCGCTGTTCGAGCGCGGCGAGACCCAGATCCTGGGCGTCACCACCCTCAACATGCTGCGCATGGAGCAGCAGCTGGACACCCTCTCCCCGGTGACCCGCAAGCGCTACATGCACAACTACAACTTCCCGCCCTACTCCGTCGGCGAGACCGGCCGCGTGGGCTCGCCCAAGCGCCGCGAGATCGGCCACGGCGCGCTCGCCGAGCGCGCCATCGTGCCGGTGCTGCCGTCGCGCGAGGAGTTCCCGTACGCGATCCGCCAGGTCTCCGAGGCGCTGGGCTCCAACGGCTCGACGTCCATGGGCTCGGTCTGCGCCTCCACCATGTCGCTGCTGAACGCCGGTGTGCCGCTCAAGGCCGCCGTCGCCGGTATCGCCATGGGCCTGATCTCCCAGGAGATCGACGGCAAGACCCACTACGTCGCCCTCACCGACATCCTCGGTGCGGAGGACGCCTTCGGCGACATGGACTTCAAGGTCGCCGGTACGCGTCAGTTCGTCACCGCGCTCCAGCTCGACACCAAGCTCGACGGCATCCCCGCCTCGGTCCTGGCCGCCGCGCTGAAGCAGGCCCGCGACGCCCGCCTCCACATCCTCGACGTGATGAACGAGGCCATCGACGTCCCGGACGAGATGTCCCCGAACGCCCCGCGGATCATCACCGTCAAGATCCCGGTGGACAAGATCGGTGAGGTCATCGGCCCCAAGGGCAAGATGATCAACCAGATCCAGGAGGACACCGGCGCCGACATCACGATCGAGGACGACGGCACCATCTACATCGGTGCCGCCGACGGACCGGCCGCCGAGGCCGCCCGCGCCACGATCAACTCGATCGCCAACCCGACCATGCCGGAGGTCGGCGAGCGCTACCTGGGTACGGTCGTCAAGACCACCACCTTCGGTGCGTTCGTCTCCCTCATGCCCGGCAAGGACGGCCTGCTGCACATCTCGCAGATCCGCAAGCTCGCCGGCGGCAAGCGCGTGGAGAACGTCGAGGACGTGCTCGGTGTCGGCACCAAGGTCCAGGTGGAGATCGCCGAGATCGACTCGCGCGGCAAGCTCTCCCTCGTCCCCGTCATCGAGGACGCCGAGTCCGAAAGCGGCACCGCCGCGGGGGCCGACAAGAAGGACGACGCCGCCAAGTGACGTCCCGTAGTTCCGTGACGACGGCCCGTGCCTCCTCGAAGGCGCGGGCCGTCGCCCGTACCCAAACGCTTCTCAAGGGCACCGGCGGCGTCGGAACGGTCCGCCGCACCGTCCTCCCCGGCGGTCTGCGGATCGTCACCGAGACCCTGCCCACCGTCCGCTCCGCCACCTTCGGGATCTGGGCCAACGTCGGATCACGCGACGAGACCCCCACCCTCAACGGCGCGACGCACTACCTCGAACACCTCCTCTTCAAGGGCACCGCCCGGCGCAGCGCCCTCGACATCTCCGCCGCCATCGACGCGGTCGGCGGCGAGATGAACGCCTTCACGGCGAAGGAGTACACCTGCTACTACGCGCGGGTCCTCGACACCGACCTGCCGCTGGCCATCGACATCGTCTGCGACATGCTGACCGGCTCGCTGATCACCCCCGAGGACGTCGACGCCGAGCGCGGCGTCATCCTCGAGGAGATCGCCATGACGGAGGACGACCCGGGCGACTGCGTGCACGACCTGTTCGCGCACACCCTGCTCGGCGACACCCCCCTCGGCCGCCCGGTCCTCGGCACCGTCGACACCATCAACGCACTCGACCGCGGCCGGATCGCCCGCTTCTACAAGAAGCACTACGACCCGACCCGTCTGGTCGTCGCCGCCGCGGGCAACATCGACCACGCCACGGTCGTACGCCAGGTCCGCAAGGCGTTCGAACGCGCCGGTGCCCTGTCCCGCACCGACGCCGTCCCGGTCGGCCCGCGCACCGGCTCCCGCACCCTGCGCACCGCGGGCCGCGTCGAACTGCTCAATCGCAGGACCGAGCAGGCCCACGTCGTCCTCGGCATGCCGGGACTGTCCCGCACCGACGAGCGCCGCTGGGCCCTCGGGGTCCTCAGCACCGCGCTCGGCGGCGGCATGAGCTCACGCCTCTTCCAGGAGGTACGGGAGAAGCGCGGCCTCGCCTACAGCGTCTACTCGTACACCTCAGGGTTTGCCGACTGCGGCCTGTTCGGCGTGTACGCGGGCTGCCGGCCCGGCCAGGTCCACGACGTCCTCAAGATCTGCCGCGACGAGCTGGACCGGGTAGCGTCCGAGGGACTGAGCGACGAGGAGATCGGCCGGGCGATCGGTCAGCTCTCCGGCTCCACGGTCCTCGGCCTGGAGGACACCGGCGCGCTGATGAACCGCATAGGCAAGAGCGAGCTGTGCTGGGGCGATCAGATGTCGGTCGACGACATGCTGGACCGGATGGCACAGGTCACCCCCGACGACGTCCGCGCGGTCGCGGGCGAGGTCCTCGGACACCGCCCCTCGCTCTCGGTCATCGGCCCGCTCAAGGACAAGCAGGCCGACCGCCTCGAAGAAGCGGTCTCGTAGCACGAGACCCCAAGAACCGGTAAGGAAGCAGAGCACATGAGCAAGCTGCGCGTGGCCGTTCTCGGCGCCAGGGGCCGCATCGGGGCCGAGGCGGTACGAGCCGTCGAGGCCGCCGACGACATGGAGCTGGTGGCCGCCCTGGGCCGCGGCGACAAGCTGGAGACCCTCGTGGAGTCCGGCGCCGAGGCCGTCGTCGAGCTCACCACCCCCGCATCGGTGATGGGCAACCTCGACTTCTGCGTACGGCACGGCATCCACGCCGTCGTCGGCACGACGGGCTGGACCGACGAACGGCTCGCGCAGCTGCGCACCTGGCTGGAAGGCTCCCCGGAGACCGGGGTGCTCATCGCGCCGAACTTCTCCATCGGCGCCGTCCTCACGATGAGGTTCGCGCAGCAGGCCGCCCGCTACTTCGAGTCCGTCGAGGTCGTCGAGCTGCACCACCCGAACAAGGCCGACGCCCCCTCGGGCACCGCGACCCGCACCGCCCAGCTGATCGCCGAGGCGCGGCGGAAGGCCGGCTGCGCCCCGCAGCCGGACGCCACCACCACGGCCCTGGACGGCGCGCGCGGCGCGGACGTCGACGGGGTCCCGGTCCACGCGGTCCGGCTGCGCGGCCTCCTCGCCCACCAGGAGGTATTGCTGGGCGGCGAGGGCGAGACCCTCACGATCCGGCACGACTCCCTGCACCACAGCAGCTTCATGCCGGGCATCCTGCTCGGCGTCCGCCGCGTGGTGGCCACCCCCGGGCTCACGTTCGGCCTGGAAAACTTCCTCGACCTGGACTGACTGGGCCCCGCCATGCGCGCAAAGATCACGTACTTCGTCACCGCCGCCGTCCTGGTCTTCTACTTCGTCCTGGTCGGCAGCCGTGGCGTCCTGCTCATCGAGCACGGCACCCCGCTGACGGTGGCCTTCGGGGTCTCCGTGCTCATCCTGCCGGTGATCGGGGTCTGGTTCCTCTGGCAGAACACCCGGTTCGTGGCGCGGGCCAACGCGCTGGCGGCGGAACTCGACGCGGAGGGCGGCCTGCCGGTCGACGAACTGGTCCGCACCCCCTCCGGCCGCATCGACCGCGACTCGGCCGACGCCGTGTTCGCCCGGCGCCGCGCGGAGACGGAGGACTCCCCGGACGACTGGCGCTGCTGGTTCCGGCTGGCCGTCGCCTACCAGGACGCCAGGGACACCCCCAGGGCCCGGAAGGCCATGCAGCGCGCCATCGCCCTGCACGCGCGGGCGACGCCCGCCCGGCCCGGCAAGGGTGCGAAGGCCGCCGGATCACGCCCGTCCGGCGCCTGAGAAGGGTGTGACGAACGGGCTCGGGCCCGGCAGCCGTGGACGGCCGCCGGGCCCGAGCGATGAACAGGCGTCTCAGCGCCTGCCGGGTGACCGTTCGACCAGGCAAGCCGACGCGTCGGCATGGCGCGTCGGCTGCCGAGGCACCCAGATGTTCTTGTAGCGGCTTCCCCGGGCACTCGGCTTCGTTCGAGCAGGGGAAACCTCGTCCCAGGGCATCCCGGTGACGCCGGAAGCGCGCGTGCCAGGGCGTGGCCGCCCGGTCGGAGGTCACCCGACAGGCTCTCGGTCCCGCCGGTACTCGTCCCCCCACACCTCGACCGTGTCGGCGGCGCGGTCGAACGCCTCGGGCCGCCCCAGGAAGTCCGCGTTGCTGTCGGTGAGCAGCGGCTCCACGGCCTCGCCGCCCCGGCGGACGACGATCAGCGCCTGACCCTGCACCGTGCGCGGGAACCCCAGCCACCGCACCGGCTGCTGAACCGTGCGGATCGCCGAGACCCGTTCCCACGGCACCGTCGCCGTCGAGAGGAAGCCCACCCGGCGCACCCCGTGCCGGCTCACCCAGGCGCCCATCCGCAGCAGCCGCAGGGCGGAGGCGATGACCGCGGCGGCGAGTCCCAGACACACGGCCGCGCCGGACACCGCCCCGGCGAACGCGGTGATCATCCCCGCGAGGAGGACGAACGACGCGAGCAGCAGCAGGGAGGCCGCGGCCGCGACCCGCCAGGGCCCGGGGCGGTACGGGCGCCGCCAGCTGTCGTGGTCGTCGAACGGCAGCGCTACGTCCTCAGCGCCCGCGTCAAACGCGCGGTCGGCCGTCAGGAAGGGCAGGGGCACGACTGATCCTCACTCACAAGCACGCTCGATTGTTGTGCCCGGTGAGGCTATCGAGGAGATCACCGGCCCGACCACCCCAGGGGGCCTGTGCGGGGCGGGGCCGCTCAGCGGCCGGTCGCGGCCTCGGTCTGCTGGGGGTGCGACTCGCTCTGCGGGCTCAGAGCGGGCATGCCCAGCACCAGGGAGCCGACGAGACCCGCGACGATCGTGAGCCCGACGAGCGAGCGGGCGGCCATCTGGGAGACGCTGGTGCGCTCCCGCGGGGGCGGAGTGACGTTGCTGCGGAACCTGTCGGCCTCGGACACGAACGAGAACGGGACGGACTCGCGCCGGCGGAACATGAGGAAGCTCTCCTTGAACTCTGTGGTCGGTGCTGTTATTGAGACAGACGTGCGACAGGCCCGTTTGGTGCCCCGAATCGCCGAATTCGTCGAAGAAGTCCCGGGGTGGACCTTCCGGGCAGCGTTGTCGGTGGCGGCCCGTAGAGTGGGCGCCGCCCGTGCGACGCGATTTGGAAGGACCCCGCCGGTGACCGAGACCCCCGAGCCCGCAAAGCCCAGCTTCCGCAGCGATGTCACCGTCGAGCTGGTGAAACACTCCGCGGGCGACGCCGACGTCCTGTTCGCGGCCCGTGTCTCCACGGCGGGCGAGCAGTCCCTGGAGGAGGTCACCAAGGACCCCGAGCGCTCCAAGGGGCTCATCAACTTCCTGATGCGCGACCGGCACGGCAGCCCGTTCGAGCACAACTCGATGACCTTCTTCATCAGCGCCCCGATCTTCGTGTTCCGCGAGTTCATGCGCCACCGCGTGGGCTGGTCGTACAACGAGGAATCGGGCCGCTACCGGCAGCTGGAGCCGGTCTTCTACGTCCCGGACGAGTCGCGCAAGCTCGTCCAGCAGGGCCGTCCCGGCAAGTACGAGTTCGTCGAGGGCACGCAGGCGCAGCACGAGCTCACCGGCCGCGTCATGGAGGACTCCTACCGCCAGGCGTACGAGGCGTACCAGGAGATGCTCGCCGCCGGGGTGGCCCGCGAGGTCGCCCGTTCGGTCCTCCCCGTCGGCCTGTACTCCTCGATGTACGCCACGTGCAACGCCCGCTCACTGATGCACTTCCTCGGTCTGCGCACCCAGCACGAGATGGCGACGGTGCCCTCCTTCCCGCAGCGGGAGATCGAGATGGTCGGGCAGCGGATGGAGGAGCACTGGGCCCGGCTCATGCCGCTCACCCATGCAGCCTTCAACAAAAACGGACGTGTTGCCCCGTAAGCGGTGTCCATATTGCGACGTTTCGTGAAGTTCATCTAGGCTGATCAAACGGACCCGGCACTGCTTGAACCCCCGAGCAGGCAGTGTCGGGCTCCTACGGTGTGTCCCCCCGAGGGGTCCACGGGCCCTGAGCAGCGAGTAGCGTGTTACCCATGGCTCCGATCTCCACTCCGCAGACCCCCTTCGGGAGGGTCCTCACCGCCATGGTCACGCCCTTCACGGCGGACGGCGCACTCGACCTCGACGGCGCCCAGCGGCTCGCCGCCCACCTGGTGGACGCGGGCAACGACGGCCTGATCGTCAACGGCACCACCGGCGAGTCCCCGACCACCAGCGACGCGGAGAAGGACCAGCTCGTCAGGGCGGTCCTGGAAGCGGTGGGGGACCGGGCCCATGTCGTCGCCGGCATCGGCACCAACGACACCCGCCACAGCGTCGAACTCGCCCGCACGGCCGAACGCTCCGGCGCGCACGGCCTGCTCGCGGTGACGCCGTACTACAACAAGCCGCCGCAGGAGGGCCTCTTCCGTCACTTCACGGCCATCGCGGACGCCACGGGACTGCCGGTGATGCTCTACGACATCCCCGGACGCAGCGGTGTGCCCATCGAGACGGAGACGCTGGTTCGGCTCTCCGAGCACCCCCGCATCGTCGCCAACAAGGACGCCAAGGGCGACCTCGGCCGCGCGAGCTGGGCCATCTCCCGGTCCGGCCTCGCCTGGTACTCCGGCGACGACATGCTGAACCTGCCGCTCCTCTCCGTCGGCGCCGTCGGCTTCGTCTCCGTCGTCGGCCACGTCGTCACCCCCGAGCTGCGTGCCCTCATCGAGGCGTACCTCGGTGGCGACGTCCAGAAGGCCGCGGAGATCCACCAGAAGCTCCTGCCCGTCTTCACCGGCATGTTCCGCACCCAGGGTGTGATCACCACCAAGGCCGCGCTGGCGCTCCAGGGCCTTCCCGGCGGCCCGCTGCGCCTGCCCATGGTGGAGCTCACCGCGCAGGAGACGGCACAGCTCAAGATCGATCTCGCCGCCGGCGGGGTAGAGCTCTGATCACGGACTTCACAACTGAATAAAAGAAGAAAACTCTCAAGAGCAACACAACAGACAACAGCAAGTGCACGAAATGACATGCGCGCCACGTGCCCAAGCGGTACGTGGCGCGCGTGGTAAGGAGAGTCTTTTGAGTCATCCGCACCCCGAACTCGGCGCCCCGCCGAAGCTCCCCAAGGGCGGCCTCCGCGTCACCCCGCTCGGTGGCCTCGGTGAGATCGGCCGCAACATGACGGTCTTCGAGTTCGACGGCCGTCTGCTCATCGTCGACTGCGGTGTCCTCTTCCCGGAGGAGGAGCAGCCCGGAGTCGACCTGATCCTGCCGGACTTCACCACGATCCGGGACCGCCTCGACGAGGTCGAGGGGATCATCCTGACGCACGGCCACGAGGACCACATCGGTGGTGTCCCGTATCTGCTGCGTCTGAAGCCGGACATCCCCCTCATCGGTTCCAAGCTGACCCTCGCGCTGATCGAGGCGAAGCTGCAGGAGCACCGCATCCGCCCGTACACGCTCGAGGTCGAGGAGGGCCGGCGCGAGCGCATCGGCGTCTTCGACTGCGAGTTCGTCGCGGTCAACCACTCCATCCCGGACGCCCTCGCGGTCGCCATCCGCACCCCTGCGGGCATGGCCGTCGCGACCGGCGACTTCAAGATGGACCAGCTCCCGCTGGACGGCCGGCTCACCGACCTGCACGCGTTCGCCCGGCTGAGCGAGGAGGGCATCGACCTGCTGCTCTCCGACTCGACCAACGCGGAGGTCCCCGGCTTCGTGCCGCCCGAGCGGGACATCTCCAACGTCCTGCGCACGGTCTTCGCCAACGCCCACAAGCGCATCATCGTCGCGAGCTTCGCCAGTCATGTGCACCGCATCCAGCAGATCCTCGACGCCGCCCACGAGTACGGCCGCCGGGTCGCCTTCGTCGGACGCTCGATGGTGCGCAACATGGGCATCGCTCGCGACCTGGGCTATCTGAAGGTCCCCGCGGGCCTGGTGGTCGACGTCAAGACCCTCGACGACCTGCCCGACGACGAGGTCGTGCTGGTCTGCACGGGATCCCAGGGCGAGCCGATGGCCGCGCTGTCCCGGATGGCCAACCGTGACCACCAGATCCGGATCGTCCAGGGCGACACCGTGATCCTGGCGT
The DNA here is from genome assembly GCF_040636995.1 of Streptomyces sp. NPDC032161. Taxonomy (NCBI): domain Bacteria; kingdom Bacillati; phylum Actinomycetota; class Actinomycetes; order Kitasatosporales; family Streptomycetaceae; genus Streptomyces; species Streptomyces sp. NPDC032161. Next base: position 1,087 of record NZ_JBEZVN010000001.1, on the reverse strand, counting down.
CGTCGCTGATCCCGGGCAATGAGAACGCGGTCTACCGCGTGATCAACGGTCTGAGTCGTTGGGGCGCCAACGTGGTCCACAAGGGCAACGCCAAGGTCCACGTCTCCGGGCACGCCTCGGCCGGCGAGCTGCTGTACTTCTACAACATCTGCAAGCCGAAGAACCTGATGCCGGTGCACGGCGAGTGGCGTCACCTGAGGGCCAACGCTGAACTCGGCGCCCTCACCGGCGTGCCCAAGGACCACATCGTCATCGCCGAGGACGGCGTCGTCGTCGACCTCGTCGACGGCAGGGCCAGGATCGCCGGCAAGGTCCAGGCCGGTTACGTGTACGTCGACGGGCTCTCGGTCGGCGACGTCACCGAGGCCTCCCTCAAGGACCGCCGCATCCTCGGCGACGAGGGCATCATCTCGGTCTTCGTCGTCGTCGACAGCACCACCGGCAAGATCACGGGCGGTCCCTACATCCAGGCCCGCGGATCCGGCATCGACGACTCGGCGTTCGACGCCGTCGTGCCGAAGGTCGAGGACGCGCTCAACAAGTCGGCGCAGGACGGGGTGATGGAGCCGCACCAGCTCCAGCAGCTCGTACGCCGCTCGGTGGGGAAGTGGGTCTCGGACACCTACCGTCGGCGCCCGATGATCCTTCCCGTCGTCGTCGAGGTCTGACCGGCGCACGCGAACCCTGGAGCGGGGTGCCCCGATTTGCATCGGGGCACCCCGCTCCAGTACGTTTACGGCTCCGCCCGACCGCACAGCACCACAGGCACCCTTGTGTCCGTGGCCTCTGCAGCGCGGCGGAATTTCCGACTCAGAATCTCTGATAAAGTCGGGCCCGCCGAAAGGCAAAAGGTCTTCCAGCGGCCACCGGAATTGAAATTCGTACCGGAAACGGAACGGAAATAGAATCTGGTACGGTTGGAACCGCCGAAAGGGAAAAGCGCGAAAGCGTGGGACCTGGGAGGCGAACCCGCTTCGACCGGGAATCGGACGCGAAAGAGTCTGATAGAGTCGGAAACGCAAGACCGAAGGGAAAAGCCCGGAGGAAAGCCTGGACCGGAAGGTCGGGGTGAGTACGAAGGAAGCGT